>DATBJH010000001.1:0-10247 GCA_036556505.1 Gemmatimonadales bacterium
CCGCCCGCCCCCGGCCGACCCTCCGTTTCAGGGTACCGTCAGGCGCGCGCGGCGGCGCGGTTGGCCTGCTCGAACTCCTTCATGAACGCGACCAGCGCCTCGACCGCGGCACGGGGACATGCGTTGTAGACGCTGGCCCGCATCCCGCCCACGCTCCGGTGTCCCTTGAGTCCGTCCAGCCCGCGCTTCGTCGCCTCGGCCACGAACTTGCTCTCCAGCTCCTCGGTCGGGGCGCGGAAGCAGATGTTCATCAGGCTGCGGCTGTCGGGCTGCGCGGTGCCCCGGAAGAAGTCGCTCTGGTCGATGAAGTCGTAAAGCAGCCGGCCCTTCGACTCGTTGTGCTCGGCCACGCCCTTGAGCCCGCCCTCCGACTGGATCCACTTGAACACCTCGCCCATCACGTAGATCCCGAAGGTCGGCGGGGTGTTGTAGAGCGACTTCTCCGCCGCGTGGGTACGGTACTGGAGCATGGTCGGCAGGGTCTTGGACCCCGCTTCCACCAGGTCGTTACGGATGATCACCAGCACCACGCCCGAAGGACCCAGGTTCTTCTGCGCGCCGGCGTAGATCAGGCCATATCGGCTCACGTCGATCGGCCGACTGTACATGTCGCTCGACGTGTCGGCGATGAGGGGCACCCCGGGGGGCACTGCGGGCTCCGAGCGCCACTGGGTCCCGTAGATGGTGTTGTTGGTGGTGAGGTGCACGTACGCCGGCCGCTCGGAGTACTTGATCTCCGAGGACGGGGGGATCCGGTCGAAGTTGGTGCTCTCGCTGGTGGCCGCGAGGTGCACCTTGGCCCCGAGAATCCTGGCCTCTTTCACCGCCTTCTGGGCCCATACTCCGGTGAGCAGGTAGTCGGCGGTGCGATCCGTGGGCAGCAGGTTCATCGGCACCATGCTGAACTGGAGCGACGCCCCGCCCTGGAGGAACAGCACCTGGTAGTGGTCGGGAATGCCCGCCAGGTCGCGACAGGCCTGCTCAGCCTCGTTCCGGATCCGGTCGAACACCTTGCCCCGGTGGCTGTGCTCCATGATCCCGATCCCGCTGCCGGCCACGTCCCAGACCGCCTCCTGCGCCTTCCGCAGCACGGGCTCGGGCAGGACGGCAGGGCCGGCGGAGAAATTGAAGATTCGCTTGCTCATGGTCTAACGCCTCCCGTCGATCTCGCTGAGCTCCACGCTGATGATGTCCGCGTTGCCGGTCTTGATCTTCTCCAGCGCGCCGTTGCCCGGCGCGCCGTCGAGGTGGATCCTCGCGAGCGTGGCCTGCGCGCCGTGATAGATGATGTTCTCCACCTCTTCCACGTTGATCTTGGCGCCGGCCAGCACCCCGAACACGTGGGCCAGGACGCCGGGACGGTTCCGGTGGCGGATGATGAGCACGTGGCTCGCCGAGCTGCGCGCGAGCCGGTTGACCACGTTGGGCACCTCGCCGGTGGCCTGGAACGCCTGCACGATGCGGATCACCTCGTGGGCAATGGCGACCTGGGCCTGGTCGGTGGACGCGCCGACGTGGTGAGTGCCGTAGACGCCGGGAACCTGGATGATGGCGCTCTGGAACTCGCCCTTGCCGCCGGCCGGCTCGTTCTGGAAGACGTCGAGCCCCACCCGGAGCTTCTTGTCGGCGATCGCCTGCGCCAGCGCGGCCTCGTCCACCACCGAGCCGCGGGAGGTGTTGATGAGATACGCGCCCGGACGCATCGCCGCGAGAAACTCCGCGTTCACCAGATGCTTCGTGTCCGCGTTGGCCGCCACGTTGATGGTGACGATGTCGGAGAGCCGCGCCACCTCGAGCGGGCTGTGGGCGTAGGCGATGCCGAGCCGGTCGGCCTCCTCGTGGGTCAGCGTCCGCGACCATGCCAGCACCCGCATCCCGAAGGCGCGCGCCCGCACCGCCACTTCCCGCCCGATCTGCCCCAGCCCGACGATGCCGAGCGTCCGGCCGTAGAGCCCGCGGGCCTTGGAATACTCCGCCTTGTTCCACTTGCCCTGGCGGAGATCCGCGACCTGGTCGGCGATCCGGCGGTCGCAAGCGAGCACCAGCGCCAGCACCAGCTCCGCCACGGCGATCGAGTTCTTGCCCGGGCAGTTGGAGACGAAGATGCCGCGGCTGGACGCGGCGGCCACGTCGATCGTGTCGATGCCGGCGCCGGCGCGGATCACCAGGGTCAGGGCGGTGCCGGCGTTGAGCGTCTCGGCGGTCACTCTGGTGCCCCGGACGATCAGGATGTGGGGGTCCACCTCCCTGACCGCTCCCGGCAGCGCCTCGGCAGTGAGATCCGGCTGCGAGACGATGCTGCAGCCGAGCTCCTTCAGACCGTCGATGCCGACCTTCTCGAACTTGTCGGCGATGAGGACCTTCATCGGGACTCCGGATTCCAGTTGGCACGAGTGGCTAGCTGCTTAACCTAGCTCGTGCACGAACAGCCCGCTCCTCAGCTTGGGCTCGAACCACGTGCTCTTGGGCGGCATCACGTGACCCGCGTCCGACACCGCCATGAGCTGGTCTAGCGTAGTGGGAAAGAGCGAGAACGCGATCGCCATCTCGCCCGAGCGCACCCGGCGCTCCAGCTCCCCGGTGCCGCGGATCCCACCGACGAAGTCGATGCGTTTGTCGGTCCTCGGGTCGCCGATGCCCAGGACGGGCGACAGCACCCGGTCCTGCAACAGGGACACGTCGAGCGACGCGATCGGGGCCGACCGGTCGATCCCCGCCGGATCCAGCTCCAGCCGATGCCAACGGCCGTCCAGATAGACGCAGAAGACTCCGCTCCGCTCCGGCACCGGATCCGCGGCCGCCGAGAGCTTGCCCAGACGACTCAGCCGCTCCAGGACCTGGGAGGGCGTCTGCCCGTTGAGATCGCGCACCACACGGTTGTAGGGCAGGATCCGGAGCTGATCGGAGGGGAAGAGCACCGCCAGAAACCAGTTGTACTCCCCGTCCGCGCCAGGCGAGGCGCTCCTCGCCCTCAGCTCCTTGCCCGCGCGCCACGCGCTGGCGGAGCGATGGTGGCCGTCGGCCACGTAGGCGAGCGGGACCGGGGCGAACGCGCGCGCCAGCGCCCTCGAGTCGGGCACGCTCCAGACGGTGTGCTGCACTCCGTCGGGCGCGGTGAAGTCATAGAGCGGCGGCGCCGAGGTGATCGCCTCGACCAGCCGGTCGATCTCGGCCCGGCCGCGATAGGTGAGGAACACCGGCTCCGCGTTGGCGTTCAGGGTAAGGACGTGGCGGGTGCGGTCGTCCTCCTTGTCCTGGCGCGTCTTCTCGTGCTTGCGGATGACATCGTGCTCGTAGTCGTCCACGTGCACGCAGCCCACCACCCCGGTCTGCTCCCGGCCGTCCATGTTCTGGCGATAGACGAAGAGCCGGGCTTCCGGGTCCCGGAGCAGTGTCCCTTTCGCCAGCAGCTCGTCCAGCGCCTCGCGGGCGCGCCGATAGATCCGCGGGTCGTACTGATCCACGTCCGCCGGCAGGTCGATGTCGGAGCGACCCACGTGGAGGAAGCTGTGGGGATTGCCCCGGGCCAGCTCGGCGGCCTCCCCACGGTTCACGACGTCGTAGGGGACGGAAGCCACCTGGGCGGCCAGATCGGGGCGCGGACGGATGGCGCGGAACGGGTTCAGACGCATGGCGGGCCCTATCCTACCCGGACGCGCGAGCGGGCGTCAAGCCAGAAGCATGAGCCATCAGCTGTGCGTCAGGTCTGGGGCCGCACCAGCCGCTCCACCCCGCCGAGGAAAGCGTCCACGCCGAGGGCCAGCAGGGCGGCAGGGATGGCGCCGGAGAGGATCATGCGGGTGTCGGAAAGCGCCAGTCCTGCGGCGATCGGATCGCCCAGCCCACCGGCACCGATGAATGCGGCCAGGGTGGCCGTCCCCACGTTGATCACACCCGCCGTGCGTACGCCGGCCATGATCACGGGGGAAGCGAGCGGCAGCCGTACGTGGCGCAGGATCTGACCCGGCGTCATGCCGAGGGCGGTCGCGGCCGCGACCGCGTCGGTGGCCGCGTCCCGTACTCCGGTCCAGGTGTTCCGAAGGATGGGATAGAGCGAATAGAGGAAGAGCGCGACCACCGCAGGCAGGACCCCGATGCCGAGCAGGGGGATCATGAAGGCGATGAGCGCGATGCCGGGGATGGTCTGGAGCAGGCCCACGGCGCGCACCGTCGTCTCGGCGCCCCGTGACAGGCGCTCCAGGGCGACACCGAGGGGCACGGCGACAGCGACCGCGGCGGCGAGTGAGAGCCCCACCAGCAGGAGATGCCGGCCCGTCATGCGCAGCAGGTCGCGCCGACGCTCGAACAGATAGCCCGCCAGGCCCTCCCTGCCATGCTCGGCGGCTGTCGCCGGCGCAGTGACAGTGGTGAGTCCCAGGTCGGCCAGCGCACCCGCCGCGACGTGCTCCACCGGCTCGCCTTCCACCTCGAGCCGACGGTTGAGCGCGCGCATGGCGGCCACGTTCAGCCGCCCGCTCAGTTCCGTCAGGGCCGCGACCGCTTCGGGCCGCCGCTCGGCGAGGGCGCGACTCACCAGCGCGGCAGCCTCGTACGGCGGGAAGAACCGTCGGTCGTCCTCCAGCACCACCAGGTCGTAGCGCGCGATGAATCCGTCGGTGGAATAGCCGTCGATCACATCCACCTCGCCGGCGGCGAGCGCCTGGTACTTCACCGCGGGAAGCAGCGCCCGGACCTCGGCGAAGCTGAGACCGTACGCCCGGGCGAGACCGGGCAGGCCATCCGGGCGGCCGATGAAGTCCGCCGTGAGGCCGGCCCGAAGGGTGGGGCCCACCCGCGCCAGATCGCTCAACGTCTCGAGCCGGTGTCGCTTCGCGGTCTCCCGCCGCACCGCAATGGCGTAGGTGTTCTCGAAGCCGAGCGGGGGCAGCCAGCGAACCTGCCAGCGGCGGTGGAACTCACGGCTGACGCGGTCGTACACCTCACTCGGGTCCCGGCGGGGCGGATCACCCAGGACCGCGAGCAGTCCGGTGCCGGTGTACTCGGGATAGACGTCGATCGCGCCGGTACGCAGCGCGCGAAACGCGATCTCGGTCGCGCCGAGCCCCGGCCGGCGATCCACGGCGAGGCCGCGTGCCTCGAGCAGCTGGGCGAACATCTCGGCCAGGAGGTAGGACTCCCCGAACGGCTTCGAGGCGACTACGACGGGCCGCGGAGGAGCGGTCTGGACTGTGAGCAGCAGCAGGAGCGCCATGGCGCCCATCAGGCGACCCGTGCCCGTGCGAGGAGCTCGCGCACATACGGCGTCGCAGGTGCGGCGCGCAGCTCGGCGGCGGGAGCCACCTGCTCCAGGCGCCCCGCGCGGAGCACGGCGACCCGGTCGGCCAGCAGGAAGGCCTCGGGGAGATCGTGGGTCACCAGCACGGCGGTGAGGCCGAGCTCGCGGCGGATGGCGAGGAACGCGGATTGGAGATCGGCGCGGGTGATCGCGTCGAGCGCACCGAAGGGCTCGTCCAGCAGAACGACTTCGGGGCCGGCGGCGAGCGCCCGCGCTACCGCCACCCGCTGGCGCTGCCCGCCCGACAGCTCTCGCGGCCGGCGGTCGCCGAAGCTCGCGGGCTCCAGACCCACCAGCCGCAGAACACGCTCGGCGGCCGCCGAGGCGTCGGGCGCGCCGCGCAGCCAGGGCACCAGCGCCACGTTGCGCCGCACGCGCCAGTGCGGGAGCAGCCCGCCATCCTGCGGGACGTAGCCGGTGCGCCGCCGGAGCTCGATCGGATCCAGCGTCGCCGCGTCCGCGCCGTCCACCAGAATGCGACCGCCATCCGGCTCGATCAGGCGGTTGAAGCAGCGCAGGAGCGTGGTCTTGCCGGACCCGCTCTCACCGATGACGGCGAGACACTCCCCCCGGCCCACTTCCAGCGAGATCCCATCGAGGGCGACGACGGCGCCGAAGCGTTTGCTGACCCGCTCGGCGGCGAGCGCGCTCACTCCGGACGCGGGAACCTTCATCTCGTGCAATCTACGAGAGCAGTCGTCCAGCGCGAGCGGCCGGCCCGGGCCGGTCCCGGGGCCGGCGTCGCTGGTGGTAAACCGCACGCGTCCCGTCGGTTCGGCGGTCGCCGCCAGGCGAGGTCGGAGGTCGAAATCGCTCTCAAATCCATGCAGAAAGGTGCACTGACCCCGAGCATGAAATTGGCGTCACTCGGGTGCTCCCCGGGCAGCCGCAGAGGACGGATTCATGTACCGGATCGAAGTCGCTCCAGGCGAGGAGACGGTCTTCCGCACCATGGAGGAGCTGGCGGTCGCCATCCGGAACGGGCTGGTCACCCCACGCGCCCGTATCTATCACAACGCCTCGCAGAAGTGGCTTCCGATCGGGCTGCACCCGCACTACAAGAAGGCCCTGGAGCTGCCCGCCGCGAGCTCCGCTCATCCCAAGACGCCGACCCCGGTGCCCGGGAAGGCGCCGGGCAAGCCTCGCGTCGAGGCGCACACACCGGAGCATCCCGCCGAGCCGAAGCCCGTCTCCAAGCTTCCGGACCCCGTGATGTCGCCGGTGATGGCCATGCAGCATCAGGTGCTCCGGGATCTGCCCGTGGTCGTGATTCCCGAGCCTCTCCCCTGGGTCACTCGGCAAGCCCCCGCCGAGCCCAGTGCGCCCCCGCGCCATCCCTCGCCCGCGCCCGAGCCGCGGGCTTCGATTGCGCAGTCGGTGCCGTCCCAGCCGACGGCGACCGTGACGTACACGCCGTCACCCCAGCCGGAGCAGGTCCCGCCCGAGCCGGTCTCGCCCTGGCCGCACTTCGAGCCGATGGAAGAGAAGCACCCACGGCCGACCGCTCGGCGCTCGAAGCGCGCCAGTGGACGTCCACTGCTCCTGCTCGGCGTGGCCGCGGCACTGGTGCTCGCCGGGCATTACGGCTTGAGGGCCGCTCCCTCCGCTTCGGCCGATTCCTCCGTCGACGCGGAGCCCGAGGAAATCGTCAGCGAGCCGCCCGAGTCGGAGGCGGCCGCCGAAGAGCCGGCCGCACCGGTGACTTCCGCGCCGGCCGCGGTCGCGACGCCGCCGCGCGTCACCAGCTCGCCCGCGCGGGTCCGGATGACCCCCGGTCCGGCCTTCGCCGGGTCGGTGCCGGCACAACCGGGCGCGGACACGGCGGCCCCTCGCGCCAAGCCTGCGGTCGCTCCCCCGACCTCGGCGCCGGCGGACCCGGCCGAGGCGGCGCCCCCGATCGCTCCGGCACCGGTCGAACTCGAGCTGGCGCTGCCCGATCTGAAGACCGACTCCATCGCGAACGCCCGCACCAAAGGCGACACGATGGCGATGAAGAAGATCCTCCGCGCCCTGAACGGATCGAAGCCATAGCCCGCCGAGCCGCTGACTTGCGTGTGACTCATCCCACAGCGATCGTCCCCCACGGCCGACAATCTAGATCGTCGTAAGTCATTGTTTATCAACAAGTTATGTTGATAAACCTGTGGATAATCCTTCCGCGGTGTGGAAAACCCGCGGTGACTCCGGCTTCGTGGGAGGCGGGATGGCAAGAGCGATCTGGAGTGGCTCCATCGCGTTCGGGATGGTGAGCATCCCGGTCAAGCTGTACGGGGCCACCGAGAGCAAGGACATCTCGTTTCACCTGTTGCACGCCACCTGCGGCACCCGCCTGAAGCAGCTCCGCTGGTGCCCGACCGACGAGCGGGAAGTCCCCTGGGGCGAGATCGTTCGCGGCTACGAATACGCCAAGGACCAGTACGTCACGCTCACCGACGAGGACTTCGAGAAGCTCCCCCTGCCGAGCAAGCACACCATCGAGCTCAGCGCCTTCGTGAAGGAAGAGGAGATCGATCCGGTGTACTACGAGCGCAGCTATCACCTCGCGCCCGATGAGCGGGCCGAGAAGGCCTACGCGCTGCTGATCCGCACGCTGGAGAAGAAGGGTCTTACCGCGATCGCGAACATCACCATCCGGAAGAAGGAGCAGCTCTGCGCGCTCCGCCCCAAGGACGGGGCGCTGATGCTGGAGACACTCTACTACCCCGACGAGATCCGGGCCCAGCCGGAGGTGAGCCTCGACAAGGTGAAGATCAGCGATCGCGAGCTGGAGATGGCCTTCGCGCTGATCGACCTCCTGCGCAAGCCGTTCGATCCCGAGGAATACAAGGATCATTACCGCGAAGCGCTGAATCAGCTGATCGAGGCCAAGCTCGAGGGCCGCGAGGTGGTGGAGTCGCCGGCGCCGAAGGAAGCCAAGGTGATCGACCTGGCGGACGCGCTCCGGAGGAGCGTGGAGGCCGCGAAGAAGAGCAAGCCCACCCGTGCGGCGCGGCCCCGGGCCCGGCCGGCGGCGCGGCGCAGGACGAGGAAGGTCAGCTAGGCGCGTGCCCGCGGCGATCCCGTCCCCCGGCACCGTGCGCGACGCCGTCAAGCAGCTCGACGCGGCGCGGGACCGCGCCGTGCTGCATGTGGACGGCCACGACATTCCCGTCAGCAACCTCGACAAGCCCCTCTGGCCCGCCGCGCCCACACGCAGGGCCTCGACCAAGCGCCACCTCCTGCGCTATCTGGCGCGGGTGTCGCGATGGATGTTGCCCCACCTGGCCGACCGGCCGTTGTTCGTGACCCGGTTTCCCGGGGGGATCGGTGGGAAGAGCTTCTACCAGAAGCATTGGGACGATCCGCCGGCGTTCGCCCGGACGGTCGCGATCTACTCCAGCCACGGCGAGACTGACGGCTCGTATCTAATCTGCGAGAACCTCCCGACGCTGCTCTGGCTCGGCCAGATGGCGAGCCTCGAGCTGCACGCGTGGTACAGCCGCACCGACCCCGAGCCGGATGCCACGACGCACGGCCGCCGCTTCACCGGGTCGGAGGCCGAGCTGGAGCGCTCGGTGCTCAACTATCCCGACTTCGTGGTGTTCGACCTCGACCCCTACGACTACTCCGGGCGGGAGGCGCGCGGGGCGGAGCCGGAGCTGCACCGGCGCGCGTTCAACCGCACCCGCAAGCTCGCTCTCCAAGTGCGGGAGCAGCTGGAGCGCCTCGGCCTCACCACCTACGTGAAGACCTCCGGTCGCACCGGTCTCCACCTCTATCTCCCGATCGTGCGGGAGCTCGACTTCGACGCCGCGCGGGACCTGGCGGGGACGATCGCGAAGCACGCGGTTCGCGAGCGGCCGCGGGAAGTGACCGTCGAATGGGCGGTGGAGCGGCGGCGGGGAAAGATCTTCTTCGACTACAACCAGAACATCCGCGGGAAGTCGCTCGCCGTGCCCTACTCCACCCGCCGCCATCCCAACAGCACCGTGTCCACCCCGGTGCGCTGGGAGGAGCTGGAGCGGATCTATCCCACCGATTTCACCATCCGCACGGTGCCCGACCGTCTCCAGGCCGAGGGCGACCCATGGGACGGCATCCTGTCGGCCAAGCAGGACCTGGGCACGATCCTGGGCGTCGGAGGTGCGGCGTGAGCCTTTCACGCGACGCGCTGTCGCGAGCGCGAGGGCGGCTCCGCTATCGCGCGCAGCCGGGATGGATCGCGCCCATGCTCGCCACCCTCACCGAGCGCGTGCCCCCGGGTGGCGGCTGGATCTACGAGCCCAAGCTGGACGGCGTGCGGGTGCTGGCTTACGTGACGGGCGGTTCGGTACGCCTCTTCTCCCGAAACCGGCGCCAGGTGGAAGGGGGCTACCCCGAGCTGGTCGAGGCGCTGTCCCTCGCCGTCCGGGGCGACGCCGTGCTCGACGGTGAGATCGTAGCCCCCCATCCGGCGACGGGGCTCTCCTCCTTCGCCAGGCTGCAGCAGCGGATGCATCTCCGGGACACGGCGCGGGTGACGCGGACCGGCGTCTCGGTGGAGCTCTATCTCTTCGACTGCCTCTTCTATGAAGGCATCGACCTCACCGGCATGCCGCTGCTGGACCGGAAGAAGGTGCTGCGCGACGTGGTGTGGTACGACGGCAAGATCCGCTTCACGCCCTACCGCACGACCGGCTCCGCCGCGATGTACCGCGACGCCTGCGCCAAAGGGGCGGAAGGCATCATCGCGAAGCGGGCCGAGTCGGCCTACGTGAGCGGACGATCCACCGACTGGCTCAAGATCAAGTGCGTGCTTCAGCAGGAGTTCGTGATCGGCGGCTACACCGCGCCCCAGGGCGCCCGCGAGCACCTCGGCGCGCTGCTGGTCGGCTATTACGACGACGACGGAGCGCTCCGCTTCGCGGGCAAGGTGGGCACCGGTTACGACCAGCACACGCTGGAGATGCTGGGCCGCCGGCTCAACCCCCTG
>DATBJH010000002.1:0-35947 GCA_036556505.1 Gemmatimonadales bacterium
ATCGTCGCTGGGACCGTTATCACCGCCCAGCTGATCTCGGGCGGGCAGAATCTCGAGATTCCGCCGGCCGTGCGGCTGGACGCAACCATTAACACTTACCCGATGTGGGAACTGGAGTTCGACGACGGGGCTCGAGCCTTCGATCCCGTCACGGATCCGGACGAGCCGGACTTCGACGATCTGGTCATCACGATCACCGCTACCGAGCAGTAACGCAGTCCCGTAGCCGGGTACTCCTGCCGCCGGGCCTTCCAGGTCCGGCGGTCGGCCCCCGGCCCGCGCCCAAAGCGCGGTCACTTTCACCCGGCAGGAGCGTATGAGACCGACTCAGTGGCGTTCGCTTGGTTTGACTCTGGCCGTCGCGGCGGTGGTCGCCTGCGGCAAGGACTCGAACGACCCGGATCCCGACGGGAACAACGCGGCGCCGACGGCCGATTTCAGCTCCTCCTGCGCCGGCCTGACCTGCTCCTTCACCGATCTGAGCGTGGACTCGGACGGCCAGATCGCGAGCTACAGCTGGGACTTCGGCGGAGAAGGCGGCTCGGATGAGAAGAACCCGTCCTTCACCTTCCCGGCGGAGGGCGAGGTCAGCGTCACGCTTACCGTGGCCGACGACGGCGGCGCCGAGGACGCGGCGGTGAGGTCGGTCACCCTGACGGTGCCGGTCGCCGGCGGTCCGACGGCCGACTTCAGCGTCACCTGCTCGTCACTCGACTGCACCTTCCAGGACCTGAGCACCGATGCCGACGGCACCGTCGTGGCCTGGACTTGGGAGTTCAGCGACGGCGGCGAGAGCAGCGAGCAGCATCCGGTGCACCACTACGACGTGAGCAATCGGACGCTCGTCTCCGCGACGCTTACGGTGACCGACGACGAGAACAACACCAGCAGCAAGACGACCGAGTTCACGGTGTCCCCGGCCGCCACCTTGCAGTGCGAGAGCGCCCCGGGTACCGGCGAGTTCGCCTCCTGCGCGCTGGAGCTGCTGGAAGACGCGACGGTGACCGTGACGCTGGAGAGCCGCTCGTGCGACGCGCACGGCAACACCTTCCGGATCACCGCGCCGATCGTGGAGACGCTCTTCGAGGACGGGTGCTATGCGCCGGCGCTCGGGGAGCCCTTCAACCTGAATGACGGTGGGGTGT
Organism: Gemmatimonadales bacterium; assembly: GCA_036556505.1. Classification (GTDB taxonomy): domain Bacteria; phylum Gemmatimonadota; class Gemmatimonadetes; order Gemmatimonadales; family GWC2-71-9; genus CAVVWJ01. The sequence continues at coordinate 1,146 of DATBJH010000002.1, forward strand.
TCGCGGCGGGAACCCTGCTGGCGGCGGAGGTCATCTCCGGCGCGACCAATCAGCTCACCGCACCGGCGCTGCACGTCACCGGCGCGTACCCCACGTGGACCCTGTCCTTCGACGATGGCGTCGGCGGTCCGGGTGAACCCGACTTCGACGACCTGGTCCTCACCGTCACCGCGGATCCGGTCGACTAGTTCGGCTGCGGAAGGGAGCACAGCACACGCGCCGCCGGCTCTTGGCCGGCGGCGCGTGGCATTACTGGGCGCCTGCGACTTCGCGATAGATCTCCGCGGTGCGGCCGGCCGCAACGCTCCAGTGGAACTGCCGGGCTCGCTCCCGACCCAGGGCACGCAGACGCTGCGCCTCGTCCGCGCTGGTCACCCGATCGAGCCCCGCCTCGATGCTCTCCAGCGAGAGCGGGTCCACCAGGATCGCCGCCCCGCCGGCGACCTCGGGCGCCGAGGCGGTGGTCGAGGTGAGGACCGGAGCCCCGCAGGCCATCGCCTCGAGGATCGGCAGGCCGAAGCCTTCGTAGATCGATGGGTAGAGAAACGCCGTCGCGCCGGCGTACAGGCGACGCAGCTCGAGCTTGTCCACGTAACCCAGCAGGGACACGCCGGGCGGGAGCGCTGGTCCGTTGCGAGCCGAGGGATCGAGCGACGTCCCGGTGATCCGGAGCCCGTAGGCAGACCGGCTGCCCCCCCGGGCGCGCCACCGCCCGAACGCTTCGATGAGTCGGCGCGTATTCTTGCGCGGCGAGATCCCGCCCACCGCGAGCAGATAGGGCGACTGTCCGGAAGGCTCCTCTCGCGGGTCAGGACCGGCGAATACCGGATCGATCCCGTGGTGCACGACTTCGATCCTGGATCCAGCGACGCCCGCGCGCCGGATGAGGTCATCGGCCGTGAAGCGGGAGACCGCGATGATGCGATCCGCTCTTCGCAATACCCATGGGAACAAAGCGCCGTACATTGCCCGCAGCTTCAGCGGATAGAGCTCGGGATGTACCTGCCAGCCCAGATCGTGCACCGTCGCGACGCAGCAGTCCTTGCGCCGGAGGGCGTAGGGGAGGAAGCCGTCCATCCCATGGTACAGCACACCGTGGGGCGGGAGCACACCATGCAGACAACCCCACTGGTCGAACCAGGTCTTCCATAGCGTCGCCCGCAGGCCTCCCACGGCACCCGGTGGGAAGTCCGGCCGCCGGCTCGGCACCAGCTCGCGAAGGCCAGGCTGCTCCATGCCGATGGGTGCCCAGCTCAGCGCGGTGATCCGCACCTGCCCCGACTTCGCCAGGGCCTCCAGGAGCTGCTCCATGTACACTTCGATTCCGGTCCTGCCGCCGGTCAGATGGCGGGCGTTGACCAGCACCTCGGTCGGCGCGCTCCCGGCGGCGATTCCGGTCACCGCGACGGCTCCGCGGCCGCGACCGAAGGGCCGCCGACTGACGCCTTCAGCGCGTCCCCCGAAGCGAGCCGCTCCAGAACCGCCAGCGTATTCCGCGCGCACCGCTCCCACGTGAAGGTCCGGCTCCGCGCCCGGCCAGCGGCGATCATCTCTTCCCGCAGCGCCGAGTCGTCCAGGATCCGGCGAACGCCCGCCGCGATGGCGTCCACGCTCTCCGGGTCCACCAACACCGCGGCTCCCTCGGCCAGCTCCTTGGTGCCGTAGCGATCTGCGGTGACCACAGGACACCCGGCGGCCATCGCCTCGAGCACCGGCAGACCGCAGGATTCGAACAGCGACGGTAACAACAGTGCGTCCGCGAGGGCGTAGAAAGCCGCCAGCTCGTCCTGCTCGACCCAGCCCGGTCGCCGCACCCACTCTCCGATGCCAAGCGCTTCGGGCTCCCGGATCTCCGCTTCGGAGAGAAAGCGGTTCTCTCCTCCCGCGATGACCAGGGGGATCCCGCGCTCCGGGCCGACCTGTGCGTACGCGCGGATCAGCCGGGTGTAGTTCTTGGGTGGGTAGATGGCGCCAGCGTAGAGCAGGAATCGCTCGGGCAGCGAGTACTTCGCGCGGATGGCTTGCCGGCGCTCCGGGTCGATCGGGCGCCGGAACACGTCATCAACCCCCGAATAGACTACGGGAACCCGGTCCGGAGATGCGGGCAGGTACTGCAGGACGTGCCGGCGAGTGACCTCCGAAACGGCGATGATCGCGCCGGCGCGGGCAGCGTATCGCGGCACCAGGAAGCGATGGCTCAGGCGATCCACGAAGCGGGAGGCCCAGGGCATGACGTACCAGTCCAGACCATGGCACACCCAGGCCGAGGGGCAGGGCGCCCGGAGTGGAATCGAGTACTTCGGGTTGTACAGCACCTCGATTCGGTGGCGCCGAACCGCGCGGGGGACCGCCACCTGATCCCACCCTAGGGAAGTCCGCGCTGGGAGCGCGGTCTCCTGCACTTCAGGGTGGGCGGCGTAGGTGCCGACCAGCGCGGGACTCCGATAGAGGAAGACGAACTCGTGCCCGCTCCGGAGCTCGAGCAATGCCGATAGGACCCGGTGGGTGTACACCCTGACGCCGCCCCTGTGCTGGTCGTAGTGCCGCAGCATGACTCCGATGCGCACCGGCTGCTCCAGTGGAGACGGGGCCTCAAGCTACACCCCGTCCTCAGCCAACGGCTAGGTGCCTGCGGCCAATTCTCAGGCGGCTGGCCGGCGATCCCCGAGGCTGTTAGCCTTCCGTGGCACGGCCGCCGCAGCCAGCCAGAAGGCGAAGCGTAAAGACTTGTTCATACTTGGGTTAGGGCACTGGCGCCGCGGTCCGAAAGGTGCATATGTGGTGTTCGTTTTTCGGCACGTGTGACCGTTTTGGCAGGCACTACTCCACGACTTGAGGTCCAATGCGACGTCCGAGGCTCAGGCCCCTTGTCCTTGCGGCAGTCCTCGCAGCCGGCACGCTGCGGTGCAACGACAATGGGGGCAATCCCTCCACGCCGACCCAGATCGAGATGCTGGACGGGAACGAGCAGGCGGCGCCGGCCGGCCAGCCGCTGCCGAACCCACTGGTTGTCCGGGTGAGCGACGAGAACGGGGATCCGTCGGAGGGCGTCACGGTGACCTGGGAGGCTCAGGGCGGCGGGACCGTTTCAGAGCCCTCCGTGCAGACCGGGTCGGACGGCCGAGCTTCGGTCAACCGCGTGCTCGGGTCCGAGCCGGGCGAGCAGATCACAACGGCAACGGCGAGCGGTCTGGAGGGCTCGCCGGTGACCTTCGTCTCCACCGCCACCGAAGATGGCGGCCCGGGCGAGGGCATCGTCATCACCACCAACCCCCCGGTGGCGGCGGTGGACGGGGAGGTGTTCGATCCAGCCGTTCAGCCTGTCGTTCAGGTGACCAACGACGGCAACCCCGCGGCAGGGGTCGAAGTCACCGCCACGACCGCCTCCGGATCCGGAACCCTCGAGGGTGGCACCACGGCCACGACGGACGCGGCCGGCATTGCCCGGTTCCGCGATCTTGGGATCAGCGGCACCGGCACGCACGAGCTTGAGTTCACGGCCGGCACGGTGAGCGTGACGTCGTCACCGGTGGAGGTCTCGGCCCTCCCGCCGGAGGCGGCGGACGGCCAATGGGGACCGCTGGTCCAATGGGACGTCGTGCCGCTGCACATGAACCTGCTGCCCAACGGGAAGATTCTCGCGTGGGGCAAGACCGAGGTGGCGGATACGATGGGTATGCCGCGCCTGTGGGATCCGGCCGCGGGCTCGCCCGAGGGCCTGCCCATGATCAACGTCGACACCATGCTCTTCTGCGCCGGGCACGTGTTGCTGCCCGACGGGCGGCTCATGGTCGCGGGCGGCCACCTCCAGGACGATGCCGGAATCGCAACGACTTATCTCTTCGACCAGAACGGCAGCCCGCAACGCGTCGCCGACATGAACCACGGGCGCTGGTACCCGACGCTGACCGTGCTGCCCAACGGGGAAGTGCTGAGCATGGCCGGGCGCAACGAGTCCGGAACGGTGGTTCGGATTCCCGAGATCTGGGAGGGGAACCAGTGGCATGACCTCCCCGGCGCGAACGGCGGCGCGGCAGACGAGATCCCGTACTACCCGCGCAACTTCGTCGCCCCGAACGGCCTCGTGTTCTACGCGGGTGAGCGCGTCAGCTCGCGGTGGTTCGACGTGGACGGCACCGGCGCCGGGGGTGGCCGAGGCGCCTGGAGCGACGGCCCCAACCACGTGTGGCCGTTCAATCGCGACTATGGCACGGCGGCGATGTACGAGCCCGGCAAGATCATCTACGCCGGCGGGGGCGGCCACACCGGCTGGCCGACGCCGGATGCGAAGTCGAACCAGCCCACGGACATCGCGGAGGTCATCGACCTCAACGACGCGAATCCGCAGTGGCAGGAGACCGGTCCGATGTCGGCGCCGCGGCGGCACCTGAACTCCACCATCCTGCCGGATGGCCAGGTGCTCGTCACGGGCGGCACCAGGGGTGCCGGCTTCGTGAACATCGACCAAGGGCTGGCTACCCGCGCGGCCGAGGCGTGGAACCCGGAGACGGGCGCGTGGACGACCTTGGCGAGCAACAGCATCATGCGCGTCTACCACTCGGTGTCCCTGCTCATGCCGGATGGCAGGGTGCTGCACGGCGCCAGTGGCGACGCTCTGGCGATCCAGCCGGGTGGGGGGGTCGTGCCGGTTCCCAGTGAGCGTAATCACGAGATGTTTTCGCCGCCGTACCTGTTCAAGGGAGCGCGGCCGAGCATCTCCTCCGCGCCGGCGACCGTGGCGTACGGAGAGGGTTTCGCCGTCACTACACCGAACATCGGGCAAATCACACAGGTCCGCTGGATCCGTCTGGGCTCGGTGACCCATGCGTTCGACATGGGGCAGCGGGCGAACACGCTGGAGTTCACCGCGACGGACACCGGCGTCGAGGTGACGGCGCCGGCAAGTCCCAACCTGGCGCCGCCGGGGTACTACCTCCTGTTCATCCTCAATCGCAACAAGGTGCCATCGGAAGGCAAGATCGTCCGCATTCAGTAGTCTCATTCCGACTCCCGACGCCCGGCCGCCGCGAGCACCCTACGCCGCTGGCCGGGCGTCAGCATGTCGCGCTCCACCACGCGGCGCACCAGGCGAGCCACGAAGGAATAGCCGCGCGGTTCGGCCACCAGCCAGCGGTGCCATTCCAGCTCGTCGAGCGCGCGGGCGTTCTCCTCCGAACTCAAGGAGAGCGTCTTCTCCAGCAGATCCGGCGGGACCAGATCGTCGAGCACCGATGCAGCGGCGAGCACCCGCTGGGCGGTGGGGCTGAGTCGTCGAAATCCGATCCGGATGGCCGCCACCACGGCATCCGGCAGCTCACCGGGAAGCGTCTGGTCGAGGGTGCGGAGCGGTTCAGGCCAGGCCTCGGAAATCGTGCCCAGATCGAGCCCCAGCGCCACCGCGCGAAGCATCTCCACCGCCAGGAGAGGCATGCCGGCCGAATCGGTGGCCACGCGCCGGGTGACGCGGTCGATCGCGACGCGGTCGTAGCCGGGAAGCATGCGCTCGGCCAGCCTCCGAAGAGCCGTTCGGTCGAGCGGTCGGAGACGGACGGCCTCGCCCGCGAGATCGCGCCCGATCCGGGATCGGAGCTCGTCCAGCTCCGGGCGCTTGGGATGGGGGACCAGGGCGAGGGCGACCGTGAGCGGTGATCGGGAGAGATCCCGGAGGAGCGCGCCGAGCTCGGTAGCGGTTTCGCGATCCAGCCACTGCGCGTCGTCGAGTGAGAGTACCACCGGCCGCTCCTCGGTCGCGAGACGGAGTACTTCGACGATCGCGCGTCCCAGGGCGTAGGCCGACTCCGGGCGGGCGCCGGGAAATCGTTCCTGCCACGCGGGGAGCGCCTTCGCAAAGGCGCCCAGCGCCTCGGGTGGGGAGGCACCGATGCCGGCGGCGTCGGCGAGGCCGCCCCGGGCCACGGCCAGCAGTCCGCTCCAGGCCGCCTGCTGGTCCGCTTCGACGGCGCGTGCGGTGGCCACGGAAAATCCGTCCAACCTGAGCCGCGCGAGCAGCTCTTCCAGCAGCCGGGTCTTGCCGACCCCGGACTCCCCTTCCAGCACCAGCAGCGTCGCGACCCGATCGACCGCCGACCGGCCCACCGCCCGAAGGAGGCGCCCCAGCTCGCCGGCACGTCCTTCGAACGGTGCCCGGACGGCGGCCTCTCCCTCGGGCCCTTCGGCGGCCGGCGCGGGACGGGGGCTGCGCTCCCGGCGGATCCGCTCCACCAGCGCACGGGTCGCCTCACCCGGCTCGGTCCCCATTTCCTCCTTCAACCGGGCGGCGAACCGCTCGTACATCGCCAACGCCCCCAACCGGTCGCCCAGGAGTGACAGGCACCGAAGCGACGCCGACAGGGCCTGCTCGGACCGCGGGTCCAGTGACAGCGCCCGCCCAGCAAACGCCGAGGCGTCCTGGGTACGTCCGCTCTGGGCCAGCGCCTCGGCGCCGCGAACCAGGACATCCACTCCCTGGCGCCGCCAGGTCTCCCGCTCGGCGGCGAGCCAGTCCTCGAACTCCGAGGCGCCCGGCACCGAGAACCCCTCCAGGAACTCGCCTGCGATCAGCTCGGCCGCCTGTTCCCACAGCTCCGCCTCCGCCAGGGACTCGAGATGCTCGACGTCCACCTCGACCACGTCGGGGCTGAGGCGAATCTGGCCGCCCGAGGCCTCCACGGCCGTCTCTCCCGCGTGACGGCGGATGACCCGAAGGGCCTCGCTGAGGGAATGTCGGGCGGCAGCCTCCGTGCGATCGCCCCAGAACAGCGCCACCAGGTGCTCCCGGCTGCGGGTCCGCTTGGGCGAGCGGGCGAGATAGATCAACAGCGCCAGGTTCTTCCGCCAGAGCAGATCAGCCGGGGCGGGGCCCCCGTCCAGGGTCACCTCGATCGGGCCCAGCGCCCGGCAGAGGATCACGGGTGCCTCACTTGACGCACACTTGACGGCGCTTGAGCACTCTCGGCGTACCAAGGATGGTACCGGAGCAAGTCTGGAGGGCAGATGCCGATGTCGGAAACGAAAGCAACCGCGAACTCGATCCTGTTGAGGGAACACGAAGCCACCGGGCTACTTCCGGTGGGCTTCGAGTTCGAGGCATCCGGCGCGAGGTACGACCATTTCGACGTCTCCACCGACGGATACATCACCTTCGCTCGGGGCTCCCGCCACGCGGGACTGCCCGGCCGCCTGCGGCTGACGGGTGAAGGCACCCGGCTCGGCCGAGGTCGCGTGACATACGAGGTGCGGGGTCTGGCACCACGGCGGCGATTGGTCGTCTCCCTGGAGGACGAGGCGCCGATGGCGACGCCGGTACGGATCACCGTGCACGAGCGAACCGGTATCGTGGAGGTCGGCCCGGGCGGTCAGAGCTTCGGGGAGCCCACGATCCGGCAGCTGGACATGGTCCATTCGTCCTGGTCGCGCGCGAACTCCGCCCGGAAGATGGGCTGACTGCTGAGCCGGCCGCCGTAGGAATCGCGCCAGGTCAGACGGAAGCTGAACTCCGCCGCCGCTCTTCTGGAGCCCAGCTCGCGGACACCGTCCACCCGCCTTCCCACGACGGCCTGCCATGGCTCGGTCCGGAGGATTCGAGTGAGACGGCGAAGCTTATCCTCGTCCGCGACGGTCTTGGGGGCGTACAGCCGTGTGAGGCGCTCGAGCTCCTTCGAGCGCACCGCGCGGTAGCACTCCTCGACACCGCGACGAATCGCGGCCTCCAGCTCTCGGCGATCCACCGGCCGCTCCTCGTCCGCGTCGGATGTCGAGTCGGCCGCGGGTGCGGGTCTCGGAGCGCGACTGGCCGGCGGCCGCTTGGACCCGTCCCCCGGCTCTTCGATTGCGTCCGAGGTCATCGGGACATAGCCCGGGACTTCGCGCTCCGACGCCGGGGCCGCTCTCGGCTGGCGGGCTGGGTCCGACGCGGGGTGCGGGGGAACAGCCTCCGCGAGCAGCTGGCCGGGAGCCGGGTCGGTCGGTTCCGCGCTGCCCCGCCGCGTCTCCTCGGTGCTCGCGCCGATGCGGACCGAGTCGCTAGGGAGAACGGCGAGCGCGGGAGCCGGTCGCCGGGCGGCGCGGCGTGCCGGTCGCGGGGCCGGAGATGAGGCCTGGGACCCGCGGTTGATCGGCGGAATGGACTCGGGTCGCACCGCCGCTTCGAGTGTGGCGTTCGCGGATGGGACGGTGTCGGCGGCGGCCACCCGTCGATTGCGCTGCGCCCAGAAGTCACGGAGTCCGCCGAAGAGGTACACCGACCCCACGGCCAGAAGGATCAGGGCCGCGACGTTCATGCTGCGGCGTCTCACTCGCGCGCCGCGGCGGCGCCAACTCGAGCGATGAAACGGCTCAGCCACTGCCACGGGTTGGGGGGCGGGGGCTGGCGTGGCTCGCTCCGGGACACGCCTCGGATTCGCGGCCGGCTTCGCCTGCTCGACGTAGATCGTGACCGAGCCGCTCGCAAGCCCGCAGGTGGCGGTCAGGACCGCCTGCCCGCGCCCCAGCGCGGCGACCCATCCGCCGGCGGTCACGACCGCGACCTGGACGTCGCTCGAGCTCCAAAGGACCGGCGCCTCGTGCAGCGGCTGGCCGCCGGCATCCAGCGGCAGGGCGGTGATGACGAAGGAATCTCCGGCGCGGACGGAGCGCGGCGGGCTCGAGATCTGGACTGCTGCCGCACGGTGTCCCGTGTGGGGTTCCCACCCATCCACCGTGTCGGCGGGCACCAGCACCCGGACCTGGGCCTCCACGCCGTCGCAGGAAGCGAGCAGCATCGCGGTTCCCGGGGCCACGGCGGTCGCGGCTTTCCTTGCCTGGTCCACATGCAGCACCTGCGGAGAATCGGTGCTCCACTCGACGGCGCGGCCTGGCATCGGCGCTCCGCGCTCGCCGCGGACGAGCGCCACCAGAGCGAACCCCTCGCCGACCGCGAGCTCGGCCGGCGGCGGCAGGATGGTGATGCTCCTGGCCGCTCCCCTCAGCGCCGAACCAGTGCTGGAGCGTTGCGCCGTGACCGGCACCGGCGCGGCGCTCGTCCTGTCGGCGGACCGGCCTTCGGCCGGGGTTGCCGCGAGGCGGCAGAGCTCTGCCAGCAGCGGATCGCCCTCCAGCAGGGGCGTAGCACCGAGTGCGGTCCTGGCTTCGGCCATGCCGGGGAAGCGCTGGCCCGGTTCCTTCGCCAGCATGCGGAGAACCGCGTCCTCGAGGTCGCGGGGGCAGTCTGAAGTGTGGTCGCGGATCGGGGGAGGCGGCGCCTCGACCTGGGACTGCATGACGGTGAGGGCCGAGCCGCTGAAGGGTGCCGTGCCCGTGAGCATCTCGTAGGCCACGGCGCCGAGCGAGTACTGATCGGTGGCCCCGGTGACCTCGGTGCCGGCACATTGCTCCGGACTCATGTAGGCGGGAGTCCCCACCAGCGCGCCGGTATGGGTGTGCCCCGGCAGCCGGGCAACCTTGGCGATGCCGAAGTCGGTGACGACCGCGTTGCCGTCCACGTCGATCAGGATATTGGCGGGCTTGATATCGCGGTGCACCACGCGCGAGCGGTGCGCATAAGTGAGCGCCGAGCACACCTGGGAAAGCACGGATCGCACGATGGGGACCGGGAGGCGACCGGCATCCCCGATGACCTGGTCCAGGGAACGCCCCTGGATGTACCGCATCACGAAGAAGTGCAGCCCCTCGGCCTGGCGCACCGAGAAACAGGAGACGATGTTAGGGTGATTCAGGTGCGCGATAGTGATCGCTTCACGCTTGAAGCGCTCGATCATCCCCTCCCCCATGAGGAGGCCGGGGGACATCACCTTGATCGCGACTCTGCGATCGAGCGCCACGTCGTGGGCGAGGAAGACCGCGGCCATCCCGCCGCGCCCCAGCTCCCGGCCGATCTCGAACTCGCCGTGGGTGGCGCGGCGAAGCCGGTGGACCACCTCGAGCCAGGGAGACTCGGGATCGTCGTCGCGGTGGGTCGGGTCGAGGGGAATGGCCTGGGAGCTCGCGCTCAGCTCGGCGCCGCAGTGCGAGCAGAACAGGTCGGTGGCGCGGACACTGGCGCCGCAGTTGAAACAGCTCAGCGTCGTTGCCATGGCGTCACAGGAAGTCGTCGCATCGCCGCTGCAAGTATCGGGGTAGGGGACGAGCGGCGCAATTCTGACCCGGCGGTCCTGGTTTCGCACGCCGCTTTAGATCAATCAGGGAACTTACGCTGGGGATTTGACTTGCGCACTGTGTGCGAGGGGCCTTCTGCGTCGGTTCCGGCGCGGACCCCCGACGCCTTCCCGGGGCATGCGGTCTGCACGGTGCGATTATCGCGCCGCGTCCGCCCCCCACGGCCAGTGCCGACCTCCAGCCTGTTTCCCCCGGAACCGCCTCTCCAGGCGGCCGCCCGGGATTCCAGTTGCTCCACACGCAGTCGGAGTCCAGATGCGGTCCACTCCACGGGGGCTCGGCCCCGCGCTCGTGCTCGGCAGTCTCCTCCTCTCCCTCAGCGGCTGCGGCGTCGACAGCTACTCGCCTCCAGAGCGGGTGGACGCGATGGCTGAGAAGCTCTCCACGGACGAGCCCGGCAACCTGGCCCCCCTGGACCTGGTCTACGTGTGCGGGAACAAGTTTCTGGCCACCAACTCAAATCGAACCTCGGTGCATTTGACTTGGCGAGTGGTCAACAGCAGCGAGACCGGCAGCATCACGCTCCCGCCCGGACCGGTCGAGGATCCGGGCTACAGCGAGACCGAGCTGGAGACCGCGAAGAAGGGAACCGTCGAGCTGTATCGTGACGGAGAGCGGGTGGTGCGGCGACGGAATCTCAACCGGTCGTGCGGCCCCGCTGCAGTGGCGAATCTGATGGCCGCCGCGACCGCCGCCGACGCGGGGAGCTGGACCCAGCCGTTCCCGTGGCCGTCGGTGGCGATTCACCTGAGCCTGCTGCCCACCGGCAAGATCCTGTCCTGGGGCAACCTGGGCCAGCCGGTCGTGTGGGACCCGGCGACGGGAGAATTCACCGAGGTACCGAGTCCGGTCGAGCTGTTCTGCTCGGGCCATTCGTTACTGCCCGACGGCCGGGTCCTCGTCGCCGGGGGGCACATCGCGAGCGACCGCGGCCTTCCCGATATCAACATCTTCTCCCCGTCCACCGGCGAGTGGACGACGTCGGCCCCGATGCGCAGGGGACGCTGGTATCCCACCAACACAACCCTTCCCAATGGCTCGGTGCTGATTACGGCGGGCCGGGACCAGGTGGGCGACGAAGTGGCGGAGCCCGAGGTGTGGTCGGCGGGCGGCATCCGCCAGCTGACCGGCGCCAGCCTGGTCCTGCCGTATTATCCACGCGCTTTCGTAGCTCCCAATGGCCGGGTGTTCTATGCCGGTGAGCTGGCGACGACCCGGTACCTGAACTTCTCCGGCAGCGGATCGTGGACCACGGTGGGCTCGCGTCGCTACGGTGCGCGGCCCTACGGCGCCGCGGTGATGTACGAGCTGGGGAAGATCGTCTATATCGGCGGCGGGCGGACGACCAACACCGCCGAGACCATCGACCTGAACCTGGCCTCACCCACGTGGCAGTGGACCGGCTCGATGGCGTTTGCACGCCGGAACCTGAACGCCACGATCCTTCCGACCGGCGAAGTGCTGGTGACCGGCGGCAGCAGCGCCGCGGCGTTCAACGATGTGAGTCGCGCGATTCGTGTAGCCGAGATGTGGAACCCGGTCACCGGTCTGTTCACCACGATGGCGAGCAACTCGGTGAGCCGGACCTATCACTCCACGTCCCTGCTTCTGCCGGACGGCAGGGTGCTGCACACCGGAAGCGGCGAGGGTGCCGACATGCCGGAGGAGCGGAACGCGGAGCTGTACTCTCCACCGTATTTGTCCAAGGGGCCCCGGCCGACGATCACCGATGCCCCGGTTCAAGTGGGGTGGGGCACCTCGTTCAACGTCCAGACGCCCGACGCCGCGAACATCGCGAAAGTGAGCCTGATCCGGCTGGGATCAGTCACCCACGCGTTCGACATGAACCAGCGGCTTCTCTGGCTCGGATTCACTCGCCAGTCGGGCGCGCTGACGATCGCGGCGCCGGCCAGCGGTGCCCACGCGCCTCCGGGCCACTACCTGCTGTTCCTGGTGAACCAGAACGGCGTGCCTTCGGTCGGGAAGATCGTGAAGGTGAGCGCGCTCTCGGACCCCTCGCCGGGCCCGAACGGCGCTCCCTCGGCCGCGTTCCTCGCAGGCTGCGGTGGTCTCAACTGCAACTTCGCCGACAAGAGCGCTGATCCGGACGGCAACCTCTCGGAATGGCGATGGGAGTTCGGAGACGGGGAGATCTCCACCGCGCGCGATCCCAGTCACGCCTACCAGTCTGGCGGCAGCTACACCGTCCGCCTCACCGCGAAGGACAACGACGGGGCCGATGGCACCGTCACTCGTCAGGTGACGGTGCCGGGGCCGACGTACCCACTGGGGCTCAGCCTCACGACGTCGTCCACCAGCACCCAGCAGCGGGTGACGCTGAGCTGGACCCGGGCCCAGGGCAGCCAGGTGTACATCTACCGGGACGGGCTGGTGCTCCAGAGCACGGGGAACGACGGCACCCAGACCATCAGCAAGAACGCCACCGGTCCCGCCACCTACATCTTCAAGGTGTGCGAGGCGGCCACGACGATCTGCTCCAACCCCGCCACCGCGCAGTTCAACGGAGGCGCCACGCCGGACAACGCCCTCCCCAACGCGGCGTTCACCCCCACCTGCACCGGGGGCAGCTGCCGGTTCGCCGACGGAAGCACCGATCCCGACGGCACGGTGTCGGGCTGGCAGTGGAACTTCGACGACGGCACATCGTCCACCCAGCGGAATCCTTCACACACGTTCCCATCGGGAGGGACCTACCAGGTGCGGCTCACGGTGACCGATGACCGCGGCGGTCAGGGCAGCACCACGAAGCAGGTGACGGTCGGCGACCCGCCCAATGCGCCCCCCACGGCGGATCTCACCTGGACCTGCACCGGGCTGGACTGCTCGTTCACCGACGCGAGCTCGGACGGTGACGGGAATGTGACCGGCTGGGCGTGGAGCTTCGGCGACGGCGGCACGTCGGACCAGGCGAACCCCTCGCACTCGTACGGCGCGGAGGACACCTACACGGTTTCACTCACCGTCACGGACGATGAAGGAGCGCCGTCCTCGACCGTGTCGAAGCAGGTGGCGGTGCGTCTCCCGGGCTCCAACCTGGACCCGGTGGCGGCGTTCACCTCATCCTGCACCAGCCTCGCCTGCACCTTCACCGACCAGAGCACGGACGAGGATGGCACCGTGGTGCTCTGGGCATGGAACTTCGGGGACGGCTCCACCTCGGGCGCCCAGAGCCCGAGCCACACCTATGGATCGGCGAATACCTACAACGTGTCGCTCACCGTGACCGACGACCGCGGGGGGACGCACCAGCAGTCGGCCACGGTGACGGTCACGGCGCCGCCGCCGCCGCCGCCATCGTCCATCACGCTGACGGTGTCGGGGTTCACCAGCGACACCAAGCACACCATCCGTCACAACTGGTCGGGAGCGGTCGGCGCCAAGGTGGATTTGTATCGGAACGGGCTGAAGGTGCTGTCCACCGCGAATGACGGGCACCAGATCACCGGCTTCGAGGCGAGCGGAACGGCGACCTACGCGGTCAAGGTGTGTCAAGCCGGGAGCACCACCGTGTGCTCTCCGACCCGCTCTATCACACTCAGCAACTGAGTGTCTCGTCCGCCATCTCCCCAACGGGCGTCCGCTGCACGGGCGCCCGTTGTGATGCCAGGCTCACGCTGAGGGTCCGCGGCTGAATGGATCGCGCGCCCTCACGACCAGACTCCCCCGATGCCGCAGTGCGTGCTCTGCACCTCTGGCGGATAGTTCTGCTCTGCGTCGCGATCACGCATGAGCGGGAGCATCCCGCGCTGGCGCTCCTGGTCCTCATCCCACTGAACCATTTCGTCTACAATCTCACGGCGACGCTCGACCCGGCCGAGCGCCGGGTGACACACTGGAAGAAGGTGACCGGCCTCGTGCCGGGGCAGCCGCTTCCGCCGGCCTGGTTCAGGCGTGCCGGTCTGGTCGCAGGATTGCACCTGGTCGCGTCGATAGCGTTGCTCTGGTGGTATGGCTCCCTCCCCGTGTTGACGGCCGACGTCAGGGCCTTTGGGCGGACCTGGGAATTCTGGGCGCTCGTGGCCACGCTGATCGTCCTGGATCTGTTCTATCGTCCGCTGGTGCGATCCCTGAGGCGGCTGGTAGGGGCGACCGGCCTGCTGGACTCTCGCCTGTGGTCCGCCCTCTTTCTGGCGATCGCGGTCTGGATCTGGTGCGATGGGGTCTTCGCCGCCCTCTATCAGCAGCTGTCCCTCTACTGCGAGAGCTCCCCCGTATCGTGGTGCGAGAACGGGCAGGTGTTCTCGCAATCGCTGGGGCGCTTCGTGGACGCCGCCTACTTCAGCACCGTCACGCTCTCCACCACCGGGTACGGCGACATCCTCCCCGTGGCCGCAGTTGCGCGGGCACTGGTCGCGGCCGAGATCATCATCGGGTTCGGGCTCCTGGGCTTCCTGCTGAGCCGGGTGGCGGGCTTCGTGGCGCCGACTTCCGAGGGGGACGACGGGGGGAAACCGGCGGGGTAGTGCCATTGGCCCTCCAGGATTCGAACCTGGATTAACGGATCCAAAGTCCGCTGTCCTGCCATTGGACGAAGGGCCAGCGAGGACCCCGCGTGTTGCGGCGTCCGGGCGTTGGCCAATGGTAGTCACCCCGTGCCTTCGGGCCAACTCGGGGCCATTCTGGACGCCCGGGAACCGCTCTCAACTGACCACCTCCGGCCCCGGCGGCGGGACCGCGATAGTCTGCGCCGAGGTGAGCACCCCGTATTTTCGCCCCAGCATCATCCGGGCGTCCTCCCGGTCCCGCTCCGAGCGATAGATCGCGAACAGCGCCGCCCCCGAGCCGCTCATCCGGCACACCAGCGGCCGCGTCCCGACCAGCGCCTCGAAGGCAGCCCGCACCGGCGGATGTCGGCCGAACACCACCGATTCGAAATCGTTGCCCGCCATACGACCGATGTCGCCCCAGGTGGAGAGCGCGTCGAGGTCGAGCGTGACTGCGCCGCGCCGGCCCACGGACTGCCGGGCCTCATCGATCCATCCATAGGCCTCGGATGTCGAGACGGACACGGGCGGTATCAGCAGGAGGGCGGGGGCCGGGGGGAGCGGAGGCAGCCGCAGCAGCCGTTCGCCGTGCGCCCAGGCCAGCGAGAGCGGGGCGCCGCTGAGGAAGAACGGGACGTCACTGCCCAACTTCGCGGCCAGTTGGAGCAGCTCGTGGCGCGGGATCGCGTCGCCCGCCAGGCGGTTGACGGCCACCAGGGCGGCGGCCGCATCGCTGGAGCCTCCACCCAGACCTGCGCGGGAGGGGATGCGCTTGGAAAGCCGGAGATGGGTGCCGAAGCGTTCCCGAGTGGCGCCGAGCACTGCGGCCGCGCCTCGCAGCGCGAGGTTCTCCGCCGGGGGGCCCACGTCGTCCCCTTCCACCTCGATGGTGACCTCGTGCCCTTCACGCCGCTCGGCGACGAGCTCGTCGGCGAGGTCCACCAGACAGAAGAGCGTCTCCAGACCATGGAACCCATCGGACTCTCGCGCCAGGACCCGGAGGAAGAGGTTCAGCTTCGCGCACGCCCGGATGCGGACCGTCCCGGTCATGTCTCCGGCGCGCTTCGCAGATCACTCAGGGCGACCGGCGTGCGGGCCAGGGACCAGGCACCCGCGAGGGTGATCGGCACGAACGTCGCACCGTGATAGGCGAGGGCGTAGGAGCTGGCGACCTCGTTGGAGATGCCGTAGACGGCGAGCCCCGCAACGATGGCGGCCTCGAATTGCCCGACGAATCCGGGCGTGAGCTGGACGGAGACGCCGATCGCCAGGATGCCCTGGAGAACCAGCGCGCCCTCGAAGTCGACCGGAATGTCGAAAGCGGCGAACGTCACCCACAGTGCAGCCGCGTTCACCAGCCAGAGCACTACGGACCAGAGCACGACGCCGGCGAGGAGGCCGGGCGATCGCAGCGACGCGAGGCCGTGCCGGATGCCTTCGATCAAGTCCACGATCAGCTCCACCACCTTGCCCGGCGGCACCAGTCGCCGCACGACGCGCTCCGCCGTGAGCGGGAAGGCGACGACGGCGCCCGCGACCAGGAGCGCGCCCAGCGAGAGCAGGCCGGCCACCTGGGCCGCGTGAGTCAGCGAGACGCCGCCCACCACCACCCCCGGCGGCAGGTCGGAAGCGAGCAGTCCGGCGGCCAGCAGGCCGATCAACGCCAGCCCGTCGAAGACTCGCTCCACCGCGACGGACGACATCGTCGCCGTAAAGCGGGCGCCGGACAGCTTGGTGGCGGCGAAGACCCGCACCAGCTCGCCGGCGCGGAAGGGAAGGATGTTGTTCGCCATGAATCCGATGGCGATCGCGTGCCACAGCGCCCACGAGTCGAGCGGCGCGCCGGATTCATCCCGCAGCATCAGCCGCCAGCGGGCGAGACGGATGATGAAGGTGGAGGTCGCCAGGACGACGCCGAGGGCCAGCGGCCAGGGGTCGGCGTTCCGGATATGCGCCACCACCTGGTCCAGATGGACGCCGCGCAGCGCCCAGAGGAGGAAGCCGACCGCCAGGACCGCGCCGAGGACTCCGGCGAGAATCCGCCGTCGCCCAAGCCGGCCGGGCAGGGCCGAATCAGGACTCGTCAAGCGCGAGCGGCACGAGGTCGAGGAGCTCCTGCAGCAGTGGCCGGATGGTAGCGAGGTCGGGCGCACCGGTGAGCTCGGCGGCCAGCTCGCGGCGAACATCGGCCGCGCGCTCCAGCGCGGACCGGCCGCGGTAGCAGAGGGACTCGATCGCAACCGCCTCGGCCGGTGGCACGCCCAGCAGCGCCCCGATCGTCGGCTGGGCGGTTCCCCGCTCGCGCTCGAGCCGCTCCAGTGTCCGGAAGCTGGTCTCCAACGCGCTCGCCTCGGCCGGCGCGGCTGGAGCATCGGGCGCGAGGCTCTCGATGGGGACCACATCCGACTCGGCCTCTGCCGGCGGGGCCACGACTTCCTTGGTGTCGCCCCGCGCCTGGTCCAGCCGGTGGGCGACGTCCAGCAGGCGGCGGGACACCTGCATCCGGTCTCCGGCGTCGGCGACCGAGCGGAGCAGCTCACCCGCGGCCCGGAGGCCGGCCACCAGCTCATCGGCGGAGCGGCTGGACACCCCGGCCGCGAGCGCTTCCCGGGTCGAGCGGGCAAACACCGCGAGGGCGCCCGCCACCGGATCGGGTCCGGGCACGGCCGCGGTCCGGAGCGCGCCGATCAGGTGATAAAGCCGGAGGTCGCGCTCGGTGGCTGAGGAAGCGCGGCCGATGAGATCGGCGATCTGACAGAGGTGCTCCCCATGGCTCACCAGCTCCAGCGGCCCTAGGGGCGCAGGCGCCTCGAACTGCGGCTGGCCCGCCGCCGGAGCGGCGGGCGAGGGGTCGCCCTCGAGGTACAGCGCTTCGATCGGTACGACGTCCCGCTCGACGGCGAACGCGCGCAGCAGCTGGTCGGTGAACAGCCGCGCCTCCTCCGCGTCCGGATCGGTCCGTCCCCGCTCCGCGATGTCGCGGGAGATGCGGGTGAGCGCGAGCGCCGCGGCCGCCATCACCTCGTGGACACCCGGCGGCGGCGCGAACAGCCGGGTCAGGTCGCCCACCGCCAGCTCGATCCCGTCGAGAATCTCGGGCAAGGGGGCGAGCTCGCTCAGCTCGGCCAGCCCGCGGAGCGACTGCATGCGCCGGATCACCGTGTAGAGCGGCTCCCGGTCGCCGGGAGCGACCTGAAGCCCGCGCGCGGCGCGATCCAGCGCGCTCGCGATCAGGGCGCCCTCGCGGCCGACGAAGGCCCGCACTCCCGCGTTGATCTCGCCGCGCTCGCCGCGGTGGTCGCCCGGCTCGGCCGCGGGCCTGCCGGCCAGCGTATCCAGCGAGACCGCGAGCCGGCCGGCCCGCAGCGTGTCGCCGTCGTCCCACTCGCGCACCCGTCGCACCAGGCGGCGGAACTCCTCGATCGCCTGCGCAACCTGCTCGCGACAGGCGGGATCCCACGCGCGCCGGCCCTCCCGCAACGCCCGGGCGACGGCCTCGAGGCCGCCGGCGGCGCGAGCGATCGGCTGCTGTGAAGCCATGAGCGCCGATCCCCGCAGCACCCGGCTCGCGCGCAGGAAGTCTTCCGCGGGGGGCGCGTCGTCATGGCGCGCGAGCAGCTCCAGCCGGTCGAGACACTCACCGGCCTCGAGCGCGAAGAAATCCGCTGTGGCGAGGGGATTGGTCATCGCAAATAAGGTATCAGACCCGGGCACCCTTCACCAAGCGCGCCATTTCCTGCACGGCGCTCGGCATCCCGGTCATGAGGGCTCGGCTGATCACGCTGTGGCCGATGTTGAGCTCCTCGATCTCGGGGATAGCCGCGACCGGCTGCACGTTCTGGTAGGTCAGCCCGTGGCCCGCATGGACGAAGAGACCCATGTCCGCCGCGTGCCGCGCCGCGCGGCGGAGCTCCTCCAGCGCCGCGTCGCTCCGGCGCCAGGTGTTCGCATAGCGGCCGGTGTGGAGCTCCACCGCCGGCACACCGAGGTCCTTGGCGGCGTCCAGCGTGGCGGGGTCAGGATCCACGAAGAGGCTGATCCGGATCCCCGCCTCGTCCAGTCTCCGGATGGTCTCGCGCAGTCGACCGACCGAGTGGAGCAGATCGAGGCCCCCCTCGGTCGTGATCTCTTCCCGCTTCTCGGGCACCAGCGTGGCTTGATGAGGGCGCAGACGACAGGTGAGCGCCACGATCTCGGAGCTGGTCGCCAGCTCGACGTTGAGCACCTTCACCGCCGGCCGCATCCGCTCCAGATCGTGGTCCTGGATGTGCCGCCGATCCTCCCGCAGATGCGCCGTAATACCGTCGGCACCCGCCGTCTGGCAGAGGCGTGCCGCCTCCAGGGGATCGGGCTCGTCGGTGCGGCGGGCCTGCCGTACCGTGGCCACATGGTCCACGTTGATATAGAGCCGCATCGTCGCCGTCATTGCCCGGGGTTTCGCAGGGGATTAACTTCGCTCGCTAACATATGCCAGGTGAGACACTTGTGATCAAGGCGCGCGCGCTGGTCCTTGCCGTCCTTCTCGCCGCCTGCGGCGGCGGTTCCGCCCCGTCCACGGTTGCGCCCTCCACCTCCGCGCGAGGTGCGGTGGACGCCTTCATGCAGGCGGTCGCCGACAGCAACCTCACGCAGATGGCCAATCTCTGGGGCACCTCCGCGGGGCCCGCGGCCAAGACCAATCAGCCATCTGATTGGGAACGGCGCATCACGGTCATGCAGGCGTATCTGAAGAACGAGTCTCACCGCGTCGTGGGCGACGTGCCGGAAGGCACCGGCGGCACCCGCCACGCGGTGCAGGTCGAGATCCGGCGCGAGCTCTGCCGCTGGGTCGTCCCGTTCACGACGATCAAGCTCGCGGACGGTAGCTGGATCGTGAACCAGGTGGACCTCACCACCGCCGGAAATCCCGGGCGACCCTGCGTTCCGGGGCAGGACTCGACCGCCGCCCCGCAGGGGTGAGACGGGGAACTTCCGGCATCTTCGCCTGTTATTTTACTCGGTCAGCTCGAGCAGTATCCCGGCGGTCGCCTTGGGATCCACGAAGGCGATCCGCCGGCCGCCGGCCCCGGTGCGCGGGGTCTCGTCGATGAGGCGATAGCCGGCGGCCCGACAGGCGGCGAGGGCCGCGTCGAGGTCGGGCACGCGATAACAGACGTGGTGGATGCCGGGCCCGCGGCGAGCCAGGAACCTCGCGATCGGCCCATCGGCATCCCGGGGAGCCAGCAGCTCCACTTCGGACTCACCGAAAGGCAGGGCAACGATGCTGGCGCCGTCGGCCTCTTCCGGCGGATGCGGCTCGAGGCCCAGCACATCACGATAGAAGGCGAGCGCCGTCTCGATGTCCGGCACGGCGATCCCGACATGAGCGATCCGGGGGAAACCCGCCACGCGGTGCCTCCGAAACGAGAATGATGGAATGCAGTGTTCAACTCCGGGAGAATAACATCATGGCCGCGACCAACCACCAGACCGTTCACGTCACCGACGCCTCGTTCACTGCCGAGATCGAGCAGGCGAACGGCCTCGTCCTGGTAGACTTCTGGGCGTCATGGTGCGGTCCCTGCCAGATCGTCGCGCCGATCCTCGAGCAGCTCGCCGGTGAGTACGCCGGCAAGGCCAAGGTCACCAAGCTGGACGTGGATGCGAACCAGCGCACGGCGATGCGCTTCAACGTGCGGTCCATTCCCAGCATCCTGTTCTTCAAGAACGGGCAGCACGTGGACACCGTCATCGGCGCGGTGCCGAAGGCCACGTTAGAAGGAAAGATCAAGCAGCACCTCCCGTGAGCCGGACAGCGGGGCGGTGGGGCGGCGCGTCCAGGGGAACCCTGTACGTCGTCGCCACGCCGCTCGGCAATCTCGGGGATCTCTCGCCCCGCGCCGCCGAGACATTGCGACAGGCCTCCGTGGTGGCCGCCGAGGATACTCGGCGCACCCGGGGCCTGTTGAGCCATCTGGGCGTTGGGCCCACGCTCCTCAGCTTCCATGCCCACTCCGGCGAGAGCCGGGTGGAGACCCTGCTCGAGATCCTCGGCCAGGGACGTGACGTCGCGCTGGTGACGGACGCGGGCACCCCCGGAGTCAGCGACCCTGGCAACGACCTGGTTGCCGCGGCCCTCGACGCCGGGTTCGCCGTGGTGCCGATTCCCGGACCGTCGGCCGTCGCCACCGCGCTGTCCGCCGGAGGAATCCCGGCGGACCGCTACCTGTTTCTGGGCTTCGTTCCCCGGAAAGGCACCGAGCGGTCCCGGCTGCTCGCCCGTGCCGCCCAGGAGGAGTGGAGCGTGGTCTTCTTCGAGGCGCCGACCCGGCTGGTGGCGCTGCTGAAAGACCTGGCTGCCGTAGCTGGCGCCGATCGGCGGGCCCTGGTTGCCCGGGAGCTCACCAAGCTGCACGAGGAGCTCCGACGCGGGACCCTGGCCGAGCTGACGGATTATTATTCGGGTGTGCCCCCTCGCGGGGAGCTCACCATCGTCATTGAGGGCACCGGCGCGCCGCCCGCGGCTCCCGATCGCACGACCGATGCGGTGGAAGAGGCCACGGCCCTCCTCGCGGAGGGCCTCTCCCGGCGGGAGGTGGCCCGGCGTCTTACGGAGACGCTGGGCATGTCCCGCAACGACGCCTACCGACTGGTCACTGGATTGCCCTGAATGAACCGTGTCGCCGCGCTGCTCCTGACGGGTCTGGTCGTCACTGGGTCGGCCAGCGCGCAGGGTCCGGCGGCCTCGGAGCCGGCCGGCGCGCTCATGACCGTCGGCCGGCTGCATTACGATGGGGGCGGTGACTGGTACGCCAATCCTTCCAGTCTTCCCAACCTGCTGAACGCGATCCGGTCGCGGACCGGGCTCCGGGTCGCCCGGGAAGAGCGGGTGGTCACCCTCCGTGACGACAATCTCTGGAATCTTCCGTACCTCTACATGACCGGCCACGGCAACGTGCGCTTCAGCGAGGACGATCTCGTGACCCTGCGGCGCTGGCTCCGGCAGGGTGGGTTCCTCCACGCGGACGACAACTATGGGATGGACGAATCGTTCCGGCGGGAAATCGCCCGGCTCTTCCCCGGCCGGGACATGGTCGAAGTGCCGCTGGATCATCCGGTCTACCACCTGATCTTCGACTTTCCCCGGGGCATTCCCAAGATCCATGAGCACGACAAGAAGCCGGCTCAGGGCTTCGGCATTTTCCTGGACGGTCGGCTCGCAGTCTTCTACTCCTATCAGACCGACCTGGGCGACGGATGGGAGGATCCTGAGGTGCACCGGGATCCGCCCGACAAGCGGGAGGCCGCGCTTCGGATGGGTGTGAATCTGTTCGCCTACGCGGTGGGATACGGCGGATGAACGGCGCCGCCACGGCACGCGCGCTGCACCATCTGTCCCGCCCGCTCCGCCACCGAGCCGGCGCGGGTTGGGTGGGCCTCGGCGTGGGAGCGGCGGCGCTGCTCCTGGGTCTCGGGGCCTGGGGAGCGGAGCTGGGTTGGATCGCGGGACCGGGCTGGGTGCTGTTGGCATGGGCGGCGGCGATCATCACCGTCGCGCTGGTGGGGTGGCTTGCCTGGAGCGCGCTTCGGGAGCTGGGCCACGCCCGGCTGGCACATCGCCTGGAGGACCTGGGGGCCTGGCGCCAGGGCGCGCTTACCGCACTGCTCGACCGGCCGGCGCCGGGGACCAGCGCTGCGCTGCTGGCTCAGGCGGACGCGGCCCAGGCCGGCGAAGTGGCGCGCCGTGGCCCGGCGGCCGTGGAGCCCATTGCCCGGCCGGTGCGTCTCCTGGGGGCCATCGGTGTAGCCGTTCTGCTGACGGGACTGGGGGCCTTCACCTCCGCCGGTCCGGTGCGCGGTCCCGCCGCCGCGCTCTGGCACCCGGTCGGCGCCTGGCGCGCCATGGTGGCTCCGGTGCGGATCGCGGCCGAGCGCGAGGTGGTGGACCGGGGAGACTCCGTCGCGTTCCGAGTGGAAGCGCTGGGCCGACGCACCGCCACACTATGGCTTCGGGCCCCGGGCGAGCCGTGGCATCCGGTCGGCGTCCGTCTCGATTCTCTGGGTCAGGCCGTTGTCGGCAGCGGTCCGCTGACCAGCGATGTCTATGCCCGGGTGACCAGCGGCACCCGCGGGTCCGACACGGTGCTGGTGAAGGTTCGGCTTCCCGTCTTTCTGGGCGCCCTCACCGTCACCGCGCACTACCCGCGCTATCTGAATCTCGAATCCGAGCCCGTGCCCACCGATGGCGACACACTGTTGCTTCCGGCGGGGACTCGGCTCCAGACCAAGGGCGAGGCCACGGCGCCGCTCGCGGCCGCGGCCTGGGTACGCGCCGACCGCCGTACGGACCTGGAGGTGGAGGGGGGAGCCTTCGGGGGGGATCTCGTGCCCGGCTCCGCCGGCGAATACCGCCTCGTCTTGACCAGCGCGAATGGCGCTCCTCTCGCCGGCGACACGGTGCGGCTTCCCGTGAGGGTCGTGGCGGACAGCGCGCCGGCGGTCGAGATCCCGGTGCCGGGCGCGGACACGATCGCCCCGCTGAGCCTCCAGGTGCCCCTGGTGGTGGACGCCCGCGACGACTACGGCATCAGTGGTGTCGCCGTCGTCAGCCGCCGGATCAGCCGGCTCGGCGTGAGGGATTCCGCCCGACGGGACACCCTCGCCCTGCCTGGAGCGGCCACCGATCGCGCCATCCTGACCCACACCCTCGACCTCAATCGCCGTGGCCTGCTTCCCGGCGACACCGTCCGCTATTTCGCGGTGGCCACCGACAACACGCCCCGGCGGCAGAGCGGGCGGTCCCGCGAGTTCGTCCTTCGGCTGCCGACCATGAGCGAGGTGCGCGCAGCGCAGCGGGAGGCCTCGGAGGACGTGCACATCCAGCTCGACTCGATCGCCGCGGCCAGCCGGCGGCTCGAGCGGCAAACCGAGGATCTCGCCCAGGAGCGGCCCCGCAGCGGCTCCCAGGGGAACTCCGGCGAGGAGGCGCTCTCCTTCGAGCGCTCCAAGCGGGCCGAGGCGGTCGCCAAGGGGCAGCAGGAGCTCTTCCGGCAGGCGGAGGAGCTGCAGCAGTCGCTGGAGGCCCTGCGCCAGAGCGCGGAAGCGGCGGGTGTGGGGGACTCGGCCTGGCAACGCCAGCTGCAGGAGATCCGGGAACAACTGGACCGCGCGCTCTCGCCCGAGCTGCGTGAGCGGCTGGCCGAGCTCCAGCGGGCGCTACGGGATCTCGATGCGGAGCAGGCCCGGGAGGCGCTGGAACGGCTGGCGGAGGCGCAGCGGGAGATGCGCGAGGCGCTGGAGCGGAGCCGGGAGCTCTTCCGCCGCGCGGCGCTGGAGGGCGATCTCGCCAACCTGACGCAGGAGTCGCGCGAGCTCGCCCGGGAGCAGCGGGAGTGGAACCAGCAGGTGCAGAGCGCCGACAGCGCGCGGGCGGCGGCGGCCGAGCGGGAGCTCGCCGAGCGCGCCGATTCTCTCGCCAAGGGCCTGGAACGGCTCGGGACGCAGATGGAGACCGAGGCGAGACAGCAGCGCTTCGACTCGGCCGCGTCCCAGGCCGGCCGCGCGTCGGCGCAGATGAGCCGGGCGGCGCAGTCGGCCCAGCGGGGGCAGCGCGATCCCGCACGATCGCAGGGCGAGCAGGCGGCGCGCTCGCTGGAGCCGCTGGGCGACCAGCTGCAGCGGGAGCGGCAGGCCATGCAGCAGCAGTGGCGCGAGGAGGTGATGCAGGCGATCGACCAGGCGCTCGCGGAGACCGGGCGTCTGGCCGAGCGCCAGCTGGCGGTGCAGGAAGAGTTGCGCAGCGGTGCGGAGGCGGGCCCGGCGCTGCGCGCGGAACAGGGGGCCATCGAGGAGGGCGTGCAGCGGCTCATGGAGCAGGTCCGGAAGACGGCGGGAAAGAATGCGCTGGTGCCGCCCCAGATCGGCGCCGCGCTCGGCGGGGCGCAGGTCCAGATGCAGAAGACGCGCGAGGCGATCGGTTCGGCGATGCCCAACGTCCGCGAAGGAGCGGACCAGGCCGGTGGAGCGGTCGATGCCCTGAACGCGGCGGCCCTTCAGCTGCTCCGGGCTCGCGGTGAGGTGTCGGGATCAGCCTCGGGCTCGGGCCTCGCGGAGGCGATGGAGCGGATGGCGGAGCTGGCCAAGCAGCAGGGAGGTCTGGGTCAGCAGGCGGCGGGAATGCTGCCCATGATGGGATCGGCGGGCATCCAGCAGGAGCTCCGGCGTCTCGCCGAGCGGCAGCGGGCTCTGGCGGAGGAGCTGCAGCGGATGGAGGGCCAGGGGAACATGCCCGGTGCGGGCGAGCTGGCCGACGAGGCCAAGGAGCTCGCCCGTCGGCTCGATGCGGGGCGACTGGACCGTCAGGTGGTCGAGCGGCAGGAGCGGCTCTTCCGCCGGATGCTGGACGCGGGCCGGACCTTGCAGGGGACCGAAGAGGACGAGCGCAAGGAGCGCCAGAGCACCACCGCCACCGGGGACAGCGTGCGGCTGCCGCCCGCGCTCCGGGAAAGGCTGACGGAGGAGAACGGACGGCTCCGGGTTCCCACCTGGGATGAGCTCCAGCAGCTCTCGCCGGAGGAGCGAAGGCTGGTGGTAGATTACTTCCGCCTGCTGTCGGAATCCTCCACGAGGTAGTCGATGGCCCCCGCCCCCCGCACCGGCGTCCTTCTCCTCCTAGTCCTCGGCAGCCCTGTGCCGGCGCAGGGACAGCACGCGACCGTGCCGCGCGCCTTCGAGCTCGAGCGGCGGGGGAACTACGAGGCGGCGGTCGACGCCTACCGGGAGCTGCTCCGCCGCTCGCCGGGTGACGTCTCCGCTTTGCTGGGGCTCGAGCGCGTGCTCCTCCCGTTGAACCGGAGCGCGGAGATCCTGCCGGATGCCCGCGCCGCGCTGGCGAGCGATCCCGCCAGCCCCGCCGCCCACGGGGTGGCGCTGCGCGCCTGGGCGGCGGCCGACCAGCCGGACAGCATGCGCGCAGTGGCGGAGCGCTGGGCTAGGCTGGTGCCGGGCGACGAAGCCCCCTATCGCGAGTGGGGCGCCGCCGCCCTCGCGGGCCGCCGGCGCGAAGCGTCGCTCGAGGCCTACCGCGTCGGCCGCCAGCGGCTGGGTCGATCGGACGCCCTCGCGGCGGAAATGGCCCAGCTGGCCATCGCCGATGGCGACTATGCCACCGCGGCGCGCGAGTGGGTGCCGGCGGTCCGGCGGCTCCCCGGCTACCGGATCACCGCCGTCGCCACGCTGGGCCACGCTCCGGCCTTCAAGCGGGCGGAGATCTTGCGCATCCTCGGTGCCGAATCGGACTTCGTCGCCCGGCGCCTGGAGTCGGAGCTACGCGTGAAGTGGGGCGATCCGCTCGGCGGGCTGGAGGCACTCGAGAGCGGACTCGACCAATCCCGCGGACAGGGGATGGACGCCTTGCGCGCGTTGGTCGATCAGCTCCGCATGCTCCGAACCCGCGACGCGATGCTGGCGCAGGGGCGCGCACTGGAGATGATCGCCGGTCGGATGCCACCGGTGCAGGCCTCCCGGGTTCGCCTGGAGGCGGCGCAGGCTTACTCCGCCGCGGGCGACCGGGACGCTGCGCGCCGGATGCTCGCAGGACTCGCGGACGACAGCACCGCGCCGAGCGCGGTCGCATCGGGGGCGGCGGGCGCGCTGGTCACGGTGCTGATCGGCGAAGGGAAGCTGGATGAGGCCCGCCGACGGCTGACGGACCTGGGTCCGCAAATGACGGGAGAGGAGCAGGCCCAGCTCACGCGGTCGTTGGTCGCGGCCTACATCCGTCAGGGCGAGCTCGCGCGGGCCGACTCCGCGCTCGGCCGGGACAGCACGATCGAAGGCTTCGCGCTCAGCGGGTGGATCAAGCTGTACCGCGGCGATCTCGAGGGGGCGGTGCAGGCGTTCAAGGACGCCGGCCCCTACGCCGGTGAGCGTGCCGACGCGACCCGCCGCACGGTGCTGCTGGCCCTGCTGCAGCCGATCGAGGCGGATACGCTGCCGGCCCTCGGCGCGGCGCTCCTGAAGCTGGAACAGGGGGACACGATCGCCGCGGCTCGGGAGCTGGAGGCGGTGGCGGAAACGCTGCCGGTGGCGAAGGGCGGGGCTGAAATGCGGCTGCTCGCGGGCCGCCTGTCGGAAGGCCGGGGAGACCCCGAGCTGGCGGAGCGGCTGTACCGGGCGGCAGCCTCACCGGAGGCACCGGCGACCGCGCCGGCGGCAGAGCTGGCACTGGCCGAGCTGATGTTGAAGCGACAGCGGACCGGTGAGGCGGTCACCCAGCTGGAGCATCTCATTCTGACCTATCCGGAGAGCGCGCTGGTGCCCCAGGCGCGGCGCACGCTGGACCAGGCCCGCGGCGCGGTGCCACGCACATGAGG
Source organism: Gemmatimonadales bacterium (assembly GCA_036556505.1). Lineage (GTDB taxonomy): Bacteria > Gemmatimonadota > Gemmatimonadetes > Gemmatimonadales > GWC2-71-9 > CAVVWJ01. The sequence continues at coordinate 28,156 of DATBJH010000002.1, forward strand.
CGTCGCGAGTTCGTCCGTCGCGGGGTGGTCGGGCTTGCCGCCGTGGCCCCGGGCCTTCCCCGGCTGCCGCCGTTCGGCCGCGCGGCGCCGTGGCTCCTGGTGCCGATGGACGACGCGCAGTCGGATCATCTCAAGGCCTACGGCCTCGCCTTCAGGCTCCTGGAGCGAGGCGGACGAGCGGAGTGGTTCCTGAACTATCGGGGTGGCGCCTTCCTGCTTCCGGCGGACGCCGCCACCAGCCGTGACGCGGCGCTCGCCGGCGTCACCGCGGAGTCGCTGGACGATGGTCGTCTGGCGGAGATCCGGGGCGAGATCGGCGGCGGGAACATGGACGCGGTGCCTCTGGAGAAGGCGCCGAAGGTGGCCGTGTATGCCCCGCCCAACGCGGCGCCCTGGGACGATGCCGTGACCATGGCGCTCAACTACGCCGGTATCAAGTTCGAAAAGATCTGGGACCCCGAGGTCGCCGGCCAGGGACTGCGCCACTACGACTGGCTGCATCTGCACCACGAAGACTTCACCGGCCAGTACTCCAAGTTCTTCCTCAACTACGCCGGCGCACCGTGGCTGGTGGAGATGGTCCAGCAGAACCGCTCCATGGCCAAGCGGCTGGGCTTCGCGTCGGTACCCGCGGAGAAGCGGGCCGTGGCCGTCGCCATCGAGCAGTACGTGGAGCGGGGCGGGTTCCTCTTCGCCATGTGTACCGCGACCGAGACGCTGGATCTCGCCCTCGCGGCCGACGGCGTAGACATCGCGGCCGTCTATGCCGACGGCTCGCCCATGGACCCCGGCGCGACGGCCGCCATGCGGTGGGACCGCGCGCTCGCGTTCCAGGATGCGCGGCTGGAGATGAGCCCCACGATGCCGGTCTATTCCGACATCGACGGACACCAGGTGAATTCCCCCGACCGGCGCCAGCCGCTGGGGTCGTTCACGCTCTTCAACTTCAGCGCCAAGATCGACCCGGTAGCGACCATGCTGGTGCAGAACCACCGGCAGGTCATCCCCGATTTCTACGGCCTCACCACCAGCTTCACTCGCCGGCGGCTGAAGCCCAGCATTACCGTGCTGGCCGAGGAGCCCGGCGCCCCCTGGGTGAAGTACATCCATGGCGAGCGGGGGCAGGGCACCTGGACCTTCCTTGGGGGGCACGATCCCGAGGATCCGCAGCACCAGATCGGCGACGCTCCCACCGACCTGTCTCTGCACCCGCATTCACCCGGCTACCGCCTGATCCTCAACAACGTCCTCTTCCCGGCCGCCAAGAAGAAAGAGCTCAAGACTTGAGCGAGCGCATCGCCCCGGGAGTCCGGGCCTTTCTCGCCGGCGAGATTGCCGCGGCGGGAGGCCGGGAGGTCTCCTTCGCGGCCGCCGTGGACCGCGACGGGGTGATCGCCGCGGCGCGGGTGGTGGCGCGCGGGACGGTGGACATGGTGCTGGCGCTGCCGGGGATGGCGGGCCGGGGCGAGATGATGCTCCACAACCATCCCGGCGGCTATCTCTCGCCCTCCCAGGCCGACCTCAACGTGGCGGCCAGGCTGCACGACGGCGGGATCGGATTCGGCATCATAGACAATGGGGCGACCGAGCTGTACGTCGTGGTCGAGGTGCCACGGGTCCGGGAGGTCAGTCGGATCGATCCGTTCGAGGTGATCGACACCCTGGGCGAGCGCGGCCCGATCGCGGCCCACCTGGGACTGTACGAGGACCGACGGAGCCAGCGTGACATGGGCGCGTACATCGCCGACGGCTACAACGACGGCGGGATCCAGCTGATGGAAGCGGGGACCGGGGTCGGAAAGTCGTTCGCGTACCTGGTGCCCGCGCTGAGCTGGGCGCGGACCAATCAGGAACGCACGATCGTGAGCACCAACACGATCAACCTGCAGGAGCAGCTGGTGGGAAAGGATCTCCCGCTCCTGCGCGAGGCACTGGCCACGACGGACTACACCCCCAGCTTCGCCTTGCTCAAGGGCTGGCGGAACTACCTCTGCCTGCTCCGGCTCAACCAGGCGGTCGGCTCCCAGCGTACGCTGCTGGAACAGGACAAGGTGGATGAGCTGATCGGCCTCTCGGAGTGGAGCAGCCACACGGCCGATGGCACTCTCAGCGACTTGCCGGTCCTGCCCTCACCGGAGGTGTGGGACGAGGTCAGCGCGGAGGCGGACCTCTGCCCCCGGCTCAAGTGTCCCCACTTCGACCGCTGCTTCCTCTTCCGCGCCCGGCGCCGCGCCGCCGAAGCCGACATCGTAGTCGTAAACCACCACCTGCTGGCGGCGGATCTCTCGGTCCGCAGGGCGCAGGACAACTGGGAGGATGCCGCGGTCCTCCCGCCCTACAAGCGGCTGGTCCTGGACGAGGCGCACCATCTCGAGGAGGTCGCCGCGAGCCACCTTGGCGTGCAGGTGACCAGCCGCATGGTGCGCCGGCTGCTCGCCCGCTTCGAGCGCAACAACCGGGGCCTGGCGCCGACACTGCTGCACGAGCTGGCGGGCCGGACCGACCCGCCCAGCCGGGAGTGCGCGGAGCTGCTTCGCGAGCGGCTCTTCCCGTCGCTGGCGGACGCGCGTCGCGCCAGTGACGCGATGTTCGGGCGTCTCTACGAGCGCCTGGCCGAGGCGCCTTCGGGCCAGCTCCGGCTGGGCGACGACTTCGCGGTGGACGCGGTGTGGGACGAGGGCCTGGCGCTCGAGCTGGATGCGTCCCTGACGGCCTTCCGTGCACTCCGGGAGGCGGTGGAGATGATCGCCGACCGGCTGGCACAGGCGGACGACACGGAGCGCCGCGGCCGCGCCCTCCAGGAGCTGGGCGGCGCCCTGCGGCGGCTCGACGCCATCTCGGACGGCCTCAATCGCACGCTGCGTCCCGCGCCCGGCGGACCGCCCACGGTGCGATGGATGGAGCGGTCCGCGCGGAGCCAGAACGTGCAGCTGTCCGCGGTGCCGCTCGATCTCGCGCCGCTCCTGCGCGAGCTGCTCTTCGACCGCCTGGACACGGTCGTCCTCACCAGCGCCACCCTGGCCGCCGGCGGCGACTTCGAGTTCCTGGAGAGCCGGCTCGGCCTCGGCGGCGACGGCTCGCCGGTCACCGAGCGGCAGATCTTCGCCTCGCCCTTCGATTATCCCGCGCAGTGCCTGTTCGGGATCCCCACGGATCTGCCGGAGCCGCGCGAGGACGAGGTGGGCCACGGCGCTGCCGTGGTACAGATCGTGTGCGACCTGGCCTTTGCCTCCGACGGCGGCATGTTCGTCCTCTTCACCAGTCACGCCTCGCTCCGGAGAGCGGCCGCCGAGCTCCGGATGGCGCTGGGTACGCGGTGGCCGCTCCTGGTGCAGGGAGAAGCCCCGCGCGACGTCCTGCTGCGACGATTCCGGGACGCGGAGAACGCGATTCTGCTGGGAACCGATTCGTTCTGGGAGGGCGTGGATGTCCCGGGACGCGCGCTCCGCGCCCTGGTGATCAACAAGCTACCTTTCAAGGTTCCGTCGGAGCCGCTCACCGCGGCCCGGCTGGAGCGGCTGGCCGAGGAGGGGCAGGACGGGTTCGTCCACTATCTCCTGCCGCACGCCGCGCTCAAGCTCAAGCAGGGCTTCGGCCGGCTGATCCGGAGCCGGAAGGATCTCGGCGTCGTCGTGCTGCTCGACAGCCGCGCGGTCACCAAGCGTTATGGGCCCATGCTGCTGGGCGGACTGCCGAGGGCGGAGCGGGTGGTCGGCACCTGGAGCCAGGTCCGGACCAAGTGCGAGGATTTCTTCGCAAGGCATGGAATCGGAGCCATCGTATGACCCCCCTGCGCCCCTCGAAGATCATCGGCATCGGCCGCAACTACGTGGCCCACGCGAAGGAGCTGGGGAATCCGATGCCGGCCGCGCCCATCATCTTCTTCAAGCCGCCGAGCTCCCTGATCGGGGACGGTGACGTCATCCGTCTCCCGGGCGTCTCCCAGAGAGTGGAGTTCGAGGCCGAGATCGGAGTGGTGATCGGGTCCCGGGCCAGGAATCTGACCCCGGCCGAGGCCGTGCGCGCGATCGCCGGGTACACCTGCGTCAACGACGTCACCTGCCGCGACCTCCAGAAGGAGGACGGCCAGTGGGGCCGGGCCAAGGGGTTCGACACCTTCTGCCCGGTCGGCCCGCGGGTGGCGCAGGGGCTGGACTGGCGGGACCTGGAGATCATCTGCAGGCTCAATGGAGAGGAGCGGCAGCGCGCGCGCGCCACCGACATGCAGTTTCCGATTCCGGACCTGGTGTCGTTCCTCAGCGGTGTGATGACCCTGGAGCCGGGCGACCTGATCGCGACGGGGACGCCGGCCGGAACCGCGCCGCTCAAGGACGGCGACCGGGTGGAGGTGGAGATCCCGGGCGTCGGCGTGCTCACCAACTCAGTGAAGGGCGACCATCGATGATCGAGATCAGTGCCCGGGTCGAGTCGCTTCCGGGCTATCCGCTGGCGGAGATTCCCACCATCAAGCGCCGACTGGTGGAATCCGGCGTGGACGTGATCGACATCGGCGCCGGTGACAACGACACCCCGCCACCGAGGGTCGCCCTCAGCGCCATGAACGAGGCCCTCGCGGACCCCGCCTACAGCAAGTACGGCTTCCAGCAGGGGCTGCCGGCATTCCGGCAGGCGGCGAGCCGCTGGGTCGAGCGCCGCTTCGGCCGGCGGTTCGATCCGAGCGTTGAGCTGTTGCCGCTGATCGGATCCAAGGATGGTCTGGCACACCTCCCGTTCGCGGTGGTCAATCCGGGTGACGCCACCATCGTGCCCGAGCCGGGCTACCAGGCGTATCTCGGAGGGTCCATCCTCGCCGGAGCCGAGCCGTACATCGCGCCGCTGCGGCGGGAGAACGACTTTCTCCTGGATTTCGAGCGCATCCCCGAAGCGATCCTGCGCCGGGCGAAGCTCGCGTTCGTCAACTACCCGAACAACCCCACGGCCGCGGTCGCGACGCCGGAGTATCTCGAGCGCGCCGTGACGATCTGCCGCCGCTACGGAATCCTCCTCGCCTACGACAACGCGTACTGCGACCTGACCTTCGACGGCTATCGCGCGCCCGGCATCTTCGAGATTCCGGGCGCGGAGGACGTGGCGCTGGAGTTCTTCTCTCTGTCGAAGAGCTTCTCGATGACCGGTTGGCGACTGGGCTTCGCGGTGGGACGGGCGGAGCTGATCGGCGCGCTCACCCGGGTGAAGTCCTACGTGGACACCGGACCGTTCCTCGCCGTGCAGAAGGCGGGCGCCGCCGTCCTCGACCGCGCCGACGAGATCGTCGCGCCGATCCGGGACGAGCTCCAGCGACGCCGCGACGCGGCCGTCCCCGCGCTGCGCCAGGCCGGGTTCGTTCTGGACGCTCCCAAGGCGGCCATGTACCTCTGGGTAGCACTGCCGGAGGGCGTACCCTCGGCCGCGTTTGCTCGGCGCGCGCTGGAGGAGACCGGGGCGGTGGTGCTGCCCGGCAGCTCGTTCGGGCCGGCGGGTGAGGGCTACTTCCGGATCGCGCTCACGGTGGGAGCGGACCGGCTCCGCGAGGCGGCCGGCCGTCTCGGCCAGGTGCTCCAGGCCGGCCGGAGAGGAGAGCTTGCGATCACCGCCTGACCTTGGCAGGCTGCAACGCCGCAGACCGATCCCGTGGATCGCGATCGGGGTGGCCGTGGCAGTGCACGCCACGATCTTCCTGTTCGGGCGGATTCAGGGACGGCTGCCGGAGATTCCCAGGCGGCCCGGACAGATCGTCGTGCTTGCGCCGCCCTCGGAAGGTCCGCGAGAGATGCGGATCGTCGTGCCACGGAGCGGCGAGGAGTTCAGCGGGCGACGGGGTCGCGGCCCGGCGCCGACACCGGCGCTGCCCCGGCCCAAGCCCGAGACCCCGGTCGTGGTCGAGCGGCAGCCGCCCCGGCCCGCGGTCGAGCACGCGGACACGGGTCCTACACCCGCCGAGCCGCGGCAACCGATGATGATCGGCCGGATCGGGCCGGGGCTGGCCGAAGGACGCCTGTGGGTACGCCCGTTGCCGCTTCCACCGAAGGAGTTGGCGGAGCGGCTGAGCCCGGAGAAACACGTCGAGCTGGTGGACAGCGCGGTGACCGCCATCGTGCAGGCCTACCTCGACTCCATCGCGTCCGATCCGGCCAGCCAGCACACCGGCCTCCCGAGCTGGACCACCAACGTGGCGGGGAAGAAGTTCGGCCTGGACTCCTCTCACGTCTACATCGCCGGCCTCAAGATTCCCTCCGCCGTGCTGGCGCTCATCCCCATTCCGGCCGGCAACCTGGATCAGAACCGGGCTTACAACCATCTCATGGAGCTGCGGTCCGATCTCTATTACGCCGCGCAGCAGTCGCAGAACCTCCAGGAGTTCAAGGACATGATCCGGGATATGCGGCTGCGGAAGGAACGGGAAGAGGAGTTCGAGCGGAACCAGCGCACCGCGCCCCCGCCGGATGAGCCGCCCACCCCATGATCGCATGAAGCTGGTCGACACGAACGAGACGGTCGTGCTGGTGACCGGGTCGTCCCTCACGGCGGAGGAGCGCGACCGGCCGCTGGCCTATCTGCTGAAGGCGGAGATCGACCGGCGAGGCGACGGCCACGCCTACCGGCGAGCCGTCGTGGTGGCGGACCTCTGGTTTCTGGACAACCGGATCTTCCATCTCAATCCGACGATCGCCATCGGCGGGCCGGGCGCCAACGGCGCAGCCCAGGAATTCTCGGGCATCCTGCCCACCGTGTACAGCAGCGACGAGACGGTGTTCATTCAGGCCGATTTCGAGGGAGAGCCCAAGCGGGCCGCGCTGTGGGGCGCGAATGCGGCGGGTACCGCCCGAGCAGTGGAGGTGTTCGCCACGCAAGGGCTGCTGGACGATCTGCTGCGGCGCATCTGGAGATTCCGCACCGGCGTCCTGGTGTAACCAGCCCGCGCCACCTCGGCTCAGAGACCCAGCAGGTCCGCGAGCGCCCGATCCACCACCTCCGCCGTCTTGCCGTCGATCACCTTTCGGAGCAGGTCCACCGCTTCCAGCGGAAGGCTGTCGGGGTGGACCCGATCGCGCTCGTAGCGGACGATGTGCCCCAGCGGGATCGGCGCCACCCGCGGCTCGTCCTCGTCTTCCTCCTCCTCCGACTCCTCGACCGAGGCCTCGTACGAAGATCCGGGCACGCTGGCCGCCCACGGCTCTTCCGGCTCGTCGTCCTCATCGTCGGGCAGCGGGACCATGGCGTAGAGCTGGCACTGCACACCGGGAGGGGCCGCCCGCGCGACCAGCACGACCTGCACCGGCTCGTCGAAGATGCCGTATTCGTCGATCTGCTCCCAGGCCTCCGGCGGCATGACGGAGCGCGCCACGAGACGGCCGTTGCGGTAGCTGCCCATGCACACCATACCCTCGGGCACCCGTTCGTCATGCACCAGCGCCACGGTGAGCTGCACGGGGTCCTCGGTGGCGGCGATCGCCGCGGGGACGGGGGCGCTGTCGTCGGGGCCTGGGGCGGGGAGCTCGGAGTCGCCGGGTTCGGTGGTCATGCAGAATCAGTAGAGCGGTTTCCGGTAAGGGGCAAGTTCACGTCAGTGCTCCCTACTGTGAGAACTGCGCGACTCATTCGGGTGGCAGAATCTCGCCATCCTCCCGAACCCGCGCTGCCGCCTCCCCGAAATCCTCCCGCGACAGCGTTCGCAACAACTCCAGCACCGCACCGGTTGCATCGGGAACCGGTCCCTGGCCCGGCACCTGGGCCATGGGCGAGAAGCGCAGGCGTCGCCAGCGGCGGTCCGGTCCGGCCTCTAGGCGCAGGA
>DATBJH010000003.1:0-11952 GCA_036556505.1 Gemmatimonadales bacterium
GAAGGTGATGAACCTGAAGCAGCTGCTCGAGCGCTACGTCGAGCACCGCCACGAGATCATCGTCCGGCGGACCCAGTTCGACCTCGAAGCGGCCCAGGCCCGGGAGCACATCCTGGATGGGCTCAAGATCGCCGTCGACAATATCGACGAGGTCATCAAGATCATCCGCGGCTCGGAGGACACGCCCGAGGCCGATGCCCGGCTGCGCAAGCGGTTCGGGCTGAGCGAGAAGCAGAGCGACGCGATCCTCAACATGCGGCTGGCCAAGCTCACCGGTCTCGAGATCGAGAAGCTGGAAGCCGAGCTGAAGGAGGTCCGGGCGCTGATCAAGGAGCTGAAGTCCATCCTGGCCTCGAAGCCCAAGCGGATGGGAATCCTCAAGAGCGAGATGGCCGAGGTGGTGGAGCAGTTCGGCGACGACCGGCGCACCGAGATCGTGGCCGACCAGGGCGAGTTCACGGTCGAGGACCTGATCGCCGAAGAGGACATGGTCATCACCATCTCCCACACCGGCTACATCAAGCGGATCCCGGTCTCGACCTACAAGCGGCAGCGCCGCGGCGGGCGTGGGCTCAACGGCGCCGACCTCAAGGCCGACGACTGGGTGGAGCATCTCTTCATCGCCAGCACCCACGACTACCTGCTCTTCTTCACCAACACCGGGCAGCTCTACTGGCTCAAGGTGCACGAGATCCCGCAGGCGGGCCGCGCGGCGCGGGGCAAGCCGGTGGTGAACTGCATCGCCATCAAGCCGACCGAGCAGGTCGCCGCGCTGGTGCCGGTGCGGGAGTTCACCGACGACCGGTGTCTCATCTTCGCCACCCGCCAGGGGACGGTGAAGAAGACGCTGCTCTCGGCCTACGGCAACGTGCGCACCAACGGGATCTGCGCCATCAACATCGAGCAGGGCGACGAGCTGATCGACGCCCAGGTCTGCGACTCGAATAGCGACATCGTCCTGGCCACCAAGGACGGGATGAGCATCCGCTTTCACCAGGCGGATGTCCGCGAGATGGGGCGGGCCACGACCGGCGTGAAGGGCATCGAGCTGGAAAAGGGCGACGAGGTGATCGGCATGGTGGTCGTCCGGCGCGACGCCACCCTCCTGGTCGTCAGCGAGAAGGGCTTCGGCAAGCGCTCCGAGCTGTCCGACTACCGGGTCCAGAAGCGAGGCGGCAAGGGGATCATCACGCTCAAGAAGACGGACAAGACCGGCTCCATCGTGGCGCTCAAGGAGGTCATTCCGGACGACGAGCTGATGATGATCACCCGGCACGGCGTGATCATCCGGCTGCCGGTGGACGGCATCCGGGTCATCGGGCGCAACACCCAGGGCGTGAAGGTGATGAACCTCGATCCGGGCGATACCGTAGTGGACGTGGCGCGGGTGGTGAAGGAGGACGAGGGCGGCGCGGAGGAAGGCGCCGGTGGCGACGCGGTGGCACCCACCGCGGCGGAGGAGTAGACCGGGATCTGATGGCGCTCACAGCCGACCCGGCAGCCGCCGTCACGCTGGACGACGTGCGCGCCGCGGCCCGCACCCTGGAAGGGGTCGCCGTCCGGACCCCGCTGGTCGAGGTGCCCGCACTCTCCGGCCTGGCGGGTGTGCCCGTCGCGCTCAAGTGCGAGCAGCTCCAGCCCATCGGCGCGTTCAAGGTCCGGGGGGCCTACAACGCCATTTCCCGTGCCGCCGCGGCGGGCGCTCGGGGCATCGTCACCCAGTCCAGCGGGAACCACGGCCAGGCGGTGGCCTGGGCGGCGCGGGCCTTCGGCCTCCGCGCCGTCGTCGTCATGCCGGAATCCACGCCGCGCATCAAGGTGGACGGGGTGCGCCGGCATGGGGGCGAGGTGGTGTTCGCCGGCGCCGTGCGCTCGCTGGAGCAGGCTCAGCGGGCCGAGGCGATCGCGCGGGAGGATGGACTCGCGATGATTCCGCCGTTCGATCACCCGGACGTGGTCGCCGGTCAGGGCACCATCGGACTCGAGATCGTCGAGCAGCGGCCCGATGTGGCGGTGGTCCTGTCGCCGGTCAGCGGGGGCGGGCTGCTGGCAGGGATCACGGTGGCCATCTCCGCGCTCAGGCCACAGGCGCGCATCGTCGCGGTCGAGCCCGCCGGCGCGGCTAAGCTCTCCGCGGCACTCGCCGCCGGCGAGCCCCGCACCCTCGAGCGCACCGAGAGCATGGCCGACGGCCTCCTCACCCGCTCCATCGGCAGCTTTACTTTCCCTATCATTCGCCTGGCGGTGCGCGAGGCGGTGCAGGTCACCGAGGACCAGATCGCGGCCGCCGTCCGGTTCCTGCACCGCGAGGCCGGGATTCGGGCAGAGCCCTCCGGCGCGGTCACCACCGCTGCCGTGCTCGCGGGCAAGGTCCGTCTCGAGGGGCCGGCCGTCCTGGTGGTGAGCGGCGGCAACGTGGATCCCGAACTCTTTCAGCGGTTGGCGGAATGACCCTCGCTCCCAAGATCCTCGTCGCCGACGACGACCAGGCCCTCTCCCGCACCCTGTCCTGGATCCTCAAGGAGAACGGCTACGAGGTCCTCACCGTCCCGGGAGGCGAGCATCTCTTCGATCACCTGAGTGCGGAGCAGTTCGATCTCCTGCTGCTCGACATCATGATGCCCAAGGTGGACGGGCTTCAACTCCTCCAGCGGGTCAAATCGGATCCTCGGTTCAAAGACCTGCCGGTGCTCATGATCTCCTCCATGCCCCCCGAAGAGGCCACGGTTCGATCGCTCGGCCTGGGCGCCTCGGACTTCATTCCGAAGCCGTTCCGGGTGCGGGAGCTGCTGGCCCGGGTGAAGGCGCATCTCCGGGTCGGCCGCGAGCTCAACCAGGCCCGGGCCGAGGCGCGCTCGCGCTCCGAGATGATGGAGATCCTCCAGGAAGTGACCGCCTCCCTCAAACCGGAGGAGATCTACCAGATCCTGGTGCGGCGGGTGGCTCAGGGGCTCAACATCTCCCGCTGCTCGATCATCATCGCGGGCCCGGACGACGACCACGGCACGGTGGTGGCCGCGTACGAGAACCCGATGCTGCACAACCTCGCCGTCGATCTCCGCCGCTACCCCGAGATCCAGCACGCGCTCGCCACCGGCGAGGTGGTGCTGGTGCGCGACGTGCTGACCGATCCGCTGTTCCAGGAGGTGCGTGCGGTGTGGGAATCGGAGGGCCGCGAGGCGCCGGCGCGCTCGGCCATCGCGATCCGGTTCTCGCTCCGACAACAGCCGGCCGGGGTCTTCTTTCTCCGCACGACGAGCAGCGACGCGCCGCTCAACGAGCAGGACGTCCAGTTCGCCGAACAGGTGATCAACGCGGCGGTCGCGGCGCTGGAGAAAGCCTACGACCTCGAGAATGCGGTCATGGGCCAGGAGCAGATGCGGCACCTGGCGGAGACCGACCCGCTCACCAACTGCTTCAACCGGCGGGCCCTGATGGAGAAGCTGGAGCAGGAGATGGACCGCGCGGCCCGCTACGCCACCATGCTCACCGGCATGATGGTCGACATCGACAACTTCAAGCAGATCAACGACACCTACGGCCACCTGGTGGGCGACCGGGTGCTCAAGCAGCTGGCCTCGCTGCTCAAGCGGGAGCAGCGCTCGGTGGACATCGTGGCGCGCTACGGCGGCGAGGAGTTCGTGGTGCTGCTGCCCGAGACCACCAGCACCGAGTCGCGCAACTTCGCCGAACGCATCCTTCGCCGGGTCGCGACCCACGATTTCGGCGAGCAGGGCCACCCGGTGCGGGTCACCATCAGCATCGGCATCGCCTCCTTTCCGGACGAGCGGGTCAGCGACGGCGAGTCGCTGCTCCGGCTGGCCGACACCCACCTGTACCGGGCCAAATCGGACGGCCGGAACCGGTTCCGGGATTGACCGTCCGCCGCTGTCCCCGCTGCAACCAGTCGTACCAGGCGCCCGCCCGGTACTGCGTGAACGACGGCTCGTTGCTGGTGGAAGAGGGCGAGCCGCGTCCCGGCACCGCGCCCTCGCGAACGCCGCTCCCCCGCTTCCAGGACCCCGGCACCGGCAGCTTCGGCCCGGTGGACTTCGAGTTCGCCGCCACCGTCAACCCGCTCTCCACCCTCTCAGGACAGGTGCTGGACCGTCGGTACCGTGTGAATCAGCGGTTGGGGGAGGGCGGGATGTCGTACGTCTACCGCGCCGAGGAGATCGAGACCGGCCGGATCGTGGCGCTCAAGATCCTGCTGCCCCGGCTCTCCCGCGACCCGGCTTCGGTGGAGCGGTTGCGCCGCGAGGCCACCATCGCGATGCGGCTCGACCATCCCAACGTCTGCCCCATCCTCCGCCTGGGCGAGACGCCGGAGCGGCTGATCTACCTGGTCATGCCGTTCCTCGAGGGCGAGCCGCTGAGCGAGCACGAGGCGCGCCGCGGGCCCTTCTCCGCGGCCGAAGGCGTGCCGCTGCTGGTCCAGATCTGCCACGGGCTCCAGCACGCTCATGAGCTGCGGATCATTCACCGCGACCTCAAGCCGGAGAACATCATGCTGGTGCCGGTCGCGGACCAAGGGTCCGACGCCGAGTCGCCCTACCGGGCCGTGGTCATGGACTTCGGGCTGGCGAAGGAGCGCCGCGCGGGACCGGAGCTGGCCAAGCTCACGGCCACCGGCATCGTCCTCGGCACGCCCGAGTTCATGAGCCCCGAGCAGATTCGCGGCAAGCCGCTCGACGGCCGAAGCGACGTCTACGCCCTCGGGGTGCTGGCGTTCGAGCTCTTCACCGGCCAGTTGCCGTTCCCCGGAAAGTCGGCGCAGGAGACGATGATCGCGCGGCTCCGTGGCCAGCCGGTGAAGCTGCGCCAGGTGAAGCCGGACTTTCCCGCGAAAGTCGAGGCGGTCATCCACCAGGCGCTGGCAATGGACCCCGGGCAGCGGTTCAGCAGCATGGCCGAGATGGCGCATGCGCTCGAGGCGGCGCACTCGCCTGGGCTGCTGGGGAGGATCTTCGGGCGCTAGTCCCGCCTCGCGGGCTTCGTCGGCGGGTAAGGCGATGCCTGTCGCACCCGTCGCAGGTCCAGGAGGGCCAGCACCAGGCAGACCACGATCGTCAGCGTGCTCTCGAAGCACCACGGGCAGAAAGTCTTCAGTACCACCCACTCGGCCCACTTGAGCCGGACCGTGAACAGCACGGCCGGGATAATGAGGGCCAGGAGCACTACCGTCGGGGTGGACGACGAAACCCGCGAGGGTTGAGCCCCCCAGAGCGCCACCCCCAGTATCGCCGCGTATCCCAGCGCTCCGATCAGCGCGACATCCATTCCCAGGAACCAGCTCCACGGGCTGGTCATGGCCACTTCGCATCCGCGGTTGGCGGTGCAGGAGATGGCGCCAACCAGCCCCAGTTTCCACAGGTGGAGGTACAGGGCCACCAGGCCGGCGACCAGGGCGAGGACGGCGATGGCCATCCGATAGCGAAGTGGGTTCGACATGGCAGACAATTTTCCCGACCCCTGGCCGAAGCGGCAACCCCGTCGGCCATGTCCGGTCATTTTGGCAAGGTCAGGGCCTCCAACCCCGGCATGCGGAATGCTTTTATAGTCGGGCGCGAGCCGCCGTACGAGGTGGCTTGGCAAACCGACAACCCCAGCCACTTGGAGGAGAACCATGGCACTGATGCCCACCCGCCGGCCCTTGGAGAACTTCCAGACCCTTCGCCGGCTCAACAGCGTGCTGGACGAAGCCTTTGCCAATTGGCCGTTCCAGCAGGAGAGCGGCTCGATCACTTCGTCCTGGTACCCGGCCTGCGACGTGTTCGAGGACAAGGAGGCGGTGAAGATCGTCGCCGAGCTGCCCGGAGTGAAGTCCGAGGACGTGAAACTCTCCCTCGAGAACAACCTGCTCACCATCCGGGGCGAGAAGAAGCAGGAGGCCGAGGAGCGCAGCGAGCGGGTCCACCGCTACGAGCGCAGCTACGGGTCCTTCGAGCGGGCCTTCGTGCTCCCCAGCACCGTGGACGGCGACAAGATCTCCGCGCAGTACCAGAATGGCGTCCTTACCATTCTCGTGCCCAAGGCGGAACGGGCTCGTCCTCGCGAGATTCCCGTTCGCACTGCCTGATCAGGCGCCCGCGGGCTCCGTGCTCCGTAATCGTACGGAGCCCGTTCCGGGGCACTTTCGGATTGCCCTCCTCCCGGGTTGGGATAAGCTTTGACCATGCTCCCCGACCTGCCCTTCCATGTCGTTGGCCTGAACCATCATACAGCGGGGATCCAACTCCGGGAGCAGCTCGCGTTCAGTCAGGCCGAAGTCGCGGCATGGCTCCAGGGTCAGGCTGCCGCCGGAAGCACCGCTCTCCTCCTCTCAACCTGCAACCGCTGTGAGATCTACTGGACCGGAGGTCCCGACCTCGAGGCCTGGTTCCGGGACTTCGCGCTGACCCGTGGCGCTCCGCTGGGTGAGGGACTGCTACGGCTCGATGGAGAAGCGGCAGTGCGCCATCTCTTCGATGTCACCGCAGGCCTGGATTCGCAGGTGCTCGGCGAAGCCGAGGTGCTGGGACAGGTCCGGCGGGCGTACGACGCGGCGCGATTGGCGGGCACCACGAACCGGATGATCGACACCATTCTGTCTGCCGCGCTCGTCGCGGGAAGGCGGGTGCGCCGGGAGACCAAGCTCGGACGACATCCCGCGTCGGTCGGATCCGCGGCCGTGGATGTGGCCTCCTCAGCCGTGGCGCTCGGGCCGGCGCGGGTCCTGATCGTCGGCGCGGGCGAGGTGGCCGAAGGGGTCCTGAGGGCGCTCCGAGGCCGGACGGCACGGACCGCCGTGGTCACTCGGCGCCTGGATCGCGCCGCGTCGCTCGCGGCCTCGTTCGGTGTGGTCGCCGCGGAATGGGACGCGCTCGACGCCGCGCTCGCCGCGGCCGACGTGGTCTTCGTCGGCACCGCCGCCTCGGTCCCGGTGCTGGGAGCCGACCGGCTCGCCGAGGCGGTGGGCCACAGCGGTCGTCAGGTCGCCGTGTTCGATCTGTCGGTGCCCCGCAACGTGGACCCCGCCGCCCGCGACATCCCCGGGGTCAAGCTCTTCGACCTCGACGATCTCCAGCAGCTGCGCTGCCCGGTCGAGGGATTCAGCTCACCGACAATCGACCACGCCCGCCGCGTCCTGGAGGAAGAGCTCGAGCGGCTGAACAGCGGCCTCCGCGCGCGGGCGGCCGCGCCCCGGCTCGCGGAGCTGCACCGCATGGCGGTCCGCCTCGCGGAGGAAGAAGCGGAGACGGCGCTCGCCCAGTTGGGTCTCCTGAGCGAGCCTGAGCGTCGAGTGGTGAGGGAGATGGCCGAGCGGCTGGTACGCCGGGTGCTCTATCCGGTCAGCCGCACGGTTCGGGAGGGCGGTGGACTCCCGGAAGTGCCCGCCGCGAAGTAATCAGCCTGCGACCGGCTTCAGCTTCTCGCTCCGCGCGCGCCGGGTGGCCCGGGCCGCGGGATTCAGCACGTTCCGGCACTGCGGATTGGTGCAGCCGGGGCAGCGCATCGGGTACTGGGTGCTGGAGACTTCGCCCGAGACAAGATGCTCGAGAACGATGGCGGCCAGCGCGTCCATGAATCGGGCGCGATCGTTCAGGGCCGGCGCACGCCGATAGTGCGTGATCCCCACCTGGTGCGCCACTTCGCCGTACTCCCGGTCCAGCTCCGACAGCGTTTCGATGTGATCGCTGGTGAAAGCGATCGGAATGACCAGCACCCGCTTTTCGCCCCGCTCGCCGAGCCGGCGGATCACCTGCTCGGTGCTGGGACCCAGCCAGCGCACCGGCCCGACCTCGGACTGGTAGGCGAGGATGTAGGGGTTGCTCACCCCCAGGCGCTCGACCACCCGCTGCACCGTCGCGCCGACCTCCTGCGGATAGGCGTCGCCGCGGTCGATGACGCCGAGCGGCAGGGAGTGAGCGCTGAAGAGCAGGACGGCGTGGTCCCGATCGGCGGCATCGAATCCCTCCAGCCCTTCCCGCACGGTGTCGGTCATCGCCTCGATGAACCCCGGGTGCACCGGCCAGCGGTCGATGATGCTCCAGCGGAACGCATCGCGCAGCCCGGTGCGACTCGCCGCCCGCCAGAGCTCGTTCAGGCTGGAGCCCGTGGTGCTGCAGGAGAACTGGGGATACTGGGTGAACGCGACCGCGCGCTCCACGCCGTCGGCGTGCATGGCGCGGAGCGCATCCTCGCTCTTCGGCTTGACGTAGCGGAACGCGATGTAGAACTGATGCGGAGCGGTCTCGGGTGAGAGTCGGTCGAGTCGCTCGACCATGCCCTGGCCCTGCGCCCGCGTGTAGCGGAGGATGGGCGACCCGCCGCCGATGCCGGCGTAGAGGCCCTTGACCCGCGGCGTGCGGCGCCGGGCGATGAAGGGACCGAGCCAGCTCTGGAAGGGGAGCTGGATGATCTCGCGGTCGGCGAACAGCTCGAGAAGAAACGGCTCCACCTCGTCCAGGGTTGCCGGCCCGCCGAGGTTCATCATCACGATGCCCGTCTTGGCCTTGCTCATGGCGACAATATAACGGCTTAGTCGCGCACCAGACCGGCTTCCAGCGCCAGCCGGGTGAGACCCGCGACCGTGCGCACGCCGAGCTTCTTCATCAGGTTCTCCCGGTGGCTCTCCACCGTGCGGGGACTGATCCCGAGCTGCGCCGCCATCTCGCGGTTGGTGTGCCCCTGCGCCACGCCGACCAGCACCTGGCGCTCCCGGGCGGTGAGCTGCGCGACCGCGCCGGAGGTCGTGCCGGCCGGATCACCCCGGACCACCGCGCTCAGCCTGCCGGCGATGGGCGGGCTGAAGAAGGATTCGCCCCGGCGGACCGCCCGGATCGCGGTCCGGAGCTCGGTGGCCGCGGTGTCCTTGAGCAGATAGCCGTGGACTCCGGCCCGGAGGCTCTCCAGCACGTACTCGGTGTTGTCGTGCATGCTGAGGATGAGCACCTGGGTCTCCGGCGCGCGCTGCCTGAGCTCGGCCGCCACCCGGAGGCCCGAGGCACCGGGCAGGGAGATGTCGAGCACAGCCACGTCGGGATGCAGGCTCGCGGCCAGCTCGAGGGCCTCCGGGCCGGTGGAGGCCTCGCCCACGACCGCGAATCCGGGCTCGCTCTCCAGGACGTGGCGAATCCCGGTCCGGACGATCGCGTGATCGTCGGCCACGAGCACCCGGATCGGCGCCTCACTCACGGGGGCCGATCTCCGCGGGGACCAGGACCTCCAGCAACGCCCCTGCGCCGGGCTCCCCGCCGAATCGTACGCTCCCGCCCAGCGCGCCGATGCGCTCGCGCATGCCCGCGAGTCCCAGGTGCCCCGACCGCTCCAGCTCCTCCGGCCGCGCGCCGTTGGGCCCGCGGCCGTCGTCCCTGACCTCGAGCAGCACGCCGTCGCCGCTCACCGAGATGCCGACGTCCACCGAGCGCGCCTGCGCATGCCGCAGCACGTTGGAGAGCGCCTCCTGGAGTGCGCGGAAGAGCGCGAGCTCCGCCTCCTCGGAGAGCGGCGGCAGGGAGGCCGGCGCGTCCATCTCCACCCGGATGCCGCTCCGCTCCTTGAACTCTCCCACGAGGGAGCGGAGCGCCGGCAGGAGGCCGAGGTCGTCCAGCAGCGAGGGACGCAGATCGTTGGTGACGCTGCGAATGCTCCTGATGCCCTTGTCGATGAGGCCGAGCACCTGGTCGAGCCGGGCGCTCTGCGCCGGGGGCAGGCCGTCCCGAAGCACCCCCAGCTCGATCCGCACCGCGGAGAACACCTGGCCGGTCTCGTCGTGCAGCTCGCGGGAGAGCCGGCGTCGCTGCTCCTCGTGCTGCTCGATCATCCGCGCCGAGAGGCCCGCGAGCTCCACCGTGCGCGCCTCCAGGCGGCGGTAGAGGTCGGTGTTCTCCAGCGCCGCTCCGACCTGCTGGCCGAGGGCGACGAGGAACCGGTCGTCGAGGGCGGTGAACGGGTCGCGCGCGTCGCCCACCAGGACGAGCGCACCCATCGTCGCCTGGTTGCGGAACAGCGGGAGCACGGCGGCGTACGGGTAGGAGCCCGTCGCGCGGTCTCGCCAGTCCTCGGTGACCTGAGGCAGTCCGGTGGCGAGCGCGCGCGCGATGACATCGGCGGCATGCCCGTCCGGCGTCGCGTCGTCGGTGGACCGGTACACCCCCGCGCCCCGCGCGAAGCGCGGTCGGCCCTCCTCGGCGAGGAAGAGGGCGCTGCCGCGGACGGCCGGAAGCGTCAGCGGGCGTGCGAGGAGCGCGTCGAGCACGTCCTGCTGCCGGCCGGCCTGCTGGAGATCCCCCGAGAGATCGCTCAGCGCCCCCAGCCCCCGACGCAGGTCATCCAGCACCAGCAGGAGGATCCCGGTCCCGACGGCGAGCGTCAGGAGAATGTCGATGTAGTAACCCCAGGGGTTCCAGGCGCCGCGGGCGCGCAGGAACGGGTAGTCGAGGTGGTGGAGGCCCCAGAGGATGAAGGAGGCGGCGAGCAGGGTGGCGCCGCCGGAGGCCACCCGTCGGCGGTACCGGAGGAAGGCCCAGCCGGTCCAGAGGGTGGCCAGGCTGAGGAAGAGCACCGCGGGGCCGGCGGCCCAGAGGAAATGGTCCAGCTGGTAGATGGCGATGTAGGCCCAGACCGGGGGGAAGAGGGCGACGGCGAGATACCACGGGCGCCAGCGGAGGCCGCGGGAGAAGACCAGGGCGGCGCAGAGCAGGGCGAGGGCGGTCCACCCGGTGACGACCTGATGCCAGTAGAGCCAGATCCAGTTGCCGCCGAGCAGGAAGCTGACGATGGCGGCGACGCGGATGGTATAGAGTCCCCAGGCGCCGGCCCACCAGGCGAAGTAGGGCTTCCGATGGCGGCGGTACATGAACCAGCAAAGGGCCGCCAGGCCGGCGGTGATGAGGGCCTGGAGGAAGGCGGCGTGGAGCTCGGAGGTCGGGGCCGTGGGGAGGTCGGCCTGCATGGCAGTAACAAACGCGCCGGGGGCGGGGGGCGCAACGGGTGGCGGACAACCGGGAGGGCTCGTGGGGGAGTGGATGGCAGGATGGCTGCGTCCTCGACGAAGCGGGTCCCCGAATGCCGTACAATTCGCCCCTGCTGCAAGCGCTGCTGTCCAATCTGCGGTTGCGCCACATGAGCCGGCGGACCGAGGCAGCCTACGTGTACTGGACCAGGCGGTTCGTCCGGTTCGCCGGGCTCAGGCATCCCGCCGACTTGTGGATCGACGACGTGCGGCGATTCCTGAGTCACCTGGCGGTGGACCGGAAGCTGTCGGCCTCTACCCAGCAGCAGACGCTGAGCGGGTTGCTGTTTCTGTATCGCTATGTGGTCGGGCGGCGCTGGAAGAGCTCGAGAGGCGGGAGCTGCTGGTCCGGCGAGGGAAGGCGGGGATGAACGTTGGGTGATCCGAGGGCGTGACGGAGGAGCATCCGTGGTGGGCTGCAGCCTAACCCGCGCATGCAGCCGACGGGCCGGACTGGCGCGGAGCCCGCGCGGGCGGCTCCCTCCGGTGGAGCCGCTAAGGAAACATAGGATTGTGCGGGCGCTAGCAGGATCGCCCGCAGCTGATGGGACCTATCAGGAATTTTGTGTGTGGGCCATACTTCGACCCTGAAGGAGATCGAAGATGGCCTTCTCGAACGAGTTACTCGATCAGTTGCTGGCCGGGTGGGAGCGCCCCGAGGACATCCTTGGTCCGCAGGGGCTGTTTGCTCAGCTGAAGAAGGCGTTAGCCGAGCGGGCCCTGGGCGCCGAGCTCGGCCACCACCTGGCGCAGGAAGCCCAAGTTGCGCCCCCTGTCGGCCGCCGGCGCCGCAATCATCGCAACGGCAGCTCGGCCAAGACCGTGCTCACCGACACGGGCGCGGTGACGGTCGCAATCCCGCGCGATCGGGCCGGGACCTTCGAGCCCCAGCTCATCCCCAAACATCAGCGCCGGCTGCCGGGCTTCGATGCCAAGGTCCTGGCGCTCTATGCCCG
>DATBJH010000004.1:0-5686 GCA_036556505.1 Gemmatimonadales bacterium
ATGGCGCGTTCGTCGAGCTGGAGCCGGGCATCGAGGGCCTGGTGCACATCTCGGAGATGAGCTGGACTCGGAACGTCCGCCATCCATCAAAGATCGTGAGCATCGGTGAGACGATCGAGGCCGTGGTGCTCAAGGTCGACGAAGCCGAGGAAAAGATCTCGCTCGGTATGAAGCAGACCGAGCAAGACCCCTGGATGGTGCTGCCGCTCAAGTACCCGATCGGCACCCGCATCAACGGGAAGGTTCGGAACCTCACCAGCTTCGGGGCCTTCGTCGAGATCGAGCCGGGGATCGATGGTTTGATCCACATCTCCGACATGTCCTGGACCAAGCGGGTCCAGCACCCGTCCGAGGTGGTGAAGAAGGGCGATGCCGTCGATGTCGTGATCCTCAACATCGACGCCGAGAACAAGCGGATCTCCCTCGGCCTCAAGCAGGCGGAGGAGGATCCCTGGCTCCGGATCGGGGAGACCTATCCCATCGGGATGGAGCTCCGCGGCCGGGTGGTTCGCCTGATGGACAAGGGGGTCGTGGTGGACCTGGGCAACGACATCGAGGGCTTCGTCCCCATATCGCAGCTCGGGATCGCCAACATCGAGAATCCGGGCGACGCGGTGAAGGAAGGCCAGGCCGTGGACCTCAAGGTGCTGGAGGTGGACCCGATCCATCACCGCATCGTCCTGATGGTCACCAACTACCCGGACGAGCCGATCATCCCGCCGGTCAAGCCGGTGGTGGAGGAAGCGGCGAACCAGTGAGCGCCGTGAAAAGTGAAATGTAGAAGGTGAAAGGGAGGCAGGCCGTGTCGCGCTGCCTCCCTTTGACGTTTCACCTCTTACTTTTCACGCAGTTGGTTACAGGTCC
The DNA here is from genome assembly GCA_036556505.1 of Gemmatimonadales bacterium. GTDB lineage: Bacteria > Gemmatimonadota > Gemmatimonadetes > Gemmatimonadales > GWC2-71-9 > CAVVWJ01. The sequence continues at coordinate 865 of DATBJH010000004.1, forward strand.
AGCTTCTCATCCAGCGAGAATCTGAGCCGCGTATCATCCGGCACCGCCCGACCGTCCTTGTCGAGCAGCCCCCAGGCGAGGCCGCCGCCCGCGCCTACCACGGCGCCTTCGACAATGCCCGCGCCGGTGACGGCGCCGACCACCGCGCCCGCCGCGGCACCCACGGCCGTCTTCTCGCCGGTGCTCAAACCGCTCTTGTCGGCGTCGGCCTTCGCCACGTCGGTGCTCACCGAGCGCATGTCGCCATCCACGTTGATGCCGGTGAGGCGCAACGTCGCGGCGTCCGCGTTCTCGGGACTCTTCACCAGCCTGACTTCGGCCGGGGAACCCTCCGGGATCACCACCTCGCCGTCCACCACCACGTCGCGAGTCACGTGGGCCTCGAAGGTATCGCCGATCTTGTCCTGCTCGATCGGGACGTTCTCGTCCAGCGTAACCGGAATGTCGGTGCCGCGGGGAATCGTCAGTACCGTGCCGCCGACGACGGCCAGGGCTACGCCGATGCTCCGAATCATGTTGCCTCCTGGCGTATCGTAAACCAACCGCGCCTATATAGCCCGCTCTCCCGGCGGTGGCGGGAGCAGGGATCGCACCGGGCGCGTGGCCGAGGTCACTCCAGGGACCGATACGCTTGAACCCCATGCCAGTACGGCGGCGAGCGACGATTGGGCGTGATCCGCGTCACCGCTGCCCCGCCGACCCGGCGCCCGCTATCTTGTCACCCATGCCAGATCCCAGGCAGCTCCTCGAACAACTCCACCATCGGCAGTCGCTCGCCGAACAGGGCGGCGGCTCCGCCCGAATCGCCCAGCAGCACAAGAAGGGCAAGCTGACCGCGCGCGAGCGGCTCGATCTCCTGCTCGACGATGGCAGCTTCGTCGAGCTCGACCGGTTCGTCACCCACCGCTCCACCGACTTCGGCCTCGAGAAGCAGGTGGTTCCCGGCGACGGCGTCGTTACCGGCTACGGCCGGATCGACGGGCGGCTGGTGTACGTCTTTTCCCAGGACTTCACCGTGTTCGGCGGGTCGCTCAGCGAGGCGCACGCGGAGAAGATCTGCAAGGTGATGGATCTGGCGGTGCGAAACGGCGCGCCCGTGATCGGGCTCAACGACTCGGGCGGCGCGCGGATCCAGGAGGGCGTCGTGTCGCTCGGCGGCTACGCCGACATCTTCCTCCGCAATACGCTCGCCTCCGGCGTGGTGCCGCAGATCAGCGCCATCCTGGGTCCCTGCGCCGGCGGGGCGGTGTACAGCCCCGCCATCACCGACTTCATCTTCATGGTCCGCGGGGTGAGCTACATGTTCGTCACCGGGCCCAACGTGGTGAAGACGGTCACCCACGAAGAGGTCACCTTCGACGCGCTCGGCGGCGCGGATGTCCACGGCGGCACCAGCGGGGTGGCGCACTTCACCCACGACTCCGAGGCCGAGTGCCTCCAGGCGATCCGTCGGCTGCTCGGCTTCCTGCCGCTCAACAACCTCGACGAGCCGCCCGAGCGTCCCACCGACGACCCCAGCGACCGGCGGGACGAGGCGCTGCTCGATCTGATTCCCGACAGCGCCACCAAGCCCTACGACATGCACGAGGTGGTGGGCCGGGTGGTGGACGACGGCGAGTTCCTCGAGGTCCATCGGGGCTACGCCGACAACATCCTCACCGGCTTCGCGCGGCTGGGCGGCCGGCCGGTGGGCATCGTGGCCAATCAGCCGGCGGTGCTCGCCGGCGTGCTCGACATCAACGCGTCGCTCAAGGCGGCGCGGTTCATCCGTTTCTGCGACTGCTTCAACCTACCGGTGGTGACGTTCGTGGACGTGCCCGGATTCCTGCCCGGGGTCGCCCAGGAGCACGGCGGGATCATCAAGCACGGCGCCAAGCTGCTCTACGCCTACTGCGAGGCGACCGTCCCCAAGCTCACGGTGATCACCCGGAAGGCGTATGGCGGCGCCTACGACGTGATGAGCTCCAAGCATATCCGGGGTGATCTCAATCTCGCCTGGCCCTCGGCGGAGATTGCGGTGATGGGCCCCAAGGGGGCGGTGGAGATCCTGTTCAAGGAGGAGATTGCCAAGGCCGACGATCCCACCGCCGCTACGGCACGGCTGATCGAGGACTACGCCACCAAGTTCGCGCACCCCTATGCCGCCGCGGCGCGGGGCTATGTCGATGACGTGATCGACCCCCGGGACACCCGGCCGCGGCTGATCGATGCGCTCCGGACGCTCCGCACCAAGCGGGACCGCAACCCTCCCCGGAAGCACGGGAACCTCCCATTGTAGGAGCTATCGGTTATCGGCTATCAGCCATCAGAGGACGTTGTGAGGCATCGGGAGGCCTGGCCGTCACCTCTGATAGCGGATAGCCGACGGCTGATAGCCGATAGCCCCTGGCCCCTAGCCAAGGGCGGACGGGCATACCATTTTGAGACGGCTATGGACTCGCGCCCCCGGCAGGCCAGCCTCGTCGCCCCGGCAGCGATGCCTGGGCTGCGCCGCGCTCTCGCGGCGGCTCTCCTCGCGCTCCTGTCCCCTGCGAGCGCCGCGGCCCAGGGTGCCATCGATCCCAACGTCGCTCCCCGCGCCGCCGCCCTGGAGCGCGAGGGCGAGCGCCACATGGCGATCGACCTCCTCGGCCGCTACCTCGCGACAGCGCCGGACGACGGCCGGGCCTGGCTCCAGCTCGGCCGTTTCTATCTCTTCGATGCCCGCGACTGGCACGCGCACGGGCACCGCGGGCAGCCCGACGGTCCCCTGTACCTGGACTTCGCCGCCACTGCGCTCGAGCAGTCCATGCGGCTCTCGGTGGATTCCGGGCTCATCTTCCGCGGGATCGTCGAGGTGGAGCGAGGCCTGGTCGCGATCGAGGCGCTGGGCTGGGCGGAGGCGCAGACCGCGGGGCGGGACCGGGGACCCCGACTTCCACCCTACGTCATCGAGCTGGGCGAGAATCTCCTGGCGTCGTGTCCCGCCGGCGGCGTGCTCCTCACCGGCAGTGAGCTCGAAGCGCTCTCGGTGTGGTACGGCAGCAGGGAACGGCCCTCGCGCGATGTCCTCCCCATTCGACCCGATCTCTACGCCACCGACTCCCTCTACCGGGCGCGCATGGCGCGTGCGATGGGGGTGGATCCCGCGTGGCCGGTGCAGCGGGCGCTGGGCGATGTGGCGCCCCGTCGCACCCTGTGTGTCAGCCCGACCACCGACAGCGCGGCGGTGCCCGCGCTCAGCTGGGCGCCGTACCGTCTGGTCCGGGTCAGCCGTCCGCCCGGCGCCGGCCCCGAGGCCATGAGCATCACCGAGCTGCTCAAGGCGGCGCGTCAGAGCTCGTCGCCGTGGGTGATGGACGTCCGCGGAGTGTACGATCGCGCCGCCGCCCACAACCTCCTGCTCTGCAGCAGTCTCCTCCTTCTCTACGGAGATACGCCACCGCCCGCCTGCCGGCCGTGAAGCGGGTGCTCGTCGCCAACCGCGGAGAAATCGCCCTCCGCGTCATCCGTGCCTGCCACGAAGAAGGACTGGAAGCGGTCGCCGTGTGCTCCACGGCCGATCGTGCCGCGCCTCACGCGCGCGCGGCCGATCACGTGGTGGAGATCGGACCGCCGCCGCCGGCGGAGAGCTACCTGCGGATCGAGCGGCTGGTCGCGGCCGCGCGCGAGAGTGGGGCCGATGCCGTGCATCCGGGCTACGGCTTCCTCGCCGAACGCGCGGACTTCGCCGAGGCCGTCGAGCGCGCGGACCTGGTCTTCGTCGGCCCGCCCGCGCCTGCCATCCGCGCCATGGGCGACAAGACCGAGGCCAGGCGCCGCATGCGCGACGCCGGCGTCCCCGTGGTCCCCGGCGGGCACGAGCCGGTGACCGACGCCGCCAGGGCGCAGGCGCTCGCGAGTGAGCTGGGCTATCCGGTGCTGGTCAAGGCGGCGGCCGGTGGTGGCGGGCGAGGGATGCGCGTGGTGCGCTCGCCTGCCGAGCTCGCGCCGGCGTTGGAGATCGCCGCGTCGGAGGCGCGGAAGGCGTTCGGCGACCCGAGCGTGTACCTGGAGAAGCTGATCCGGCAGCCGCGTCACGTGGAGATCCAGGTGCTGGCGGACCACGAGCGCACCGTGCACCTGGGCGAGCGCGAGTGCTCGATTCAGCGCCGACACCAGAAGCTGGTCGAGGAGGCCCCGTCGCCCGCCGTGACGCCCGAGCTCCGGGAGTGGATGGGGTCGGCGGCGGTTGCCGCCGCGCAGACGGTGGGCTACCTCGGCGCGGGGACCTGTGAGTTCCTGCTGGCGCCGGATCGGTCGTTTTACTTTCTCGAGATGAACACCCGGATCCAGGTCGAGCACCCCGTCACCGAGCTGGTCTACGGCGTGGACCTGGTCCGGGAGCAGCTCCGCATCGCCGCCGGCGAGCCGATGCGCGTCCCGGACCGCTGGCTGGTGCCGCGCGGCTGGTCGCTGGAGTGCCGCATCACCAGCGAGGACCCGGCGAACGGCTTCCTGCCCTCCACCGGCCGCATCGAGCAGCTCAAGGTGCCGGGGGGCCCAGGGGTGCGTTGGGACGGCGGCGTCGAGACCGGCGACGAGATCACCCTGTTCTACGACTCGCTGCTGGGCAAGCTCATCGTCTGGGCGCCCCATCGCGAGTCGGCCCTCGACCGGATGGCACGCGCCCTCGATGAGCTGGTGATCGAGGGCGTCGCAACCAACCAGGGATTCCACCGCCGGCTCATGGCCGATGCCGAGTTCCGGGCGGGGGACATGGATATTCAGTTCCTCGACCGCCGAGCCGATCTGCTGGCGCCGTCGCTGGGCGACGAACAGGCGGTGACGCTCGCGATCGCGG
>DATBJH010000005.1:0-12773 GCA_036556505.1 Gemmatimonadales bacterium
TTGTATCGGAGGGTTATTGTCGAGGAGTGAACGCCCGCCTAATGGCACCGACCGCCTGACCGCCTGACCGCCTGACCGCCTAACCGCCCGACCGCCCGACCGCCCGACCGCCCTCAGGATATGTTTGTGCCGTGACCTTCCAGCGCAAACTGCTGCTCGGATTCTCCCTCATGGTCCTCCCCGCTCTCCTGGTCGGAGCGGAGGCCATCCGGAGCAACCGGCTGGAGCGCCGCGCCCTCGACGCCCTGGGTGAGAGCATGGCGCGCACCCGCACGTATGCGGAGCTGGAGACTGCGATGTTCGACCAGGGCGAGATCGTCTGGCGCTATCTGAGCGGCCTCGATCCCGGCGCCAGGCGCGAGTTCGAGCTGGCCGGTGAGGTAGTGACCTACTGGCAGGGACGCTGGCGCGGGGAGCTCGGCCCCGACGAGAGCAACCTCGCCGACGGCGTCGCCGGCATCCAGGATGAGATCCGCCAGGTCTCGCAGCGCGTCTTCAGCCTGGCCGACTCGGGCCGGCGGGATGAAGCGTTCACCCTGGCCCAGCGGGAGCTGCGGGGTCGGCTGCAGCCTGCGCTCACGCAGATGAACCGCATGGTCTACCGACGCGCGCGGGAATCGAGCGTGCGCGGCGCCTACGCGCGGCTGGAGGAGATCCTGGCGGGGGAAGGTCGCACGTTGCTCGTCATCATCGCGCTCACGCTCGCGGTCGGGCTGCTGGTCTCCTGGGCGATCGCCCGCGGACTCACCCGGCCGATCCGCGAGCTCACCGCCGCGATGGCGGTGGTGGGATCGGGCAAGCTCGATCATCCGGTGACGCCGACCTCGCGCGACGAGATCGGCGAGCTGGCCGCCGAGTTCGCCCGCATGACCGACAGCCTGCGCCGGAACGTGGCCCAGCTGGAGCGCACCCAGGCGCAGCTGGTGCAGTCCGAAAAGCTCGCCTCGATCGGCGAGATGTCCGCGGCGGTGGCCCACGGGCTCCGGAATCCCCTGGCGAGCCTCCGGGCGGCGGCCCAGCTGGTGCGGCGCCACCCCGACTCGCCCGCCGCAGGCGAGACTCTCGAGGCCATCATCGAGGAAGTGGACCGGCTCGACCGCCGCATCAGCCACCTGCTGAGCTTCAGCCGGCCGGCTCCGTTCAACCCGATGCCCGAGAAGGTCGATCGACTGGTCGAAGGCCTCCTCCCGGCGTTCGCCGAGCCGCTGCGCGAGCACGGCGTCGAGCTGCGGCTGGACATCGCGCGCGATCTGCCGGACATCCGGGTGGACCCCATGCAGATGGAGCAGGCGCTCCTCGAGCTGGTCGCCAATGCGCTGGACGCCATGCCGGAAGGCGGCACGCTGCGGCTGGCGGCACACACAGGAGACGGGCCATCGCCGTCGCCGGAGGTGCTGGTCGAGGTCTCAGACACCGGCGGCGGCATTCCCGAGCAGGTGCTGCCCTCGGTCTGCGAGCCCTTCTTCACTACCCGGGAGGAGGGCACCGGCCTGGGGCTGGCCATCGCGAAGCGATACGTCGAGCAGAATGGAGGACGCCTGGAGATCCTGAGCACGCCGGGGACGGGCACTACGGTCCGGGTCCGTCTGCCCACAGGCGCGGCGGCATGAGCGGAACCGTTCTCATCGTGGATGACGAGCGGACGCTGGCCCGCGCAGTCCGCGCCTTCCTCGTCGAGTCGGGCTACGACGCGGAGGTCGCCCCCGACGCGGAACAGGCTCTCGGCATGCTGGAGACCCTGCGCCCGGACGTGGTCTTCTCCGACCTGCGGCTCCCGGGGATGAACGGCGTCGAGCTGCTGCGCCGGATCCGTGAGTTCGACCCCTCGATCGCGGTCGTCATCATGACCGCCTACGGCACCATCGAAGGCGCCGTCGAGGCGGTGAAGCTCGGCGCGTTCGACTATCTGAAGAAGCCGGTCGACCTCGAGGAGCTGAAGCTCCTGGCCGACCGTGCGCGGGAACACTCCCAGCTGCAGCTCGAGCTCTCCTACCATCGCCGGCGGGCCGCGAGCGACGTGCCCTTCGGCGCCGTGCTCGGTGAGTCGCCGGCCATGCGCGCGGTGCTGGAGCAGGCCCGCCAGATCGCGACTCTGGAGGAGACGCCGCCGGTCCTCGTCATCGGCGAGACCGGCACCGGCAAGGGCCTGGTCGCCCGGACGATCCATGCCGGCAGCAGCCGGGCGTCCAAGCCGTTCATCGAGGTGAACTGCACGGCGCTCCCCGCCACCCTGATGGAGGCGGAGCTGTTCGGCCACGAGCGCGGCGCCTTCACCGACGCCAAGGAGTCGCGCATGGGCCTCTTCGAGGCGGCGGAAGGCGGCTTCCTCTTCCTGGACGAGGTGGGCGACGTGGAGCTGTCGCTCCAAGGCAAGCTGCTCAAGGCCGTGGAGGAGCGCACCGTGCGCCGGGTGGGAGGGATCCGGGACCGGAAGATCGACGTCCGCATTCTCGCCGCGACCAACCGCGACCTGGAGCGCGAGTCGCAACGGGAACGGTTCCGCCGCGACCTCTATTTCCGGCTGGCCGTCATCCTGCTCCGGCTGCCTCCGTTGCGGGATCGTGGGGAGGACATGCTGACGCTGGCCCAGCACTTTCTTCGCCGGTTCAGCGCCAAGTATGGCAAGCAGGCGGAGCGGCTCGATCCGCGCGCCCGCGATCTGCTGCTGTCCTATCCCTGGCCCGGCAACGTCCGCGAGCTGAGCCACGTGATCGAGCGTGCGGTGCTCTGGAGCAAGGGCCCGATTCTGGACGTCGAGCACCTCGCTCTCGAGGTCCCCCCTGATCGGGTCGAGACGGTGACCGACGCAGCCGTGCCGCCGACCAACCGCCCGGCGGGGATGGAGCTGGAGCACTGGGAGCGGTCCTTGATCGAGCAGGCGCTCCGCGAGTCCGCCGGCAACCAGACCCGCGCCGCCCAGCGCCTTGGCATCTCCCGCGATACCCTGCGTTATCGACTCAAGAAGTACGGGATCCAATCCTGAGCTGGGTGATATCACCCAATCCTTGGGTCATCTCACCCACCCAATCGGGCGTTGGGCGGGCGGTCGGTCCGGCGGCCTGGTCCTGATCCGTTTGATTGGTAATCACTTACGTCGAAGCACAACCTTGTCTCACCCGCGGCACGCGGTCTGCACTACCGAGGGCGGCGTCGGGTCACGACTAGGTCCGACTGGGTGTGCGCACCCAATCAGCCGTTCCGGGTCCCACAGGGCCCACCACATCAATCCGGAGGGTGCTATGACGTGGACCAAGCCCGAGGCCGAGGTTGTGGCCGTCACGATGGAAGTCACCGCCTACGTCGCGACGCTCTAAGGCGAACGACCATCGATGAGGGGCTCGCGAAAGCGAGCCCCTTACTTTTTCAGGGTGCAAGTCATCTTGCTCGGGACCGCCGCCGGCGGCGGATTCCCTCAATGGAACTGCTGGTGCCCGACTTGCCGGATCGGGCGCAGCCAGCCTCACCGGGCGCACCCGCGCACGCAGTCGTCCGCCGCGGTGAGCCCCGACGGCCGTCGCTGGTTCCTGCTGAACGCCTCGCCCGATGTGCACGCGCAACTGGCCCAGCTCCCGGGAGCGGAGCCCAACGGCCTGCGGCACGTGCCGATCGAAGGGGTGGTGCTCACCGACGCGGAGCTCGACCACACCCTCGGCATGGTGCTGCTGCGCGAGGGCCGCTATCTCCAGGTCTACGCTACGCCGGCCGTGCAGAACGTCCTCGAGCACGATTCCAGCTTGCTGCCGGTGACCCGCGCCTTTGCGGAGGTCAAGGTCCAGCCCCTGGCGATCGGCGGCGCGACTGCGCTGGTGTACCGCGACGGCTGCGTCGCAGGTCTCAGCGTCAGCACCTTCACCGTTCCGGCCGGCCCACCGAGGTTCGCGAGCCACGAGATGGCGGGCCACACCGTGGGCCTGCTGGTACGCGACGATGCGACCGGCGGCGTCTGCGCCTTCGTCCCGGGGTGCGGAGGCCTCGATCGGGAGTTGCTCGATCGCCTCGCCGGCGCCGAGCTGGTGCTGTTCGACGGCACCTTCTGGACCGACGACGAGCTCATAGGCCTCGGCATCGGCGAGCGCACCGCACGAGAGATGGATCACCTGCCGGTGTCGGGACCGGACGGCAGCCTGGAGCGGCTCGCCGCCCTCCCGGCGCGGTACAAGGTCTACACCCACATCAACAACACCAACCCCATGCTGATCGAGGATTCGCCGCCGCGGCTCCTGGTCGAGCGCCTCGGCCTCGCCGTGGGCGCCGACGGCATGCGGTTCACTCTCTGACCACGGCTGCTTCGACCATGACCGCGACCCTACCGACCGCTTCCCAGCTCTCCTCGTTGCCCCGCCCGCCGATCCCCCGGCTCGAGCGCCCGCTGTCGCCGGCGGAGCTGGAAGAGGCGTTGCGGGCGTTCAGCGGGTCGTACTACGTCGAGCATCCCTTCCACCGGATGATGTACGCCGGGCAACTCTCCCAGCGGCAGTTCCAGGGGTGGGTGACCAACCGGTTGGCCTACCAGCGGGTGGTGCCGCGGAAGGACGCGGCCATCCTCTCCAACTGCCCCGACCCCGCGGTGCGACGCGAGTGGATCCAGCGGATCGTGGACCACGACGGCACCGAGCCGGGCACCGGCGGCATCGAGCTCTGGATCCGCCTCGGCGTGGCCCTCGGGGTGCCGCGGGAAGAGATGGAGGACGAGCGGCACGTGCTCCCCGCCGCACGGCTGATCTGCGAGTCGTACGTCCACTTCTGCCGGACCAAGCCGTGGGTGGAGGCCGTCGCCTCCTCACTGACCGAGCTGTTCGCGCCCAAGATCCACCAGCAGCGGATCGAGGCCTTCCCCAAGCACTACCCCTGGATCCCGCCCGAGGCCCTCGACTACTTCAAGAGTCGGCTGGTTCAGGCTCCGCGCGACGTGCGCCACGGGCTCTCCATCGTGCAGCAGCATTGCACCACGGTGGACACCCAGCTTGGTGCGTTCCGCGCGCTGGCCTTCAAGCTGGAGATGCTCTGGGCGCTGATCGACACGATTCACCATGCGTACGCTGAGTAGGCGGACTGGCGGTCAGGCGGTCAGGCGGTCGCGTGGACCGTGGAGGACGTCGGGTCACGGCGGGGAACGGCGGCGACCCCCCGACCGGCCGGCCGGCCGCCCGGCCGTCCAATGACCCCCGATTCCGTGCCCGCCCTCTGGCGGCTCGCCCGAATGGACTTCGACGCCGTGCGCAACCGCCCGGTGCTGCTGTACCCCGAGGGCGCGGTGCTGCTCAACGAGACCGGGAAGGCGATCCTGGAGCTGGTGGACGGGCACCGGAGTGTTCGCGAGATCGCCCGGATCCTGGGCGAGCGCTATCAGACCGACGTCACCGCCGACGTCACCGAGTACCTGTCGCATCTGGCGGAGAGGGAGTTGATCCGTGACGGCTGAACGACCGACCACGCTGCTGGCGGAGCTGACCCACCGCTGTCCGCTGCACTGCCCCTATTGCTCCAACCCGCTGGAGATGGTCCGGGCGCAGGGTGAGATGGAGACCGAGGACTGGAAGCGGGTCTTCACCCAGGCTCGCGAGCTCGGCGTGCTCCAGCTCGGTCTCTCCGGCGGTGAGCCGCTGGTGCGAAAGGATCTCGAGGAGCTGGCGATCCATGCCCGCGGACTTGGCCTCTACACCACGCTGGTGACCTCCGGCCTCGGTCTCACCCGCGTGCGCGCGGAACGGCTGCGCGAGGCCGGTCTGGAGCACATCCAGATCTCGATCCAGGACGCCGACTCCGAGGTCGCGGAGAAGATCGCCGGCGTCAGCTCGGTGAAGCAGAAGCGGGCCGCCGCCGCGATGGTGCGGGAGCTGGGCTTCGCCTTCTCCATCAACGTGGTGCTGCACCGGGCCAACCTCGACCGGATCGGAGCGATCATCGACCTCGCGGCCGAGCTGGGGGCGGATCGGCTGGAGCTGGCCAACACCCAGTACTACGGCTGGGCCTTGGAGAACCGGGCCATGCTGATGCCCACCCGGGAACAGCTCGCCCGCGCTAAGGCCACGGCCGAGGACGCCATGCGGCGCTACAAGGGGAAGATGCAGATCCTCTTCGTGCTGCCCGACTACTTCGAGAAGTATCCCAAGCCGTGCTACGGCGGCTGGGGCCGGCTCTATCTGGTGGTCGCGCCGGACGGCAAGGTGTTGCCCTGCCATGGCGCTACCCAGATCACCACCCTCTCCTTCGACAACGCGCGCCACCGCTCCCTGGAGTGGATCTGGCACGAGTCAGCCGCGTTCCAGGCCTTTCGCGGCGACAGCTGGATGCGGGAGCCCTGTCGGAGCTGTCCGAGGAAGGCGGTGGACTTCGGCGGCTGCCGGTGCCAGGCCTTCGCGCTCACCGGGGCGGCGGAGAACACCGATCCCGTGTGCGTGCTCTCGCCCGCGCGAGAGCTGATCGACGCGGCGGTCGCGGCGCCGAGGGACTCCATGGAGTACCGCTACCGCGTGATCGCCGAGCCGCAGCGGGCGTGAGTCCCGCGATCGAGGCGGAGGGGCTCGGGCGCGACTACGGGGCGGTGCGCGCCCTCGAGGCGCTGGATCTGACGGTGCCCCGCGGGACCGTCGTCGGACTGCTGGGTCCGAACGGCGCGGGCAAGACCACCGCGATGCTGCTCCTCGCCACCCTCCTCGCTCCCTCGCGCGGGAAAGCCCGGGTCTTTGGCCACGATGTGGTCGGTGATCGGCGTGCGGTACGGCGCCGTCTCGGGCTGGTGTTCCAGGAGACCACAGTCGACGGGCTCCTTACCGTCGAGGAGAACCTGCTCTTCGCCGCGCGCCTGGCCGGGCTGGACGGGCGACTGGCGCGCGCGGCGGTGTCGGACGCGATCGAGCGCGGCGGCCTCGCGCCGCGGGCCCGACAGCCGGCCCGCGAGCTGTCCGGCGGTTGGCGTCGCCTGGCCGACGTGGTCCGCGCCACCCTGCACCAGCCCGATCTCCTGATCCTCGACGAGCCGACGGTCGGGCTCGACCCCGAGCACCGCGACGCGGTCTGGGCCCTGCTCGACACCCAGCGCCGCACCCACGGCACGACCGTGCTCTTCTCCACCCACTATCTGGCGGAAGCCGAGCCGGCGGACCGGGTGGTCCTGCTCGCGCGCGGCCGGGTGGTGGCCGACGATGCACCTGGCACTTTGCGGGCGGAGCTGGGCGAGGAGATCGCCGAGATCGAGGGCCCCGGTGCCGAGCACCTCGCGCGCGCCATCCGCGGACTCGGCGCCGCGCGCCTCGTACTTCGGACGGGGAGAGGGATCCGTGCCGGCCTCACGGGACAGCGGGAGCCGGTGGTGGAACTCGCGGGCGGCGCCCCGGGGATCGAGCGCTTCACTCTGCGGCCGACGACCCTCGAGGATGTGTACTTCGCCCGCACCCAGGGTCACTCGGCCGCCGACGTGCCGGAGCCGGTGTGAGCGCCTGGACCGCGGTGCACGGCATCGTGGCGCGCGACCTGGCGCGCACCACCCGACAGACCAGCCGGCTTCTCGGCGGGGTGGCCCGTCCCTTCATGTGGCTGCTGCTGGTGGGGACCGGCTACAACGCCATCGCCCGACTCGAGAGCGGGCTCCCGTACCAGGCCTTCGTGTTTCCCGGCGTCATCGTGATGGCGGCGCTTTTCGGCGGCACGCTCACCGCCGTCTCCACCGTGTACGACCGCGAGTTCGGTATGCTCCGCCTCATGCTGGCCAGCCCCGCCGGGCTCCACGCGGTGCTCGCGGGACGGGCGGTGGCTGCGACGCTGGTGGGGGTGCTCCAGGGCGGGATCGTGCTGGCCTTCGCGCCCCTGGTGCTTCCCCTGAGCGCGGAGCGCTGGCTGGCGGGCCTCGCGGCGCTAGCCGCGGTTTCCGCGATGAGCGCGATGCTGGGACTGCTGATGGCGGCGCGGATCCGATCGGTGGAGAACTTCGCCGCGATCATCAACGTCGTGCTCTTTCCCCTGCTCTTCCTGAGCGGCGCCCTCTATCCGACCGACGGCATGCCTCCGGCTCTGCGCGCGGTCGCTCGGGCCAACCCGGTGACCTACGCGGTGGACCTGGTGCGTCACGCGCTCGGCCAGCCGGCGGAGGTCGGCATCCTGCTGGCCGCCGGGGTGGTCCTGGGGGTGCTGGCCGTCGCGTTCATGCTGGCCGCCCTCCTGTTCGATCCCGAGCAGCGCCTCTTCCCGCGGCGACCGACGGGAATCGCGACGGGCGGCCCAGCCTGATCCGAGCGCTAGGTGCAGGGCCGACGAGCGGGCAGTCGAGTCAGCTCGACCTGCTGCTCGACGCGCGAGCGCACCGGCTGCCGTACCCGTCCACCGGACGGCACCGTCGCCTCGACCGCAATCGCGCGGAGGCGGCGCACCAGCCCGGAGGCGGGCGACCAGTAGATATCGCCCTCCTCCTCGACCGTCTGCCGCACCGGGATCGGCACGGTGTCGCCGCGCGGGACCGTCTCCCGCGATTCCACCCGTGACCGCAGCCGAAAATGCGTCATCGGCCGCCCAGTGACGGCGGTGTCGGGCAGACGGGTGATCGTGAGCGTGGAATCGGTCCAGGATTGGCCGGGCGCGAGCGCGTGCGGAGGGAGGGGCGGGAGGAGATCGCGAGCCGAGCTGGAGAGATCGGCGAGCTCGGCCACCTCGTCGGGGACGAACGGGCGGGCGTGCTCGGTGTATGTGCCGTCGGGCGCGAGCAGGCCGCGGTACCGCCCGCCGATCAGTCCGTCGGTGTCGGCGGTGACTTCCTGACCCCCGGAGCGGCGACGGAGCAGGAGCGAGTCGTACCAGGCCTCAAGCGCCACCCCGCCGCTCGTATCGCGGGCGCGGAAGCTCCAGATGCCGTTTCGTTCCAGTGTCGCGTCCACCCCCGCGCGCGCCGTCTCGGTGCGGACTTCGCTGCGGGAGGTCTCCTGAAAGCGGGCGCAGTCGAGCTGGGATGCGAGGTACCGGGGAGCTTGTCCGGCAAGCGAGATGTGGCCGAACACCACTGCAATACAGAGCGCGGCGAGGGACCTTGCCGACGGGTTTCCGCCACGCCCGGACAAGGTCCCTCGCCGCGCTCGGGATGACACCCGTGCCTACGCCTCCGCCATGAAGGGATAGCGGTAGTCCTTCGGTGGGGCGAACGTCTCCTTGATCGCCCGGGGCGACACCCAGCGCAGCAGGTTCAGCACCGAGCCCGCCTTGTCGTTGGTGCCACTGGCGCGCCCGCCCCCGAACGGCTGCTGGCCGACCACCGCCCCGGTCGGCTTGTCGTTCACGTAGTAGTTCCCCGCCGAGTACCGGAGCGCGCGGTCGGCCTCAGCGACCGCGGCGCGGTCCTGGGAAAAGATCGCACCGGTGAGCGCGTAGGGCCCGGTCCGGTCCACCAGCGCCAGCGTCTCCGACCACTTCGCCGCCGGATAGACGTGCACCGTGAGCACCGGCCCGAAGATCTCCTCGCACATCGTGCGGTACGCCGGATCGTCCGCCTGCAGCAGCGTCGGCTCCACCAACCAGCCCACCGAGTCGTCGGTCCCCCCGCCGGCGAGGATCCGCACACCCGGGTCCTGCTTCGCCTGGTCGAGATAGCCGCGGATCCGCTCGAACGCGCGCCGGTCGATCACCGCGCCCATGAAGTTCCGGAAGTCGGCGACGTCGCCCATCCGGATATCGCCGATCATCCCCACCACGCGGTCCCGTACTTCCGGCCAGAGGGTATCGGGGATGTAGGCCCGGGAGGCCGCGCTGCACTTCTGGCCCTGGTACTCGTACGCTCCCCGCACCATCGCCACCGCGAGCGCCTCCACGTCCGCACTCCGATGGGCGACGATGAAGTCCTTGCCGCCGGTTTCGCCCACGATCCGCGGGTAGCCCGCGTAGCGCTCCAGGTTCTCGCCCACCGTGCGCCAGAGACTCTGGAACACGGCGGTCGAGCCGGTGAAATGGATGCCGGCGAGGTTGCGATCGGCGAGCAGCGTACGGCTCACCGCGATCGCGTCGCCCGGGAGGAAATTGATGACCCCCGGCGGCAGCCCGGCCTGCTCGAGCAGCTTGTAGAAATGCCAGTTGCTGAGCATCGCGCTCCCGGCGGGCTTCCACACCACGGCGTTGCCCATGAGCGCCGGCGCCGTCGGAAGGTTGCCGCCGATCGCCGTGAAGTTGAACGGCGTGATGGCGTAGACGAATCCTTCCAGCGGCCGGTGGTCGAGCCGGTTCCAGGTGCCGCCCGCCGACTCCGGCTGCTCCCGGTAGATGCGCTCGGCGTAGTGGACGTTGAAGCGGAGGAAGTCGATCAGCTCGCAGGCGCTGTCGATCTCCGCCTGGAAGGCCGTCTTGCTCTGGCCCAGCATGGTCGAGGCGTTGAGCAGCTGTCGGTGCACCGTGGCGAGCAGCTCGGCGGCTTTGAGGAACACCGCCGCGCGATCCTCGAAGCGCCAGTGCCCCCAGTCCCGTTGGGCCTCCACCGCGCTCCTGACCGCCGCGGCGATGGTGTCGCCGCCGGCCTGGTGTACCCGCGCCAGCACCCGACGATGGCAGTGGGGCGAGACCACGTCGTGCATGTCGCCGGTACGGATCTCACGCCCGCCGACCACCGCGGGGATCTCGATCGCCTGCGCGCCGACCGCGCCCAGCGCCGCCTTCAGCTCGGCGCGCTCCCCGGTGCCGGGGCCATAGCTCAGAACCGGCTCGTTGCGGGGAAGGGGGATGTTGGAGGTGCCGCTCATCGGTAATGCCCCAGGAGGAAAAATCGTAAGCTAACCCGTCGCCGTCCGCGCCGCCCGGCATTACCTTCGGGTGGCCGTCAGACATCCACACCGAGGCTCCGCGCATGATCCGTTGCTGCACCGTCGCGCTGTGTCTGCTGCTGACGCTGTCAGCCTGCCGCGGCTACGACTACCAATCCCGCATCTCCAAGCCCGAAGGATTCGTCCCCGGCGACCAGATGGCGCGCTACGGGCGGGAGCAGGCCCAGTCGGTGGCCATCTCCCGCGCCTTTGCCGCCGCCCGCTCGGGCAGTTCGCCCGAAGCCCTGACGGCCCAGGCCGACAGCGCCCTCCGCTACGCCCGGACCCTGCCGGACGTGGTCAGCGCCGTCGCCGATCCGCTCAGCCATCGCCTCACGGTGCAGTTCAGGAGCGGGTGGATCGACGGGATCGTTCCCCTGGACGACGGCAAGGCCGCAGCGGAGACACCCGGCCTCCCGAGCGCGCGGACCCCGTGACCGACGGCCGCCAGGTGACGACCACACTGCCGGACCGGGATGCGGCGCACCGGCTCGGCAGGCGCCTGGTGGAGGAGCGGCTCGCGGCCTGTGCCCAGGTGGTCGGGCCCGTCTCCAGCGTGTACTGGTGGCAGGGAGAGGTCGAGTCGGCCGGTGAGTGGTACTGCCATCTCAAGACGGTCGCTTCACGGGTCCAGGAGCTGATCGCCCGCATCCGGGAGCTGCACCCGTACGAGACTCCGGAGATCGTGGCCCTTCCGGTCGCCGAGGGCGACGAGTCGTACCTGCGGTGGATAGCGGACTCGGTCGCCGAGCCATCGCCCCGGGGCCAGCCCCGGTGAGACCCCCGCTCACCCTCTTCCCGGTCCGGCTCTCATGACCAGCCGCGCGCGCCTGATGACCGCCCTGGTGATCGTCGCGTTCATCGGATTTCTGCTCTACGCCACGCTCGAGGTCCAGCGGGTGGAGTGCACCGTCACGGTGGACTTCCAGGGGGAGCGTCGCTCCGCGACGGCGTCCGGTGCCAGCCAGGAGTCCGCTACCGAGCAGGCGCAGACCGCCGCCTGCGGCCCCCTGGTCCAGGGCATGGACGAGAGCATCGCCTGCGGCCGCAGGCCGCCGACCGCGGTGAAGTGCCGGACGCTCTGAACGGCCGGTGACGGCCTCCCGCTTTCCCCACCCCCTCACGCTGCTGGTCGCCTGCATCCTGCTGGCGGCTGCACTAAGCTGGGTGCTGCCGGCCGGTGAGTACCAGCGGCGGGAAGATCCTGCGACCGGCCGCAGTGTGGTGGTCCCCGGCACCTACGCGCGAGTGGAGCCCGCGCCGGTCGGTCCGTTCCAGGCGATCGTCGGGATCCCTCGCGGCATGATCGCGGCCGCCTCGGTCATCTTCTTCGTATTTCTGGTGGGCGGGGCGTTCGCGGTGGTGGAGCGGACCGGGGCCCTCGGCCGCCTGGTCAACTCGCTGGCGTCCGCGCTGGAGGGCCGTGGGCTGCTGGTGATCCCGGTGGCGGGGCTTGCCTTCGCGACCGGTGGGGTGTTGATCCAGATGCAGGAGGAGCTGATCGCCTTCGTGCCCGTCCTCCTGCTGCTCACGCGCACCCTCGGCTTCGATCGCACCACGGCCGTCGCCATGAGCATCGGCGCTGCCGTCGTCGGCGCCGCGTTCAGCCCGATCGATCCGTTCCTGGTCGGCATCGCGCAGAAGGTGGCGGGACTTCCGCTCCTCTCCGGCCAGGGCTTCCGCTACGCCTTCCTCGTGCCGGCGCTCGGGCTCTGGACGGTGGGGACGATGCGGCACGCGACGCGCACGCGGTCCGCCGCCGGCGCCGCGGAGGCCGCCGCCGAGGTGGAGACGGGTCGCCGGCCGGCGCTGGTGCTGCTGGTCGTGGGCGCGGCGTTCGTGCTGTTCGTGACCGGGGTCATGCGCTGGGGCTGGGACTTCGACCAGATGTCCGCACTCTTCTTCGTCATGGGCGTGCTGGCGGGCCTCATCGCCGGCCTCGGAGTCGAGGGGACTGCCGACGCGTTCGTGGACGGGTTCCGCTCGATGGCCTACGCGGCGCTG
>DATBJH010000006.1:0-28902 GCA_036556505.1 Gemmatimonadales bacterium
CGAGATCTACAGCTTCGGCGGGTTCGCCCACCGGGACGGCACGGGCAACGCGTATCGGCGCTACTTCGACAACGCCCGCAACTGGCAGGAGATCTATCCGCTCGGGTACCTGCCCACCTTCAGCTCCACCGCCACCGACTACTCGGCGGCCGGCGGGCTCCGCGGCGTGGTCTCCGGCTGGAGCTACGAGACGGGAGTCGAGTTCGGGCATAACAACTTCGACTACGACATGACGACGACGAGCAACGCATCGCTGGGGCCCTGTCTCGACGTCCCCTGTGCCCCCGGACCCGACCGGGTTCTGGGCACGGCCGACGATCCCGGCATCCCCAACCAGACCGAGTTCTTCTCCGGCCGGTTGCTGCGCGACGAGCTCATCGCCGCGGTCAACGTGGCCCGGCCGGTTGAGGTCGGACTGCCCGCGCCGCTGAATCTCGCCTTCGGCGCCGCCTACCGCCGGGAGTGGTACAAGATCCGCCCGGGCGAGACGGCCTCCTGGATCAACGGCTTCCATCTCGACCAGGACAGCGCCGCCATCGCCCCGTCGGGCTCGTCGGGCTTCCCCGGCTTTACGCCGGACAACGCGACGGAGCGGGACCGGAACAACTTCGGCCTCTACGCCGACGCCGAGACCGACCTCACGCCCAAGCTGCTGGCGAACCTCTCCGGGCGGTTCGAGTCCTACAACGACTTCGGCGAGCGGCTCACCGGCAAGCTGGCCGTCCGCTTCCAGCCCTCGCGGCGCCTGATCCTCCGGGGCGCGGCCGGCACCGGCTTCCGCGCGCCGGGCCTGAGCCAGGTGGCGTTCAACAAGGTGATTACCAACGTGATCGAGGACCAGTTCGTGGAGGTGGGGGTATTCCCGGTCGACCATCCGGCCGCGCTGGCGCTCGGCGCACGTCCCCTACAGGAGGAAACCTCGATCAACCTGAGCGCCGGTCTCGCCTTCACCCCAATGGACAACCTGACGGTGACGGCCGACGTGTTCCACATCGACATCGATGACCGCATCATCCTCGGCGCGACGTTCGACGACAGCGTGACGGTCGCGCTGCTGGCGGATGCGGGCGTAACCGGGATCGGCGGGGTGCAG
Organism: Gemmatimonadales bacterium; assembly: GCA_036556505.1. GTDB lineage: Bacteria > Gemmatimonadota > Gemmatimonadetes > Gemmatimonadales > GWC2-71-9 > CAVVWJ01. The sequence goes on from DATBJH010000006.1 coordinate 1,094, forward strand.
TACTTCACCAACGGCGTCGATACCCGGACGCAGGGCATCGACATCACCGGCAACTGGCGCGTTCCGACCGGCGAGCGGGGCACCCTGGACCTGACCGGATCGGTGAACTACACCCACAACGAGATCCGGCACGTGGATTCGATCCCCCAGGTGCTCCGCGACGCCGGCTCCACCGAGCCGGGGCTGCTGGACACGGTGACGGTGATCGCCATCGAGGACGAGCGCCCCGACTGGCGCACCACGCTCCAGGCCAACTACACCGTGGGACGGGTGAGCGCGCTGGGCCGCTACTCTTACTACGGCGGGTTCTCCTCGGCGCAGCCGGGCTTCTGCGACCTCTGCCGCGAGAACTACGGCGGCAAGAGCCTGGTGGACGCGGAGCTGGGCTACCAGTTCAACCTGGTGAAGCTCGCTGTCGGGGTCCGGAACCTGTTCGACATCTATCCGGACCAGCCCAGCTCCGAGGTCCTGGTCGATCCGTCGGATCCAGACGCCGGGACGTCGAAGGATTTCAACAACAACTTCGGGACCTTCCCCTGGGCCGCGGCCTCGCCCTTCGGGTACAACGGACGGTTCGCGTACGCGAGGACGGAGATTCAGCTGGTCTGGTAGGCCGGAACCGCGGGACAGCGGGACTCGTCGCGTTCGCTCCCCCGGATGAAGTCCTGCTCTCCCTCGGTCCCACTGGCCCGCCGTCCCGCGGTTGAAACACCGTTCCAACTGGCACGAACTCCGGCCGCGGGCTAAGATTCCACGCCATGCCCGTCACATACGATCTCATCGTCATCGGGGGCGGCCATAACGGCCTCGTGACCGCGGCCTACGTCGCCCGTAAGGGCCTCAAGGTCCTGGTGCTCGAGCGCCGAGAGGTGCTGGGCGGCGCCTGCACCACCGAGGAGGTCTGGCCCGGGTTCAAGGTCTCCACCGCGGCCTACGTCAACAGCCTCCTCCGGCCGGAGGTCATCCGCGACCTCGACCTCAAGCGGCACGGGTTCCAGATGCTGCCGCGCAATCCTTCCTCGTTCACGCCCTTTCCCGACGGCCGCTCACTGCTGCTCGGCCCCGACAAGGCGCTGACCCACCGCGAGGTCTCCAAGTTCTCCCCCAGGGACGCCGAGGCGCTCCCGAAGTACGAGGCGATGCTGGAGCGGGTGGCCGATTTCCTCGAGCCCACGCTGGTGATGACCCCGCCGAACCCCTGGTCGCTCAAGCCCGCCAACCTGGTGCAGCTCGCCCGGCTCGGGCTCGGTTTCCTGAGGCTGGGGCACGATGGGCAGAAGGCTGTGGAGATCCTGGCCGGAGCCGCCACCCCGATCCTGGACCGGTGGTTCGAGTCGGAGCAGCTCAAGGTGACGCTGGCGACCGACGCGATCATCGGCGCGATGGCGTCCCCCTCGATGCCGGGAACGGCCTACGTGCTGTTCCACCACGTGATGGGCGAGTGCGACGGGGCCCGCGGCGTATGGGGCTACGTGCGTGGCGGGATGGGCGGGATCAGCAACGCGATCGCCTCCGCGGCCCGGGAGGCCGGGGCCGAGATCCGGACCAACGCCGAGGTGGTGAAGATCCTGACCGGCAACGGGACCGTGCGCGGCGTGGTGCTGCGCGACGGCACCGAGCTGCACGCGACCCGGGTCGCCTCCGGCGTGGACGCCAACGTCACCTTCCTCAAGCTGATGGGGAACGGCGACCTGCCCCCGGACTTCGTCGAGGCGGTGCGCCACATCGATTACAGCAGCGCCAGCTGCAAGATCAACATCGCCCTCGGCGAGCTGCCCGACTTCAAGGCGCTTCCGGGCACGACCGCCGGCCCGCAGCACCGCGGCACCATCCACATCTCGCCCACGATGGAGTACATCGAACGGGCGTACGACGACGCCAAGTACGGCCGGCCCTCGCAGGCGCCGATCATCGAGGCCACCATCCCCTCCGCGCTGGACGAGACCGTGGCCCCGCCGGGGAAGTACGTGATGTCCATGTTCACCCAGTACTTCCCCTACAAGCTGGCCCCGGGGCTCTCGCTCGCCGAGGAGCGGGAGAAGTACGCGGACCGGTGCTTTGACCTGATGAACGAGTTCGCCCCCAACTTCAAGCGCTCCGTCATCGCCCGGCAGGTGCTGACTCCCGTGGACCTGGAGGAGCGGTTCGGACTCACCGGCGGCAACATCATGCAAGGCGTGATGTCGCTGAGCAGCCTGTCGTTCATGCGGCCCGTTCCGGGGTACGCGGACTACCGGACGCCGATTCGCCACCTGTACCTGTGCGGCGCGGCGACCCATCCGGGCGGCGGGGTGATGGGGGCGTGCGGGTTCAATGCGGCGCGGGAGATCATCCGGGACGCGAGGCGGTAGGGTCGCACCGCTGTCGGCTACAGGCTGATAGCATCGGTTCTCAGCGATCAGCCACCAGCTGTGCGGCATTGCCGGTATGAGGAACTGCTGGCGGAATAGCTTTGATAGCCATAGCTGATAACCGATAGCCTTCAAACTGCCGGCCCATGCCCGAGCACAGACTCACCGTCGCCGACGCCCTCGCGCGTCTCCCCGGTCCCCACCGCGAGCGGTATGTCGAGCTGTTCAAGCATGGCACGCTGAGCGTGGAGCTCTACGCCCCTAGAAGCCATGACCCCCAGGCCCCGCACACCCGCGATGAGGTCTATGTCGTGGTGCAGGGGAGCGGCATGTTCCTCAATGGGAACACCCGGCACGCCTTCGGCCCGGGCGACTTGCTGTTCGTGCCGGCGGGCGTGGTGCACCGGTTCGAGGACTTCACCGACGATCTCGCCGTCTGGGTGATCTTCTACGGTCCCGAGGGCGGTGAGGCCCGGCGATGAGCCGGCTCGAGCGTACCCTCCACCGCGACTACTACCTCTCGGACCGGATCTTCGAGCTGGAGCGCGAGCGGATCTTCTTCCGGGAGTGGTACTATGTCGCCCGCGAGGAAGAGCTCCCGAATCCTGGCGACTACCTGGTGCGGGACGTGGCGGGGGAGAGCGTGCTGCTCGTGCGCACCCGGGAGGGCGCGCTCGCGGCGCACTACAACGTGTGCCGCCACCGCGGCTCGCAGCTGGTGCCCGACTGCGGCCGCGGCCACTTCGCCGCGGGCATCCGCTGCCCCTATCACTCCTGGACCTATACGCTGGACGGCGCGCTTCGGACCGCGCCGTACCTCGAGGAGGGCGACGGCATCGCCAGGGGCGACCTCTCCCTGCACCCGGTAGGCGTGGACACCTGGGGCGGGTTCGTGTTCGTCCATCTCACGCCCGCTGAAGCCAGGGCGGAGGGCCGCTCGCTGGCCGGCCAGCTGGCCGGAGTGCCCGAGCGCCTCCGTCGCTATCCGCTCGCCGAGCTTCGGGTCGCACGGCGAATCGAGTATCCGGTCGCGGCGAACTGGAAGGTGATGCTGGAGAACTACAACGAGTGCTACCATTGCGGCCCCGTCCATCCCGAGCTGTGCCGGCTGGTGCCCGCTTTCAAGCAGCGGGGCGGCGCGGACCTCGACTGGGAGCGGGGCATTCCCCACCGCGACGGCGCCTGGACTTTCACCGATAGCGGCACCACCATGCGAGCCCCGTTCGAAGGCCTGAGCGAGGACGAGCGGGTCCGGCACAAGGGCGAGCTGATCTATCCCAACCTCCTGCTGAGCCTCTCCGCCGACCACGTCGCCGCCTTCACCATCCGCCCCCACGCACCGGACCACACGACGGTGGTGTGCGAGTTCCTCTTCCATCCGGCCGAGATCGCGAAGCCCGGCTTCGACCCCTCGGACGCGGTGGACTTCTGGGACCTGGTGAATCATCAGGACTGGACCATCTGCGAGTCGGTGCAGCGGGGCATGAGCTCACGCGTGTTCGAGACCGGCTATTACGCGCCGATGGAGAGCTGGAGTCTGGATATTCGGAGGTATGTGGGGGAGAGACTGGGCGCGGAGGGCGGTCAGGCGGTCGGGCGGTCGGGCGGTCAAACGCCGTGAGCGATCGGCCTGGTTTGTACGAGCGACGCCGGGCCGTTGACCGCCGACCGCCCGACCGCCCTGCCGGGCTCCGTCCTTGACAACTGACGTCGAATACATCGTCCTCGGCCTCGGCGGCTTCGGCTGCGCGGCGGCCTACTGGCTCGCGCGGCGGGCGGGGACCGAGGTGCTCGGGCTCGAGCAATTCGAGCTGGGCCATGTGCGCGGCGAGTCCCAGGACCACTCCCGGATCATCCGCCTCTCCTACCACACGCCGGGCTACGTCGAGCTGGCCAAGTTCGCCTACCAGGCCTGGGCGGAGCTGGAGCGCGACGCGGGAGAGCAGGTCGTGCTGCGGACCGGTGGGCTCGACGTCGGACCCCGGGAGAGCGCCATCCCGCTGAGCACCTACAGCGAGAGCATGGATGCGGCGGGGGTGAAGTACGAGCGGCTGGACGCGGGCGAGATCATGCGCCGCTGGCCTCAGTGGCGCCTCGGCGACGACATCCACGGGCTCTACCAGGAGCAGAGCGGGATCGCGATGGCTGCCCGGGCCAACGCGGCCCACGTGCGGATGGCGCGGGAGCACGGCGCCACCCTGCTCGACCGCAGCCCGGTCGAGACCATCCGAGCCGGCCGGGGCGAGGTCGAGGTGGGCACGGCCGACGCGACTTATCGCTGCCGGCGGCTGGTCGTCACCGCGGGCGCCTGGTCCAATCGCGCGCTCTCGTCCGTCGGCATCGAGCTGCCGCTTCGGGTGACCAAGGAGCAGGTCACCTACTTCGCCTCCCCGCGGTCGGACCAGTTCCAGCCCGACCGCTTCCCCATCTGGATCTGGATGGACGATCCCTGCTTCTACGGCTTCCCCGTGTTCGGCGAGGCGGGCCCCAAGGTGGGTCAGGACGCCGGGGGAAGGGAGACCACCGCGGACACCCGGACCTTCGATCCTGATCCCGAGGCGCTGGACCGGGTGCTTCGCTTTCTCGAGCGGCACCTCCCCGCGGCGCTGGGGCCGATCATCCATACCAAGACCTGCCTCTATACCCTGACACCGGACCGGGACTTCGTGCTCGACGTACTGCCGGAGCATCCCGACATCACGGTGGCGATCGGAGGCGGGCACGGCTTCAAGTTCGCTTCGCTGATCGGCCAGATCCTGTCGGACCTTTCGGTCGACGGCCACTCGCCCCGCGACCTCGCGCCCTTCCGGATCGACCGCCCGATCCTCCAGCTGAAGGACCCGCCGCGGAACTACATGGTGTGACCGCACCCGCCGTCCGAACCACGTCGGTACCCGAGCCCGCTCCGACGGCGCAGCTCCACCGCGCGATGGGGTTCCGGGACCTGCTGCTCTTCTACCTGGTCACCGGCTTCACCGTGCGCTGGGTCGGTAACGCGGCCGCGGCCGGACCGAGCGCGATCCTGATCTGGATCGGGGCCGGGCTGCTGTTCTACCTCCCGCTGCTGGCGACCGTGCTCGAGCTCTCGTCGCGCTATCCCGGCGAGGGCGGGTGCTACGTGTGGAGCAAGCGCGCCTTCGGCAATTTCGCGGGATTCATGACCGGCTGGACTTACTGGACCTGCAATCTCCCCTACTTTCCAGGCCTCTTCTACTTCACCGCGGCGAGCGCGCTCTTCATCGGCGGCGCGGCCTGGCAGGGTCTGACCGACAATCCGGCATACTACGTCGTCTTCTCGCTCGCCGCGCTGCTCGTGGCGGTGACCCTCAACGTCCTCGGGCTCGGCGTGGGGAAGTGGCTGCACAACCTGGGGGCGGTGGGCCTCTGGGTGCCGGCCGTCTTCCTGATCGGGCTCGCCGCGGTCTCCTGGTCCCGCTTCGGCTCGGCCACGGCCTTCACCGCGGAGAGCCTGATCCCCAGCACCCGGCTCAAGGACATCATCTTCTGGTCCACCATCGCGTTCTCGCTGAGCGGACTGGAGAGTGCGTCCATGATGGGCGACGAGATCCGCGACCCCCGGCGGAACATTCCTCGCGCCCTCCTCCTCGGCGGCGCGCTGATCGTCCTGCTCTACATCCTCTCCACCGTGTCCATGCTCGTCGCGCTGCCGCAGGCGAAGATCCTCCATCTGCAGGGCTTCATGCTCTCCATCGAGGAGGCGGCGGAACGGGTCGGCGCCGTGGGTCTCACCTCGGTCACGGCCCTGCTGATCACCCTGGGCGGGCTGGGGCAGGCCGGCGCCTGGTTCGCGGCCGGCGGGCGGCTGCCGTTCGTCGCGGGGATCGACCGCTTCCTGCCGCCCGCCTTCGGACGGATCCACCCGCGGTACGGGTCGCCCCACGTGAGCCTGCTGGTGCAGGCGGCGATCGCGGCCCTGTTCATCTTCCTCGGTCAGGCGGGGACGACCGTGAAGGGCGCCTACGACGTGCTGGTCAGCATGGCGATCATCGGGTACTTCATCCCCTACCTGTTCATGTTCGCCTCCATGATCAAGCTCCAGGGTGAGCCGGCGGGTGCCGGGGTCATGCGGGTGCCCGGTGGCCGGCCGGTGGCGACGCTGCTGGGCGCCGTCGGATTCGCCGTGACCGCGGCGGCGATCGGCCTGGCCCTCGTCCCGGCGGAGGATGAGCCCAACAAGATGCTCGCGGTGACGAAGGTGGCTGGGCTTACCGCGCTGCTGGTGCTGGGCGGAGCGGCGGTGTACCTGCGCGGACGGCGGAGGCGAGCGTGAGAGAGACGCGAGGCTCGATCGGGGAGCTGGACGCCGCGCGCTGGCGGGTGGCCCTCCTGCTCACCGGTGGCATGGTGGTCATGTACTTCGGCTTCATCCTGCTGGTGGCGTACGGGCGGGCGCTGCTCGCGGTCCAGGTGGTGCCCGGTCTCACCCTCGGCATCCTCCTGGGCGCGCTGGTCATCGTGGCCTCCTGGATCCTCACCTGGGTGTACGTCCGCTGGGCGGCGACGCACTACGACCCCCGGGTGGAGGCGCTGAGCCGAGGAGAGGAGTCGTGACCCAGACCTTCTTCTTCCTCGGCTTCATCGGCATCACCCTGGGGATCACCTGGTGGGCCGCGCGCCGGACCCGGACCACCGAGCACTTCTACGCCGCGGGCCGCTCCATCAGCGCCGGCCAGAATGGGTTCGCGCTGGCGGGCGACTACATGAGCGCGGCCTCGTTCCTCGGCATCGCCGGTCTGGTCTCCACCACCGGCTTCGACGGCCTGATCTACTCGACCGGCTGGCTGGTCGGGTGGCCGGTGGTACTCTTCCTGATCGCGGAGCCGCTCCGCAACCTCGGCAAGTACACCTTCTCGGACGTGCTCGCGACCCGCCTGCGGCAGGCGCCGGTCCGGCTCGCGGCCGCGCTCGGCACGCTGGCGACGGTCACGCTCTACCTGATCGCGCAGATGGTGGGCGCGGGCGGACTCATCCGGCTGATGTTCGGGCTGGGGTACGAGCAGGCGATCGTGCTGGTGGGCTTCGTCATGATCGGCTACGTCCTGTTCGGCGGCATGCTGGCCACCACCTGGGTGCAGATCGTGAAGGCGGGCCTGCTGATCACCGGCGCGCTGTTCCTGGCGCTGCTGGTGCTGCTCCGCTTCGGCCTGAATCCCGCCGCGCTCTTCGCCGAGGCGGCGCGGCAGTACGGCGACGGTGTGCTGGTGCCGGGCAAGCTGGTCTCGAAGCCGCTGGACGCCGTCTCGCTCGGGATGGCGCTGATGTTCGGGACCGCCGGGCTGCCGCACATCCTGATGCGCTTCTACACCGTGCCGGACGCACGGGCGGCCCGGTCGTCGGTCTTCGTGGCGACGGGTCTGATCGGGCTGTTCTATCTCCTGACCTTCGTCCTGGGATTCGGGGCGATGGTGCTGGTGGGGCCGGAGAAGATCCGCGCGGTGGACCCGGGCGGCAACATGGCCGCTCCGCTCCTCGCGGAGCTGCTCGGCGGCACGCCGTTTCTCGGCTTCATCGCGGCGGTGGCCTTCGCGACCATCCTGGCGGTGGTGGCCGGCCTCACGCTGTCGGGTGCGGCGGCGCTGTCGCATGACCTCTGGGTCAACGTGGTGCGCCGCGGCCACTCGGACCCTGCCGAGCAGCTCCGGGTGGCCCGGGTGGCGACACTGGCGCTCGGGGTGATCGCGGTGGCGCTGGGGATCACGTTCAAGGGACAGAACGTCGCCTTCATGGTCTCGCTGGCCTTCGCCATCGCGGCCAGCGCCAACTTCCCGGCGCTCATCCTGGCCATCTTCTGGCGCGGCTACACGACGGCCGGTGCCGTCACCAGCATGGCGCTGGGCACGGTGGTCACCCTGGTCCTGATCTATCTCTCGCCGACGCTCCAGGTGGACATCCTCGGCCATGAGCACGCCTGGTTCCCGCTCAAGAATCCCGCCCTGGTGACGATCCCGATGTCGTTCGCTGCCGGCATCCTGGTGTCGCTGGTAACGCCCGAGCCGTCCGCCGCCGCGGGCTATGCGGCGCTCGAGCGGCGGATGCATCTCGGGGATCGATAGCGTGGCTGGCTTCGGAGCCAGGGAGACCACCGAGGCGCACGGAGCCCCGCACCTCACATCCCAAAGCCTCTTTGGGGGTGGAATGGGGTGGCTCCGTTCCTCTCCGTTCTCCATGGCTCTGTGGTGAATCACAAGGAGTCCCAGGCCACAATGATGCCGGCATGACGAGACGATGACGAAGGTAGCGCTGCTAGGCGTACCGTACGACGCCTCGTCCTCCTATCAGCGAGGCTCGGCGGGGGCGCCGGTGCTGATCCGGGAGGCCCTCTGGTCGGAGGCGGGGAACACCTGGACCGAGGCCGGCATCGACCTCAGGGAGAGCGGTCTGGACGACGACGGGGATCTCTGGTTCAGCGACCGCGAGCCCGGCGGCGAGGCCCGGGCCCGGATCGAGCAGGCGGTCCACTCGATCCTCGACTCCGGACGCCGGCCGCTCCTCCTCGGCGGCGATCACTCGATCACCTATCCCTCGATCCGCGGACTGCGCCCGCACTACCCCCGGCTCGGCATTCTGCACCTCGACGCCCATCCCGACCTGTACGACGAGTTCCAGGGCGACCGGTACTCTCACGCGTGCCCCTTCGCACGGATCATGGAGGAGGGGCTCGCCGATCGTCTGGTCCAGATCGGCATCCGCACGATGACCGGTCATCAGCGGGAGCAGGCGCAGCGATTCGGGGTGGAGGTGATGGAGATGGGCGGCTGGCGTGAAGGAGCGCGGCTTCGCTTCGACTCGCCGGTCTATCTCTCCCTCGACCTCGACGCGCTCGAGCCCGGGCTGGCGCCCGGCGTGACGCACCGGGAGCCTGGCGGACTCACGGTCCGCCAGGTCCTCGGCATCGTCCACTCGCTCGAGGCGCCGCTCGCCGGCGCGGACGTGGTCGAGCTCAATCCCAACCATGACTCGACCGGCCTGACCGCCACGGTCGCCGCCAAGCTGGTGAAGGAGATCGCCGCGCACATGCTCATGGAGAACCGATGACCGGCTCTCGGTGCACGGCAACAACGAGCGGCTGTCGATGGAAAACATCGAATTCGGGCTGAGGTATCATGTCGCTTGGCCAGCTCACCGGCCGAGCGACCCCTCTCACTTCTTACTGTTCGCGTTTCACGGCTGTTTCACGGCTTTCTTCCCAGCGCTCTCAGCACTTCCCTGTCGAACTGGACGGAAAGGCTTTCCCGCCCCGAGTAGGGCCCCGGCCGATACGCTCTCGACCGGATGCCGAACTGGCTCTGCTCGCAGATGTGCCAGTCCTGCTTGTTGGTCATGTCCCAGAACTCCACCCCGTCGTCCGGGTTGAAGGCCGGATCGCTGAGCGTGGCCGGGTGGAACATCCAGCTGCACTGGATCAGGCTCCGGTCCGTGGCCTGAGGCCAGATGGTGTGGAACATGACGTAGTCGGGGTGCAGGCTGAGGAGCATGTTGGGGAAGATCGCGTAGTAGTAGACGCGATCCATGTCTTCCTCGGGCAGGTCGCCGACCGCCACGCCGCACGACTTGCCGCTCATCGTCATGCTCTCGTGCCCGCGGTTGATCACCATGAACCCGCCGGTGAACGGTCCCTGGGTCAGGTCGTTCTCGCCGCTGGTGGGCGGCGTGAGCTTCGCGAGCCCGGGGTGCACCGGTCCGCAGTGATAACACTCGGAATAGTTCTGGAAGAGGAGCTTCCAGTTGCAGTGGACGTCGTACTCGATCGTCCGGTAGACCTTCAGGTTCGGCAGGTTGAACCGGCTGAAGCGGCCGAGCAGCGGCTCGAAGGCCTGCTCGAAGGGCTCCGGGTGCTCTGCCAGATTGATGAAGAGGAAGCCCTCCCAGGTCGCCACGGGCACCGAGTGGAGCGGCCAATCGGCTTTGTCGAAGTTCTCGATGTCGCCAGTGGACGGGGCGCCGATGAGCCGGCCGTCGAGCGCGTAGGTCCAGGCGTGGTAGGGGCACTGGATCGTCTCGGAGAAGCGGCCGGTGTGCTCCTCACAGAGCCGCGTGCCCCGGTGGCGGCACACGTTGTAGTAGGCGCGGTATCCGCCGGCCCGGTCGTGCAGGACGATCACGCTCTCCTTCCCGATCTCCTGAAGGAAGTAGTCGCCCGGGTTGTGGATACGGTCCTCGCGGCCGACGCAGATCCACCTTCGGAAGAAGATCCGCTCCATCTCCTCGGCCAGGATGTCAGGGGAGGTGAAGTACTCGCGCGCCAGGGTGTGCGCGCCGTCGATCGGGATCTCGGTCGGCTTGACGAAGGTGGTCACGAATGGGCTCGCATTGAATGATCGTGAAATATGCCGCCCGCCACAGGGCTGCGGTAGTCGTGCTGCGTCGGGCCCGGCTCGGGCGTAAGGTCCACCTTGGTGATGTCCGGCCGGAAGAAGAGCGCCACCGTCCAGTCGAGCACGATGCGGAGCCGCCGGTCCCAGCGCGGCATCTGGAACAGGTAGTACGTCCTCCGCACCCACCAGGCCGGGAATCCGGTGAGCCGCCACCCGAACACCCGCGCGACGGCACGCTGGTGGCCGAGCGAGGCCATGGTTCCGAGCGACCGGAAGACGAAGGGGCGGGGCTCGCGCCCGTCGACCGCCGCGACGACGTTCTCGGCGACACGGCGGCCTTCGCGGACGGCGTGCTGGGCGAGGGCGGGGTAGGGTGTTCCGTCGGGCCCGGGGATGACGGCGCAATCTCCCAAGGCCCAGACGAAGGAATGACTGCGGCTTCGCATCGACGCATCGACGACGATCCGCCCGCGGTGGTCGTGCCCGACCGCGATGCCCGCGGCCACCTCGCTCGGCAGGATGCCGGCCGCCAGCACGATCGTGCCCGCCTCGATGGTCCGATCGGCCAGGTGAACCTGGTCGGCCTCGATCGCCTGGACCGGCGTCGAAACGCGAAGGTCCGCGCCGCGCCGCCGCAGCACCCGCTCGGCCACCTCGGCGAGCGAGGGATCGATCTCGGGCAGGATACGGGGTCCGGCCTCGAACAGGTGAAAGCTCAGCTCGTCGCGGCGGATGGTCGGGTAGTAGCGCAGTACGTCGTCGACGAAGGCGGTGAGCTCGCCCAGGAGCTCGACCCCCACGAGGCCGCCGCCGATCACCACGATCGTGAGGCAGCGCCGGCGGGCAGCCGACGTTCTCGACGCGTCCGCCCGCTCGAAGCATTCGATCAGGTGGTTTCGCAGCAGGAGCGCGTCGGCCATCGACTTGAAGGTCATCGCCGAGGCCGAGCCGGGGATCAGGGTCTCGTTGGTCCTGGCGCCCAATCCGATGATCAGGTGCTCGAAGGGGAGCCGGTACGTCGCTCCCTCGCCCCCCACCGCGTGGACCTCGCGGCCCTCCAGGTCCACCCGTTCGACCCGCGCCTCCAAAAAGCGCGTGCGGTGAAGCGCGGGGCGGATCGGCTGGGCGCAGTGCCGCAGCTCGAGGCGGCCCGAGCACGCCTCGAAGAGCAGCGGCGTCAGCACGAAGAAGTTGTTCTGGCTGACGAGGGTGATCTCGACATCCGGCCGCCGGCGGCACAGCTGCTCCAGCCGCCGCGCCGCCGCCACCCCCCCGAAGCCCCCGCCGAGGATGACGATTCGCATGAGTGGAGGATAGACGGTCGGAGCGGGATGTGGGACGCGGGCCCGATGAGAGGCGCGGCGCACGCACGGGCGGTGACGCAGACGATGGAACCTGGCCCGGCCGGCGGGTACTATCTTCCGGTGATCGTCGAGCCAACCGCACTCATTGGAGGCACTTCCATGCGTCGCTATCTCATTCCGCTCGCGTCGGTCCTGCTCGGCACGGGGTGTGTCGCCGCCGCGGCAGGCGGGGCAGCCGCCGGCGTCTATCTCACGTCCCGCGGTGCGGAGGCCGTAGTCGAGGGCTCGGTGGAGAATGTCGCGACCCGGGCGCAGGCGGTGATGGGGGAGATGGGGATCGTCAAGGAAGGGGAAAGCACCGAGGACCAGGGCGCGAAGCACGTACTCAAAGGCAAGCAGGGCGACCTCGACGTCAACATCAACATCAACCGGGAGACGGACAAGACGTCGAAGGTCGAAGTCACGGCCCGCAAGAATCTGGCCGAGTGGGATAAGGACTATGCGAAGGACGTGGTGAACCGGATCGTCGAGAAGGGTTGAGCCTCATCCCCCATCTGTCACCCTGAACGCAGTGAAGGGGACCATAATGAGCATGGCCCCCTTCTGCGCTCAGGGTGACAAGACCACTCCCCTGCATTCCCCGAAGCCGATCCGTACCGCACCCTCGCGCTCGCAGTACCCCCGCATGACCACCTCGTCGCCGTCTTCCAGAAACTTCCGGGTCTCCCCCGTCGGCAGCGCCAACGGCTCGGCGCCACGCCAGGTCAGCTCGAGCATGCAGCCGCGCGACTCCTTCGACGGGCCGGAGATGGTGCCGGTGGCGAGCAGGTCGCCGGGCCGGAGATTGCAGCCGTTGCTGGCATGATGCGTCAGGAGCTGTGCGGGAGTCCAGTAGAGGTCCACCGCACTGCCACGACTCAGCCGCACCGGCTCCAGGCCGGCCTTGCGCATCCGGGCCGAGGAGAGATGGACCTCTACGGTCACCGCGACCGCGCCCGCGTCGGCGTTCTTGCGCGAGTCGAGGTAGGGCAGCGGGGCGGGGTCGCCGCCGGGCCGGACCGGGGACGCTGCGCGGAACGGGTCCAGGGCCTCCAGCGTCACGATCCACGGTGAGATCGTGGTGGCGAAGTTCTTCGCCAGGAAGGGTCCGAGCGGCTGGTATTCCCAGGCCTGCAGATCGCGCGCCGACCAGTCGTTGACCAGGCAGAAGCCGAAGATCCGCTCCTCCGCCCGTGTGATCGGCACCGGCTCGCCGAGTCCATTGGCGCCAGCCACGAAGAAGCCCAGCTCCATCTCGTAGTCGAGGGAGCGGCTGGGACCGAAGCTCGGTGTGGCCGCATCAGGGGCGCGACTCTGACCGGCCGGCCGCCGCACCGGTGTGCCGCTGGGCACGATGGAAGACGCACGCCCGTGATACCCGATCGGCACCCACTTGTAGTTGGGCAGAAGCGGGTTGTCCGGCCGGAACATGCTCCCGACGTTGGTGGCGTGGTGAACGGAGGCGTAGAAGTCGGTGTAGTCGCCGATCTCGGCCGGCAGCAGCAGCTCCACCTCCGCTTGGGAGACGAGGAGCCCCGGGTCACGTAGGTTGGCCGACTCCGCCGAAAGCAGATCGCTCACCTGACGGCGTAGCTCCGCCCGCGGCCCCGCGCCTAGCGCCATCAGCGGATTGAGCGTCGGGCCTCCGCACGCACCCGCCGCCGTCGCCGCCAGTCCGGTGAAGCGCCGGGCCGCGTGGCAGGCGGCGAGATCCAGGATCAGGTCGCCTATCGCGATGCCGACCCGCGGTTGCTGATCGGTGTCGCGGCGCCGGAACACACCCAGAGGGAGATTCTGTATGGGGAAGTCGGCGTGCCCTTCGGCCGACTCGACCCAGGACCGGAGCGAGGGGTCGTTGGTATGGTCCACTGGTATCTAGAGCAGGCCGAGCGAGTGGAGGTCGTCGATCGGCTCGGTGAACGAGCAGGAGCCGAACGAGATGATGGTGGATTCGCGGGCGCGACGGATGCGGTCGAGGTCGAGCCGGTGCCCTCGCCACTCGACCCCGTCGGCGTCGAAGGAAAATGCGGCCCGGTCCCGCTCCTCCAGCAACCGCTCGGCCGCGGCATCGTCCAGCCCAGCGTCCACGAACGCCGCCGCAAGGAACAGGTTCAGAAATCCGAACATGGTGCCGCAGGCGCTGCCGGGCTCGTAGGTCAGGCGGTACTCGGCTCGGAGCGGGTGATGCAGGCCGGCCGTCGCCTTGAAGGGTACGCCCGCATCGCGCGCGGCGCGGAGAAAACCCGCCAGGTCGGCGGCAGCAGGAAACGCCTCGGCGCTGACGCCGCCGGTGCGGACCTTGAGCCTTCCGCCCGCCCTCGCGACCGCGGCCGCGAGTGGCACGGGATCGCGGGAGAGCGGGATCTCGACGTAGGGCTGCAGGCCCGACGGCACTCTGGAGAGGAGCTGCTCCACTGCCTCCGGGCTTTCGGCTTTCGCCTCTACTACGTCCACCATCGCCATGCCGGCGCCGTCGGCAACATGGAGGCAGTTGAACTCCCCGATGGCCTCGAGGTCCCGGGCGGGATCTCCTCCCAGCAGGGCGGCGACTCGCCACCGGTGGGGCGGCAGGCCCCCGGCTCCGGCCCGCTCCATGTCGCCTAGCCGACTCGCGGGCACGACAAACCTGCCGAGCGCCCAGGCATGCGGCCCGTTCAGATAGGACCCGTAGTTGGCGACGGCCTGCGCCATGCTCAAGCCCGCCGGGGGAAACAGGCCGGCGTAGTCGATGCTCTCGCGGAGGAGGGCCCGGAGTGCGGACATGGGGGGAAGATAAGGCGGTCGGGCGGTCGGGCGGTCAGGCGGTACGAAGTGCCGTCATTTCGAGTAACGCAAGCATGAGGCGGCTACTCACCCGAATTCCGATGGGCGCCGAGAAGGTCCCTCGCTTCGCTCGGGATGACAGGATTATCCTCGGTCCGCCCGGCCGCCCGGCCGCCCGCCGGCGCGACCGCCTTACCGCCTGACCGCCTGACCGTCTTACATTCCCCCATGCCCATCGCCACGATCAACCCCGCCACGGGGGAAACCCTCCGAACCTTCCAGCCGCTCACCCCCGAGCAGCTCGAGGCCAGGCTCCAGTGCGCCGCCGAGGCGTACCAGCGACACCGTCGCACCACCTTCGCCGAGCGGACGCGGCTGATGCTCGAGGCCGCCGACATTCTCGAGGGCGAAAAGGAAGCGTTTGGCCGGCTCATGGTGACCGAGATGGGGAAGCCGCTCAAGGCCGCGGTGGAAGAGGCGGCGAAGAGCGCCTGGGGCTGCCGCTACTATGCCGAGCACGCCGAGCGATTCCTCGCTGACGAAGAGGTGAAGACCACGGCGTCTCGGAGCTACGTGACCTGGCAGCCGATCGGGCCGGTGCTCGCGATCATGCCCTGGAACTTTCCCTTCTGGCAGGTCTTCCGCTTCGCCGCGCCGGCGCTGATGGCCGGCAACGTGGGCCTGCTGAAGCACGCGTCCAACGTGCCCCAGTGCGCGCTCGCGATCGAGGACATCTTCCGCCGCGCCGGCTTCCCGGAGGGCGTCTTCCAGACGCTCCTGATCGAGACCGATCAGGTGGGCCGGGTGATCGAAGACCGGCGGGTCGCCGCGGTCACCCTCACCGGCAGCAACACCGCGGGCAGCCAGGTGGCCTCGGCGGCGGGGAAGGTGGTCAAGAAGACCGTGCTCGAGCTGGGCGGCAGCGATCCATTCATCGTGCTGCCCGATGCCGACCTCCCGGCCGCGATCGCCACCGCGGTGAAGGCCAGGATCGTGAACAACGGACAGAGCTGTATCGCCGCCAAGCGGTTCATCGTCCACGAGACCGTGGCCGACGAGTTCGAGCGCGGGTTCGTGGCGGGGATGGCGGGGCTCACGGTGGGGGATCCGATGGACGGGAAGACCGACATCGGGCCTCTGGCCACCGAGGGGCAGCTCCGCACCATCGCCGACCAGGTGGACCGTGCGGTCCAGGCCGGGGCCCGGGTCCTCACCGGCGGCCGGAAGCTCGGGGACCAGGGCTGGTACTACGCGCCGACGGTCCTCGGCGGGATCACACCCGAGTCCCCGGTCTTCCGCGAGGAAGTCTTCGGGCCGGTGGCGCTGCTGTTCCGGGTCCGGAGCAGCGAGGAGGCGATCCGGCTCGCGAACGACTCCCCCTTCGGCCTCGGCGCCAGCGTCTGGACCCGGAGCGGGACCGAGCGGGATCGGTTCGCCCGGGAGATCGAGTCGGGCATGGTGTTCGTCAACGCCATGGTGGCCTCCGATCCCCGGGTGCCGTTCGGCGGGGTCAAGGAGTCCGGGTACGGCCGGGAGTTGAGTCCCCTGGGGATCCGGGAGTTCGTGAACGCGAAGACGGTGTGGGTGGCGTGACGCAGGCCACACCCATCCGGCGGTCCAGTAGGTTATCATCAGTCGGTTACGTGCCCGTGACGCGCAGGCGGGCCGGCCCGGATCCTGGAACCTAAGAGGGCACATGTACATAGACCCCACCGCCGGGAGCCTCGTGCTTCAGGTGCTCGCCGCGGGCGTCCTGTCCGCCGTCGCCGTCTTCAGCCGGCTCCGTGAGGGCCTGAAACAGGTCTTCCGCTCGTTGCTGCCGCGCCGATGGGCGCAGAAGCGCTAGGCGCCTCGTACCGCGACCCCAGCGGATTCGTCTATACCAGAGACGGAGCGCTCTACCGCCAGGTCAATCGCGTTTTCCGGGAGCGCTACCAGGCCTTCCTCGACTCGGGGCTGTACGCCGAGCTCGTGGAGGGCCGGCTCTTGGTGCCCCACCGCGAGGTCTCCCTCGACCTGGCGGCCTCACCCGAGGCGGTTGCCGTGCTGGAGCCGGAGCGGGTGCCGTTCATCTCCTACCCCTATGAGTGGTCGTTCGGGCAGCTGCGCGACGCCGCCCTCCTGACCCTGGACCTTCAGGAGCGGGCATTGGCCCGGGGCCTCACCCTGCGGGATGCCAGCGCCTACAACGTCCAGTTCGTCGCCGGTCGCCCCGTCTTCATCGACACCCTCTCCTTCGAGCCGCGTGAGCCCGGCGCCCCGTGGGCGGGGTACCGGCAGTTCTGCGAGCACTTCCTGGTGCCGCTGGCGCTCATGAGCCGGATGGACGTGCGACTCGCCGCGCTGCTGCGCTCCCATCTCGAGGGCATTCCGCTCGACCTGGGGAGCCGGATGTTGCCCCGCCGCACCTGGCTCCGCCCCGGCCTGCTCTTTCACGTCCACCTGCACGCGATGGCACAGCGCCGTTACGCCGATCGCGGGGCCGGGGCGGTGGAAGGTGGAGAGCCGAGCGCCGCGTCGAGGCGCGGTATCAGTCCGGCGGCGGCGACCGGCCTGGTCCGCAGTCTCAGGGGGGCGATCCAGTCACTCGACTGGACACCGGCCGGCACCGAATGGGCCGACTACACCGAGGACAACAACTACTCCACCGCCGCCGCCGAGTCGAAGCGGCAGGCGGTGATCGAGTTCCTGCGCGGAGTCGAGGCCCGGACCGCCTGGGATCTGGGCGCCAACACCGGAGAGTACAGCCGCGCCGCGCGACAGCTGGTCCCCAGCGTGATCGCGTTCGACATCGATCCCGCCGCGGTGGAGCGGAACTACCGGCGAATCAAGGCGGAGAACGAGACCGGGATTCAGCCGCTGCTGCTCGATCTCACCAACCCGTCGCCCGCGCTCGGATGGGCCCACCGCGAGCGGCCGAGTCTGGAGCAGCGTGGGCCCGCGGACGTCCTGCTCGCGCTCGCCCTGGTTCACCACCTCGCCATCGGCCACAATTTGCCGCTCGAGCGGGTGGCCGGCTTCCTCGCGAAGCTGGGACGCAGTCTCATCATCGAGTTCGTCCCCAAGAGTGACTCGCAGGTCCGCCGTCTCCTGCGCGACCGGGCCGACATCTTCCCCGATTACACCAGGGAAGGGTTCGAGGCGGCCTTCCGCGGCCACTTCCGCATCGACCGCGCCGTGCCGGTGGCGGAGTCGGAGCGCACCCTGTACCTGATGACGGCGCTGCCCGGGAGCGAGCGATGACCGCCCGGGCCGCGCACGCCTACCCGTTCCTGATCGCGCTCATCCCTACGCTCAACTACGCCGCGAACAATCCCGCTCAGTACGGGATGAGGGACCTGGCTTTCCTGGTGGCCATCACCCTCGCCGCGTGCGCGGCGGTCTACGCCATCGCGTCACTGGTCTCCCAGGGCCGCGCCGCGCCCGGTCTACCGGCGTTCGTGACCCTGCTGGTCGTGGCGTGCTTCTTCGACTACCGCCGGGTGGCGCGTATGCTCACCGGCGACCCCGTCCACCCGCCGCACCTCCTCCTGGTCCCGGTGTGGGTGGTGCTCTCCGCCCTACTGGTCCGGTGGATTCACCGACGGCAGACCGTGCTCGACGGCTTGGGCCGCTTCCTCAGCCTCATGGCCGCGCTCCTGGTGGCGTGGTCTCTCTTCCAGGTCGGCAAGGGCTGGGTGCTCGGGGAGAGGATGGTCGCGCAGAGCGGGCTGGTGCGGGAGCTGGCCCGGCCGATCGAGGGACCGGCGGGGGTGTCCGGGACCCGGCGGGACGTCTATCTGATCGTGCTGGACGAGTATGCCAACAGCGACGTGCTGTGGGAGCGATTCGACTTCGACAACCGTCCGTTCGAGGACAGCCTGCGGTCGCTCGGCTTCTACCTGCCCCGGATCGTGCGCAGCAACTACCTCCACACCACGCTCTCGCTGCCCTCGCTCATGAACTCGGCCCACCTGGTCGCGCTGGAGCGTGAGGTGGGGGCCAAGGTGAAGCACCCCCGGCTGCCGAACTATCTCCTGGCGCACAGCCGAGTGGCGGCGTACCTCCAGGAGCGCGGGTACGAGTACGTGTTCTTCCCTTCCGAGTGGTGGCACTCCACGGGCGCCGATCCGTCGGCGAACGTGGTGTTCCGGGCGTACGGCGGGTTCGACCTGATGCGCTCCATGAGCGCCGGCGAGCTGGAACGCACGGTGCGGGGCATCACCCTCCTCAGCTACTTCGACCGCACCCACCACTGGGAGGCGGAGCACGTCCGCCGGACGCTGAACGGAGTGGCCCATCTCGCCGGCAGCGGCGGCGCGCCCCGGTTCGTCTTCGCCCACATCATCAAGCCGCACGACCCGTACGTGTTCGACCGTGAGTGCGGGGTGCTGCCCCGGCAGAAGGAGGACGAGGAGGCCGGACCGTATCTCGACCAAATCCAGTGCCTGAACCGCTTGGTGCTCGCCACCGTCCACCGGATCCTGGCCCGGTCCGAGGTCCCGCCGATCATCATCCTCCAGGGGGACCACGGCAGCAAGCTGCTGCACGCAACCGGCTACCCGACGCCCGAGGACGTGCCGCCGGCGGCCGCGCGGGAGCGCTTCGGCGCGTTCGGCGCGTACTACCTGCCCGATGGCGGCGAGGAAGCCTTCGGGGACACGGTCACGGTCGTCAACGTCATGGGAAATGTCCTGCGGCACTACTTCGGGGCCCATCTCCCCCGGGCGGGCGACGAGCAGTATATCTCCACTGCGGAGTTCCCCTACGACTTTCGCAGGGTCGATGCTCACTGGCTGGCCCGCGACCTCCCGTCCGGCTCGAAAGCGCGATCCGGCGGCTGATTCGACTCCAGGAGAGTTCGATGTTCTTCACCCGCCCGCTCCGGCTGGCCGGATGCGTCCTTCTAGCGGCCTGCGGCTCGGGCAGGACGTCCGACCCGGACACCGGTTCGCTGGTCGCGCGCGACGAGGTGCGGGAGATCGTGAGCGTCCTCGCGGCGGATTCCCTCGAGGGGCGGCGGACCGGGACCCCGGGCTCGGCGCGCGCGTCGCGCTTCCTGGCCGAGCGGATGCGGCGTTACGGCCTCGAGCCGGCGGGCGACAGCGGGTACTTCCAGCGGGTGACCTACGAGGCCGTCCGGAGTCCTGAAGGCGAAACGCTGCGGCTCGCCCGCCCCGATGCCGCCGACACCGCGCGGCGGGTGGTGGACTACAACCTCGTCGGGTTGATCCGCGGGTCCGACCCGGCCCTCCGGAACGAGACCGTGGTGCTGGGCGCGCACTTCGACCACGTCGGCGTGGGCAAGCCGGTCGGGGGAGACTCGATCTACAACGGCGCGGACGACGACGCGTCCGGCGTCGCCACGGTGCTCGCCGCCGCGCGGGGCCTGGCGAAGGATCCGCCCGAGCGCACGGTGGTGGTCCTGCTCACCAGCGGCGAAGAGTATGGCGTGCTCGGCACCCAATGGTATCTGGAGCGGCCCGCGGTCCCGCTCGGGGCGACCGTGGCGGACCTGCAGGTGGAGATGGTCGGCCGGCCCGATACCCTGGTGGGCGCCGGGAAGCTCTGGCTCACCGGCTTCGAGCGGTCCACCATGGGCGAGGAGCTGAGCGGCGCCGGCCTGCCGGTCGTGGCGGACCCCCGTCCCGAGTTCAAGTTCTTCGAGCGGAGCGACAACATCGTCTTCGCCCTGCGGGGGATTCCGGCCCACACCCTGTCGTCTTACGGCATGCACGGCGACTACCATCAGCCCTCGGACGCCGTAGACCGGATCGACTTCGACCATCTCACACTGGCCGCGGACCTGGTGGCGCGCGCGGTTCGCGTGGTGGCGAACGGTCCGCGGCCGACCTGGAAGCCCGGCGGACGCCCCACGCCATCCACGCCCTGAGCCATGACGGTCCGCGACCTCGGCTGGCTGTTCAAGCGCGCGCTCTCGGGCTGGTGGAACGACAACGTCCCGAGGCTGGGCGCCTCGCTGGCGTACTACACGCTGTTCGCCCTCGCCCCCATTCTGATCGTCGCGATCACGATCGCGGGACTGGTCTTCGGCCCCGAGGTGGTGCAGCGGCAGGTGACCACCGAGATCAGCGGCCTGGTGGGCGAAGAGGGCGGCAACGCGGTGCGCGCGATGCTGGAGGGCGCCTCGCAGCGGGGAAGCGACGGAATCGCCACGGCGGTCGGCCTGGTCACGTTCTTTCTTGGCGCCACCGGAGCGTTTCTCGAGCTCCAGACCGCGCTCAACGCGATCTGGCGGGTGAAGCCGAAGCCGGACGCAGGCCTCAAGGACATGCTGCTGCAGCGGCTGCTCTCGTTCGGGCTGGTGATCGGGGTCGGCTTCGTGCTGCTGGTCTCGTTGCTGGTGAGCGCGGCGCTCAGCGCGCTGAACACCTACATCGGCACCCTCGTGCCACAGATCGCCGAGGTATGGCAGGGGATCAACACCCTCGTGTCGCTGGGAATCGTGACGCTGCTGTTCGCGATGATCTATCAGTTCCTGCCCGACGTGGACCTGCGCCTACGCCACGTGTGGGTCGGCGCGCTGGTGACGGCGGGGTTGTTCAACATCGGCAAGTACCTGATCGGCCTCTATCTCGGCACCAGCGGAGTGGCGTCGGCCTACGGGGCGGCGGGGTCGGTCGTGGTACTGCTGGTGTGGGTGTACTACTCCTCGCAGATCGTCCTGCTGGGCGCGGAGTTCACCCGGGCGTACACCGAGCGCTTCGGCGGCCTCCGACCCGCGGTGTCACCCCATGCGGAGAGAGATGCCAAGCCTGAGGCGACGGGGGGGAAGACGGAGGAGGGAGGGGAGGCGGTTAGGCGGTAAGGCGGTCGGGCGGCCGGGCGGTCAGGCGGTCGGGCTTTCAGTGGCGTTGGACACGGCGTGGTAGAGTCCCCAAGTCAAGCGGCCCGCCCGATCGCGATGTGCTTCGAGGGTGAGCCACGATTCTTCGGTGAGCAGGCCGTAGTCCCGGCCGAAACGGAGCAGGTAAGACAGCTCGGCCAATGATCCTAGAGCGATGTCCAGGAAGCGGCGGAATTCCCGAGATCCGCGCTTCGCGGCGCCTTCCGCGATGTTGGTGGGAACCGAGAGCGCGGCCCTGCGCACCTGAATCGTCAGACCGAATCGCTCGGAGCGGGGCCACCCATCGGTAGCCCGATACAGTTCAAGCGCCAAGTCATGCGACGCACGCCAGGCGTCGAAGCGTTCGTACGCGATCATCCCCCATTCTCATAGCTTCTTGCCTCGCGACAATACCCGCCCTACGCAGCGTGGACCGCCCGACCGCCCGACCGCCTACCGATGCGTCCTCCCCATCAGCTTCTCCTCCTGCCGCGGTGCGTACTTCTCCAGGCTGGCGAGCAGCTTCCGCGGGTCGGAGTCCACCAGGATCCCCTCCCGGTGCTCCCGGGTGAGGAAGCCTTCCTTCACCGCGTGGTCCAGGAACTCGATCAGGCGGTCGAAGTAGCCGGCGACGTTGAGGATGCCGGACGGCTTGGCGTGGATGCCGAGCTGGCCCCAGGTGAGGATCTCCAGGTAGCCCTCCAGCGTGCCGATCCCCCCGGGCAAGGTGATGAAGGCGTCGGAGAGGTCGGCCATCTGGGATTTCCGCTGGTGCATCGAGGCCACCACGATCAGGTCGGGAATCCCGGTGTGGGCCGCCTCCCTTTTCATCAGCTGCTGGGGGATGATGCCGGTCACGTGGCCGCCGTGCTCGTGCACCGCGTCGGCCAGCTCGCCCATGATGCCTACGCTGGCGCCGCCGTACACCAGCTCGATGCCCTGGTCGGCCAGGAGCTTGCCGAGCTCCCGCGCGGCGGCTCCGTACTCGGGCCGCTCGCCGGCGTTGGTGCCGCAGAAGACGCAGATGCGGTTGAAGCGGGACGTGCGCGTGTCGTTGGCCATGGCTCGGCGCTGGAGTTCGCCGTGGGTCCGGGTCTAGACTCCAGACTAATCACCCATGACTCACCACCCAAGACCCGGCTGCGACCGATGATCCAGATTCCAGAGCGAGCCCTCGGCGCCCGGAACCTCACCGTCTCGGCCCTGGGGCTCGGCTGCATGGGCATGTCCGAGTTCTACGCCGGCCGCGACGACGAGGAGTCCATCGCCACCATCCATCGCGCACTCGACCTCGGCATCACCTTGCTCGACACCGCGGACATGTACGGCCCCTTTACCAACGAGCGGCTGGTGGGCCAGGCGATCCGCGGCCGCCGAGACCGGGTGGTCCTCGCCACCAAGTTCGGGAACCAGCGGGCGGAGGACGGCAGCAGCCTCGGCGTGAACGGCCGCCCCGAGTACGTGTATCGCGCCTGCGACGACTCCCTCCGCCGGCTCGGCGTGGACCACATCGATCTCTACTACCAGCACCGGGTGGACCAGACCGTGCCGATCGAGGAGACGGTCGGCGCCATGGCCCGCCTGATCGAGCGGGGGAAAGTGCGTCACCTCGGCATGTCCGAGGCGGCGCCCGCCACGATCCGGCGAGCTCACCGCGAGCACTCCATCACCGCGCTCCAGTCCGAGTACTCCCTCTGGACCCGAGACCCCGAGGACGAAGTCCTCCCCGTGTGCCGCGAGCTGGGCATCGGCTTCGTGGCCTACAGCCCGCTTGGGCGCGGGTTCCTGACCGGCCGATTCCGCACGCCGGGTGACCTGCCGCCGGACGACTACCGCAGCGGCAACCCCCGGTTCCAGGGCGACAACTTCCGGAAGAACCTCGAGCTGGTCGAGAAGGTGGAGGCGATCGCGAAGCGAAAGCGGTGCGCGCCGTCGCAGCTGGCGATCGCCTGGGTCCTGGCCCAGGGGGAGGACATCGTCGCCCTCTTCGGGACCAAGCGGCGCAAGTATCTCGAAGAGAACATCCAGGCTTTGGAGGTCGAGCTGACCGCGGGCGACCTCGAAGAAATCGATGCAGTCGCGCCGAAGGGTGTCGCGGCGGGCGAGCGGTACAACGAGGCGAGCATGCGGACGATTGATCGCCAGCAGTCGTGAGGGATGTGTCCGGATAGTCCGTCAACGAGTGAGACGTCGAGGAACGATACGCCCTGCCGCGCACCGGGGCGCAGGAGTATAATGCTTGCATGCAGCGTCGGCTCCTGGCCTGGCTTCTCCTCACCGTCTTCCTGGGCGCGGGGACCACCCTGCCCGGTCCCGACGCCCTGCTGCATCACTGGGGCGCCCAGGCGGAACGACTGCGCACGCACGTGGAGCCGGCCGGCGGCTGCGGCGCTCACGCAGACAGGTGCACGCTGGGTCGGACCGCCGCCGGGGCCGGCGCCGCCGTCGTCCAGTCCCCTGTCGTTCGCGCCGACCTCTCCGGCGCTCCCGCACTGCTCATCACGCGCGCCGTCGGGGTCATCGTCGCCGATCTCGACGCCATCCCGCATTCTCGAGCTCCTCCCGCATCGGCTGTTTGACCGACTGAAGACCACAATCGGCAATCTGCGCCCTCCGCGACAACAGGTAGTGGAGGGCCATCGGCCCATGCACTGGAGCTTCCATGCGAACCTTCTTCCTGGCGGCCGCGCTCGGCGCAGCCCTGTCCGGCGTCTCGGCGGCGAGCACCAAAGCGCCGCGGCCGACCCTGTCCGGCATCGTTTCCGACACGAACGGCGCCCCGCTTGCACAGGTCAGGGTCACCGTCCTCGAAACGCAGCGGACCACTACGACCGACATCGAGGGCCGCTACGCACTGCCCGACCTGCCCTCAGGGAGGTACGGCGTGTCCTTCGCACTAGTGGGCTACGCCCCGCAAGTGCACCGCGTGACACTCGCCGACAGCGGCGCCACCCTCGACGTCACCCTGCGGCCGACGCTGATCGAGCTGCCCGAGGTCCAGGTGACCGCGTCGCCTCTCGCGACCACCTCGCTCACCTCGCCCCAGCCCACCAGCGTCCTCTCCAGCGAAGAGCTGCAGGCCCAGCGCGCCGCTTCGCTGGGAGAGACGGTCAGCAGCCTCCCCGGGGTGCGGAGCCTCAGCACCGGGAACGGGATCGGGAAGCCGGTGATCCGCGGGCTCTCCTCCACTCGCGTCCTCGTGCTGGCCGATGGGCAGCGCCTGGAGAACCAGCAGTGGGGCGACGAGCACGGGCCCCAGGTCGAGGCCGGCGAGGCCGAGCGGATCGAGGTGATCCGTGGGCCCGCCAGCGTGTTGTACGGCTCGGACGCGATTGGCGGTGTCATCAACGTGATAACGCCTCCGCTCCCCGACGCGGTGGGCAGGAGCGGGTTCCTGAACGGCCGCGCCCTCGCCTCCTACAGCACCAATAATGAGCAGCCGGACGGCACGCTCTCGCTCGAAGGTGCCAGCGGGCCCGTGGGATTTCGCGGGGCGCTCACCGGCCGGACCAGCAACGACGTCCAGACTCCGGTTGGCGATCTGTTGAACTCGGGTGGGGAGACGGTGAACGGCTCGGGGGCCCTGGGCTACCGGGGAGGCTTCGGCTCGGTCACCGCGTCCTACACTCATCGGAACGAGAAGGTCGAGATTCACGAGGATCCGGCGGAGGACCCGCTGGCGACGCCGTTCCAACGGATCGGCGAGGATCGGGTCCACCTGGGCGCCAATCTCGCCGCCGGCGCGTCCCATTTCGATGTGGATCTGGGCTATGAGCGGAACCGCCGCCGCGAGTTCGAGGAGGCGGACGCAACCGACGTCGCTCTCGGACTGCTGGCCAGGACATTCAGTGGTGACGTGCGCTTCCATCATGTGCCGGTTGGTCCGTTCGCCGGCATCGTCGGCGTGTCCGGGCTGCGGAACGAGTTCGAGAAGTTCGGCGAGGAGACGCTGATTCCGAACAACGACTATAACAACGCCGGCATCTACGCCTTCGAGCAGGCGGAGCTCGGCCGCTGGAACCTGTCCTTCGGCGCTCGCTACGACTACCGCCGCCTCTCGGTCGAGGATGACGCGGAGCTCGGCGTGAACGCGCAGGAGCGGACCTACAACTCGGTGACCGGGAACGTGGGTGTGCTGTACCGCGTGGCGGAGCCGGTCGCGCTGGTGCTGAACGTCGGCCGAGGCTATCGTGCCCCGACTGCGTTCGATCTCTTCTCCAACGGCGTGCACGAGGGGACGGTCCGCTTCGAGCGCGGCGACTCGACGCTGACCACGGAGACCTCCGTGAACACCGACCTGGCGGTCCGGGTCCAGACCAACAACCTGACCGCCGAGATCGGCGGGTTCGCGAACTACATCAACGATTTCATCTTTCCGAACCCGACGGCCGAGGTGGATCCCGAGTCCGGCTTCCAGATCTTTCAGACCTCGCAGGGCGACGCGCGCCTGACCGGGTTCGAGGCAGCCGCGCAGTATCACGCCACGCGCTGGCTCCACCTGCGCGGAACCGCCGACTACACCCACGGGCAGAACACCACCACGGACACGCCGCTCCCGTTTATTCCGGCGTTCCGGGCAACCTACGGCGCGCAGCTCGAGGGAAGCGACGCGGGCTGGCTCCTGCATCCATACTTCTCGGTCGCCGGCGAATCAAATGCCGAGCAAACCCGGACGGATGCCGAGGATTTCGCCCCGCCGGGCTACACGCTCGTCAACCTCGGCGCCGGGTTCGCCGTGCCGACCGGAAAGCATCACGTCGCATTCGACTTCCAGCTCCGGAATGCGCTCGACAAGGAGTACGCGAGCTTCCTGAGCCGCTATAAGACGTACGCGCTCGACCCGGGGCGGAACTTCATCGTGCAGGTGAGCACGGACTTCTAGAGCGGCGTGATGCAACGTGAAGGGGCGGAGCGGGGACCGGTGCTACTTCATGGACGAGAGCCGCCCCCGAGCCGCCTCCCGGTACACCAGCTCGTAGGGCGACCGCTGCACGAGGGAGCCATACCAGCCGGCGGCCTCCTCGACTCGCCCGGCCTCCCGCAGGAGCTCCGCCTGGAGAAACCGGCGCGAGGTGAGACAGAAGAACGGCGAAGCCAGCGTGAGCTGATACCACAATCGAGGGCGAGTCCGCTCCAGGATGGACAAGGCTTCGGCAGTCCGCCCCTCGCATCGGGCCAGGGTGGCCTCGAGCTCGGTCGCGAGGCAGTCCACCAGACCGCCATCTTGGGGCCCGGCTTGCACCAGTGCCGCGGCGTGGGACCGCGCAGCGTCGCGGTCATCCAGCCGAAGCGCGGTCAGGCCCAGCAGGAACTCCCGAATCGGCGGGTGCAGGCCGTTGTGCATCGCGAGGACCGGAAAGTTGCTCGCTGCGACCTCCGCAGCATCCCAGGCAACCAGATCGTCCCGAACCCGCTCGAGCGTAGTCGCTGGAGTGGGGGCGAACGGCAGCAGCGCCAGCAGGGCGCGATTCTCCAATCCCCACGACCGGTCCAGCGCCTCGGCGCGCAGCAGCTCTTCCCCGGCGACACCCTGCTTTCCCTGCGCGACGGCGAGGTGCGCCAACTGAACGTGGCAGAGCGCCCGCAGCTCCGGCGCGCGGGCCACCTCGATGAACTGCCGCGCGAGCGCCTCCGCGCCGGCCAGGTCGCCGGCGTAGAGCGCGATGTCCGCGAAGGCGCTGGCGACGGTCGTCGCCCGCGCGGATCGCAGCTCACGCAGCGCGGCGGCCAGGCCTGCCGCGTCCCGCACGGCGGAGGCGCGGAGGGCGCGCAAGGGGAGCGCCTGGTCGGCGTCCGGGCCGCCGCGGAGCGCCCGGCCGATCAGCTCGAGCATCGCTTCGTGCCGGCTCTCGAGCGCCGCCGTCCGCGCCAGGTGAGTGATGGCCTGGAGGTGGTCCGGCTCCAGCGACACCACCCGCTCGAACGGCGCCCGCGCTTCTACCGCGGATCGGCCGCGGAGCGGATTCGCGTGAAAGAGCAGATCGCCGAGATGGAACCAGACCTCGACGTCGTCGGGATAGGTCCCGGTGATGGTGGTGTAGAGGGACTCGGCCTCACCGTACGCGCCGTCGAGCCAGGCGCGCTGGGCGCTCAGCACCAGCTGGTCGTGGGGTGAGAGGCGGGCGCGATGCTCGTAGGCGCGCAAGGCGACGTCGCGGGCGAGATCCGGGAGCGCGCACCCCGCGGCGGC
>DATBJH010000007.1:0-8955 GCA_036556505.1 Gemmatimonadales bacterium
TGCACGTTGTCCCCGCCGGCGCATCTCCCTCGGACCCAGACGCGCTTCGCTGCGACTTCTCCGTGGCTCCCGCGCATCCTCTGTCCTCGGACAGGAAGACGTGTCGCCACGTTCCAGTCCCGGTACGCTGGGACAGACACAGCTGGGAGCCCGGCATCCAACGGGTGCTGAACCTGGCATCTTACAGAACTCATCGGTGGGGCCGAGGACAGGAACAGGCCCAGTCTTAACGTGCGGTGCAACAAGGAGTTGGCACGGCTGGTGCCGAATGGGACGGCCGGTGAGGAGCC
This sequence comes from Gemmatimonadales bacterium, assembly GCA_036556505.1. Taxonomy (GTDB): domain Bacteria; phylum Gemmatimonadota; class Gemmatimonadetes; order Gemmatimonadales; family GWC2-71-9; genus CAVVWJ01. The sequence goes on from DATBJH010000007.1 coordinate 291, forward strand.
GGCAGGAGCCGCGGGTCAGGGCTGGATAGGACTTTTATCACTGCGGTGACGGACGGAGCCCGCGCAAATTGCGCGTGGTGCGAATGTTGCCGTACTAGCTCCCTCATCTCCGGACCGGCGGAGCCGATCGGTCCGCGGCCGGCAGACAGCATCGGAATCGCCCAGCACGGTAACGAAACGTGCCGGTGCGATCCGTCGGAGCCAACCGAACACAGGGGACTATGACGGCCGACCTCGCCCGACTCTTCGACGAGTACTATCCCTCTCTCGTCCGGATGCTCTACCGCCGGACGGGCGACCGGGATCGGGCCGAGGATCTGGCGCAGGAGACCTTCGCCCGGGCCGTTGCGGCGCCGCCGGACAATCCCCGGCCGTGGCTCTTCGCGGTGGCCCTGAACCTGGTTCGGGAGGATGGCCGCAAGACGGTGACGCGAGGTCGCAGGCTGGAGCTGTTGCGCAGCGAGCAGGACCGGCCCACCGCCGGTCCCGACGCCGACTTCGAGCGGACCGAGGACGTCGCACGGGTCCGCGCCGCGCTCGCCCGGTTGAACGAACGCGACCGGGAGGCGCTGCTGCTCAAGGCAGAGGGGTTCGGGTACGACGAGATCGCTTCCACGCTGGGGCTGGCGAAGGGAGCGGTGGGCACTACCTTGGCCCGGGCCCGGCGGCGACTGGTGGAAGCGTATCGCGCGCAGGAGCGAGGGAACAATGTCGCATCTTGACGAAGGCACACTGCACGCCCTGCTCGATGGGGAGCTGGATCTCCACGAAGTGAAGGAGATCCAGGCCCACATCGGGAGCTGCGCCGCGTGCGGCACCCGCCTCCGTGAAGTGAAGGAGTTCCACGGCGAAGCCGACCGACTGGTCGGTGTCCTCGAGCTGCCGACCGCCCCGTCGAGACGCACCCCGCCGGCTGATGCCGACCCGGCGCCGTTCGGTGATTCCCCGGTGGACCGCCGGCGCACCCCGCGGAACCTTGCCCGGACCTCCGGTCAGGTGAATGAGCCCCCGCCACTGCTGCTCCCCGAAAGCTCCGGCTACCAGCGGGGCGGGCTGATCCGCCGGATGCGCTGGGCCGCGCTGATCCTGGTGACGGTCGGCGCCGGCTACATGGCGAGCCGCATGGGCCGCCCGTCCAGCTACGCCTTCGAGGGGGAGCTGGTTCCGGTCCGCCTCGGCGGCGACTCGACGCCGGTGCTGAGCGAGGAAGAGGCTTCGCCCGCGGCGCGAGGCGACGCTGCCGGCGAGTCGCTCCAGTCCGCCAAGACCGCGGCGCCGACCACGCCGGCGCCTGCGGCAGCCAAGCCGCCGGCGACGGTCCCGCGACGCGTGGCTCCTCGGGCCGAGCCCGCGGCTTCCTCGCTCGCGAAGGACGAGGCGAAGGCCGCTCCGGACCGGCTGGATGAAGAGCCCGGACTCGCGGACGGATCGGTCGCGGGTGCCGCCGGGATCGCGGCCGGCGTCGCGGCTGCCAACGAGGACCGGGACCAGGGGCGGGAGGCACAGACCCAGCGCGCCGACGAAGCCGCGCCGGACGACGACCAGCGGAACGTCCGCGAGGAGGCCGCTGTCGCTCTCCGCGAGCTGGATCGCGAGCGCCAGCTGGAGCGGGCGGCCGCGGCCACCGCCGCCATCGACAGCGCGCGGGCACGGGATGCCGGCTCCCGGCAAGCCGTCCCCGCACCACCCGCGCCGAGGACTCCCGAGCAGCGCTCCAGCGTCTATCTCCGCATCGGCCTGGACGAGGCCGCCAAACAGCTGGGCCGCCCGGTGCACGTGATCGAGGGCATGAGCCCGTTGTTCATGGGACTGGTGCTGGGGAGGAACTCACCCGGTGCGGACGCGACCAGGCCGGTGGTGCGGGTCGTGTATCATGATGCCCAGAGCCGGCTCATCTTTCTCGACCAGCAGCGGATCCGCCCCGGCCAGCCGACGGGTGCGCCGGGAGCCGAGCCTCACTGGGTGCAGGGTGAGATCGCGCTCCACCTGAGTGGCGAGGTGGGACCCGACATCCTCAGGAACTACCGGGGCCGGGTCAGGTAGCGGCTCCGGCGCCCTCCAGCACCTCGCGGACTCGCAGCATGAAGTCGTCCGAGGTGAAGGGCTTGTGGAGGAAGCTGGCGGGCGCGCCCTGGACTCCGCGACGCACCACCTCGTCGTTGGTATAGCCGGAGATATAGAGCACCTTGATGTTCGGCCGCCGGGCTATCAGCCGATGCACCAGCTCCCCGCCACCCATCTCCGGCATAACCACGTCCGTCACCAGTAGATCGATCGGCCGCTCGTAGCGCTCGGCGATCAGCATCGCATCGCGTCCGTGCCTGGCCGTGAGCACGGCGTGCCCGTGGTCCTCCAGGATCTGCCGCACCAGGTCCCGCACGCTGTCTTCGTCCTCCACCACCAGCACGGTCTCCTCGCCGCGGAGTGAGACCGGCCGCTCGATCTCCAGCCGGTCGTCTTCAACCAGGGGCAGGTACACCTTGACAGTGCTGCCCTGCCCCGGCTCGCTCGACACCTTCATCACACCGCCGTTCTGCCGCACGATCCCGTACACCATGGAGAGTCCCAGCCCGGCGCGCTGCTCCCGCGGGTCGTGAGAATGGAACGGCTCGAAGACATGCTCCGCGGTATCCGCCTCCAGATCGTCACCGGTGTCGTGGATGGCCAGCGTCACGTAGGTGCCCGGCCGGATCCGCCGGTTGCGCGCACTCTCCGCCAGCTGACGCTCACTGGTCTCGATGGTCAGGGTTCCACCCTTCGGCATCGCGTCGCGGGCGTTCAGGATGATGTTGACCAGCACCTGGTCCAGGTGCCCCGGGTCTATCCGCAGCAATGCCAGGCCGTTCAGCAGTCTGAGGTCCACTCGGATATCCTCGCCCAGCAGCCGCCGGATCAGCGGCTCCATCGAGTGGATCGCCGCGTTGAGGTCCAGCACCTGCGCGCGGGGCAGCTGGCGCTGGCCGAAGGCCAGGAGCTGCCCGGTGAGGAGCACGCCGCGGTCGGCGGCCTTCCGGACCTGCTCGGCGTCGGCCCGGCGCGGGTCGTCCTCGCCCAGCTCGCGGTAGAGGATGTCGCCGAAGCCGCGGATGGTGGTAAGAATGTTGTTGAAGTCGTGCGCGATGCCCGCGGCCAGCCGGCCCACGGCGTCGAGTCGCTGGGCCTGTCGGAGCTGCTCCTGGCTGTGGTGGAGCGCGGCACGAGTGCGGGTGCGTTCGCTGATGTCGGTGGCGAGCACCAGCCGCGCGCGCCGTCCGTCCAGCTCCAGCTCGTGCGACACCAGCTCCATGTCGATGACGCTCCCGTCCTTCCGCTGGTGCCGGGTGAACGCCGCCTCCGGACGGGTGGTCTGGTGTCCGATCGGTGGGCCAGGCGGCTCCTCCGCCGGGCGGACGTCCATGATCGACATGCCGAGGAATTCGTCGCGGGAATACCCGTAGTGACGCACCGCCGCGTCGTTCGCCGCCAGGAACTCCAGGGTCTCCACGTCGAAGATCCACATCGGCTGGGGATTGGCATCGAACAACAGCCGTCGGCGCTCCTCCGCCTCGCGCGCCTCGTGGAAGACGTGGCCCGCCCCGATCGCGAGGCTCATCCGCTCGCCCAGCTCACGTGCGAGATGCACGTCCTGGTCGCCGAACCCCCGGGCGTACTCCCGACTCATACCCAGGGTAAGCACCCCGGCCAATCGCCCCTGTGCCCGCAGCGGGATCGGCAGCACCCAGCTGGGCTTGAGTGCCCGGTAGAGCTTCCGGTGCTCGTCGTCCTGGGCGAGGGTTCGGACCAGCTCCTCGGTAGCTTCGATCGGCTCGGCCGACGCCGGAGCGCCGAACGGGATGCGGCGCTCGCCATACTCGCAGAGTGCGCGCACCACCAGGTCCCGGGCCGGGTCCCGGTGGGCGCCCGCGAGGAAACGCGGCATGCCGCGCACGCCCAGTACGTGTATCGCGCACCAATCGCCGAGGGTCGGTACCAGGGTGCGGGCCAGCTCCCGCAAGGTCACCTCGTAGTCCAGCGAGGAGGCCAGCGTAATGCTGGCCTGCGACAGCAGTGAGACCCGGCGGTCCAGGGCCTCGGCATCGGCGCGGGAGAGCTCGGCATCGTGGCCCCGACGAGCGGCAGCATGGAGGCGGGAGACCAGGACCGCCACCCCCGGCGCGATCACGCCGATGACCAGAAGGCTCATCGCGCTCTCCGGCCGATAGCGCAGCGGCATCCCGGGCTCGGCCAGGAAGTGCACCCCGTACAGGACGGTCAGCACCGCGCTGACGAGCGCGGTTCGGAGCCCGCCCAGATAAGCTGAGATCACCACCGTGAGGAGTAGCACTGGGAAGGGCTCCAGCACCGGCGTGCCCGACCGGGCGAGCAAATCCAGGGCGATGAGCGCCGCGAGGGTCAGCAGCGGGCCCCAGACCGTCTCGGCGGCCCGTTTCCACCCGGCCCGAGGCCGGAGGAGGCCCTCCCGGAACCTGCCCCGGACCACCTCCATCGCCTGACTGACGCCGCTGTGGGTCATCGATTCTCCGGTCCGGGGGCCAGGGGCGACGATTCAGAATACGGTTCGCCCCGCCTCTAGCGGTAGAGGAAGCTCCGAGGGAGGGTGGCGTGGAGAAATAATGGTCCCCGGCCGGGAGGGCGTCTGTGAGACTGCTTACACCCCCCCGGCCGGGCCCGGCGAGGCTGCCGGATCAGTAGGCCCGCAGGGCGAGCAGGGGGTCCACCGTGGCGGCCCGTCGGGCGGGTACCAGGCAGGCCGCCGCCGCGATCAGGATCAGGATCAGGGACATCCCCGCGAAGGTGAGCGGGTCCGTTGTCTCCACGTGAAAGAGGAGGCCGGTCATGAGCCGCCCCAGGAGAATGGCGGCCAAGGCGCCGAGGACCAGGCCCAGCCCCACCAGGGCAAGGCCTTCGCGCAGGACCATTCCCAGCACCTCGCTCCGGCCGGCGCCGAGCGCCATGCGGACGCCGATTTCCTGGGTCCGCTGGCTCACGGAGAAGGCGACCACGCCGCCCAGTCCCGCCGCGGTGATGCAAAGAGCGAGCAGGGCGAAGAGGAGAATCAGCGTGGTCGTGAGCCGCGGGTTGGCCAGTGCCTCCCCCCTTACCTCTTCCAGAGTCTGCACGTTGGCGACAGGCTGCCCGGGGTCGATTGCGAGCACTTCCTCACCGATCCGCCGGGCCATGGCGCCGGGGTCGGCAGTGGTGCGGACCAGCAAGGTGCTCTCCCGGATCGGCAGCTGGGCGAACGGCAGGTAAACCTCGTCCGTCGGCTCACTCTGCAGCCCGTAGTGCCGGACGTCGCCCACCACGCCCACGATCGTGATCCAAGTCTTGCCGGTGTCGGCCGAGATCCGCTTGCCGACCGCGGTCTCGCGGGAGAAGTAGCGCCGCGCGAGCGACTGGTTGACGATCGCCACCTGGGGCGAGTCGGGGCCGTCGGAGGGCGTGAAGAGCCGCCCGGTCACCAGCGGAATGCCGAGAGTCGGGAAGTACTCGGGTGAGGCGCTGCGCAGGTCCCCCAGCGGCTGGGCGCCATCCTCCGCCGGCGGCTGGCCCTCGATCAGGAAGCTGACGTTGAACCGGCGGTGGCCATCGAGCGGGAAGGTGAGGGTGGAGGCAGTGGAGACGACACCAGGCTGGCCGGTGAGCCGCGCGTTGAGTCGGTCGTGGAAGCCGAGGATCAGGTCGTTGCTGGTGTAGCGCGACCAGTTCAGGTCGAGCGTCATCGTGAGCACCCGCTGGGTGTCGAAGCCGGGGTTCACCGCCTGCAGCTCCAGCAGGCTGCGGAGCATCAGGCCCGCGCCGACCAGCAGCACCATGGACACGGCCACCTGCGCCACCACCAGCGCAGCGCGGATCCGGCTGGACCCGCCGCCGCTCACGGCCGATCCGCCCTCCTTGAGCGCGGACACCAGGTTCGTCCGCGCGGGAAGCGCCGGGAGGATGGCGAAGGCCAGACCGGTGAGAACGCAGACGACGAGGGTGAAGACCAGCACCTCGCCGTCGAGCGCGATCTCGCCGGCGCGCGGCGTAAAGCGCTGGGCGAACCCGGTGAGCAGCCGCATCGTCGCCGCCGCGAGGGCGAGACCGAGCACGCCTCCGGCCAGGGCCAGGAGCCCGCTCTCGGTGAGCATCTGGCGGAAGAGCCGTGCCCGGTCGGCGCCGAGCGCCGAGCGGAGCGCCATCTCCCTGGAGCGGCGGGTCAGTCTCGCGAGGGTGAGGTTGGCGATGTTGGCGCAGGCAATGAGCAGGACGAAGGCGGTGGTCCCGATCAGCAGCAGCAGCGTGGGCCGGGCATCCTTGGTCAACTCGTCGTGGAGTGACGTCGCCGAGATGGTAAAGCCCTGGCCGGAGGGATAGGCGGCGGGGTGCTCGCTGCGGAGCGTGCCGGCGATCCCCTCGAGCTCGGCCTGCGCCTGGGCCACCGAGGTGGCCGGCGCCATCCGCCCGAAGATGTGCAGCATCCTGGCCGTGCGCGTGTTCAGGACGAACTGCCCCATCCGGAAGGGACAGGAGGAAGACGGCATGTACACGTCGTTCTCCGCCGGATACTGCGGCACCGGCGGCAGGATGCCGACCACGGTGTGGATCCGATCGTTCATTTCGAAGGTCTTCCCCACGATCTCCGGATCGCCGCCCAGCCGGCTCTGCCAGAAGCCGTAGCTCAGCACCAGGACCGGTGCGGCGGTAGGCTGGTCCTCCCCGGCGCGGAAGGTGCGGCCTCGCAGCGGGCGCACCCCCAGCACGTCGAAGAAGTTCGCCGACACGACTCCGGTCTGGACCCGCCGGGGCTCCCCCTGCCCCAGGAGGATGAAGGGCATGGAGTGGTACTCCACCAGCGACTCCATGGCTCGGCTCCGCTGCCGGTAATCCGCCAGCTCCAGAGGAGAGAACTGGGCGTTGGCTACGCCGCCCAGGGGCGCGGGCTGGCGGAGGTAGACCAGACGCTCGCCATGCTCGTAGGGCAGCGGCCGCAGCAGCACGCCGCGGATCATGCTGAAGACCGCGGTGTTGGCGCCGATGCCGAGCGCGAGGGTGAGCACCGAGACGAGCGTGAAGCCGGGGCTCTTCAGCAGCGAGCGCAGGGCGAAGCGGAGATCGTGCAGCAGGCCGGTCATGAGGGCTCTCCTGGCGCGCTCGCGCGCCCCACGGGTGGTGATGGTGCGGCATTGGGCGGCGATGCCGTCGAGATCGCCGAAGGCCTGGACCGCGGCGAGCCGGGCCGCCTGTGGCCCCATGCCGGCCTCCATCAGCTCCTGCGCGCGCATGTCGAGGTGGAAGCGCAGCTCGCTGTCCACCTCGCCGGCGATGTCGCCGGAACGACCGGGCAGGCGGAAGAGGCGCCGCATGGTATTAGGCCGGCGCCGCGTCGAGCGCCGCACTCACCGCCCGGGCGTAGGCGCGCCAGCGCTCGACCTCGCTGCGGAGCTGGCGGCGGCCAGCGGGGGTGAGGCGGTAGTACTTGGCCTCGCGACCGGTCTCGGTGACCCCCCACTCCTCCTCCAGCCAGCCGCGCCGCTGGAGCCGATGGAGCGCCGGATAGAGAGCGCCTTCCTGGACCGCGAGCACGTCCTCGGTGGTCTGGCGAATCCAGCGCCCGATTCCGTAGCCGTGCATCGGGCCCCAGCTCAGCGCCTTGAGGATGAGGACATCGAGGGTGCCGATGTAGAGATCGCTTCCGGCCATTGGGCGGCTCCGGCGGACGGCGTTGCTATACCTAGTTCACTTAGGTATAGTACGCGTCGATCCCTAATTCGGCAAGGGGTAGGCCCGTGCATCACCGCCTGTTGCTCCCGGCCCTCGCCGCCGCGCTCTGCGGCTGTCTCAGCGCGGATGCGGAGATGGCGCGGCCCCGGTTTACCGCGGACGGACGGTTGCTCAGGCCGGAGGCGGTGGACCGGTGGGTGCTCGTGGGCGCCTCGCTGGGTCAGGGGTATACCGACGCTACGGAGGATGGGCCGGGGATGTTCCACCGGGTCTACCTCGAGCCGTCGGCCTATGACCACTTCCTGAAGGCCGGGAGGTTCCCGGAGGGCACCATGCTCGCTCTCACGATCCGGCTGCCGGAGCGGAGGGTTCCGCCCAGCCGGACCGGTTGGACCGAGGGCGACCTCGTGGCGTTTGAGCTGGCGGTGAAGGACCGGTCGCGGTTCGAGGGCGGGTGGGCGTACTTCGACTTCGGGCGCGAGGCCGACACGGCTGCAGCCCTCGCGCGCGAGCGCTGCGCCGCGTGCCACGCGGAACATGCGGCGATCGACAACGTCTTCGTGCAGTTCTATCCCCAATTGCGATCACGCTGACACCCGCGCAGGGGCCCGTCTTGCCGAGCGCCGGGTGGCGCGGTATGCTATGCGCCAACCCTAAGCCATCCTGCTGCTCGCCTCCTCTGCCTATCGGAGATTCGGGTATGCCCCTGCAGCGTCCGCCATCGCACGGGACCGCTCGCCGCTCCCTCGCTCGCATCCGACCGCTCACCTACCTCTTCACAGTCCTGACGCTCTCCCTGCTCGCGCCCCACCTGGCGGATGCCCAGGGCGTGACTACCTCGGCGATGAACGGCTTCATCACCAGCGAAACCGGCAAGCCGCTGGAGGACGCGCAGGTGGTCGCGGTGCACCTGCCGAGCGGCACGGAGTACCGGACCACCGCACGAGCAGGCGGGGCGTAC
>DATBJH010000008.1:0-42305 GCA_036556505.1 Gemmatimonadales bacterium
TCGGTGGAGCACGTCGGCCTGGTCCTGGCGGGCGTCGCCACCGTCGCCTTCGCCGACCGGGTGGTGGAGCTGCGAGCGGGCGACCTGTTCCACGTTCCGGCCGAGCCTCACGACAGCTGGGTCGTGGGCGACGAGCCCTACGTCTCGCTCCACTTCCTCGGGGCCGACCATTATGCGAAATCGAGATAGGCGACCCATCGCCATAGCACCCAGGAGCGAATCATGAGTCCTCTCGCGCTGCCCCGTCCGGGGGCCGACGAATCCGCCCCCTCCTTTCACGGGTACATCGACAAGGTGCCGGGTGAGCAGATCGGCGAGTACCTGGCCTCGCAGCTCGGCGAAGTGGAGCGGCTGCTCGCGCCCCTCGACGACGCGGCGGCCCGCTTCCGTTACGCCCCGGGGAAGTGGAGCGTGAAGGAGGTGCTGGGCCATCTCTGCGACGCGGAGCGGATCTTCTCCTATCGGCTGCTGCGCATCGGACGGGCCGACACGACGCCGCTCCCGGGATTCGAGGAGGATGCCTACGTGCCGCCGGCCGAGTTCGATGCGCGGCCCATGTCCGGGCTGGTGGGCGAGTTCAAGGCGGTTCGGGCGAGCACCATCGCACTTCTGGAAGGCCTGCCGTCGGAGGCCTGGCAGCGCCGGGGTCAGGCCAGCGGCAAGCCCATCAGCACCCGAGCCCTCGCCTATATCATGGTGGGCCACGTGACGCACCATCTCGGCGTGCTGCGCGAACGGTACCGCCTGTCCTCCTCACCCGACGCGCTGGCGGCTGTCTGATCATCGAGGCTCGCATGATCCTTCGTATCTGCGACAACGGCAACGAGCAGGTGGAGCCCGCCTCGCCGGCGCGGGTCGAGCAGGTCTTCGCCCCGGACGCACCGATCGCCGATGGGACCGAGATCACGGTGGCCGAGGGCGACCGCTGGCTCACCGCCATGGCGGTCGGCGCGGCCGGCAGTGCGACGGAGCTCCTCTTGTCCGGCGCCGACGGCGAGACCGCGACGATCTCCGGCAGTGCCGCGAGGGCGGAGGCGCTCCTGCTCTTCCGCGAGTTCGTGGCATCCACCGGCTCGCTCCGGTGAGCGTCCCGCCCGCTGCGGCGCCCCCGCTCACCGTGCGCCTGCGCAAGGCGCTGGCCGGCTGGACTCTCATCGCCGTCGGTCTGACGGTGCTCGGCATGGGCGCCGTGTTCGGCGCGCAGGGCGGGCAGGTGCGGGAGATTTCGGCCTCCACCGCGGAGCAATGGCGGCAGTATGCGCGAGACGTGGAGCAGGGCAAGCGCACGCCGTCCGGCGCGACTACCCGGCTGCTTACCGAGACCGCGATCGCCCAGCACGCGCACGCACGCACGGCCGTGGACCTGCTTCGCTTTCTGGGTATCGGGGTGGCGCTCCTGGGCCTGATCCTCGCCGTGGACCTGATCCGGTTCCGGGCCAGGCACACGGGGGGAGACTCGCCGGCGGGCTGATGAAGCGGCCGGTCAAGCTGGCGACCGTCGGCTACCAGGGGGCCACGGTTCGCAGCTTCCTGGACGCGCTGGGCGAGGCGGGCGTTGACCTCCTGGTGGACGTCCGTGCGGTGGCGAGCTCGCGCCGCGCGGGGTTCGCCAAGTCCGCCCTCGCCGCCAATCTCGAAGCCGCCGGCATCGAGTACCTGCACCTGCGCGACCTGGGTACGCCCGCGCCGGGCCGGGCCGCCGCCCGCGCGGGACGGCACGCCGAGATGCGCCGGATCTACCGCAAGCATCTGAAGACGGAAGCCGCCCAGTCGGCAATGGGCATGCTGGCGAGCATCGTCCGATCCCGCCATGCGTGTCTCCTCTGCTTCGAGGCCGATCCCACCCACTGCCACCGCTCCCTCGTCGCCGATGCCCTGGGCGGGCTCGTTCACCTTCGTATTACTCACCTTGCTCCCGCGCTCGCCCATCCGCATCTTCGCCCCCAGGGTCTCGAAGAGGACGACTGATGGCCGGAGGGTGCGGATGAGCGACGAGCGGCTGGAGCGGTGGACCTATGTCTCGACCGGTCTCCCGATCGGGCTCGCTCTGGGGGCCGCGATCTGGGTGCTCTCCGCCACCATGACGGGCCGCCCCGAGCCCTGGGACGCCAACGGCCTCTACTACCCGGCCGCGCTCCTGCTCGCCGGCTTCCTCGGCGGCGCTCTGGTGCCGGGGCATTGGGGTGAGGTCGCCATCGGCATCTACGCCGGCCAGGCACTCGTCCTGCTCGGCAGGGTGCTGAGCGACACCGGCGGCGGCGGGCTCTGGCCGCTCGGCCTCGTGGTGCTCGCGCTCTATTCGCTGATCGCTCTCGCGGGCGCCCTCCTCGGCTCGGCGCTGCGGCGGCTCGCCCATCGCCAGCGCTGACCCTCCCGCTCGCCCCACCCGGGAGCAACTCCTCGCTGCGGCGGGGCGGACGGTGCCCGACGTGATCGCGTCAGGACTCGCGGTGCTCTTCTGCGGCATCAATCCCGGTCTCTATTCCGCGGCTGTGCGCCACCATTTCGCCCGGCCCGGCAACCGCTTCTGGCCCGCGCTCCACGCTGCCGGATTCAGCGATCGCGTGCTCCGGCCGGGGGAGGAGCACCGCCTTCTCCTCCGGGGCTACGGCGTCACCAACCTGGTGGCGCGGGCGACCGCCGGCGCCGATGAGCTCGGTCGTGACGAGCTGGTGGCGGGCGGGCGCCGCCTGGAGCGGCTGGTCCGGCGGATCCGGCCTCGCTGGGTAGCGGTGCTCGGATTGGGAGCCTACCGCACCGCGTTCGGTCGCCCGCTGGCCACCGTGGGAGCCCAGGCCGAGCGACTCGACGGCGCGCGGCTCTGGGTGCTGCCCAACCCGAGCGGGCTCAATGCCCATTACCAGCTCCCCGAGCTGGTTCGCCAGTTCGCCGCACTGCACGCCGCGGTTGGTCGCCCGGAGCGGGCGCGGGGCGCCCGGCGGCGTTAGAGTTCAGTCCACCGACAACCCTGTGGAGATCGCAGCCATGCTCCGCCATCACGAGCCCGAGAGCCCGCCCACCGCGGTCGCCGATCCGGTCGGCGAGCGGCTGCTCCGGGCGCGCACGATCATCATCAGCGGCGAGATCACCCAGAAGCTCGCCTCCACCGTCTCGGGCCAGCTCCTCGCCCTCGCGGCCGAGTCCGAGGCCGACATCACTATCTTCATCAACTCCCAGGGCGGCCACGTGGAGGCGGGCGACACGATCCACGACCTGATCCGCTTCATTCGCCCTCGGGTGCGCATGGTCGGCACGGGCTGGGTGGCGAGCGCCGGCGCCCTGATCTACGTGGCGGCGCCGAGGGAACAGCGCGTCTGCCTTCCCAACACGCGCTTCCTCCTGCACCAGCCAGCCGGCGGCGCCGGCGGCACGGCCAGCGACATCGACATCGAGGCCCGGGAGATCCTGCGGATGCGTGACCGGCTCAACCGGATCTTCGCGCGCGAGACGGGGCAACCGCTGGAGCGGATCGAGGAGGACACCCACCGCAATTTCTGGCTGGGCGCCGAGGCCGCCCTGCGCTACGGGCTGGTGGGACGCATCATCGAGCGCGCCAGCGATCTCGACGGCTAGGGCCGCCGCATGGGCATGCGCGAGGAGTTCGAGGCCGCTGGCAACTGGCTGTTCACCCGGCGCGGCTATCTACCTCTACTGCTCTTTCCGATGCTGCTCGTGGCCGCCTGGAACGTGGATGCCGCCAGCCCCGGCGCGGGGTGGGAGGCGGGTTGCGCCGCGCTCGGGCTCGGCGGGCTGGCGTTGCGCGCCGCGACGGTGGGGTTCGTGCCCAAGGACACCTCGCAGCGAAACAGCGCCCGGCCGCAGGCGGAGGCGCTCAACACCACCGGCCTCTACTCGGTGGTGCGGCATCCCCTCTATCTCGGCAATTATCTCATGTGGCTCGGCGTGGCCCTGTTCAGCCGCGCCTGGTGGGCACCGGTGATCGCGAGCCTCGCGTTCTGGCTGTACTACGAGCGGATCATGTTCGCGGAGGAGGAGTTCCTCCGGCGCCGCTTCGGTGACGACTACCTGGCCTGGGCTTCCGTGACACCGGCGTTCCTGCCTCGGCTGCGCGGCTGGCGCCCGCCGGCGACGCGCTTCTCCCTGTTGACGGTCCTTCGCCGCGAGCACTCCGGCCTGCTTGCGCTCGTCACATCGCTCACCGCGCTCAAGGTGGCGAGCGCGCACGCCATCACCGGACGACTGACCCTCGATCCGGTCTGGGGCACCGCCCTGGCCGTCACCCTGGCGCTCTGCCTCGGTGTTCGAACCCTGAAGCACCGCACCAGACTGCTCCACGTGGAAGGCCGCTGAGCCGCTGCGTGTCCGGGAGCCCGTTTCGGCCGGCGACGGAATCCGACGTGGGCGTTCTCCTCGAGCTGATGCGTGCACTGTACCACGAAGACGGATCTACGGCGCTGCAGGAAGATGGCGCGGAGACTGCCTTGCGCGGATTGCTGGCGGCACCCGATCGCGGGCTGGTGTGGGTGATCGAGCAGGGCGGGGAAGCGGCCGGCTATCTGGTGCTCACCTGGGGTTACAGCCTGGAGTTTCACGGCCGCGACGCCTTCATCGACGAGCTGTACGTGGCCCCGCGCCACCGAGGGGCGGGGCTCGGACGCCGGGCCGTCGAGGTGGCCGAGAACGCCTGCCGGGCCCACGGGGCCGGGGCCGTGCATCTGGAGGTGGAGGTCGACAACGAGCGGGCCCACGCCCTCTACCGCCGAAACGGCTTCGCTGAGCGCGGGCGGCGCCTCCTGACCAAGCGACTGGGCAGCGTGCCGGACCCGCGGTGAGCGTCAGCGAGGGATTCCGCGCCTTCGTGCTGGAGCAGCTCGCGCGCACGACTCCGGCGCTGCGTGCGCGGACCATGTTCGGCGGGGTCGGGCTCTACTCGGGCGATCTCTTCTTCGCGCTGATGGACGACGACGTGCTCTACTTCAAGGTGGACGACACGACGAGGGCTCGCTTCGAGCAGCGGGGAATGGGGCCATTTCGCCCAGCGGGCGACGGGGGCGAGGTCATGCAGTACTACGAAGTGCCGGCGGAGGTGATGGAGGATGCCGAGGCGCTCGCGCCGTGGGCCGCCGAGGCGGTCGAGGTCGCCCGGCGCGCGCGGGCGCGCAGGAGCCCCCGACGGAACCCCTAGCCGGCTTCAGTCATTCTCTCGGGCCATGCCCGTAAGTATCGTATTTGCAGGCCGTTCGGCGAGTCACTTCAAGTGACCCCATTGTTTCTCGTCCTGCTCTTCGCGGTCGGCGTACTGTCGGGAAGCACCGCGGCCATCGTCGGCTTCGGGATCGGCAGTCTGCTCACCCCGTTGCTCACGCTGCGCTTCAGTCCCGAGCTGGCCGTCGCGCTCGTCGCGCTCCCCCATCTCCTCGCCACCGCGACCCGTCTCGTCAGGCACGCGGCCTGGGTGGATCGCAAGACCTTTCTCCGCTTCGGTCTCCTGAGCGCGGCCGGCGGGCTTGGCGGCGCACTCCTGCAGTCCTCGGTCAGCGGGCCCACCCTGCTCGCTGTGCTCGGGGCGCTGCTGATCGCCACCGCGCTGGCGAGCCTCACCGGAAACTTCGGGGAGCATCGCCCATCACCGCCGGTTGCCCTCTCCCTGGGATTGCTCTCCGGTCTATTCGGCGGACTGGTGGGTAACCAAGGCGGCCTCCGCGCTGCAGGGCTGCTGGCGTTCGACCTGTCGCCCCGGCCCTTCTTGGCCACCAGCACCGCGGTAGCCCTGCTGGTGGATCTCGCCCGGACACCGGTCTACCTCGCTCGTGCGGGCACGCAGCTCTGGCCGCTCGCGTTTCCGATCGCCGTCGCGGCGGCCGGCTGCCTGCTGGGGACTCTCCTGGGTGAGCGGCTGCTCCTGCGGATGGGCCCGGCGACCTACCGGCGGCTGGTGGGGGCGGGCGTCGGCGCCATCGGCGTGTGGCTTCTTGCTCGCGCGCTCTGAGGCAGGGCTCGCGCGACACTCCGGAACGCGTTAGCCTTCGGCTACCCCATCAGGAAACAGGATGTCGAGCAGCGAATATCCGACCCCGGAGCACTCCGTTTCCGGCAATCTGGAATCTGTGCTGGTCGTCGATGACGAGTCGAGCGTCCGCCGCTTCGCCTGCAGGGTCCTCTACGAGGCGGGCTACCGAGTGAAGGAGGCGACCGATGGGCTCGATGCCCTGTCTCTGATTCGCAGCGGGGTGGTCGATCTCGCCGCCGTCGTCTCCGATATCGTGATGCCGCGGATGAACGGGGTCGAGCTGCTCCAATCGCTCTCGCTGGAGCATCCCCGTCTCCCCGTGATCCTCATGTCCGGGTACGACATGAACCAGCTGAGCCGGCTCGGCATCGTGAGTCCCTGCGGCGTGCTGTCGAAGCCGTTTCCCCCCCAGCTGCTGCTGGCCGAAGTGAGACGCTGTATCGCACTGGAAGCCTCAGGTCCCGGCACCTAGCTTCCGCCACAGCGGAGGTGCCAAGCATGCCCCGAAACGCCGTTCTGGCCCTGAGCATCGTCATCGCGTCGTTGCCCGGAGCCGCCCGGGCGAGCGCGCAGGAACATGCACAGCACGCCCGTCTCGGCCGGCTCGGCCGGGTGAGCTTCCCGGTCTCGTGTACCGCTGAGGCACGCCGCCGGTTCGAGCAGGCCATGGCCGGGCTGCACTCCTTCTGGTGGGAAGAGGGAGACCGCGCCTTCGGCGCGGTGCTCGCGGCCGATTCCTCCTGCGCCATGGCCCAGTGGGGGCGTGCGCTCAACGCCTGGGGCAATCCCTTCGCGGGAGGACCGCTCGGGCCCTCCCTGGCGCTTGGCGTCGAGGCCGCGGCAAAGGCCTCGGCCAAGCCGCTGCCGACCGCGCGCGAGCAAGGCTTCGTCAACGCGGTGGCGGCGCTCTATCGGAACGCCTCGGCGACGTCGAACGCCGAGCGACTTCAGGCCTACGCGGACACCCTCGCCCGGCTGTACCGGGAGTTTCCCGATGACGTCGAGGTCACCATCTATCACGCGCTCGCGCTCGTCGCGACCGCTCCTCGCACCGATACCACGTTCGCCCAGCAGAAGCGCGCGATCGCCCTGCTGAATCCGCTCTACGATCGTTACCCCGACCACCCGGGGCTGGCACACTACATCATCCACTCCACCGATTCGCCGAGACTCGCATCCCTCGGCCTGAAGGCGGCCCGCCGGTACACCAGGATCGCTCCCGCCGCTCCGCACGCGCAGCACATGCCGTCGCACATCTTCGTACGGCTGGGGCTCTGGGACGAGACGGTATCCGCGAACCTTCAGGCGTTCCAGGTGGGTATGGACCACATGCGCGCGACCGCAGCCCCCGGCCCGAGCCCGGAGGAGCTGCACGTGCTGGACTATGCCGTCTACGGTTACCTCCAGCGGGGCCGTGACTCGGCGGCGAAGGCGGCCGTGGCCAGGGGCGAATCGCTCGGCGTGGTAGTCTCCAGGAACGCGCTGGTGGCGGAGTACAACCGGACTGCGATGGCGGCCCGGGTCCCGCTCGAGACCGGTGACTGGGCCAGCGCGGCGTCGTTTCCCGCGCCGCAGGGGCGGGACAGCGGGGTGTCGGTGGTGCTGCGCCGTTTTACCCGTGCGATCGGCGCGGCGCGAAGCGGCGACGCCGCCGCCGCCCGGGTCGAAGTGGCAGGCCTCGATGGCATGGCGCGCTCGCTGGCTCGCCGAGAGGAGATCTACTGGGCGCGGATCGCCGCCATCAAGCGCGACGCGGCGGAGGCGTGGAGGCTCTTCGCTTCAGGCGACAGCGTGGCTGGGCTGGCGCTGGCGGCGGCCGCGGCGGACAGCGAGGACGTGACCGACAAGCATCCGGTCACCCCGGCCGAGCTGCTTCCCGCGCGCGAGCTGCAGGCCGATATGCTCCTCGCCGCCGGGCGGTACGCCGAAGCGCTCGCCGCCTATCGGGCGACGCTCGCGAGAGAGCCGGGGCGGGCCCGCGGCTATTACGGGGCCGGTCGAGCCGCGCAGCTCTCCGGCAACCAGGAAGCGGCCACGAAGGCCTACGGCGATTACCTGAAGGCGATGCAGGGAGGAGACGGCAAACGCCCCGAGATCTCCACGGCACGGGCGTTCCTTGAGGCCAAGCGGGCCACCAGCTCGTGAGCCTGCGCACGTACACGGCACCCGACGGCCGAATCTGGACCTTCCGCTGTCGCCCCGAAGTGCGGCAGGAGGAGGCGGCCACCCACGTGACCCTCCTGGTGGAGAGCCTCGGCGAGGTCCGGGTGGTCTCCTGTCCCCGTGCGGAATGGGAAAGCGCAGACCCGGACTACCACGCGATACTGGCACGGGCGGTCCCGGTGGGCGGCTCCCGCGGCATCTCGGGTGGGGAGCGGGCCGGAGAGATCTAGGAGGCTGCCTGCGACGGGGGTGGGAGCTCCTCCGGCGCGGCGGGCCGGAAGGTCAGGTCGAAGGCCAGGAAGAGCGTCTTGGAAAAAGGAAAGAACAGGAAGGGCACCACGATCATGAGCGCCATCCCGCCATAGAGCAGGAGGTCCCAGGGCGGGTCGGGCCAGGTGAGCAGAAGGACGCCGACGAAGACAACGGCGAACAGCAGCTCCGCGGCAATGATGGCGAACATGTACGAGCCGACCTGATAGCCCTGCTCTCCCCGCTCCATGGGGAGACCGCAGCGCGGACAACGGTGCCGCATCCGCAGCCACCCGTCGAAGATCGGACCGCCGCCGCAGTTGGGACACCGCAACCGGAGCGCGCGCCAGAACCGGATCCCCGCCCGTCGCAGAAGGCGCCACATGGCCCCAAAGATAGCGACGGCATTCCACCTTCCCGGCTCCGCGCGTATCCTCAACCGGATGCCAAGGGAGGCGGTTCGATGACGGCTGCGGCGATCACCCTGCTCGCGGAGGCGATCAAGCCACCCGCCGGACGACGCGCGTGGCACGGCGGCCCCACGCCGCTCGGCGCACTCCGCGGCGTGGCGGTGGAGCAGGCGGCCTGGCGCCCCGGGCCAAGACGGAAGAGCATCTGGGGGCTCGCGCTGCACATCGCGTACTGGGACTACGCCGTGCGCCGGCTGCTCGACGGAAGCGCGCGCGGCGGGTTCCCCCGGGCGCCGTCCAACTGGCCTGTGCCCCCGATTCGTCCCGACGCACGAGCGTGGGCCGCCGACATGGCGCTGCTGCGGGGCGAACACGAGCGCCTGGTCGCGGCGGTACGGCGAGTGGACCCCACGCGGCTCGGACGCCGCCCGCGGGGATCGAAGCGGTGGACTTACGGTGAGCTTCTGGTCGGCATCGCGATGCACGACGCCTACCATACGGGACAGATCCAGCTGCTCAAGCGCCTGTGGATGGAGCGGTGACCCAGCCGACCCTGTGCAACCGCTGCGGGGAGCGGGAGGCGGAGGTGTTCCTCACTCACCGCCGGGCTGCGACCCTCCACTCGGTGGCGCTGTGCGCGACCTGTGCGCGGCGGGACCAGGGGCTGGTGCTGGGCGCGCTGATTCAGGCGCAGACGCGCGGCGCCCCTCCGCTGACCGAGGCTCAGGAGAACGCGGTCAGACGGGCGATTGATCGGGTGGGAGAGGAGGCGGGGGAGTGAGCCGGATCGCCTGGCTTGCGGTCGCCGTCGGTATCGCACCGATCTGGGGCTGCACCCGCACGCCGGAGACAGCCGAGCGCGGGGGGGCCCGCCGCGCTGCCGCCGCCGCGGACACCGGCTTCGCGGCGGTACAGGACCGTGGCCAAGTGGCAATGGGAGTGGACCAGTACACGTCCACCCACAGGTTCGAGCCGTTGCCCGACGGTGGCCGCATCGAGCTCCAGCGCGACGTCGCCGACAGTGCGGGACGGGCGCGGATACTCGCTCACATGGAGCGGATCGCGGCGGCCTTCTCGGCGGGTGATTTCAGGCTGCCCGGCTTCGTGCATGCGCGCGAGGTGCCGGGCACTCGGGTGATGGCGGCTGAGCGGGGGAGGATCGGCTACGAGGTGGAGAGTCTGCCTCGCGGCGCGGCGCTTCGGCTACGCACCGACGATAGCGTGGCGATCGAGGCGATCCACGAGTTCCTGGCCTTCCAGCGGGTGGATCATCGTGCGGGCGCCGATCACGTCCGGTAGCGCCCGCACCGGTTCAGAGCGCCGCGACGAGGCAGCCCAGCGTGACCAGCAGGGCCCCCGCCACCGCCCACCACGCCCGGGCGCGATAGCTCTGCCCGCCCGGCCCGGGTTGGCCGGGCGCCAGGTGGCGGAAACCGTGAGCGAGGTCGGCGCGACCGGCCTCCCAGAAGCAGTAGAAGGCGTAGAGGACGAGGGTGACGGCGGCGGCCCAGCAGGCTTGCAGCAGTGGGGTCATCTGTCCATCCGTTCGAGGACGGGGTCATCCGGGGGCACGCATCCTGGGCGGAGAGAGTGCAAACCGCCACACTGGGGCGCCCTTCCCGGCCGAATTCGGACGAGTCTGACGATTCCTGCATGAGACGGGCCACACCGAAACGAGGGAAAGCGACCTTCCGGTGAGCGGCGTCCATACCGCCATGTGGCGCCGGCTGGACCTGCCGGGTCACGAGGCCGCGCGCCTGGTGCACCACGCCCCATTCTGGCAG
Organism: Gemmatimonadales bacterium; assembly: GCA_036556505.1. Classification (GTDB taxonomy): domain Bacteria; phylum Gemmatimonadota; class Gemmatimonadetes; order Gemmatimonadales; family GWC2-71-9; genus CAVVWJ01. The sequence continues at coordinate 10,578 of DATBJH010000008.1, forward strand.
TTGGGGGGGACCGCCGTTCTCCTGCTCGACCGGCCTTGCCGGCTCGAGTATCAGCTGGTCTGCGATGCCGCATGGCGCACGCTGCATGCGCGGGTCACCGGGTGGTATGGCGCCGAGCCGGTGAAACTGGAGCTGTACACCGACAACGCCCGGCGCTGGACCCTCAACGGGCACCCCGCCCCCGCGGTCGCGGGGTGCGTCGATCTCGATCTCTCCTTCAGCCCCGCCACCAACACCATCCCGATCCGCCGCCTGGCCCTCAATCCGGGCGAGCGCGCGGAGGTCCGCTCGGCCTGGGTCAAGTTCCCCGGCCTGGGGCTCGAGCCGCTGGTGCAGACCTACGCGCGTACCGGCGATCTTACCTATCACTACGAATCGTCCGGGGGAGAGTTCATCACCGAGATCGAAGTGGACGCCGCCGGATTCGTCGTCCGCTACCCGCCGCTCTGGGAGCGCGAACCGGAGGGCTAGCGGCGGCGCCCGAGGCCCGACCATACTCTGCGATGCTCAACACCGACGCCGACCCCAGAGTCTACTTCGCCGCCGAGCGCACCTTTCTCGCCTGGGTCCGCACCGGCATCACCGTCATGGCCTTCGGCTTCGTGGTGGCGCGGTTCGGCCTGTTCCTCAGGCTGATGCGGGCTCAGGCGGGAGTGGAGCCGTCGGGCAGCGGACTGTCGCCCTACCTCGGCGCCGTGCTGGTGGTGCTCGGCGCGATCGCGACGGCGGCGGGAACCCGCCGATATCACAAGTTCTGCCGGAGGCTGGGGCGCGACGAGATGCCGTCGCCCCACGCGGAGCTCCTGCCGATGCTGCTGGGCTGGTCGCTGGTGGTCCTGGGTGTGATGCTGGTCGTCGTGCTGCTGGTGTGAGCCGGATCCGCATCTTCTCCAAGCGATTCGCCGTGCCGGCCCAGGCGATCGACGTGCAGGGACACGTCAATAACCTGGCGTACGTCGGTTGGATGCAGGACGTGGCGATCGAGCACTCCGCGGCGGTGGGCTGGCCGATGCGCCGCTACCTGGAGCTGGGGGCGGGGTGGGTGGTACGCTCGCATTTCATCGAGTACCTGCGTCCCGCCTTCGCGGACCAGCGGCTGGGCGCGCACACCTGGGTGCCCCGGTTCGACCAGCGTTCCACCCCACGGCGCTATCTCTTCGTTCGGGAGGACGATCGCACGGTGCTCGCCCGGGCCGAGACCGTGTGGGTCTTCGTGGACCTGACCAGCGGCCGGCGTCGGCCGATCCCGCCGGAGCTGCTCGAGAGCTTCGACCCGGTGCCGGAAGAGGACGAGGTGCGGCGCGCCCTCGGCCTCGACGGTTGACGCGACCGTGGTGGCTGCCCCTGTCGGCGTCGGCTGCTCGAGGTGGTCGCGGTGGAACCTGGGTCCGATGGTGAATGGTCGCCCTGGCGACCGTCAGTCGAGCAACCTGGGGATGTTCGTGGGTGCGGGAGCCATCAACGGCCGGGTGAGCCAGGTTTCCCAGGTGAGCGGGCAGCCGCTGCCGAAGGGGGGGTTGGGATGGCCGCTTCGCCGCATCAGGTCGTGCAACATCTCGTGACGCACCACCATCTCGTGCTGGGTCCAGTCCTCCGCGATGAAGATCTTGTGGTCCGGGTCCCAGTGGCCCACGCACTGCCCGCTGGAGCATTGGAAGCTCGCTCCCGGCACCACCAGCCACTCGACCCGGTCGAAGCTCCCGCTCAACCCTGAGCAGGCTTCGGTCGCCGCCCACCACTCCCGGTAGATTGCCGGTGGCTCCCAGGACTGACTGCCCGCGGGGTCGAACCCGCAGGCGGCGAGGAAGGTGGCGAGGGCCACGGCGGGGGAGCGAAGGCCACGGAGCACGACGGCGGGAAGGGCAATGGGCGTGCCCGCCCTCGAGACCTCCGCAAGCCATTGCTCGGCAAGGCGAATGCGGGCACCGGCCGGCCCCGTCGGACAGCCCTCCTGTCGAGATGCAAGAGGTTTCCGCATCGCCCGGCAGCACCTGCCCGGCCGTCGTGTGCCTCTGGTTCGCGCGGGGCAGTGGAGCGAACTTTGGTAGGCATAGGGAGGTGCAAGATATGGCAGCGTTGCTCGACACTTCAGCTTCAGGACCTTTGACCAGCGTCCGCCAGGCCCGACCGATCGACGCCGGCGCCCTGGCGTCCTTCGCCGCACGGACCTTTCGCGAGACCTTCGAGGCGGACAACAGCCCCGAGGACATGGCGCTGTACCTGGCGGCCAACTACGGCCCCGAGCGCCAGGGTGCGGAGATCCGTGATCCCGGAATCGTCACCCTGCTGGCGGAGGACGGGCGGCGGCTCGCCGGGTACGCGCAGCTGTACGAGGGACTCGCCCCCGACTGCGTGACCGGCGGGGCGCCGATCGAGATCCGGCGATTCTATGTGGACCGCAACTGGCAGGGACGCGGGGTCGCGCAGACGCTCATGATGGCGAGCATCGAAAGCGCGATGGAGCGCGGTGCCCGCACCATCTGGCTGGCGGTGTGGGAGCGAAATCTTCGCGCCCAGGCGTTCTACCGGAAATGCGGCTTCGAGGACTGTGGGGCGAGGGAGTTCCTGCTGGGCCGTGACCGGCAGACCGATCGGGTGATGGCTCGCCCGCTCTAGCCCACGATCTGCTCTACGACGGAGAGCCACTCATGGCCGGCTACGTCATCGTCAACGTCACCATCCGCGATCCGGCGCGGTATGAGGAGTACAGGCGCCTTGCGACCCCGACGGTGTCTGCGTACGGCGGCCGTTACCTCGTGCGAGGCGGGGCGGTGGACGCGCGCGAGGGGGCGTGGACGCCCTCGCGCCTCGTGGTCCTCGAGTTTCCGAGCATGGAGCGGGCTCGCGCCTGGTGGGACTCGCCCGAGTACGCCCCGGCCAAGGCGATCCGTCAGTCCTGCGCCGATACGCAGCTGGTGATTACCGAGGGCCTGCCCGCCTAGGCAGGACCGCCGACTCGGCCTACCTTATCGGAAGCGACCTACCTCGGATGGAGAACCGCATGCTATCGGTCACCACTCCCGCCATCGACGGCCGGCGGGTCACCCGCTATCTCGGCATCGTGAGCGGTGAGGCGATCCTCGGCGCCAACATCTTCCGCGATTTCTTCGCCGGTATCCGCGACATCGTCGGCGGTCGCTCCGCCGCCTACGAGGAGGAGCTGCGGAAGGCCAAGACGATCGCGCTGGAGGAGATGGAGCGTCAGGCCCAGGATCTCGGCGCCAATGCCGTGCTCTCCGTGGATCTGGATTACGAGACGATCCAGGTCGGGAGCGGAGGCGGGATGCTGATGGTGAGCGCGAGCGGCACCGCGGTCGTCCTCGCCTGATGCCGGCGCCGCCGCCGCGGGGCATCACGCTCCGATTTCTGGCCGAGCCCACCGACGTGAACTTCGGGGGCAAGGTGCACGGTGGCGCGGTCATGAAGTGGATCGACCAGGTCGGCTACACCTGTGCGGCGGGGTGGACCGGCACCTATTGCGTCACCGTGTACGTCGGGGGGCTCCACTTTCTGGGGCCGATCCACGTGGGCGAGCTGGTGGAGCTGCGGGCGATGGTGATCCGCACCGGGCGCACCAGCCTCGACATCGCGGTGGATGTGTACGCCGGCGACCCCAAGCGGCCGGAACGCCGGCGCACCGGGCACTGCGTGGTGGTGTTCGTCGCGCTGGGCACCGAAGGACGTCCCGCCGCCGTGCCCTCCTGGCGGCCGGAGACCGAGCTCGACCGGGCGCTGGAGGGCTACGCGGAGCGACTCTCCACCTTGCGGAAGCAGGTGGATGCCGAGATGGATGCCCGGCTGGGGACGCTGCAGCGGGACGCGGGAGTGGTGTCCGCTTGACCCCGCGGCGGGATCATGGTGGGATGGACCAGAAGGTCTCTTCGCCCCTTCGCACCGGGTACGGCTCGCTCAAAGTGGCACTGCCGCCGCCGGAAATCGGCCGAGCCTCGATCCGGAACGAGCTGACGCCGGAAACCATCGCGGGCGACAGCTTGAAGGTGGCGGTCTCGCCGCCGGGAACGAACCCGACCCGTACGGAGCCGCGCGACTGACCGCGGACGAAGATGTCCATGTCCCGGTTGGTCCGGTTCTCGATGCGAAGCGTGCCACCGGACGTGGTTTCAGGGGCGCCGGTGGCGCCGGTGGTGTCGGGGGCAGCGCCGCTGCTCGGCGGGTTCCCGGCGCAGGCGGCGGTTGCCATCAGGAGCGAGAGCAGGGATGGTCGAAGGAGTCCGTGCATGACGTCACCTCGGGGCACTGGGTCGCTCTGGAAGCATACCGTGATATTCGTGGCGCTGGTCGCCGGCCGCGCCGGCTCCCCTCTGCACGCCCAGGATACCACCGCACCAAATAACTCGCCGTCGGGCAATCCGTCATCCTCGACCAACGTCGATAGTGCCGGCCGGCCACCCGACACCACGGCGGCGCGGCCGGATAGCCTCAATCCGGACGGCCTCCGCCCGGACAGCCTCCGCCCGGACAGCCTCCGGAGGGACACCAGCGCCGGATCGGCCGCCACTCCTCCGGCGCCGCCCGCGCCAGTGGACAGCATCCTGGCTGCCGCCTGCCTCGCGTCGGGCGGCGAGCCGCCCGACCTGCTCACGGTGGTGTTCCGGCCGACGGCCACCGAGGCGGAGCGCCAGCAGGCGGCGCGCGACGTCGGAGGCGTACTGGTCGGGCAGAGCCAACATCAGCTGCCCGGTGCCTGGTACGTCCAGGCCCCCGGCAGTGGGATCAACCCACTCATCGCCGATCGTCTGATCCGACTGCCGCCCGTGCTCGAGGTGGGTGCGACCCGGTGTCCTTCGTGATGGGGGCTGCCGCGGCACGCCATCTCGCGCTGGGTGCCTTGATCACACTCGCCGGATGCGAGCCTGCGCCCGAGCCCCACATGGAACCCGTGTTCGTCCCGATCGCCGGCAACCGGTCGCTCCCGTTTTCCGCCGCCGTTCGGGTGGGCGACATGCTCTACCTGTCGGGCCAGATCGGCACCGACAGCACCGGCGGGCTGGTCCCGGGCGGCATCGAGCCGGAGACCCGCCAGACGATGGAGAACATCCGCGCGGTCCTGGAGGCCAACGGCGCCTCCATGGATCGGGTGGTGAAGTGCCTCGTGATGCTGGCCGACATGGCAGAGTGGGGCGCGATGAACAAGGTGTATGTGACCTTCTTTCCCGATCACCTCCCAGCCCGGAGCGCGATGGGCGCGAGCGGCCTTGCCCTTGGCGCGCGAGTCGAGATCGAGTGCATCGCCGTCGCCGGCGGTGCCCACGGTGCCCGCCCGGCTCCAGGCAGTCGTTGACGGGCTGCTCGGCGCCGGGGCCGGGCGGTACCGGACGGACCTACCCTCCATCGGGTGAAGCTCACGTTCGCCCTGCGATCCGCGGCTCCGTTAAGTTGGAGCACCCCATCTGGAGGATCCCATGCCTCGCTCCCTCGCACCAGCTTCCGCGGCCATCGCCTTGCTCACGTTCACGCTCACGACCCCAGCGCATGCCAAGCCCTGCTCCGGCGCCGCCAGCGTCCAGGAGCTCGAGGAGCTGTTCCCTCGCGCGACCGTGGCGCTCGGGCTTGCCGGCACCGACGAGGTCGCGATCGATCCCAACCGGCACTGCATCGGCGTCCAGGTACGTACCTACGGGACCGCGAGACTGGTGAAGCTCATCCTCCGCAGCATGGAGGTCCCCCGGCAGGCGGTCGAGCTTCGCGTGGTCGAGGTGAAGCCGGCCGGCGGCGCCTGACCCCGTGCCTCGGCGGCTCTTCTCGCTGGTGCTGCTCTGCGCCTGCGGCGCCCAGGCCCCCGACCGCGAGCGGGACCGCGCCGAGCTGCTCCGGCTCCATGAGGAGGCGCGCACCGCGCACCTCGACAAGCGTGCGGACCTGATGGTCGCGTCCTTCGACGACAGCCTCCGCTTCGTGGCCCGCGGTGAGGTCACGATCGCCTCGCCCCAGCAGAACCGGGCTCGACTGCAGGCCTATTTCGACCGCTCGACTTTTCAGGCCTGGGACGACATCGAGCCGCCTTACCTTCACATCTCGCCCGATGGCCGGATGGCGTGGAAGATCGTTCGCAAGCGCGTCCGGCTCACGGCGCCCGACAGCGCGGGCCGCCAGGTAGCGGAGGACGTGGTCTACGCCTGGGTCGAGATCTACGAGAAGCCCCGGGATCGCTGGGTGCTGAAGGCGGTGGCCTCCACCGATCGGCCCGGGCCCTAGCGGGTGCAGCGGCGCCGTGCGCGACTTCGCCGATCACTTTTCCCAGCTCTCGTCGCGGTATGCGGAGTTCCGGCCCCGCTATCCGGAGGGCCTCTTCGACGCGATCGCCGCCGCCTCGGCGCGGCGCCGGCGACTGTGGGACTGCGCGACAGGCTCGGGACAGGCGGCGGCGCCGCTGGCGGCGCGCTTCGACGCGGTGATCGCCACCGACGCCAGCCGTCAGCAGCTGCGGTCCGCCACCCCGCATCCCAGGGTGCGCTACGCCGTGGCGCGCGCGGAGGCCGTGCCGGTCCGGGAACGCTGGGCGGACGTGGTGACCGTGGCGCAGGCGCTCCACTGGCTCGACCTTGCGGAATTCTACGCCGAAGTCCGCCGGGTGTTGACGCCCGGCGGGCTGTTCGTCGCCTGGACCTACGGGCTGCAGCGGCTGGGGGATGACGCGATCGACGGCGTGCTCGACGACTTCTACAACCGGGTGGTCGGGCCGTACTGGGCGCCGGAACGGGGGCTGGTGGAGACCGGCTATCGCACCCTCGACTTCCCCTTCGATGAGGTCACGATCGCGTCGCCGCCCCTGACGGCCGAGTGGGCGCTCGGCCGGCTGCTGGGGTACCTCTCGACCTGGTCGGCGGTGGCGAAATGCAGGCAGGTGACCGCGGTCGATCCCATGGTCGAGCTGGAAGCCATGCTCGAGCCGCTGTGGGGGGACCCGGCACGGCCTCGCTGGGTCGAGTGGCCGATCAGCGTGCGCGCGGGTCACTAGGGTGTCAGGAGGAGGTGAGATGCTGGTAGCAGCGGTGGCGGCGATCCTGGATCGCGATCTTCAGGCCTTGGCCCGCGAGGTGGCGGCGTATCCCGACGAGCGGGCGCTGTGGGAGACCCCGCCCGGCATCACGAACTCGGGCGGCAGACTCGCGGTCCATCTGGCGGGGAACATCCGGCATTACCTGGGGGCGAAGCTGGGCGGCACCGGGTACCTTCGCGACCGTCCCGCCGAGTTCACCGCCCGCGACGTGCCACGCGCGACCATTCTCGCTCAGATCGAAGAGGCGCGCGCCGCCGTGCGCGCCGCGGCGGCCCGGACTGCGGACGAGCGGCTGGGAGAGGACTACCCGGAGGTGATCGCCGGTGTGCGCGTGGCCACCGGAGAGTTTCTGATCCACCTGGTAGCGCACTTCGACTATCATCTCGGCCAACTCGACTACCACCGACGGGTCGTCACCGGGCAGACGGGCGGTGTAAACGCCGTGCGCACGGTGGAGCTGAGCACCGCTCGGCCGGTACCGGACTGAGCCGCATGGCCCTGAGCCCGAAGGCCCGCCGGTTCTGGCCGCTCTTCGGCCTGGTCCTGCTCACCGACTGCGCCACCAAGCGCGCGGCGGAGACGCACCTGGTGCCGGCGCATGTTCCCCACGAGTTCCTGGGCGAGCTGGTGCGGCTCACCCTCGCCTACAACCCCGGCGCCGCCATGAGCCTCTCGCTCGGCGAGCACTCCCGGGTGGGCTTCTCCCTGCTGGCGCTCACCGCGCTGCTCATCCTCGGGCAGGTCTATCGCCAGACCTCACCCGGAGATCGGTTGGCGGCGGCCGGACTCGCGCTCATCGCGAGCGGTGCGCTGGGGAATCTCCTCGACCGCCTGCGCTCACCGCGCGGGGTGGTCGACTTCATCGACGTCGGCATCGGCGACCTGCGGTTCTGGACCTTCAACATCGCCGACATAGGGATCACCTGCGGAGCGATCCTCCTCGTGCTGGCGCTCCAGCGGGCGCAGCCGGGGCAGTCCGGGGTTCCGGGCGACTCAGCAGGCGGTCACGGGTCCTGACGCCAGCACCTCGAAATCGCCGCCCCTGACGTCGAGCTCGCGCAGCTGATCCAGCGCGCTCTCCCATCCGGGATTCGACGTTCCGGTCACATACCAGGCGCTGCCCTGGTCGGCCAGAATCAGCCCGTAGCGCTTCATCGCCGTCAGGATCACGCGCGCGTCGCCGCTGTACCCGTCCAGGGGGAAGTCGGCCTTGAGCCGGACCCGGGTACCGTACGGCGGAAGGGTAGGGTCGCTGTATTGCCCGCAGTGGCTTGCCGGTGAAGTGTAGGCCCGGCGCACTTGGGGGATGGTGAAGCGGAGCGCGTGGTGCAGGCGGTCCTGGGCCACCTCCTCGTACTTGAGGAGACCGGGAAGGATCGCAAGCCCCGCCGCGTCGGCCGAGGTCCAGCCTGCCGGGCGGGTGTGATTGGTGGTCAGATCCCACACCGCCGACGAGCTCACCCGGAACCCGTCACCCGTGCGCTCGGTGTTGTAGAGCTCGAAGAGGCGGCAATCGCCCTGGCGGACCACCAGCACGTGGCGATCGCCGGAACCGGGGTCGGGTTCCGCACCGCTCCCGCCCTCGATATGCACGTCGAGCGGGATGGGCATCGGCCCGGGATCGCTCTCATCCGAGTAGTCCGCCCCGTCGGTCCCGAAAGTGATGGGCACCAGCGGCTGGTCCGCGGGCACGACGGTGTAGGGGACGCCGTAGTACTCCTCCGACGTGCCCAGATCGAGATGGATCGAGCTTTCCGGCATCATCTTCGCCAGCAGCGCCGGCGAATCGGGATGCACTGGATCGCCGCTGACATCGCGGTTCCATGCATTGTCGGATGGAAAGATCTGACACCCGCCGATGGTGGGCAGCGGGCCGGGGGGTGCCGGGGCGGGAGGATTTCCACCTGGTGTCGGATCCTCGGGGCCGGCGGAATCGCCGCCGCCGCCGCAGGCTGCAAGAACCAGAGCGAGAACGGCCGGCAGCAGGCGCATGCAAGCCTCGGTTGGAGCGGAAGGTCGACCCGGCGGGCAGCGGACGTCGGATGGCAGGGCAAGTTCCATGCGCCTCCGCGGCCTCTCCCTGCACGGCCCTGCACCGCAGGTGGCGTCGCGCTGCATCCGCGCGTACCATCCGGGCATGGAGCCGTTCACACCCGGATCGGCTTCGACCGGTGTGAATCCGAGGGGACCACGCCGGCGTAGGGGCCGGACCATCTCACGTCCTGGTTCACCCTGGAGGCGCACGATGATCCGGCCGAGCAGAACCGGGGCCCTGATGCTGCTGCCGTGGCTGTACGCCGGCGCGGCCACGGCACAGGGTCCCAACGCCACCGAGCGGGAGATCCACACGCTGCTGGACGAGTCCGCTTCGTCCTGGAATCGCGGCGATCTCGACGGCCACCTGGCGGACAACGCGGATTCCATCTCGTTCATGACCAGCAACGGCCCCATCGTGGGCAAGCAGCGCACCGCCGAGGCGTTGCGACGCAGCTTCTTCCGCGACGGCAAGCCGATTCAGCAGCTCCGCTTCGAGCAGGTGAGCATCAGGCGGCTGGGCCAAGGGTACGCGCTCGTGGTCGGTCGCTTCGTGCTCGAAGGCGGCGGGCAGCCCGAGCGCAGCGGCTGGTTCTCGACCATCTGGGAACGACGAGCCGAAGGGTGGCGGGTCATTCACGATCACTCCAGCTGAGCGACGCTTCCAGCCCGTGGCGTCCCCCTCCACCCTGGTGATTTCCACCCCCGACTGGCTGGGCCAGGCGGTGGACTGGAGCGCCCGCTACCGCTCCGATGAGGAGCGCATGGCGGTCGCCGTCGAGCTCGCGCGGCAAAACGTGTTGCGGGGATGGGGAGGACCGTTCGGGGCGGCCGTGTTCGAGGCGCACGGCGGGGGCCTGGTGGCCGCCGGCGTGAACAGCGTCACCCGGCTCGGCAACTCCATCCTCCACGCGGAAACCCTCGCCATCATGCTCGCGCAGGCCCGGCTCGGCACCTATGCCCTCGGTGCCGGCGACGAGTCGTACCTCCTGGTCACCTCGTGCGAGCCGTGCGCCATGTGCCTCGGGGCCACGCTGTGGAGCGGGGTTCGCGGCCTGGTGTGCGGGGCGACGAGGGAAGACGCCACGGCGGTCGGTTTCGACGAAGGGCCGGTCTTCGCCGAGAGCTGGACCTACCTTGAGCAGCGGGGCGTGCGCACCGCACGCGGAGTGCTTCGCGACCAGGCCGCGGCAGTGCTCGAGCGCTATCGGGACGAGGGGGGCGCGATCTACAGCTCCTGAGTTTCCCCGTGCCCTTGCCCCAGGGGGTGGGCCCGAGTTTTCATGTATACCGGATTGGGGCCCACCTCTGGAGACTCGATGCGCAACCTGTTCCTCCTGCTTGCCCTTCTCGGAGTCGCCGGCATCGCGCTCGGCGTGCTGGACATCATCCGCGGCGCCGGCGGGCCCTTTGGCGTGCCGTTCACGTACGAGAACTACGGCGGCCCCGGCTCGATGATCGCCGGGCTGACGCTGCTGGCGGGATCGCTGTACCTGCGGTCGATCTGGCGGGAGCGCCGCTAGCGAGAGTCTTGCCGGAGGAGGAGACGTGCCGCTGCTTGAGCGCCTGGTCGAAACGCTGCGCCAGCTTCGGAGCCATCACCGCCGGCGCCTCGCATTTCTCAATCCGCCCATCGAGCGAAGGCGCCCGCGGATTCAGATGGAAGACTACGCGGCGCGACACTCGATCGATCACACCCTGGATCGCAAGGCCGAGCTGCGCCGGCTGGCCCCCAGCGATTCCCAGGCGGCTTCCCGCTACCATCAGCTGCTCAGCTACGAGCTCCAGGGACTACGCGAGCTGGTCGCGACGCTCCAGACCACCGCCGGCGGGCGCGACCTCCACGAGTGCCTGGCCGAGAGCCGCGCCGAGATCGAGCGCCTGGAGATCGAGGTCGCGTGGTGCGCCTCCCTCCCGACCATGGAGCCGACCGCCGAAGCGCGGTGAGACGCCGACTTCTCCGGCTCGTCCTCGCGGTCGCGCTGGTGCACGGGCTGTTCATCGCCGGATACCACCTCTTCCGGCTCGAGCGCGGCTCCTCTTCCCTCAGGATCGGGTACACGGCGGCCTGGACGGCCGTCACCCTGCTGATCGTCGTCCCTGGGCTGCTCCGCATCCGGGCGATGCGCGGGCGTGACGCGGGTCACCAGAGGATTCCGAGGGGGTAGTGGCGCAGTTGGGATCGCTGTACGTTGCGGTCCATGGAACCGGGACGTGCGGTCGAAACCGATCCGGACCGTACGCTACCCCACCTGGTCGTCGGGAGCATCGCGCCGGCCGTGGCGGACGGGCGGTATGCGGCGAAGCGGCTGGTGGGCGACGGGGTGCGCATCGGGGCCGACATCTTCACCGACGGACACGACCTGCTCGCCGCGCGGGTGCTCTACCTGACGCCAGGCGAGCGCCGTCCGCTGTCCGTACCGATGACCTATTCCTTCGAGGACGATCGCTGGTACGCCACGCTGACGCTGGACCGCGTCGGCGAGTGGCGCTATCTGGTGGAAGGCTGGGTGGACCGGTTCGGCACCTGGCGCAGCGAGCTGGAGAAGAAGGTCGGCGCCGGCCAGGACGTCGCCTCCGAGCTGCTGGAAGGGGCGGACCAGGTGCGCGAGGCCGAGCCCCACGCGCGGGGCGACGACCACCATCGGCTGGCGGCGTTCGCCTCGCTGCTGGGGGACCGCACGGCCGCTCGTGGCGCTCGGGTCGGCGGGGCGCTCTCGCCCGAGCTGCAGGGCCTGATGTCCACGTACGGGCAGCCGTACGGCCTGACCCGCTCCGATCGCGAGTACCGGATCCGCGCCGACCGGCGCGAGGCCGGGTTCGCCGCCTGGTACGAGTTTTTCCCCCGATCCACCACCCCCGATCCCAAGCGCCACGGCACGTTCCGCGACGCCGAGCGCGCGCTGCCCCGGATCGCCGGACTCGGGTTCGACGTGCTCTACCTTCCCCCGATCCATCCGGTCGGCCGAACCCACCGCAAGGGTCCCAACAACGCGCTCGTGGCCGGAGCGGGCGACCCGGGCAGTCCCTGGGCGATCGGCAACGAGCATGGGGGCCACACGGCGGTCAATCCCGAGCTGGGCACGCTGGACGACTTCCGTCGCTTCGTCCAGAGCGCGCGCTCCCTCGGCCTGGAGGTGGCGCTCGACTACGCGCTCCAGTGCTCGCCCGACCACCCGTGGGTGCGGGAGCATCCCGAGTGGTTCTTCATCCGCCCCGACGGCACGATCAAGTACGCCGAGAATCCGCCCAAGAAGTACGAGGACATCTACCCCATCAACTTCTGGTGCGACCAGCGCGAGGCGCTGTGGGATGCCTGTCGCGACATCTTCCTCTTCTGGATCGGGCAGGGCGTGCACACCTTCAGGGTGGACAACCCCCACACCAAGCCCTACACGTTCTGGGAGTGGGTCATCGGCGAAGTGCTCCGCGAGCACCCCGACGTCGTGTTTCTCTCCGAGGCCTTCACCCGGCCCAAGCGGATGCAGGCCCTGGCGCAGCTCGGTTTCACCCAGTCGTACACCTACTTCACCTGGCGCAACACGGCGGCTGAGCTGCGGGAGTATCTGACCGAGCTGACCCAACCGGCCATGGCGGACTTCTTCCGCCCCAACTTCTTCGCCAACACCCCGGATATCCTGCACGAGTTTCTCCAGCAGGGCGGGCCGCCGGCCTTCCGCATCCGCCTGCTGCTCGCGGGCACGCTCTCGCCGCTCTACGGGATCTACAGCGGCTACGAGCTGGGCGAGAACGTGCCCCTGCGGGAAGGCAGTGAGGAGTACCTCCACTCGGAGAAGTACCAGGTGCGGGTGCGCGACTGGAGCGCGCCGGGCAATCTGGACGCCGAGATCGCGCGACTGAATCGGCTGCGCCGTGCCGAGCCGGCGCTGCAGACGCTCACCAATCTCAGCTTCCACCGGGTCGACCATCCGGACGTGCTCTTCTACGTGAAGAGCGCCTGGAACCGCGATCTGCTCTGTGCCGTCTCGGTCAACCCCCGTGAGCCGGTGACGGCGCAGCTCGAGGTGCCGCTGGAGCCGCTCGGCCTTGGAACCGAGGCGGGGTTCGAGGTCGAGGACCTGCTCACCGGCGAGCGGGAGCGCTGGCAGGGCGCGCGGCAGCAGGTGCGGTTCGACCCGGCCGGACGGGTGGGATACATCTGGCGGGTGGTCCGAGACGGAGGAGGTGCGGGGTGAGCGACGAGGCGGGGTGGTATCGCGACGCCGTCATCTATCAGCTGCACATCAGGGCCTTCCGCGACAGCGACGCGGACGGCATCGGCGACTTCGCCGGGCTGACGGAGAAGCTCGACTACCTCCGCGACCTGGGCGTGACGGCGGTCTGGCTCCTGCCGTTCTATCCCAGCCCGCTCAAGGACGACGGCTACGACATCGCCGACTACACCGACGTCAACCCGTCGTACGGCACGCTCCAGGATTTCCGGATTTTCCTGCGCGAGGCCCACCGCCGCGGGCTCAAGGTCATCACCGAGCTGGTCATCAACCACACCTCCGACCAGCACCCCTGGTTCCAGCGGGCCCGGCGGGCGCGGCCCGGCTCGCGGGCGCGCGAGTTCTACGTCTGGAGCTCGACCCCCGACCGCTATGCCGACGCGCGAATCATCTTCAAGGACTTCGAGCGCTCCAACTGGACCTGGGACGCGGAAGCGGGGGCCTACTACTGGCACCGTTTCTACTCCCATCAGCCCGACCTCAACTTCGACAATCCCACGGTCCACAAGGCCACCTTCGCCGCGCTCGACTTCTGGCTCAAGCTGGGGGTGGACGGCCTGCGTCTCGACGCGGTGCCCTATCTGTACGAGCGCGAAGGCACCAGTTGCGAGAACCTGCCCGAGACCCACGACTTCCTGAGGGAGCTGCGCCGCCGGCTGGACGCCAAGTACCGGAACCGCATGCTGCTGGCGGAGGCCAATCAGTGGCCCGAGGATGCCGTCGCCTATTTCGGCGGCGGCGACGAGTGCCACATGGCGTTTCACTTCCCGGTGATGCCGCGGCTCTTCATGGCGGTGCAGATGGAGGACCGATTCCCGGTGATCGACATCCTCCAGCAGACGCCGGCGATCCCCGAGACGGCGCAGTGGGCCGTCTTCCTCCGGAACCACGACGAGCTCACCCTGGAGATGGTGACCGACGAGGACCGGGACTACATGTACCGGGTGTACGCCAGCGATCCGCAGATGCGGATCAACCTGGGCATCCGCCGGCGTCTGGCGCCGCTCATGGGAAACGACCGCCGGCGGATCGAGCTGATGAACGCGCTCCTCTTCTCCCTGCCGGGCACGCCGGTGGTGTACTACGGCGACGAGATCGGGATGGGCGACAACATCTATCTCGGCGACCGTCACGGCGTCCGGACGCCGATGCAGTGGAGCCCCGACCGGAATGCGGGCTTCTCCCAGGCCAACCCCCAGAAACTCTACTCGCCCGTCATCATCGACCCCGAGTACCACTATGAAGCGCTGAACGTCGATGCCCAGCAGAACAACCCGCACTCGCTGCTCTGGTGGATGAAGCACATCATCGGCCTGCGGCGACAGTACCGCGCCTTCGGCCGCGGCACCTTGCGCTTCCTCTTTCCCGAGAACCCCCGCGTGCTCGCCTTCATCCGCGAGTACGAGGACGAGCGCATCCTGATCGTGGCGAACCTGTCCCGCTACGCGCAGGCGGTGCAGCTCGATCTCAGCGACATGCAGGGGATCACGCCGATCGAGATGTTCGGGCGCACCCCGTTCCCGGCCGTCGGTTCCGGGCCGTACACCGTCACCCTCAATCCCTACGCCTTCTACTGGTTCCTGCTCCCGGTGCCCACCGCGGCCTCGCGGCGGGACACGCGGGAGCTCAAGGCGCCGGCTGTGGCCTTCTCCGGGAGTCTGGAGGAACTGGCGCTCGGTGACGAGCGGGAGCTGCTGGAGGGGGTGCTGCCGGGCTACCTGCGGGAGAGCCGCTGGTTCCGCGGCAAGGCGCGGCAGATCACCGCGGTGGAGGTCGAGCTGGCCATTCCGGTGACGGTGGAGGAGCGCGAGGTGCTGATGACGGTGGTGGGGGTGCGCTACCTCGATGCCGACGCCGAGCGGTACATCATTCCCCTCGCCTACGCGGAAGGCGACCGGGCTCGCGACATCGCCGCGGCCTCGCCCGCCTCGGTTCTGCTCTCCCGCAACGGCGGCGGCGTGGTGTACGACGCGATGGCCGACGGGGAGGCCGCGAACGCGATCGTGGACGGCATCGGCCGGCGGCGGCGCTGGCGCGGGGTGAAGGCCGAGCTGGTGGGGAGCCGCACCCGCGCCTTTCCCGAGCTCCGGGGCGAGGACGACGTGCTGCGCGCTGCACTCCTCCGCGGCGAGCAGTCGAACACCTCCGTCAACCTGGGCGACCGGCTCCTCTTCAAGCTGTTCCGCAAGGCTGAGCCCGGTCTGAACCCGGATCTGGAGCTGGGCCGTTATCTCACCGAGCGGACCGACTTCCGCCGGGTCCCGCTGCTCGCCGGCGGCCTCGAGCTTCGGGTGCGCAACCAGGAACCCATCACCGTCGGCGTGGTGCACCAGTTCGTGCCCAGCGAAGGCGACGCCTGGACCTTCACGCTCAACGCCCTGAACCGGTATCTCGAGCGCGCGGCCCTGTCGCCGACCCCGCCGAGCGCGGCGGAGCTGATCCCGGTGACGCTCCCCGAGCTGGCCCGGCTGGACCCGCCGGCGATTCTGGAGGAGATGGCGGGCGGCTATCTCCCGCAGGCGCGGCTGCT
Source organism: Gemmatimonadales bacterium (assembly GCA_036556505.1). Classification (GTDB taxonomy): domain Bacteria; phylum Gemmatimonadota; class Gemmatimonadetes; order Gemmatimonadales; family GWC2-71-9; genus CAVVWJ01. Next base: position 26,395 of record DATBJH010000008.1, read on the forward strand.
GGGCCGGCGCACCGCGGAGTTCCACCTGGCGCTCGCCTCACACCCGGAGGACCCGGCCTTCGCTCCCGAGCTGTTCACCGGGCACTATCGCCGCTCGATCTACCAGTCGCTCCGGGTGAACGCCCGGACCGCGTTCGATCTGCTTCGGCGCCGGCTCAACTCCCTTCCCGAGCCGGTCCGGGAGGAGGCGCGGGTGGTGATCGCGCTGGAGGAGCCGCTGCTCCGGCAGGCCCGGACCGTGATCGACCGCAGGATCCCGATGTCGCGGTTCAGGATCCACGGTGACTATCATCTGGGCCAGGTGCTCTACACCGGCAAGGACTTCATCATCGTGGACCTGGAGGGCGAGCCCAGCCGGAGCATCAGCGAGCGCCGTTTCAAACGCTCGCCGCTGCGCGACGTGGCGGGGATGATCCGCTCCTTCGAGTACGCTGCCGCCTACGCGGTGCGGCAGGGTCCGGTGCGCACCGAGGACATCCCCGCGCTGCTGCCCTGGGCCCGACTCTGGCAGCGCTGGGCGTCCGCCAGCTTCCTGCGCGGCTATTTCGAGGCCTCGGGAGACGCGGACTATCTCCCCAAGGGGGCCGACGCGACCGCCGCGATGCTCGACTTCTATCTCCTCGACAAGGTGGTCTACGAGCTGCGCTACGAGCTCAACAACCGGCCGGATTGGGTCCCCATTCCGCTGGAGGGCCTGCGACGCCTGCTGGAGACGGAGTTCCTCCGGCCGGCCGGGGCCGGGACGCGATGAGTCGCGGCACCGCGCGGCCGCTCTTCGCCGTGGAATCCGGCGAGCTGCAGACGCTGGCCGCGGGACGGCACTCGGATCCGCACCGCATCCTGGGCGCCCACCCCGTGCCCGGCGGCGTGGTGGTGCGCGCCTGTCATCCCGATGCCACCGCCGCCGAATGCGTACTGCCCGACGCGACCGCCGTGGCGATGGAGCGGTTGCCCGTCTCGGGCTACTTCGGCGCGTTCCTCCCGGGCCAGTCGGCGCCGCTGCGCTATCGGCTGCGGTTCCGCTTCGCCGGTGGCGGCGTGTGGGAGCAGGAGGATCCCTACCGCTTCCTCCCCTCGCTCGGCGAGATGGACATCTACCTGATCTCGGAAGGGACTCACCGTGCCCTCTGGCAGGTGCTGGGCGCCCATCCGAGGCAGCTCGACGGCGTGGACGGCGTGGGATTCGCCGTCTGGGCTCCCAGCGCCCAGGGCGTGAGCGTGGTGGGCGACTTCTGTCGCTGGGACGAGCGCCGGCTGCCGATGCGCCTCCTGGGCGCGTCCGGCGTATACGAGCTGTTCGTGCCGGGGGTCTGGGCCGGCGCGCTCTACAAGTTCCGGATCATCGGTCCCCACGGCGAGATCAGGCTCAAGGCCGACCCCTTCGCCCAGGCCATGGAGCTGCCGCCGAGCACGGCCTCGCGGGTCGCGGCCTCTTCCTACCAGTGGGGCGACGGCGAGTGGATGGCCCGGCGTGCGACTCGAGACCTCCACCGGTCGCCGGTAGCGATCTACGAGGTCCATCTCGGATCCTGGGCCCGGATACTGGAGGAAGGGAACCGGCCGCTCACCTACCGCGAGATCGCGCCCAAGCTCATCGACCACGTGCACCGCCTCGGCTTTTCCCACGTCGAGTTCATGCCGCTGGCGGAGCACCCGTTCACCGGCTCGTGGGGTTACCAGGTGAGCGCGTACTTCGCCCCGACCGCGCGCTACGGCACGCCCGATGATCTCCGCTACCTCATCGATGCGCTCCACACCGCCGGCATCGGCGTGATCATGGATTGGGTGCCCGCCCACTTCCCCAAGGACGACTTCGCCCTCCGCCTGTTCGACGGTACGGCGCTCTACGAGCACCAGGATCCCCGCCGGGGCGAGCACCCCGAGTGGGGGACGCTGATCTTCAACTACGCCCGGCGCGAGGTCCGGAACTTTCTCATCGCCAACGCGCTCTACTGGCTGCGCGAGTTCCACGTGGACGGGCTCCGGGTGGACGCCGTCGCCTCGATGCTCTACCTCGACTACAGCCGTTCGGCGGGGCAGTGGGTGCCCAACGTGTACGGCGGCCGGGAAGACCTCGAGGCGGTGGAGTTCCTCCGGCTGCTCAATGCCACCATCGCGGAGGAGCAGCCCGGCTGCTTCACCGTGGCGGAGGAGTCCACCTCGTGGCCCCGGGTCACCGGGCCGGTGAGCGAAGGCGGGCTCGGCTTCAGCTTCAAGTGGAACATGGGGTGGATGCACGACACCCTGGACTACTTCACCAAGGATCCGGTCCACCGGCGCTACCACCACGAGCGGCTCACCTTCGGCATGATGTACGAGTACAGCGAGCACTTCATCATGCCGCTCTCCCACGACGAGGTGGTGCACGGGAAGGGCACGCTGCTGGGCAAGATGCCGGGAGATGAGTGGCAGCGGTTCGCCAATCTGCGGACGCTCTTCGCCTACCAATACACCCGGCCGGGGAAGCCGCTGCTCTTCATGGGGAGCGAGCTGGGGTCCTACCGCGAATGGAACCACGACACCAGCCTCGACTGGCACCTGGAGGCTCAGCCGCTCAACGGCGGGTTGATGCGCTTCCTCGGCGATCTCGGCGCGGTGTACCGCGAGCACCCGGGGCTGTGGCGCCGCGACCCGGACCTCGATGGGTTCCGCTGGCTCGACGCCGACGACCGCGATCAGTCCGTCTATGCCTATCTGCGCCGCGACGACGACGACGTGCTGCTCGTGCTGCTCAACCTCACGCCCGTCCCTCGGCCCGGTTATCGCGCGGGCGCCCCGCTGCCGGGCCGCTACCTCCTGGTGCTCTCGAGCGACGAGCAGAAGTACGGCGGCAGCGGCTACGGCATGGAGCGGGAGCTCGAGACCGAGCCCGGCGAATGGCAACAGCAACCGGTCTCGCTTCGAGTCTCGCTCCCACCGCTTGGCGCCGTGCTGCTTGCGCATCAGCCGCGGTGACGCTGGAGCGCGGCGCCATCCCTCTGGCCGACGGCAGCACCCGGTTCAGCGTCTGGGCGCCGAACGCCAGCACGGTCGAGGTCGCGATCACCCGGGACGGCAAGCTCCGCACTGTCCGCCTGCGCCGGGCGTCGGACGGGGTCCACAGCGGCACGGTGCCCGACGTGCCGGCGGGTACCGACTACAGCTACCGACTCGACGGGGGCCCCGACCGTCCCGATCCGGTGAGCCGCTGGCGACCGTTCGGAGTCCACGGCCCCACCCGGGTGGTGGATCCCGCCGCCTTCCGGTGGACCGACGACGGCTGGCCGGGTCTCGAGATGGCCGACCTCGTGATCTATGAGCTCCACGTCGGGACCTTCACCCGCGCGGGGACGTTCGACGGCGCGGTCGAGCGGCTCTCCTCGCTCCGCGACCTCGGGGTGACCGCGATCGAGATCATGCCCGTGTCCGAGTTCCCGGGCGGCCGTAACTGGGGATACGACGGGGTCTCTCCCTACGCGGTGCAGAGCAGCTACGGAGGGCCGGACGGCCTGAAGCGTCTGGTGGACGCGGCCCATCGAGCCGGCCTCGCGGTACTGCTCGACGTGGTGTACAACCATCTCGGCCCCGAGGGGAACTATCTCCGCGAGTTCGGGCCCTACTTCTCGGATCGGTATCACACCGCGTGGGGTGAAGGCCTCAACCTGGACGGCCCCGACAGCGACGAGGTACGCCGCTACGTGGTGGACAACGCGGTGTATTGGGTGACCGAGTATCACCTCGACGGCCTTCGGCTCGACGCGGTGGACCGGGTCGTGGACCTCAGCGTGGTGCACATCGCCGAGGAGCTGGGCGCCGCCGTCCACGCCCGGGGCGAGCCGCCAGGCAGCCGCAAGCTGGTCATCGCGGAGATCGACGCGAACGATCCCAGGTGGGTACGGCCGCGCGAGGTGGGCGGCTACGGGCTGGACGCGCACTGGTCGGACGACTTCCACCACGCGGTGCACGTGGCGCTTACCGGCGAGCGCAACGGCTACTACGCCGACTTCGCCGGACCGGGAACCGTGGCCAAGGTGTTCGCGGAGCGGTACGTCAATGACGGCCGCTACTCGCCTCACCGCCGCCGACGGCACGGTCGGCCCGCCGTGGACCTGCCTGCCGACCGGTTCGTGGTGGCCATCCAGAACCACGACCAGACGGGCAACCGGGCCCGTGGCGAACGGCTCGCCACCCTGGTGTCGCCGCAGGCGCTGCGACTCGCGGCGGCCTTGCTGCTGCTGTCGCCCTATGTGCCGCTCCTGTTCATGGGTGAGGAGCATGGTGAGACCAATCCCTTCCTCTACTTCGTGAGCCACGGCGATCCGGCACTGGTCGAGGCGGTACGGCAAGGCCGGCAGGAAGAGTTCGCGTCGTTCGGGTGGGCGGGAGCGGTTCCGGATCCGCAGGCCGGGGAGACCTTCGAGGCCTCGCGACCCGATTGGAAGCGCGCGAACTCCGGCCCGGGGGCGAGGATGCTGGCCCTCTACCGGGATCTGCTCCGCCTCCGGCGGACCGAGCCCGCTCTGCGCCCGGCCGCCGCGACGGTCGGCGTGAGGAACGACGAGACCGCCGGCTGGGTGGCGGTGCGCTACCAGAGGGAGGAGACGGTGCTGGAGGCGGTGTTCAATCTCTCGCCTGAGTTCCACACCGTCCCGCTGGCCGAGGCCGGATCCTGGGGCCTCGCGCTGTCCACCGACGCGCCGGAGTATGGCGGCCGTGGCGGAGCCGATCTCCGAGCGGGTGAGCTCCGGCTGCCCGACCACACGGCGGTCCTGCTCCGGAAGAAGGATGCGGCATGAGGGTCTGGCCCGGCTCGCCCTCGCCCCTCGGCTCGACCTGGGACGGTGAGGGCACCAACTTCGCCGTCTTCTCGGAGCACGCCACCGCGGTGGACCTCTGTCTCTTCAACCATCGGGAGGACCCCGAAGAAGGCGTGCGTATCCGGCTCCGCGAGCGCACCGACCAGATCTGGCATGCCTACCTGCCGGACGTGCGCCCGGGGCAGCTGTACGGCTTCCGGATTCACGGTCCCTACGCGCCGGAGGATGGTCACCGCTTCAATCCGGCCAAGCTGCTCCTCGACCCCTACGCCAAGGCCATCAGCGGCACCATCCGCTGGAGCGACGCGCTGTCCGGCTACTCCATGGAGCTGCCGATCGGGGAGCGCGACCTGGTGCCGGATGGCACCAACAGCGCGGGTGGGCTGCCCAAGTGCGTGGTGGTGGAGTCCGCGTTCAGCTGGGGTGACGACAAGCTCCCGCGGACCCCGTGGAACCGCACCGTGATCTACGAGGCGCACGTGAAGGGGATGACGATGCTGCACCCCGACGTGCCCGAATCGATCCGCGGTACCTACCTTGGACTGGCCACCGATCCCATCACCGATCATCTGCTCTCGCTCGGCGTCACCGCCATCGAGCTGCTGCCGGTGCACCACTTCGTCACCGAGCGCCGCCTGGCCGAGATGGGGCTGTTCAACTACTGGGGCTATGCCAGCATCGGGTTCTTCGCGCCGGACGTCCGCTATGCCACCGCGGCGCTGGGCCAGCAGGTCGCCGAGTTCAAGTCCATGGTCAAGCGGTTCCACCGCGCCGGGATCGAAGTGATCCTGGACGTGGTTTACAACCACACCGCCGAAGGCAACCACCTGGGCCCCACCCTCAGCTTCCGCGGGATCGACAACTCGGCCTACTACCGCCTGGAGTCGAACCGGCGCTTCTACACCGATTGGACCGGCACCGGGAACACCCTGGACATCCGGCACTCGCGGACCATGCAGCTGGTGATGGACAGCTTGCGCTATTGGGTGACGGACATGCACGTGGACGGCTTCCGCTTCGACCTGGCGCCGGTCCTCGCGCGCGGCGACATGGACGTGAGTCCGTTCGCCGAGTTCTTCGACGTCGTGCGGCAGGACCCGGTGGTCTCCAAGGCGAAGCTCATCGCCGAGCCGTGGGATCTCGGTCCGGGAGGCTACCAGGTCGGCCGCTTCCCGATCGGGTGGGGTGAGTGGAACGGGAAGTACCGTGACAGCACCCGCCGGTACTGGCGCGGCGACCCGGGGCAGGTGGGTGAGTTCGCGTCCAGGCTGGCCGGCAGCAGCGACCTGTTCGAGCACAGCCAGCGCAGTCCCCAGGCCAGCGTCAACTTCGTCACCTGCCACGATGGGTACACGCTGCACGACCTGGTCAGCTACGAGAACAAGCACAACGAGGCCAACGGCGAGGACAATCGGGACGGCACCGACGACAACCAGAGCCGGAACTGGGGGGTCGAGGGGCCGACCGAGGCGGTGCACGTGATCCGCATGCGGGAGCGGATCAAGCGAAACTTCGTGGCGACGCTGGCCTTTTCCCAGGGCGTGCCGATGATCTCCCACGGCGACGAGGTGGGCCGCACCCAGCAGGGCAACAACAACGCCTACTGCCAGGACAGTCCGCTCACCTGGATCGACTGGCGGATCACCCCGCTCCAGCGCCAGCTGCTGGACTTCACCCGGGCGGTATTCGCGATCCGTGCCGCCAATCCCGTGCTCCGGCGGCGGAACTACTTCCGTCACCTGCCGGATCATCCGGGCGGGGTGAAGGACCTCACCTGGCTCCGCCCCGATGGCAAGGAGATGACCGAGGCGGACTGGTCCGACCCGACCAATCACGCGCTCGGGATGCTGATCCTCGGCGAGGCGACCGATGAGGTCGACGAGCGCGGCCGCCGCCTCCGGGGCGAAGCGATCCTGCTGCTCACCAACGGCGGTGCGCGCTCACGGCCCTTTACCCTTCCGCAGCTGGAGACGCCGGGAGCCTGGGCCGAGGTCCTCAACACCGCGCACCCCGAGCCCCGCCTCGTGCGCCAGGAGACGGTGAGCCTCGTGGCCCACTCCCTCGTGCTGCTGCGCCACGAGCGGTCGCGGTGACCGGATGCCGGAGATCCGCGCCACCTATCGGCTGCAGCTGCATGCCGGCTTCCCTCTCTCCGCGGCCCGCGCCCTCGTTCCCTACCTGAGCCGGCTCGGCGTCAGCCACATCCATTGTTCCCCCATCCTGCGGTCCCGCCGGGGCAGCACCCACGGGTATGATGTGGTGGATCCCCGGCAGGTGGATCCCGAGCTCGGCAGCGAATCCGATCTCGAGGCCCTGCACGCCGAGCTCGCGGCCCATGGCATGGGGGTCGTGCTCGACATCGTTCCCAACCACATGGCGGCCTCCAGCGAGAACCCCGCGTGGGACGACGTGCTGGCGCATGGGCCGGCCTCGAGCTTCGCGCGCTGGTTCGACATCGACTGGCGTGCCAGCGAGCGCGAGCTGCGGAGCCGGCTCCTGCTGCCGATACTCGGCACTCCGCTCACCGGGGCGATTCAGCGGAGCGAGATCGCGCTGGAGAGCCGCGACGGCGTGCCCCGAGTACGGTATTTCGAGCACGACCTGCCGCTGGACCCTTCCAGCTTGCCGCCGGTACTGGATCGCGCGCTGGAGGGCTGCCGTCAGGCACTCCCCGGCGAGCATCCGGCCTGCACCGAGCTGGGGGAGACCGTCGCCACGCTTCGCCGGCTGCCGCGACGGACCGTCCGGAGCGCCACCGCCCTGAGCCGCCGGCGCGAGGGGAGCGAGTCGTCGCTGACGCGGCTGCGTGAGCTCGCCGGCCGGGTGCCCGAGGTGGCGCGCGCGATCCGGGAGGCCGCGGCCGGGTACCGCGGTCTCGACGGGCGCCGCGACCGGCTGCGCCGTCTGCTCGACGCCCAGGCCTATCGTCTGGTGCACTGGCGGCGAGCCGCGCGGGAGATCAACTACCGCCGGTTCTTCGACGTCGACGACCTCGTCGCCCTCCATATGGAAGACCCCGAGGTGTTCGCCCAGATCCACGCGCTGCCGCTCGAGTGGCTGCGGCGCGGATGGGTGGACGGGTTCCGGGTCGATCACCCTGACGGCCTGCTGGACCCGCTCGGCTACTTCCAGCGCCTGGCCCAACGCGCTTTTCCCGGGCAATCCGCGCCGCCGGTCTACGTCGAGAAGATTTTGAGCCACGGCGAGCGCCTGCGGACCGAGTGGCCGGTCGCGGGCAGTACGGGATATGACTTCCTCAACCAGGCGGAAGCGCTGTTCATCGACCCGCTGGGTTGGACCGCGCTCGAGGAGGACTATCGCCGCACGATCCGCCAACCGCTGAAGTCGCCCGCGATCGCCCGACGGGGGAAGCGGCTGGTGCTCGAGACCGGCCTCTCGGCCGGCGCTCGACGCCTGGCGGATCGGCTGCTCAAGCTCGCGGGCCCGGCCCACCCGCTTCCTCAGGTGCCGCGCCGGGAGCTCCTGCGCGCGGTGATCGAGACGATCGTCGCGCTTCCCGTCTACCGCACCTATATCGACAGCCGCTCGCCCGCTCCCGGCCTCGAGGATCGCCGATTGCTTCAGGCCGCCCTGGCCGAGGCGCGGGCCCACGGTCGGAGCAGCGCCGTGGCCCTCGACCTGCTGGAGAGCGCGCTGCTCGCGCGGGAAGGGCCGATGCGCTCGGGCGACCTGGAGCGCTTTCGCCTTCGGTTCGTGGAGCGTTTCCAGCAGCTCAGCGGGCCCGCGACGGCCAAGGGGATCGAGGATACCGCGTTCTACGCCTACGCGCCGCTGCTGTCCCGGAACGAGGTGGGCGGCGGGCTCGATGCCCCGCTGGAGCGCGCCCCGGCCGAGTTCCATGCCGCGAACCTGGAGCGGGCCGAGCGCTGGCCCGGAGGCATGCTCACGGTCAGCACCCACGATACCAAGCGCAGCGCGGATGTGCGGGCGAGACTCGACGTGCTGAGTGAGATCCCTGCCGAGTGGGCGCAGCGACTCCGGCACTGGCGCCGGCTCAACGTCCCCTATAAGACCACCATCGCCGGACGCCGGGTGCCCGAGCCCGGTACTGTCCACCATCTGCTTCAGGCCATGGTCGGCATCTGGCCGCTGGAGCCCCTTGCGGTCGGCGATCTCGAGCTCCTGCGGGAGCGGCTCGCCGGCTACATGGAGAAGGCGGTGCGGGAGGCGAAGCTGCGCACCAGCTGGACCGATCCGGACGAGGAATACGAGTCCGCGCTGCGCGCCGACATCGCGGCCCTGCTGGATCCGGTTCGCTCCCCCCGGTTCCTGGATGAGCTCGAGCGCTTCGTGCGGCGTCTAGCCCGGCCCGGTTTCTGGAACGCGCTCGCACGAACGGTGCTGCATCTCGCTTCGCCCGGGGTGCCCGATCTGTACCAGGGCGACGAGCTGTGGAACCTGACCCTGGTGGATCCCGACAACCGGCGCCCGGTTGACTTCGGGCGGCGCGCCTGGCTCCTGGACGACGTGGAGCGCGGGACGGGTGGCGACCAGGCTGCGCGCGAGCAGTACCTCCGCGCGCTGGTCGCCGATCCGGACGATGGCCGCCTCAAGCTGCACGTCATCCGCTCGGCCCTCGCCGCCCGCCGGAAGCACGCGGCGGCGTTCCGCTCCCGGCGCTACCTGCCGCTGGAGGCTTCCGGGCGGGCGGGCTTTCGCGTGGTCGGGTTCGGAAGGGGCGAGGCCGACGAACGGCTGATCGCAGTGGTGCCCCGTCGGCTGGGTCGGCACGAGGGCAGTCCTACCGAGCCCTCGCTGTGGGAGGACACGCTGCTCCCGCTGCCGGCGGACTGGCCCCGTCGGTGGTCCTGCGGCCTGAGCGGTCGTTCGCTGGCGGCCCGACCGGATGGATTACCCGTCGCCGAGCTCTTTGCCGTGCTTCCCGTCGCCCTTCTCCTCTCGGAGCCTTCCTCATGAGCGCTGATCCGCTCCGGCTATCGCCCCATCCCCCCGGCTCAACGCCGTCATTGTCGGACGCCGATGCGCGCCTGCCCGACCACGTCGAAGTGGACAAGCGGAGTCTCGAGCGCGAGCTGGACGACCTCACCGAGCGCTTCGACGCGCTCCAGCGCCGACTTCACGCCGAGGGCAGGCGAGCGCTGCTGGTTGTCCTCCAGGGCCGGGATGCGTCCGGCAAGGACGGCACCCTGCGCAAGGTCTTCGGCCCGCTCGACCCGCTCGGCGTTACGGCGACCAGCTTCAAGGCGCCTACGGACGAGGAGCTGGCGCATGATTTCCTCTGGCGGATTCACCGCGCGGTGCCGGGTCGGGGCACGATCGGCGTCTTCAACCGCTCGCACTACGAGGACGTGCTCGTCGTCCGGGTGCGCCGGCTCGCGCCGGAGTCGGTCTGGCAGCCGCGCTACCAGCAGATCAACCTGTTCGAGCGCATCCTGGTCGAGAACGGCACCGTCGTCCTCAAGTTTCTGCTGCACATCTCGCGTGAGGAGCAGCGGGAGCGCCTGCTGGCGCGGCTGGAGGACCCCGAGAAGTTCTGGAAGTTCAACGCGAACGACCTGGCGGAGCGGGACCTGTGGGATCAGTACACCGAGGCCTATCGGGAGGCGCTGGCACGGACCAGCACGGAGGCGGCCCCGTGGTACGTCGTGCCGGCGGACAGTAAGTCGGTCCGCGATGTGCTGGTGGCGCGAACGATCGTGGACACGCTGGAGCGGATGAACCCGGAGTGGCCGGGACCTCCGGCCGAGCTCGAGGCGCTGCGGGCGGCGCTCCGGCGCTGAGGGCTAGATCCGGCCGTCGGGGCCGACGATGACGAAGGTGAGGGTGTTCCCGAGCACGAAGAACGGCCCCTTGCTGCCGAGGTTGTCCTGCAGAGTCTTCATCAGCCTCGCGTTGCTGCTGCTCACGACTACCCCGAGCTGCATGGACCCGGAGGGGCCACCGTTCAGGGGCACGAAGTTCTCCCAATCGAGCGTGTACTCCGGCCGGGAGAAGGTGAATCCGGTCGGCAGGTAGGGCACCAGCGCCGGGGGCACGGTGCCGGCACTGGCGTCGGCCGGCCAGATCGTGTGCTCGTACCAGGCGCTGTAGGCCGCCAGGCGCACCGCCTGGAGGTCCGCCGTGGCGGCGGAGGAGACTGCCCGATGCTTGAGGTCGATGTACTTGAGGACCGCGAGCGTCGCGAGGATGGACATCACGATCATTACCACGAGCACTTCGATGAAGGTGAAGCCGCGACGCCGTCTCATCGGGGCCTCCGCGAGATCACCTCGAAGCTGTTGCCGAGAAATCGGGGGAGGGAGTCTTGAGAGCTGAGGGTGAGCTCGATGCCCCCGTTCACGCCGATCAGACGCCAGGTCTCGGAGCCGAGGGTCTCGTAGGTCATCCCCTCCACTCGCGTCCCGGCGTCCGCCAGGCTGCGGGGCAGGGCACCGGTGCGCTGGCGGTGGCGCTCGACGTGCTGTGCGACGTTCGCCATGCCGATCCGGAGGCTGGCCTCCTTGATCGCGACCGGCTCGGGCACGGTGGCCGAGGGGAAGATCCACCCCGGGCGCTCGATGTAGAGGTAGGTGCAGAGCAATATCGAGAGAATCGCTGCGGCGGCAATCGTCGGACGCATGCGGCGCTGGGCGCGGCGACTAGCCTCCGCTTCGCGGAGCTCGGCCTCGCGCGCCTCGGCCTGCTGCTTCAGGACCGTATCGAAAGCCTCGAGCAGCGCCTGCTTCTGCGCTGCCGGGCTGGCTGGAGTCTCGGTCTGGTTGCTCATCCCCGTTTCCACCGTCCGCTCCGTGGTCAGTGGGAGACAGCCTCGCCCGCGAGCGCCCGCATCACCAGCTCGGGGAAGGCGCGGATGTCGATCGGCTTGGTGATGTAGCCGTCGAAGCCGGCCTGCATCGCCCGCTCCCGGTCCCCGCTCATGGCGTGGGCGGTGAGGGCCAGAACCCGGATCGCTGCGTGGGGCGACCTCCGGATCTCACCCAGCAGCGTGAAGCCGTCCTTGCCGGGAAGCTGGATATCCATGAGCACGAGCGCCGGGTCGATCCGGTCGATCATCCTCAGCAGCCCCTCGCCACCCGGCATGCCGGTCACCTCGTGCCCGTTGAGGCCGAGGAGGGTCCGGAACAGCTTCATGTTGTCCGGGCTGTCTTCCACCACCAGGATTCTCGCCACGATCCCGCCCTCCGGGGGCAAGATCCAAGCCACCCCTGCCTCCGATCAGAGAAACCTCCCGCAGGGCAGGCGCTTACGCGGTTGAGGCTCACCCGGACCCCGGCCCGGGGCGAAAGAGTCGGCACCGGCTTTCGCAGGGAGTCGTGCGGACCCGGGCGCACGCGTTGAGAATCGATGGGCACGTCGATACAATGCGGACCTATTCTCGGGTCATCAACGGCGGCCGCAGCCGCCTCGTCCGGCGGGCTGATGCGCTGCGTATCGAACTCCAAGGGTATCTGATCAGTGCGCCCATCCTCGCTCGCGGTCATCGGCCTGGGCGCGATCGGTGGGTCACTCGCCTGGCAGGCCCGGCGGGCCGGGATCGGGCGGGTGGTAGGCTATTCGCCCTCACGCGGCGAAGGCGTGGCCGCGCTCAGGGCTTCCGCGGTTTCGGAGGTGGCCGATTCTCCGGCTCGAGCGGTGCATGGCGTCGAGTTGGTCGTCCTGGCCGTTCCACCAGGTCCCACGCTGGACCTCATTGCCCGGCTGGGTCCCGGCCTCGAGGCCGGCGCCACCCTGACCGACGTCTGCAGCGTGAAGGCGCCGGTGATGGCCAGAGCGCTGGAGTGCGGGCTGGGCGATCGCTTCGCCGGCGGTCACCCGCTCGCGGGTACCCACGATTCCGGGTTCGCGGCCGCGCGCCCCGACCGGCTGCGGGGCTGCGTGGTATACGTCTGCGAGATCCCGACGGCTGAGGGCGCGCGGGTGGCGCGCGGCGTGATGCGCTTCTGGGAGGACGTATTGGAGGCCCAGCCCGTGCTGATCGCCGCGGAAGCTCACGACCGCCAGCTGGCGTGGACCAGCCACCTGCCGCAGGCGGCGGCGTACGCCCTGGCCAAAGCCCTCGCCGATCGGCAGCTGGGCGGTGTGTCCTACGGTCCCGGGGCGCGCGATACGACCCGACTCGCGGCGAGCAGCGCGGACATGTGGCTGGACATCCTGCTGCAGAACCGCGGTCCACTGGTCGAGGCCCTCTCCGCGGTCGAATCGCAGGTGGGGGATCTCCGGCGACTGATCGAGACCGGCGATCGGGAAGGGCTCGAGCGGTACCTCGAGACCGCCCGCGAGTTCCGCCGCGGCCTCGAGCGATGAGGGTCGCCGGCACCGTTCGCGCACCGGGAGACAAGAGCATCACCCATCGCGCCCTGCTGCTGGGCGCGCTCGCCCGCGGGGAGAGCCATGTGGGTGGCGCGCTCACTTCGCTCGACGCCCGCTCCAGCGCCCGGGTGCTGCGGCAGCTCGGGGCGGACATCTCGCGGCTGCGGGAGGACGACATCGTCCGGATGCGGGGACGAGGGCGATTTCGCGCGCCGGACTCGACCCTCCACTGCGGGAACTCGGGGACCACCACGCGCCTGCTCCTCGGCATGCTGGCGGGTCATCGCTTCCGGGCGAGGCTGACCGGCGACGCGTCGTTGCGCCGCCGGCCCATGCGGCGGGTGACGCTCCCACTCGCCAGGATGGGCGCGAGATTCGAGGAGCACGGGGGCGATGGGCTCCCGCTGATCGTGCGGGGCGGCGCCCTGCGGCCGCTGCGCTACGAGCTGCCGGTTTCCAGCGCTCAGATCAAGAGCGCGCTGTTGCTGGCCGGCGTGGTGGGTGGGGTGCCGGTGGACCTGCGCGAGCCGGCGGGGCGCTCGCGCGACCATACCGAGCGGATGCTGCGCGCCTTCGGCTATGCCGTCGAGGAGCGGAACGGCTGGATCGAATTCCGGCCCGGCGGACGCATCGAGCCGTTCGACATCCAGGTCCCCGGTGACCCCTCATCCGCCGCGTTCCTGGCCGGCGCCGCAGTGCTGGCGGAGGCCGGTGAGCTCTGCATCTCGAGGCTCGACGTCAATCCGACCCGGATCGGGTTCCTTCGCGTGCTCGAGCGCATGGGGGCGACGGTTCGCCTCGAGAATGGTGTCACCAGCTTCGGCGAGCCGGTGGCGGATCTGGTCGTGGGACCCGCGGCGCTTCGGAGCACCGAGGTGGAGCCCGGCGAGATACCCGGTCTCATCGACGAGATCCCCATGCTCGCGGTGCTCGCCTCGAGGGCCGCGGGAGCGACGGTCTTCCGTGAGGCCGGCGAGCTCAGAGTAAAGGAAAGCGACCGGCTCGGCCTCATCGCCGACAACATTCGCGCCGTGGGCGGCAAAGCGGAGGTTGGGGGGGATGACCTCTATATCGAAGGCGAGGAGTACTCGCCCCGGGGCCGGGTGCGTACCGCCGGCGACCATCGGATCGCCATGGCGTTCGCGGTGCTGGGCACCTTGCCCGGCGCCCGGGTGGCGATCGACGACCTGGCCTGCGCGGCGGTGAGCTTTCCCGGCTTTCCCGAGACCCTGCGGGGGATCGCGCGATGAGGGGCGGGGTCGTCGCGATCGACGGGCCGGCTGCCTCCGGCAAGTCCAGCACCGCGCGCGCGGTGGCCGAGGCGCTCGGGTTCGCGCACCTCGATTCCGGCTCGCTCTATCGCGGCGTGACGCTGGTCGGGATCCGGGAGGCCGTCCGCCGGCACAAGGACGGCGAAGACCCGCTCGAGGTCGTCGGCGCCGAAGCCATCCTGCGGGCGGCGGAGGATCGCGGTCTCATGCTCCAGCCGGACGGCGCGGGGTTCGCAGCCTACCTGGAAGGCGAGCCGGTGGACGCCGAAATCCGGGGCCCGGAAGTGACCGCTCGCGTCTCGGCGGTCTCGGCGGTGCCGGTGGTCCGTGAGTGGATCAACACCCGGCTCCGGGCCATGGTGCGCGCCGGTCGCGACGTGGTAGTGGACGGGAGGGACATCGGCACCGTCGTGTTCCCGGACGCCGAGCTGAAGATCTTCCTCACGGCTTCCGCCGAAGCCCGCGCCGGGCGGCGCATCAATCAGCGGGGCGGTTCCCTCGACCGGGGCGGGCTCGAGGCCGAGGCGGCTGCGCTGGCGGCCAGGGACGAGGCCGATTCCACCAGGGCGGTGGCCCCGCTCATGGCCGCACGGGACGCCGTTCCCCTGGACACCACTACTATGACGTTTTCCGATCAGGTCCGGTTCATTGTCGAGCTGGCGCGCCCGATCTTCGGCGCCCGTTGAGGCAGCGCTAGGAAGCCTCCGGCGCTCGCTCCTCTTCCCCCCATCGCCATCGCGCCTTTGGCAGGCAGCGCTCGCCCCGGTGAGGTCACTCTACAAGACCGAGCCGGGGGCGGGTGCGCCGGTGCCGAGGTCGGCCCGACTGATTGGCACTGGGTCAACCCACTGCCAACTGATTGGGTAGTGGGTCAGTTTGAACGTAACGTTGAGAATGACACTGCGGCCTAACTGACCCACTCAGTTGGCGCAGACCGGACCAACATTATGAACAAACTGACCCTCCAAACCCAATCATTTGGAGGATTCAGTGTCAAACAACAGCTTCCAGGTCGGCAACGACCGCGAGGACCTGACCGAGAAGGATCTTACAGATGGAATCGACGCGCTTCCCGATGACCGTGGGGAGGCTTCCCTTATCGAACGCTATGTAAAGCGAGACGCCTCCTTCCACATCCACTTCCACCTCTGGGTCCCGCACAGAGTACCAGCTAAGTACTGTGCGCTTCTCCAATTCCCAGGGGATCGTGATTTCGAAGTCACCGTGGACAAGGTTGGGAACCCCGACCTGAGCCTCCTCCGCTCGGCGGCGGCACAGATGAAGCGTGCGGTGCTTGTCGATGTTCGCCAGTTCGTGAAGTACCCACAGCCCCCTGGAATGTGCTCGCTCCCCGTGGTTGTACGGCTGCATCGCCTCGATGCAAGACCATGCCCGGTCGTTGGTAATTCCACGAATCTTGTGGAGTCCCGATCCCTTGGGCCAGCGGTTGGTCCGCGCGGTGGCGAAGAAGTGCCTCATGTCGTCGTAGATCGGGAACTCGCAATCCTCAATGCCCCCGCTAAGGTCGTAAACAAGATGGTCGAGAGCAGAC
>DATBJH010000009.1:0-234799 GCA_036556505.1 Gemmatimonadales bacterium
GGATCGAGACGGTGCCCGCCGGAATGTTGTTGATGAAGTAGTAGCCCTGGGGGTTCGTCAGGGCGTTGAACGCCGTCCCCACGACGAACACCTGGGCGTTGGCGATGGGTGCGCCGGCCTGATCGCGCACCCTGCCTTCGACCTTACCGGTCGCTTGGGCCAGGACCGTACCGGCTCCCAGGGCCAGCCCGACCGCCGCGAGCGCGACGAGTCGCGCGGCGCGTGCGAAGGCACTGACAAAGCTTTGCTTCATGAGTACGTCCTCCGAAGGCGTGAACCTGCTGGAGCCCGGAGACGGCGTGCCGATGGGGCAGGCTCTCGCGGCGGGTAGTGCCTGGGGGCACGTGTCCGAGCTAGACATGAGTCGAACGAAGCGGGCCCGCCGTGCACTGGGCATTCGCCCAACGGCGGTAATCGGGGGGTGAACGGAAGGATGAACGGTGGGAGCGGAAAGGCGGGCAGAGAGGCGGAATTGAAGGGCTGGGACAGCGGTGAACAGCGTGAAACGTGAAGGGTGAAGGTAGAAAGGAGGAACCGCTCCCCCTTTCACTTTTTACCTTTCACGTTTCACGCTGTTTCACGGGGGGTTTTGCCCCCAGCCCCGCCTCCTTGAGCAGGCTCTCTCCGCCCGTGGGCCGCCCGCCTCGTAGTCCGGCACGGGTCAGGATCAGACGGTCCTTCGCACGGGTCATTCCCACGTAGAGCAGTCGGCGGGCTTCCTGAATCTCCGGCTCCCGGTTCTCGGCCAGCGCCTGCAGGCCGGGGAGCGCGCCGTCCTCCGCGCCGACGACGTACACCCGGGAGAATTCCAGTCCCTTGGTGGAGTGCAGGGTCAGCAGGTTGATCCGATGCTCGTCGGTTTCGCATCCGTCGCTCCGGGAGAGCGCGACCCGGGCCAGCAGCAGGTCGATGCTCTCCGCCAGCGTGGCGGCGGTGCTGGCGGCGACCAGTGCCGAGAGCCGAGCCACCGACGTGGGATACTTCTCGGCGGCCGACTTCTCGGTGCGGATCCGCTCGATCACCCTAGCTCCGCCGAGCCGCTCGATCAACACGTCCATGGCCGGCGCGTCAGCGGATTCGCGTTCTTCGGCATACACCTGGAGGCAATCCCCGTAGCGGCCGACCGTGGCCGGCAGCGACAGCTCCCGCAGCAGCCGCTCCTCGCCTGTCGGCTCGCCCGCCTCGTCCAGCGCCATCGCCAGGCCGAGCCAGCCGAGCAGCTGGACCAGGGCGCAGCGGCGGGCGCGGGCCAGCTTGAGCGCGCCGAGATGGCGCATCACGCCCGCGAGCGCCCCAGCGTCGTCGAGCGCGTGGTGGGAGCGTCCCGCATCCACGCCGAAGCGCTGGGCCAGGTGCTCCAGCTTCGCGCTCTCGTCCAGCAGCGAGCGGGCGAGCGGCAGGGTGTCGTAGAGGACCAGGGTCTCCACCCCCGGAAGCCCGGCCGCCAGGCGGCGCAGCACCGGCAGGTCGAACTCCTGCCCGTTGTGCGCCACCAGGAGGTCGTCGCCGACGAAGGCGCGGAACTCGGGCCAGATCCGGTGGAACACCGGCTCGTCCCGGAGGTCCGCGTCCCGGTAGCCGTGCACCTCGCTCGCCTTCTTGCTGATCGGCCGCTCCGGCCGCACCAGCCGGTGGAACTGCTCCACCACGACGCGGTTCCGCACCCGCACCGCGGCGATCTCGACGATGCCGCAGTCGGCGATATCCCGGTCGGTGGTCTCCAGGTCGAAGGCGACGTAGTCCTGGAACGGGTCCTCCATCTCGCGGCAATGGTGGAGCTGCAGGGCCTTGAACAGCGTGAGCGGCCGGACCGCGCCGGCGCGCAGGACGAGATCGCCGGGCAACGGGTGATCTCCGGCGCGGAGACGCCGCACGTCGCCACCGATCGCGCCCTGGAGCAGGCGGATAATCGGGATCTCGAGCCCGCGGTCCGGTTCCACCCAGACCGCGCCCTGCGCCCGCACCACGTCGCCGATCCGGTCGGCCAGTGCCGCCGCACCCGGATATGCCGCCGGATCGCTCAGCTCGGCGGCCCGATCCTCCAGCGGGTTGCGGTAGCGCCCGATCCGTTGGGAGAGCAGCTCGTCCACCAGCGTCGGCAAGCCATCGTGCGTGTGACCCAGCGCGGCCAGGTTCTCCACGTGGAAGACGAAGCGCCACGCTCGCCGGGCATTGACGTCGCCCTTGGCCGCCCGGCCGAAGCCCCGGAGCGCCGACACCAGGTCGCAGTCGCGGTAGCGCGCCCGCACCTCCTCGATCAGCTGGCGCGGCAGCACCCGGTCCGCGAACGCCTCGATCGCCAGCTCGTCCTCCGGCGATCGGATCACCTGCAGCGACGCCAGCACGAACGCGATCAGCTCGTCGTCGCGCACCGATTGGCCCTGGGCCAGCCGGCACGGCATCCCGGCCTCGATACAGCGGGTCTCCAGGTACTGGCCGATCGCGTGGGTGCGGTAGAGCAGCGCGTAGTCGCCCCACTCCAGTCGCGACGCGTCCCGGTCGCGCCGGAGGTCGGCCAGCAGCCAGCCGGCCTCCTCGACGTCGTCGTCGAAGGCGTAGGCGACGACGCAGTGCTCCGACTCCCGGTCGGCCTCGAGGCGTTTCTCGAACAGCGCGGGGTTGCGGGCGACGACCCGGCGGGCGGCCTCGAAGATCTGGCGGGAGCAGCGGCGGTTGCGGTCCAGAACGACCGGCGTCTCCACCTCGAAGTCGTCGCGGAAGCGCTCCAGGATCCTCGGGTCGGCCCCGGCCCAGGAGTAGATGGACTGCTCGTCGTCGCCCACGGCGAAGCAGTGGCGATGCTCCTTGGCGAGGCCGGTCACCACCTCGTACTGGGCGAGGCTCAGGTCCTGGAACTCGTCCACCAGGACCGCGTCCCATCGGCCCCGGATTGCCGCCGCTTCCTGCGGATGCCGCCGGAGCAGCTCGCCCGCGAGGGCGATGAGGTCGTTGTAGTCGAGCAGTCCTCGGGCACGAAGCGCCTCGCGATACGCCTCGAAGAGCTCCAGGTCGCCGGCGATGAGGGGCACGTGCTCCAGCTGATGGCGCCCGAAGACTCGGAGGAGCTGGACCTGGCGCTCGGGCCGTACCCGCAGTCGGCGAAGCACCCGCTTCTGGTAGTCCTCGTCGGCCAGTCCGAACCCCCGGCGAAGGCCCATCAGCGCGGCGTGCTCCCGGAGCAGCCCAAGGCACAGCGCGTGGAGGGTGCCGCGGGTGATCTCGTCGGCCGCGTCGGCGCCGACGTCGCGGCGCAGCCGGGCCGCGATCTCGTCCGCCGCCTTATTGGTGAAGGTGACCGCGCAGATCCGGCGGGGTGAGATGCCCACCGTGCGGATGAGATGGCCGATCCGGCCGATCAGGCAGAATGTCTTGCCCGCCCCGGGGCCGGCGACGACCAGGACGGGACCAGCCGGAGCCTCGATTGCACGGCACTGCGCGGGGGTCGGAACCGGCCCCGGCCCGAGGGCCGGGGTGAGGTCGATTCCGGTTGTAGCGGTCATCGGCCAAAGATACTTCGCCGGAGTGACTTCAGCCGTCCGGATCGATCGCCTGGGCGTTGAGCTCCGCCCGGTCCAGCTCCTCCTCCACCTGATGGAAGGCGTCGTCACCGATGGTCCCGTCGCCGCGCAGCTCCAGCAGGCGGCGGCGCTCGGCCCGGGTGGCGTTCAGCGCCGCGGCGGCGAGCTCCGTGCTGGATATCGCTTCGACGGTCTCGGGAGCTCGCCCGTCGTGACGCGCCTCGGCCTGCGCGAGTCGGGCCTCGTACTGCTTCCGCAGCAGCTTCGCCGCCTTGTTGCCACCGGCACCATCAGTCAAGGCCTCCGCCCCGGCCCGCAGCGTCTCCACCCGCGCGAGCCGCACCTCGCGCTCCACCGCGTCGTCGTGCTCGAGGCCGAGCCGCGCCATGAGCGGCTTCAGCGTCAGTCCCTGGATCACCAGCGTGCCCAGCACCACGAAGAAGGCGGAGAACAGGATCAGGTCGCGGGAGGGAAAGTCGGCCGGCAATGCCAACGCCGCGGCCAGCGTGACCGTCCCCCGCATCCCGCACCAGGCCACCACTACCGCGCCGCGGCGCCCCTGACTGGTATGGGGCCCACGGACGAGGTTCGTGCCCATCACCCAGACGAGGCGCGCCACGATCACGGCGAGACACACCGCTCCGGCCACCGCGGCGTACTCGCGCAGCTCCGCGCCGCGCAGCTGGGCGATGATCGGCTTGAGCTGGAGGCCGACCAGGATGAACGCGAGGGCATTGAGAATGAAGACCGCGACTTCCCATACCGCATAGGAGGGGATCCGCACCCTCGCGGGCACGACGTCCGGAGCGGTCCGGGCAACCGTCATGGCGAAGACCACCATGGTCAGAATGCCGGAGAGGTGCAGCCACTCGGCCAGGATCCACACGGCAAACGTGGAGCAGAACTGCACGATCACCGCGGTCGAGACGTCGCTGATCCGGGAGATGAATCGCAGGGTGAGCGGCGCCAGGCCCACGCCGAGGGCGATACTGCCTACCGTGGCGAACAGGAGCATCGGCACGACATCGATGCCGGAGAACACGCCGGCCATCGCGCTGCCCACGGCGAGACGGTAGATGAGCAGCGCACTGGCGTCGTTGAACAGGCTCTCGCCCTCGAGGATCACCAGCAGCCGGTGGGGCGGCCGGAGCTGGCGGAGCACCGCAGTAGCGGCGGCGGCATCCGGCGGCGCCACGATGGCGCCGAGCGCAACCGCGGCGGGCCACGGCATGTCCGGCACCAGGGCCCGCACCGTCAGGGCAACGGCGGCGACGGTCAGCGCTACCGTGAGGAGCGCCAGTGCGGCCACCGGGCGCCAGTTCTCTCTGAGGTCCCGGACCGAGGCGTCGAAGGCCGCGTCCAGCAGGACCGGCGCTACGAACAGGACCAGGGCGAGCTCGGGGTCCAGCGTCACCAGCGGGATGCCGGGGACCAGGGCCAGGCCGGCTCCTGCCAGGGCCAGGAGCGCGGGGTACGGCGCCCCGATCCGGCGGGCCAGGGCGGCCAGCCCCGCGCCGATCAAGAGGAGGACAACCACGGCCTCGAAGATGTGCAAGGCTACGGCTCCTGGACTGGTCGGGTCCCGCCTGCCCGCCGTGCGCTGTGCCACGGCGGTTGCCAGTACGCCCTCCAAGGATTACAGCTTCGACTGGCAATCAGAAGGACCCATGTTACGCATCGCCATGATCTCGACCCCGTTTATCCCGGTTCCTCCTAGGGATTACGGCGGGACTGAGCTGATCATTCATGAGCTGGTGGAAGGACTGTTGGACCGGGGCCACCAGGTCACCCTCTTCGCCACCGGCGATTCCCACACCCGCGCCAACCTCCAGGCGCTCTACGTCGAGGCGGCCTGGCCCCCCGAGCCGTTCACGGAGCTCGATCACGTGTCGTGGGCGATCCATCAGGCGGCGGAGGGCGGCTTCGACGTGATGCACGCCCATTCCCCCTGCGCTCTGGCCCTCGCGCGCCTCGCCCCGGGGCTGCCACTGGTCTACACCATTCATCATGCCCAGGAGCCGGTCCTGTCGCGGTACTACGCCCGGTTCACCGGCGTGGAGTACGTCTGCATCTCCCGGGACCAGTGCCGCCGGGAGACCGGCTCCGAGCGGTGCACCGTGATCCATCACGGCCTGGACGCCGGCCGGTACCAGTGGAGCGGGCAGGCGGAGCCCTACGTCTGCTTCGTCGGCCGGCTGGCACGGGAAAAGGGACCGCTGACGGCGATCGACGCGGCCGCGCGGGCCGGCGTCCACCTCCTGATGGCCGGAAGCATTCATCCCCCCGACCAGCCCTACGTCGAGGCCAAGGTGCTGCGGCGCCTGGGGGGCCAGGGGGTCACCTGGATGGGACCGATCGGGCCGGACCGCAAGATCCCGCTCCTCCGCGACGCACGCGCGCTGCTGGCACCGATAGAATGGAATGAGCCGTTCGGGCTGATCCTGATCGAGGCGCTGCTGTCGGGCTGCCCCGTCGTCGCCTTCGGCCGGGGAAGCGTGCCCGAGCTGGTGGAGGACGGCGTCACCGGTTTCATCGCCGCGTCGGAGGACGAGATGGTCGACCTCATCCGGCCCGGCGGGCCGGTGGATGCGCTCGACCGCGGCCGGATCCGGGAGATCGCGGTCCGCCGGTTCAATCGATTGCGGATGGTGGCGGAGTACGAGCGAGTGTACGACGCGGCCGCCGCCCGGTCGCCCCGCTCCGGCCTGAGGCCGATCACGGCGGCATGACCACGACCTCGCCGGCGGAGCAGCTGCGGCCGGTCACGATGGAGGCCGCGGTCGGCTATCCCGCCATCGCCTGTACCCACGAGACGCTCGCCGAGCACACCGTCGTCCTCAAGCACGACCGGCTGTTCCTGCTGGTGACCCAGCACGGGGACATCACGCCTCCCGGCACCTGCTCGCTCGGGTTGTTCCAGGACGACACCCGGATCCTGAGCCGCTACCGCCTCCGCGTCGCCGGCGGCCCTCCGGTACTGCTCTCGACCGAGATGCCGCGACCGTACGGCGCACTCATCGACCTCGCGGTGAACGACCTCCCCTTCGGCGGCAACGCGTGGGACCCCCGCAACGTCATCCACATCCGCCGGGAGCTGTCGCTGAGCGACCGGCTGATCGAGCGGGTCACTCTCACCAGCTACCTGCGCACGCCGCTCGACTTCTGGGTCGAGCTCGAGTACGGCGCCGACTTCGCCGACATCTTCGAGGTCCGTGGCTGGCGCCGGGCGGCGCGGGGCCAGTATTTCGCGCCCCGGGTGGAAGGCGACTGCGTCACGTTCGCCTACCGCGGCCGTGACGGGCGAGGGCTGCGGAGCTGCCTGCGATTCCGCGACCCGCTCCCCTCGGGAGAGGTCACCGAGCGCACCGCGCGGTGGAACCTGCAGCTCCGTGACGAGCAGCGGGTCGAGCTCGAATGGGAGGTATGGGCGCAGGAGAGCGAGCGCCGCGTCCTGACGCCGCGCGGCCTGGATGATGCCAGCGCCCAGCTCGACGGCGTTTACCGGGAGTGGCAGGAGCAGGGGAGTCGCTGGACCACCGATGCCGCAGATCTCGACCATCTGATCCGCCGAGCCACCGACGATCTGCGCGCGCTCCAGGTGCAGGTGGACGGCGAGCCCGCGCTTTCCGCCGGGATCCCGTGGTACTCGACCATCTTCGGTCGCGACGCGATCATCACCTCGCTCCAGACCCTGCCGCTCAACCCCGGGATGGCGCGCCGCACCCTGCGCTACCTCGCGGCCCGGCAGGGCAGCCGCGAAAACCCCTACACCGAGGAGCAGCCGGGCAAGATCCTCCACGAGCTCCGGCGGGGCGAGATGGCCCGGGCCGGGGAAATACCTCACGTCCCCTACTATGGAAGCGTGGACGCCACGCCGCTGTGGCTCATTCTGCTCCACGAGACCTGGCGCTGGACCGGAGACGCCGAGCTCAGTCGTGCGCTGCTGCCGCACGCGGAGCAGGCACTGGCGTGGATCGAGGACTACGGCGATCTCGACCGCGACGGATTCGTGGAATACCGCTGCACCTCACCCAAGGGCCTGGTCAACCAGGGATGGAAGGACTCGGGAGACGGGGTGGTGTTCCCCGACGGCACCCTGCCTCAGGCGCCGATCGCGCTGGTGGAGGTACAGGGATATGTCTATGACGCGAAGCTCCGGATGGCGGAGATGTATCAGCATCTGGGCTACGCCGACCGCGCGGCCGAGCTGCGGCGACAGGCCGCGGAGATGCGCGACCGGATCCGCGACCGGTTCTGGCAGGAGGAGCTGGGGACGTTCGCCCTGGCGCTCGACCGCGACAAGCGTCCGCTGGCGACCGCGACCACCAACGCGGGGCACCTGCTCTGGAGCCGGGTTCCTGCGCCCGACGAGGCCCAGCGCGTGGCGGAACGGTTTCTGGAGCCCGACTTCTTCTCCGGCTGGGGCATCCGCACCCTGAGTGCGGCGCATCCGGCGTTCAATCCCATGAGCTACCACAACGGCTCGGTCTGGCCCCACGACAACGCGATCGTCGTCCTCGGCATGGCGCTGTACGGGCACGCCCGGACCGCGCTCCCCGTGGTCCGGGCCATCTACGAGGCCGGGGTCCAGACCGAATACCAGCGGCTGCCCGAGTTGTACTGCGGCATGACCAGGGGCAGAGGGCACCGACCGGTGGCCTACCCGGTGAGCTGCTCGCCCCAGGCCTGGGCCTCAGGCTCGCTCTTCATGCTCCTGCAGGCGATGCTGGGGATCTACGCGGAGGCCCCGGCGCGGGTACTTCACGTCCGCGACCCGGTGCTTCCCGATTTTCTCAACCAGCTTACCGTGAGCGGGCTCGCGATCGGCGGCACCAGGGTGTCGCTCCAGTTTCGCCGCCACGGAAGCCGCACGCTGGCCAACCTGCTGAGCCTCGACGGCGATCGGCTCCAGGTGCGAATCGAGCTGAGTTGAGCCCCAGGCTGCCGCGCGCGGGGCACGATCTGCCAGGACACGCCGTAGCGCTGCTTGAGCCCCGCACTGGCTCTCCTCAGCGCCCCGAGTCAGCGTGAGATAGAAGTTGGCCGCGTCTTCGGCCTCGGTGCGGAACCAGAGTTCGACATGATGCAGCCCGCTCGCCCTGGCGCCACCATGGCTCGGCGGCGACATTGAAGGTCGCGATCCGCCACCTCCTCCTCCATGGACCGCGTGCGAGTCCCGCAGGATCCAGCACCCCTTCCCTCAGAGGTCCCAATGCGCCAGCGCACGGTTCGACTCGTGAGCCTGGTCGCCGGAACGGTTCTCCTTGCCAGCGCCTGCTCCGACACCACCCGGCCCACAACTCCATCCGACGAAGAGATCGGGGCCGATCCCTTCGTGCAGCCCGACGATCCCGTAGCGGCCGTCCGCGGCATCCCCGGATTCGGCGGTTTCTTCTTCGACCGGGAGGGCGCGCCGACGGTCTATCTCAGGGACGTGGCTGCACGCGGGGAGGTCGAGCGAGCCCTCGGCCCCTGGCTCGCCGGGCAGGGCATCCGGACCGCCGGGTTGCAGGTGCGCCGGGCGGATTACGACTGGGCCTCGCTGGAGCGCTGGCAGGGCCGGGCCACCGTGCAGGCCTTGGCGATGCGGGGCGCGGTGTGGGTGGATGCGGACGAGGCCCGGAACCGGGTCACGATCGCAGTCGAGCGGGGGACTCCGGCGGCCCAGTTCCGGTCGGCCGTTGCCCGCCTCGGCGTGCCGTCGGCCGCGGTCCTGGTCGAGGAAGTGGAGCCGGTCAGGCTCGCGGCCACGCTGCGGCAGCGGGCCCGGCCGGTGGTGGGAGGCCTCCAGATCAACTTCCCCGGCTTCCTCTGCACCCTGGGCTTCAACGCGATCCGGAATGGGCAGCGATCCTTCATCACCAACTCGCACTGCACCAACGTCCAGGGTGGCAGCGAGGGAACGCGGTATTGGCAGCCGACCTCGACTGAGGCGCCGACACGGATCGCGACCGAGGTGGCGGATCCGGCGTACTCTGCCGGTGGCGTCGGCTGTCCCTCGGGTCGTCGCTGCCGCCGCAGCGACGCCGCGCGAGCCCGCTATGCCAGTGGCACCACCTCGACCCTCGGCACGATCGCGCGGACCAGCGGCGTGAACAACGGCTCGATCACCGTCAAGGGAAGCTTCAACATCATAGCGGAGGGCGGCGCCATCGCGGGGCAGACGGTGCACAAGATCGGGCGCACGACCGGCTGGACTCGCGGGTCCGTCATTGGCACCTGTGTCAACACCAACGTGTCGGGATCCAATATCACCCAGCTTTGCCAGACATGGGTGTCGGCGGGCGTGGGCGCGGGCGACAGCGGATCCCCCGTGTTCCGCCGCCAGGGTACCGGCAGCAACGTTACCCTGGTGGGAATCCTGTGGGGCGGGAGCGGTAGCTCCCTCTACGCTTTCAGTCCGATCTCGAACATCGAGGCGGAGCTGGGCGCGCTCACGACCTTTTGACACCGCTCGTCCTGCTCACCCTCGTCGCGGCCCTGGAGAGGCAGCCTGATTCGATGCGGGTGGAGATCGTGGTACCGCCGAAGGTCGCGGCGGGCGTGCCGGTACCGATCGCGATCCGGATCGGCAACACCACCGACCGGCCGATCGAGCTGCACCTCCAGGGACGCACCATCGTCTTCGATCTGATCGTGAGCCGGGGAGATGCGGTGGTGTGGCGCCGGCTCGAGGGTGAGTCCGTGACGGCCATCCTTCAGCTCCGGCTGCTGGCGCCGGGCGAGGTGCTGGAGCTGAAGGACAATTGGCAACAGCACGATGGGAGGGGGAGACCGATCAAGCCGGGGGAGTACAGCGTGACCGGGGTGGTACCCACCGACGCCGCGCCGCTCAGGGTGGGGCCGGTCACGCTGACGATCGGCGGTTAGGCCTCGGCAGCCTGGCGGACCAGCCCTTTCAGGCGATACGTTAGCGCCTTCAGCCCCCGAGCCCCCTTCGTGCGACGTCTCTTGGCCGTTCTGATGCTGACCGCCTGCGGGCCAGACGGGTTCGAGCCCGGAAGCGACCTGGGCGCGCTGCGCTTCGACCCGCCGCCGAGCTACCGGGAGATGTGGACGCTGGCCGAAGCGTGCAGCGGGCGTCGCGGCGCCTTCGAGCGGATCCGGTGGTGGGTAGTGCCTGGGGTGGAGACCTTCGAGTACAGCCCCGAGAAGCCTTACGCTGATGGGCTGTGGAGCAGCGACGGCGACCTCACCCTTGCCGGCGGCGCTCTGTCACACCCGATGGTGGTGCGACACGAGATGCTGCACGCGCTGGGCTTCGGTGACGACCATCCCTCGGTGCCATTTGCGGATCCCTGCCGCGCGACCTGGGAGTCGTGGGACAGGACCGAGGTGTTTCTGGAGTTGCCGCAGGACCTCGCTGTGTACTCAGCCCAAGTCGTGAGCGCGCATCCGTCGCAGCTCGATCTCCTCGTACCGCCGGCGAATGGACGGCCTGAGGCCGAGCGGGACGACCGTCGCGAGGAACCCGATCAGCAGCAGCGGGTAGTACACGGCGTAGGGCATTGAACGGCTCAGGGCGACCACCCCGGCCGCGAACGCGACGATCCCTCCCAAGGCCAGGCACATCAACGCAATCGTGACGAACCGCTTGCCCCGCCCGCGGGACGCAAGAACGCCGATGAGTGCGCCGACACAGCCGAGGAGGCCGCCGGCAATGCCGCCGATGAGCCCAGCACGCCGATCGAGTGACAATCCCGCCCCATCGGCGCCCGGAACGCCCTCGACCAGCTGCAGTGGTCCGAAATAGACGGATCCGCGTCCGGGAAGCACGACGTTGATGACGAGCCGTGTCGGCGGTGGCGCGCCCGTCGCATCGAAGGGCAGGGTGAACCGACGCCATCCGGAACTGCCCTGAAGCTTCCGCATCGGGCCGGCGTCGGCGAGCGTCCGTGAGAAGTACTGGCCGCCGTTGGGAAAGTGGTTCCACATTTCCAGGTAGCCGGTAGCTTCGACACCCTCATAGCGCACCTGCCCGGTGACCGCATACCGGGGGCCTTTGACTGCTGGACGCTCGATGATGGCGATGGTCACTGGCCCCCCTGGGCCGCCCTCGATCTTCAGGCTGCTGAACGGTGCTTCCGCCGTTGCCGGAAGCACCGTTCCAGCCGTCAAGCTCCCCTGACGCTGGAGCTCGTCCCAGCGGATCTCCTGGACCTGCGCGGAGAGGCCCACCCACGCGATCGGCAGGCTAAGCAGTGCGAGTGTCGCGCCTCGTGTCTTCCAGGTCCTTCTGGTACGCCGCCAGCAGCGTCTTGAGCGTCTCCGCATCGATCCGTCCCTCGGCGTGTTGAGCGCGGAGGACGCGCTCGAACTCGCTATGAATAGTGGCGTCGTCGATGATCCTGATCCTGGCGATGAGGCGATCGAGCCGTAGTCGCACCGTCGGATAGCTGATGCCGTACCCGGCCGCCACCTCCTTGAGGGAGCCCGAGGCGAGGACGAGTCGCTTGACGAACGAGAGGTCCTCGTCGCTGAGGTGATCGAGCCAAATTGGCGATTGTGATGGCGTTTTCATTAAACTAAAGTGAATATTACTTAAATGAAACTAAAAGTGCAAGAGGACCTTCTCTTGTCGAAAGTGGCAAGATCGACTCAGGCTCGCCTTCCACTCGCCAGAGTGAGAGCATAAGCGATGAGCCCGCGGAGCTGCCCTCAGACACTCAGATCCAATGAAGGTGGCTCAACTCCTCAGAGCTCAGGTTCCAGTCAGGTACCACCCACGGTATACAACCCCATAATTTCAGATTCAGATGGGGCCGCGAGACCCTCGGGGATATCGCTCATTGGGAAGGGAATCACTGTGCCTCACGCCGGCCGCCTCGTAAGCATACCTGGCGGGAAGTCCTACCTCGTGGGTGCAGTGCCCCTGACGATCGGGCGGGAGCCTTCCTCGAATGTACCGGTGCATAGTGCGGAGGTCTCCCGTTCGCATGCGTACATATTGCGCACGCCGCAGGGGTTCCTGCTGGTGGATAGCAGCCTCCACGGCACCTACGTCAACGGGGAGCGGGTGCAGGCGCAGCGACTCCTCGCCGACGGGGACCTGGTTCAGATCGGCGCCGAATCGTTCCGGTTTGCCCTGAGGAGCGCCGATCCGCCGTCCGATGCCGGCCCGATGCCGGGCGGCGCACCCGAGACCAGTCAGTACGCCCGCGTTTTACCGCTGGGTGCGGGGGCCACCGGAAAGCTGAGGCTGGCGCTGGCACTGGCCGAGCGAGGCTCATGGAAAAGCCGGGTCCGAACCTGGGTCAAGCGCTACGGCCCCAGTGAGGCGGCCGGCATCGGGATGGCGCTCGGGGTTTCATGGCTAGTCCAGCAATCGACCGGTAACGTCATCGCCGCTGCGTATGGCGCCTCCATTGGCGAGGCCCTGGGATTTTATGGCTCGCTGGTGATACGCGAGATGATCCAGGAGGCCTATCACGCGGGAGCTCGACGTGCTCCTTACGGAGTCTCCGAAATGATCCGCACCTGGCGCGGTCTGTTCCTCGAGTTCGGGCCCGCCGAGCTGCTGGACACCGGGCTGGTCCGGGCGCTGGCGATGGCCCTCTGCACCCGGTTGCTAGGATGGGGTCTCGGCATCGTCGCAGGTAAGGTCTTGGCTGACGTACTGTTCTATCTGCCGGTAATCTGGGTCTACGAGCACCGGCGGCGGCAAACGACCTGACGCTGGCTCCCGCTCTGGTCACCCTCGCCTGCGCCGCACCCTGAGTCTCTCCCTGCCTCGCGCCTCAGACTCACCCAGCCGGACTCCCTCTCTGGCCATTTGCGGTGCGGCATAACATTGCTTATCCAATTTGCGGCCAGCCGGTGGGGATGGCCGTTCTCTTTGAGTACCTGTACCGGCCTATCGATCGAACCCCTGACTTAGAAGGCTTCCCTGGCTGTCCAGAATCAACGAGATACCCCGAAATCCACTGAGCTCAGGTACTAGTCAGGTACTGACGGCGATGTTCGGAACGTGACCCGAGGGCGCCCGGTTGCTCCCTGCTCATCGCTGGACCTGGCCGTCGAAGTTACGGATCATCCACACGTCACCCCGCGGCCGGCTCTCCACTTTGATGGCCCGGCGGCCGTCACGGGAATAGGTATAGGAGACGGCCCCTTCGGCTGGTTCGGACCCGAGCCGGACGGGCGGCCCTCCGCGCCGGTCCAGGCGGTAAAACGCAAGGGTGCCGAGCGTCTCGAGGACGGCGATCTGAATGCTGCCGTCGGGCTCCGAGAACATCCCGGCCGGCGCTTCGATGCGCAGCTCGCCCAGCCGCTGGCGACGGCCGTCCTCGAGACTCACGCGGGAAATCAGTATGACGTCGAAGCCGGTGCTCCATCGCAGCGTGACCAGGCTCTTGCCGTCGGGTGACGCGTATACCCACCCCGGCCCTTCGCTTCGATCCGGGTCGGGCAGCCGCCGCAGCTCGACGAGGTTGGTGTCCGTGAGGACGATAGCGGAATCACCGAGCAGGGCGAGCAGGTTTGGCCCGACCGCTTGCAGGCCTCGCTCGAATGGCCCCACGGCGCGGGCCCGGCCCGATGCCAGGTCGAAGCTGTACACGGTGTCCGGTGGCGCAGACCCCCGAACCAGATACAGCAGTCGTGAACCATCCCAGGTCCAGGTAGCGTCCAGCACCTCACCATCGGACGGCGCTGGGATGGCGATCTCCGGGCCACTCTCGAACGGAAGAATGCTGCCCTGTCGGCGGGGCGAGTCGGGGGGCCTCGACAAGAGGAAGACAAACCGTCCGTCCGGAGAGAGTCCGGCTGCCAGATCACCGGTGGAGCGCCGAAGCAGGCGAGACCGGAAGCTCGAGGTATCTGGACTCCTGCGAGTCAGCGCGGAAACGGTCTGTTCCTGTCCGCCGGACAGATAGATCAAGGCGCGGCTCGGTCCGGCGATGGAAAACTCTTCCAGATCGGTGACGGTAACGCCTTCGATCACGGCCGGCGTTCCCAGTCCGCCTTGCCGGTTCACGGGCACCCGCTCCAGATGCGCGAGCGCGCTGCCTTCGGAGGCCACCGCCTTGAGGATGACCGCGCTCCCGTCGGGGTCCCATGTGGGTCGATCCTCGATCGTCGACGTGAGGGCGGTGCTGTCGAGCTGCGTCCCGTCCCGGTCGAGGATGACCAGGCTGGTGGTGGGCCCGTCGCTCACCAGCTCGGCGATGCGCTTCCCATCCGGCGACGGAGTGCCGAGGAAAAAGAATCCCTGCTTACCGGAAACGATGCTGTCGTGAATTCTCCCGTCGGCCGGCGTGATCACGCGGAGGACCCGGATCCGGGCGGCATTCTCCGTGGCCAGCATGACGGTATCCCCGCTCGAGAGGAAGTGGCCCACGCAGCAGCCCACGTACCGAACCGCGCCGCCCAATACTCCCACTCGGAACACCCCGAAGCGTCCGGCCCCGTCGGTGCCTTGGAACAAGAGGTAGCGAGCCTCGGGACTCCACTGGATCCGAAGAACGGACCCAAGCCGCTCCACCAGCTTGAGCTCGCCCGCACCGCCGAGGTCCCGCAGGGCGAGTGCATAGGTGCACCGGCCCGCACTGTCGCATTCCCGCGCCGAGGTGGCGAGCCGCGTGCCGTCAGGCGAGAGTGCGGCCGCCGTGATGTCGCCGGAGCTCGTCAGCTTCACCGGCGTCGCGGCCGCCGTGGGAGGACCGCGGCTGGCCTCGCGGAAGAGACTTACACCCGCGACCGCGAGGACCACGAGCCCGATGCCGGCCCAGACCAATCGGCGCCGGTGTGGGCGCGGCGCGCTCACGGCGGTTGCAGGCAGCACGCGCGTGGAACTCTCCGTCCCAGGCTCCGCCCTCAGCGCGGCGGCGAACTCCTTCGCGCCGCTGAAGCGGTCGGCCGGCACCTTGGCCAGCGCGCGGGCCACTGCGGCATCGACCCCCGGCGGCACTGTGTCGCGCAACCTCCCCAAGGGGATCGGACGCTCGTGCAGGAGCTTGACGATCACCGCCTGCACGGTGGCCCCGGTGTGCGGTGGCTCGCCCGCGAGCATCTCGTAGGTGACGGCGCCCAACGAGTAGACGTCGCTGCGCCCGTCGAGGTCCCGGTCGCCGCTGGCTTGCTCGGGACTCATGTATTCCGGGGTGCCGAGACTGAGGCCCGTCTCGGTGAGCCGCCGCCCGCCAGCCTGCTGCACCGCGAGCGCGATACCGAAATCCGCCAACATCGCCTCGCCTTCGTGCAGCAGAATGTTCTCGGGCTTGATGTCGCGGTGGATCACGCCCTGTCGGTGGGCGTAGTCGAGTGCGCCCGCGATCTGCCTGGTGATGGCCAACGCGGTGTCGACGGCGAGCTGCCGCTCGCGCTGCAGGCGCGCACGCAACGATTCGCCGCGGATGAACGGCAGAACGTACCACAGCACGCCGTCCGTCTCTCCCGAATCAATCAGGGTGAGGATGTGGGGGTGATCGAGCTTGGCGGTGAGGCGGATCTCGTTGAGGAAGCGCTGCCGGCCGAGGATGGCCGCCAACTCGGGGCGGAGCACCTTGATGGCGACGTCGCGCTCGTGCTTGAGGTCATGGGCGAGGTAGACCGTGGCCATGCCGCCCCGACCGAGCTCCTGCCCGAGGCGGTAATGGTCGGCCAGGCCTATGGTGAGGCGAGAGATGGGGTTGGCCATGGGCCGCAGGTAACATGCGGCTGCGGGCGACGGGTCGCCAGCCTTGGCGCCCGGGAGGGATCAACGGAGGAGGAAAGCTGGTGCGATCGGAACCGTGCGTGGCGAGCTAACTTCAATGGCCAGAGAGGGAATCGAACCCCCGACGCGGATTTTCAGGGCGCGAGGCGCTGATCCATCCAGAATCACGGAGAGCCACTACTTCTAATCGAGCAACGATTTGCCATGCTCATTCCACTCGTTCAGAACCATCCAGACACTCAGAAATCCACAGAGTTCAGGTACTACCCAGGTACTAGCCGTACCCCTCTACCGCCTGTCGCCCTCCTTGCATAAGCGCCAGGCGGAGCGACTCCGAACCTCGAACACGCCAGCGGGGCGCTACCGCCGGAAGCGTCCCGTCGTCACTTGCTGGGAGCGAAGTACGGCGCTCGCTCACCCGCTGACTACTCTCCCCCACGAGCGCGGCGACGAGCGCAAGGGCGAGGAGCGGTACCACGATGGCCATGGTGTAAACGACTCGCTCTCGCATAGCGCCCCACACCGTGATGCAAGCTCTACCGGTGGACCCGGCAGTGTCCGCTGAGATCCACCCTCCACCCAGTGGATGTGGCCGCAGGGGATGGGGCTGGTGTCGCGTACCGCCAACGGCTTGTCGGCGTGAGGTACGCCGCATCGGCGACCGGATATACACGATTGGGGAACCGGCACCAGATCCCTTCCTTTTCACGCGCAGCGCGCGAGGATCTCGCGCGCTGCGGCACGGAGAAGCAGTCCGCGGAGCACCTGCAGCTGCTGGCGTGGCGCGGGATCAGTAGCGAGTGTCAAGTCGAGCTGGTCGAGCGCTTCGCGCTCCTCTTCACGCTCATCAGCCCAGCCATTGTAGTCCGCCATCATGAGAACCATCTCCTCAGCTAGTATCGTTCGCTTCCGTGTCGCTGCCGCTCCCGCTGCGCTGTTTCCTCAGGCGGCTGCTCCGCCCGCTGCCCGGACGAGGAGGTCGATCACCGCCTCCTTAGCCCTGTGGCGGTCCGTCCCCGTGACCTCGCCGTAGACGCCCGGCGAAGCGAACCAGACGGCGTACGTGATCAACGCCGCCAGGATTACGCGCGCCGCGGTGCGGACGTCGATGGGCTGGACCTCGCCACGCCGCACACCGTCGCGGAGCACGGCCTCGAGACGACTTACCGCCCGCCCGATCACCTCGGAGGCGTGGAACACCGCGAGCTCGGGATACCCGGACAGCTCGCCGAGTGACATATGCAGCAGGGCTGCCTGGTCCGGCTCTTCCATCGAGCGCCAGAACTTCCGCATGAACCCCCGGATCCGATCGGTGGTGGGCTGATCTGGTGGAGGCATGCCGGGCTCGCCGGGTTCCAGGATCAGCCGCACGAGGGTGGAGCGGATCACTTCACGGAAGAGCTCGTCTCTGGTTGGGAAGTACTGTCGCAGGGTAGCCAGCGAGACGCCCGCCTGCCGCGCGATGACGCTCATCCGCGCGCCGCGGACCCCGCGCCTGCTGAACTCGGTGAAGGCCGCCGCCATGATCCGCTGAGCGCGGTCGTCGATCGGGTAACGAGTGCTACGAACGGTCTCGGTCATGCCCTCCGGAGAGGCAACCCGGGGACCACTCGGTTCCCGTCGCCGCGTCGGCGCACCCAACTCCAAGCGTGACAGCCATCTGGAGCGTCGGGTCGGGATCTTGTGCCCCGTCGCCCGGCCGCGATATTCCACAGTCTCGCGAGATGTCGCTGTCGCTCCAGCCAGGAGTCGCGGTGCCCGAGAACGACACGGGCGGCTCGGCTCGCACGCCGCTCGAAATGCTGCGCGCCGTCACCCGCCACGTCGCCACCGCCGAGAGTCTCGAGGTCGTGCTGCAGTCGATCACGGCGGCGCTGGTGGAGCAGGCCGACGCCACCAACTCGCGCATCTTCCTCGCCTTGACCGACGACGAGTGTCCGGTGTGCCGTTCCCCGCAGAGCGGGAACTCGGCGGCTCCTACGTCCGAGCGGGCCCTCCACTGTGTCGCGAGTGCGGGCCACACGCCCGAGGAGCACCTGCCGCACCGCGTGTCGTTCGATTCCTCGCTCCCCCCCGCGATTCAATGGCGCCTGCGCGATCCCGTCCTGATCGACGACTGGCGTCAGTTCGAGCTCCTCGGGGTCGATCCCGGCGTCCTCCAGACCTGGCACGAGATGGAAATCAAGAGCGCGGCCGGATTTCCGCTCGAATTCCGGGGCGAGCAGCTGGGATCCATCGGCTTCCTCGCCCACCGCCGGATCACGACCGAGGAGTTCGCGCTCCTGGGCATCTTCGCCGATCAGGCCGCACTCGCGATCCGGAACGCCCAGCTCTATCGGGAGATCGAGCGCTA
This sequence comes from Gemmatimonadales bacterium, assembly GCA_036556505.1. GTDB lineage: Bacteria > Gemmatimonadota > Gemmatimonadetes > Gemmatimonadales > GWC2-71-9 > CAVVWJ01. Next base: position 18,527 of record DATBJH010000009.1, read on the forward strand.
TCGCGACCGGCTCGCGCTGGAGAACGCGTATCTCCAGGAGGCGATTGCCGAGGAACGGGGGTTCGAAGGGATCGTGGGCGAGAGCCCGGCACTCAGGGCCGTGCTGCGAAAGGTGCAGCAGGTGGCCGCGGTGGAGACCACCGTGCTTCTCACCGGCGAGACGGGCACCGGCAAGGAGCTCGTCGCGCGCGCGCTGCACCAGGGGAGCCCGCGCCGCGACCGGCCGCTTATCAAGGTCAACTGCGGAGCGATCCCGCAGGGCGTGGTGGAGAGCGAGCTGTTCTGCCACGAGAAGGGGGCGTTCACCGGCGCCCTGCAGCGCCGGATCGGGCGCTTCGAGCTGGCTGACATGGGCACCTTGTTCATGGACGAGGTGGGCGAGCTGCCGCTCGACACCCAGGTGAAGCTCCTGCGGGTGCTCCAGGAGCAGGAGTTCGAGCGGGTGGGGAGCCCCCGGACGCAGCAGGTGGACGTGCGGCTGATCGCGGGGACCAACCGGGACCTGGAGCAGGAGGTAGCCGCGGGCCGGTTCCGGGCCGACCTGTTCTACCGTCTCAACGTGTTCCCGATCCGGGTGCCGCCGCTCCGGGAGCGGGCGAGTGATATCCCGCTCTTGGTGAAGCACTTTCTGGCGCAGTTTCAGCGCAAGCTGGCCAAGCCGCTCCGGACGGTGACGCCGGAGAGCCTGGCTCGGCTGGAGCGGTACAACTGGCCGGGCAACATCCGCGAGCTGCAGAACGTGCTGGAGCGGGCCTGCGTGCTGAGCCCGGGACCTTTGGTGGAGATCCTCGAGGAGCTGCGTCCGAGCAGCGGGGGCGGATCGGCGCCCGCGGTGCCGGCCGTCCCGCAGGACGCGGTCGTGACTCTCGAGGAGGGCGAGCGGATCCACATACGGCAGGCCCTCGCCGCAACGGCCGGGCGGATCCACGGGCCCGACGGCGCCGCCGCGCTGCTGGGGATTAACCCCAGCACCTTGCGGTCACGGATGAAGAAGCTCGGGATAACCAAACAGCGCGTGTAAGACGGCGCCGCCCCACCGTAGCGAGCCGGCGTTGGTGAATGCCCAGCACAGCCGGCTCGAATTACGAACCAGCGCACGTAGCCACCGCGAGATCTCACTGGATCGCGGGATATCGTGATGGTCCAGCCTCCGGCGCCGCCCCATTCGGGCGGCGCTTCTGCTTTCAAGTCCGTACCTCCGAATCGCTTAGTGGCCCGAGCGAGACCCGCAACCCGGTCTGGCCTCACGGTTGCCTTCCCCTGTCGGACAGACGATCGCGAGTCTCCGGCGAATGACCGGCGACCTCTCACGACAAGCAACGGATGCGGAGGCCGAGTGGACAGCACTCGAATCAGTGACACGCGATTCAGGATCGAACCGACGTTCTCACGCCACGACTTGGCCTCTCAGGGCAGCGAGCGGTCACCGTGGCGCCTGCTGCTCTCGGTCATCGCCCTGGTGCTCGGCCTGGCGACCTCGCTCCCCGCCCAGTCGGCGGCTCCCCGGGTCGCCCTCGTGCTCGATCAAGAGGCCCCCAGTCTCGAGCCGCAGGTCGCTGCGTTCAAGCGGGAGATCCAGGGTTTCTTCCGCCCCGGCGAGATCACGCTGCTCGCGCCGCGTGCCGGCGACGGCACTGCGGCGGGCGTGAGCCGGGCGCTGGACCGCGCTCTCAGCGACAGCAGCGTCGCGGCGGTTGTGGCGCTGGGCCCGATCGGCTCGCACCAGCTGGCCCACGCGGGCGAGCCGAAGAAGCCGGCGATCGCGGCGATGATTGTGGACGCGAGCTGGCAGGGGATTCCGCAGAAGGACGGCGCCAGCGGCGTCCACAATCTGGCGTACGTGGATGAGTCGTACGCTCTGAGCGGAACCGTCGCCGACTTCCACCGGATGATCCCGTTCCGCCGGATGGCGGTGCTGCTCGACCCCGAGCTGCTGGCGGTGATTCCCGAACTTGCGGGCAACGTCCGCTATCTCGTCCGCGGCGCCGACGCGGGCGCGGTGGTCATCCCGGCGAAGGGCACGGCCGATCAGATCCTGGCCGCACTGCCGGCCGACGCCGACGCCGTCTACCTCACCCCGATCCCGGCGCTTGGCGAGGCCGGGACGGCTCGCCTGATCGCGGGGCTGAGCGCGCGGCGACTGCCCACGCTGAGCCATACCGCCGATGCCGTGCCTGCGGGCGCCCTGGCGTCCTACGAGCCGCCCGAGCACTGGCTACGCCGCGCCCGCCGGGTGGCGGTGGACCTCCAGCGCATCCTGGCCGGCGAGGATGCCGGCACGCTGCCGGTGCGACTGGTCGGCGCGCCGCGCCTCACCCTCAACCTCGCCACCGCCCGGACGATCGGGTTCTCGCCCGGCTACAGCGTCCGGACCGACGCGGAGCTGGTCGGCACCGACTCGCTCGGCCCGGCCGACACCGTCTCGCTCGCCGAGGCGATGCGCGGCGCCGCGGCGGCCAATCTCGACCTCAAGGCCGCGGACCTCGCGGTCGAGTCGGGTGCGCAGGACGTGCGGCTCGCCCGCTCCAGCCTGCTTCCCCAGGTCGAGAGCCGGTTCGGCGGGACGGTGACTCGGGAAGGCACCGCGGCGGCGAGCCTGGGCCAGCAGCCCCAGCGGCAGCTCGAGGGCGGGCTCTCCTTTTCCGTGCCGCTCTACTCGGAAGAGGCCTGGGCCGGCTACGGCTCGGAGCGGCGCCTGCAGCAGGGCCGCGAAGCCGGGCGGGAACAGACCCGGCTCGACGTCGTGCTCGACGCGGCCCAGGCCTACATCAGCGTGCTTCAGGCCCGCACCCTGGCGGACGTGCGCCGGTCGAACCTCTACCGCAACCGCACCAACCTCGAGACGGCGCGAGTTCGCGAAGGCGTGGGGAGCACCAGCCGGGCCGACGTATACCGCTGGCAGGGCGAGGTCGCCAACGCGCGGCGAGACCTGATCGCGGCGGAGAGCCAGGTGCAGGTGGCGACCCTCGCACTCAAGCGTGTGCTCGACCGGCCGCTGGACCGGCCGTTGGCCGAGCGTCCGCTAGGCCTCGGCGACCCTGCGCTCCTGGCGCAGGACTCGACCGTGCTCGGCTGGTTCGGCGACCCGGCACGCTACGCGGTGCTCACGAAATTCCTGGTGGGGGAGGCGCTCCGGGTCTCGCCCGAGCTCGCGCAGGCCGACGCGGCGATCGCCGCCCAGTCGCGACAGCGCACCGCCGCGGGGCGTGCCCTCTGGATGCCGACGCTCTCCCTGGAGGGCGGGCTCGACAACGTGTTCAGCCAGGACGGCGCCGGCAGCACAGCGCCGATGCTGCCGGGCGGGACCACTCTTGGCACCGGGCCCGACCTGCACTGGCAATTCCGCATCCAGGCCTCGCTGCCGCTCTTCACCGGGTTCCGGCGGGACGCCGCCCGGGCGCAGAGCGGGATCGACTTGGAGCGGCTCAAGGTGGAGCGGGCCGGTGCGGCGCAAACGGTGGAGGAGCGGGTGCGGGCGGCGCTGGAGACGGCGGCGAGCAGCTACGCGGCGATCGCGCTCACGCGCGAGGCGTCCGACGCCGCCGACCGGAACTACGAGTTGGTGAGCGACGGGTACGCCCGCGGCACCGCGTCCATCACCGCCTTGATCGACGCCCAGGACGCGGCCGAAAGCTCGGCCGAGGGCGCGGCGAACGCAGTGCACGACTTCCTGCTGGATCTCATGCGGGTCGAGCGCGCGATGGGCGACTTCGGCGCCCTCCGCCCGGCCGAGCAGCAGCAGGCCTTCCTCGAACGCCTACACACTCTGGAGGAGCAGCGATGAGCCGGACGCATTGGATCGCCGCCGCGGCGCTGGCCGCGACGGCCTGTGGGGGCGACCCGCCAGCGGCGGTGCCGCCGGTGCCGGTGAGCGTGGTGCAGGTCGGCGGCTCGTCCGGGGAACCCGGCACGACGCGGTACAGCGGCGCGATCAAGGCCGACGAGTCGGTGGACCTGGCGTTCCGGGTGAGCGGCATCGTGGACGCGATCACCCAGGTACGCGGGGCCGACGGCCGTCTCCGCGCGATCCAGGACGGCGACCCGGTGCGGAAGGGACAGGTGCTCGCCCGGCTCCGCCAGATCGAGTACCGCGACCAGGTGGCCGACGCCGACGCCACGCTGCGCCAGTCCGAGGCGGACTACGAGCGCGTCTCGCAGCTGTACGAGAACCGCTCGACCAGCAAGGCCGAGTACGACGCCGCCTACGCCCGCTACACCGCGAGCCAGGCCCGGCGGAGCCAGGCGGCGATCTCCCTCGGCGACGCGACGCTCAAGGCGCCGCTCGACGGCGTGCTCCTGCGCCGGTCGGTGGAGGTCGGGTCGCTCGCTGGGCCGTCGGCCGCGGCGTTCAGCCTCGCGAATACCCGGGTAGTGAAGGTGGTCTTCGGGGTGCCGGACGTGGTTGTCGCGCGGCTCAAGCTCGGCCAGCCGGTGCCGATCGAAGCCGAAGCGCTGCCCGGCGCCGCGCTCGAGGGGCGCATCACCCGGATCTCGCCTTCGGCCGATCCCGACAGCCGCGCGTTCGAGGTCGAGGCCGCCCTGGCGAACCCCCAGGGACGGCTCAAGGTGGGCATGCTGGCCAGCCTGCGGTTGGGGCGCGAAGCCGAGGGCGCGGCGCCGTACCTGCCCCTTGCCGCCGTGGTGCGGCCGGCGGGCGACACCGCGAGCTATGCCGTCTACGTGGTCGCGGACTCGTCCGGCCCGCGGGCAAAGCTCCGCCGCGTGCGGCTCGGCGAGGTGAGCGGCAATCTCATCGCCGTGCGGGAGGGGCTCCGCCCGGGTGAGCGGGTGGTGGTGCTGGGTGCGACGATCGTGACCGACGGCCAAGCCGTCCAAATCCTTCACTAGGGGTAGAGCCGTGGCGCACATCGACGACGCGACGCTGATCGCGAAGACCCGCAATCTCGCCCGCTACTTCACCGAGCAGCGCCAGGTCGCCTGGGTCGCCCTCGTGGGCACGATCCTCTGGGGGCTCTTCGGGTACCTCAAGATGCCCCAGCGGAAGGACCCCGACATCCCGGTGGTCACCGCGCTGGTGATCACCCCCTGGCCCGGCATGGATGCCGAGCGGATCGAGGACCGGGTCACCCGGCGGATCGAGGCCGTGGTGGCGGAGAACAAGCACGTGGAGACCGTCCGGTCGGTCAGCCGGACCAACGTCTCCTACGTCTACGTCGAGCTCAAGGAGGGGATGACCGAGACCGGCGAGGTCTTCGACGATATCGGCCTCCGGCTCAACGGGATCCGGGACCTGCCCCCGGGCGCCGGGCCGATTCAGTTCATTAAGGATTTCGGCAGCACCGCGGCGCTGATGCTCACGGTGGCGAGCCCCCGGCTGGAGGAGGTGCAGGTCTCGCTCCGCGCCGACCAAGTGCGGGCCGCGATCGAGCAGCTCCGCGCGGGAGCGGCGCCGGGGAACCGGGTCTCGGTGGTGTACAACTTCCCGCCGTCGATCTCCGCGGGCAGCGTGGCCCGGCCGGCTCAGCTCTACCTGGCGCAGGCGGAGGAGGACGGCATCCTGCGCGACGCCCGGCTGCTCGAGGGCCCGCAGTTCGTCGGGGTGGACGGGATCAGCGATCTCCCCGACTCGGCGATCCTCGCCCACCTGCACGGCTTCATCGAGGGGCGGCTTCGGGCCGCCGAGTTCCACCCCGACGCCTGGCAGCCGGCTATCGTGCGCGATCCGGCGACGACCCGGGCACGCCTCCTGGCGGTGGCGGGGGACAAGTACAGCTACCAGGAGCTGGAGCAGTACACCGACGAGCTCAAGCGCACCTTCCAGACCGTCCCGCAGGTGACCAAGGTGGACCGGCTGGGCGTGCTGGACGAGCAGGTAACACTCAGCTTCTCCCAGCAGCGTCTGGCCTCGTACGGCATCACCCTCGGCCGGCTGCGCGACGTCCTGCAGGCGCGGAACACCGCCCTCGGCGGCGGGCAGATGGAGGTGGGCGACCGGACGGTCACGCTGGAGCCGAGCGGGGAGTTCCGCGACGCGCGCGAGATCGGCAACGTCATCGTTGGCAGCTCGGGGGCCGGCGTGCCGCTCTACCTGCGGGACCTGGTGAACGTGGACCGGGAATACCAGAACCCGGCACGGTACCTGAACCAGTACAGCTGGGCGGACTCCGCCGGGCAGTGGCACCAGGGGCGGGCGGTCACGCTTGCGCTCCAGATGCGGCCGGGGGAAAAGATCGGCGACTTCGGGCACGCGGTGGATTCGGCGCTGACCGTGGTGCGCCACCGGCTGCCGCCCGACCTGATCCTGGCCCGCACCTCCGACCAGCCACTGCAGGTGGAGGAGAACATCCACCTGCTGATGAGCAGCCTGTGGGAGGCGGTGATCCTGGTAGTGCTGGTGGCGCTCGTGGGGTTCTGGGAGTGGCGCTCGGCGGTGCTGCTGGCGCTCAGCATCCCGCTCACCCTGGCGCTCACGTTCGGCATGACCGCGGCGCTCGGCGTCGACCTGCAGCAGGTCTCGATCGCCTCTCTCATCATAGCGCTGGGCCTCCTGGTGGACGTGCCGGTGGTGGCGGGTGACGGGATCAAGCGCGAGCTCGACGGCGGCAAGTCGCGGCTCATCGGGAGCTGGCTCGGACCCACGAAACTGTCCCGGGCGATGCTCTACGCCACGATCACCAACATCGTGGCCTATCTCCCGCTGCTGCTGCTCACGGGGAACGTCGGGCTCTTCCTGTACAGCATGCCGGTCGTGCTCACCTGCTCGCTGATCGCGGCGCTGGTCGTCTCCAAGACGCTCATCCCGCTGCTGAGCTACTACCTCCTGCGGCCGAGCCGGAAACCTCCCGTGCCGCTCGAGGAGCGCCGCCACGTCGGGTTCGCCGGCTGGTATTACCGGGTGGGCCGCGGGGCCATCCGGCACCGCTGGCGGGTGGCCGTCGCCTCTCTGGTCTTCCTCGCCCTGGGCGGCTGGATCATGAGCCAGCTCAAGCCCCAGTTCTTCCCCAAGGACCTCCAGTACCTCTCGTATGCCGAGGTCTGGCTGCCGGAGGACGCGCCGCTCAGCGCCACCCGCGCGGTGACCGACCGGGTGGAGGGACTGATCCAGCAGCACGCGCACGAGTACTTCGAGCACCACGGTGGGCACGAGGGCCCGAGCGGGCTGGTCTCGCTCACCACATTCATCGGCGGCGGCGGCCCGCGGTTCTGGTTCTCGTTCAGCCCCGAGCCGCGGCAGACCAACTACGGCCTGATCGTGATCCAGGGGCGGAGCAAGTGGGACACGCCGGGACTCACCCAGGCGCTGCAGGACCAGATCTCGCGCGAGGTGCCCGGCGCCCGGGTGGACGTGCGCCAGCTGGAAATGGGCCCGCCGGTCGGGGTGCCGGTCGCCATCCGGCTCAGCGGAGACGACATGCCGACACTGCAGGCCCTCTCGGCGCAGCTCATGGCCACTCTCCGGCGGAACCCGCACGCCGAACGGGTCCACCAGGATTGGGGCGCCCAGAGCTTCACCGTGGACGTGGCGATCGATCCCGACCGGGCCAACCGGGCCGGGCTCACCAACGCTGACGTCGCGGTCAGCACGGCGGTGGGGCTCAACGGGCTGGAGGTCACCTCGATGTACCGGGGCGACCAGATCGTGCCGGTCGTGGCCCGGCTCCGGATGGACGAGCGCGCCCGGCTGGGCGACCTGCACAACATGTACGTCTACAGCTCCCAGGGCGGGCAGAAGGTGAGCCTACCTCAGATCGCCTCGCTCTCGACCGAGCTGCGTCCGGAGCAGATCAAGCGCCGGAACCAATTCCGCACCATCACGGTGCAAGCGTTCCCCCGCGGTGGCTCGCTCCCGTCCGAGGTGCTGGAGTACTCGCGGAAGGACATCGACCACTTCGCCGCGAGGCTCCCGCCCGGATTCCGTCTCCAGATCGCGGGCGAGTACGAGAAGCAGCAGAGCGGATTCGGGGAGATGACACTGGTGCTGCTCATCAGCGTGGCGCTCATCTTCCTGGCGCTGACGGTCCAGTTCCAGAACGCCATCAAGCCGTTCATCGTCTTCGGGGCGATTCCCTACGGCTTCGTGGGCGCGGTGGCCGGGCTCTGGGTGATGGGCTCGCCGTTCGGTTTCATGGGCTTCCTCGGCATCGCGAGCCTGGTGGGCGTGATCGTGAGCCACGTGATCGTGCTGTTCGACTTCATCGAGGAGGCACGGGAGAAAGGCGAGGGGCTGGAGGAGGCGCTGCTCGACGCCGGCATCCAGCGGCTCCGGCCGGTGCTGATCACGGTGGGCGCCACGCTGTTCGCCCTGGTGCCGCTGGCGCTGCACGGGGGGCCGCTCTGGGAGCCGCTCTGCTACGCCCAGATCGGCGGCCTCGCGATCGCGACGGTGATCACCCTGATCCTCGTGCCGGTGTTCTACGCGATCACGGTGAAGGACCTCAAGCTCGTGCGCTGGGAGGCGTGACCATGGCTCGATCCACGAAGGGCAGAGATACGAGACCTGACGCGAAGGAGCAGATCATGAACTGGAGGGGGCTGGTCATGAAAACGACCGATGGCATCAACGGTCAAACCGGCACTCCCCGGATCGTACCGGACGTCCAGCCAGCCGAAGCGCACGACCACAAGGGGCGGAAGCGCGAGGCCAAGCGCCGGCGAGATGCCCAGCGGCTGCCGGACAGCTACGAGCGCTTCAAGATCCTCCTCGAGGTGATCGGGGAACAGCGCCACGTGGTGGACCTGGAGGATCACAGGGCGCGCTACGCGATGATCATCATGGGGGCGATCAACGCGGCCGTGTTCCTTGTCGCGTCGCGCGTCGCGGGGAACGGCAATCTGCCGACGGCCTTGCCACACTGGATCCTGGGAGTCGTGCTGGTGTACGTCGCAACCACACTGCTGTTCATCATCGGCGCGGTGGATTGCCTCCGTCCGCGGGCACTCCAACGCAAAGGCCTCCTGCACTGGGAAGGAGCGCTGAGGCACGACGTCGCGGAGTACGAAACGGCATGGAGCGAGGTTCGGATGGACCAGCTCAACCGGGAGGCGGTGCTCATCGCTCACATGCTGGCCCGGATGATCCACGAGAAGTATCGCGCCAACCGCAGGCTCTATAGCGGGCTTGCCGTCCTTATCGTGCTCGGGGCGGTCCTGCTCACGATCCTGGGGGTGATGTCCGTCATCCGATAACCACTTCCTCTTGTCCCGCACTCATGAAGCTCCGCGCCACGCACGGCGCGCTTAGTCGCCACGAGATCTCGCGAGGTTGCGGGATCTCGTGATGGTCTCAGCACGCCGCCGCCCGAATCCGGGTGGCGATTCTGTTTGCAATCGCCTACGCGCCAAGCGGTTACTGCCAGAAGTCGAGTCGCTGGCCGGGGGTGGCCTCGCCATTGCTTTCTCTCCCTTCGAACTCTCGACGTCCAACGACGGCAGGCCACAAGGAGGGCACCATGCTGGAATACACGCGACCCACTGAGCCGATCGAGAAACCCGGCCGTCTGCAGCTCGCAATCATCGAGTGGCAACGGCAGCTGGTCGACAAGGCGAGATTGGCGCACGACGAGGGGCAGTCCAACGGGAACGGTGGGGCGGCGGCGGGCCTCACTGATGGACTCGACTTCCCTGACAGCATGGACTCGGCTGTGATGTCGCGCTCAATCAGGTGAGGCGTCCACCCACCTTGCCGGATGCTGGCTCAAAAAAGAGGCGTTCCGCAGGGGAGCGCGCAGCCCCGCCCTTCGTTGTGCTCCTGGGCTCGAACGATAAACGGCGAACTGCCGGAGGATGACCGCTGACGACGGCCGAAGATCCCTGCCTCGCCCTTTGCAAAGCCCGGCTTCTCGCCGGTGGGAATGAACCCAACCCATCACGACTACAACCGAACACTGGGAGCAACGACAACACTCACCCGGCGCACGTCGAGATAAGCGCCCTGGTAAGCCCACGCCACAGCGTCTGGGTACAGTTTAGGTACAATTGGGAGGCGTACGGTGAGCTAACTGCAATGGCCAGAGAGGGAATCGAACCCCCGACACGCGGATTTTCAGGGCGTCAGCGGCTGATCCATGCAGAATCACGGAGTGCCATTAGTGGTCGTCTAGCAACACGTTAGGATGCCTTGTCCAACTCTTCAGAAGCATCCAGATACTCACAAGTCCACGGAGTTCAGGTACTACTCAGGTACTGGAACCCACATAGAAATGCGAGGGACGAAGCTACACGGCCGAGCCGACGATTACCGCCACCAGCTCCCGCTGCCGCTCCCGGTTGTCGAGGTTGATCGCCACCACCTGCTGCCACGTTCCGAGGACCAGTTGACCGTCCACTAGTGGCACCGACAGGCTCGTCTTGAGCAGCGCTGAGCGCACGTGCGAGAATCCGTTCCCGTCGCCCCAGCGTGCGTTGTGAGCGTACTCGGCCTTCACCGGTGCAAGTAGGTCCAGCGCATGTCTGAGATCGCTCAGCGCCCCAGACTCATACTCTATGGTGGTGATGGCGCCGGTGGAGCCCAGCATCTGCACCGTGAGCACGCCGTCCCGCAAGCCTGACTGCCTGACCAGCTTCGCGAGTTCCGGGGTGATGTCGGCATGCCCGAACTCGGCGGCCAGCCGCACACTCCAACGGTGAGTCGTAAGAGTCACGGTTCCTTCCCGGGCTGGTGAGCGAGGCAGTTCCAAAGGCCGATAACTGGCCCATCCACTGCTCGCGTTGTATTTCACCGAGGACCTTAAGCACGACCGGCCGGTGGCGCTCAAGGTTCTTCACCCGGAGGTCCGAGATGTCCGTCACCGAGAGGCCGCGAGCTCCGCCAGTCAGAGGTCGCTCTGCTGGTCGCCGAGGTTGAAATAGAACCGGTCGCCCCGCACCCGGAGGCCGGTGGTCCGGTGCCACCGGTGGGTGGGGCCATCGAACCGCACCACGGGCTGAGGCGCCCCGCCCGCGGCGGCCAGGTGCCAGACGGCGACACCTTGGTCGCGTGCACCCCGACCCACGAAGTAGATCGCCCGCCCATCGGGCGACCAGGCGTACCCACTGAAGCTCCGTGGCTGCTGCCGGGGCCAGCGCGACCGTCGTGCCGGCTTGACGGCACAAAGCGCTCCTCGCAGGGCAGCCAGATATTCAGTACCGGCCAGAACCCTCCAGGAAGGCGGAGTTCAGGTACTACTCAGGTACTAGATCCGGCCAATGCGAATCCGCCAATCGGCACCGCGTAGCACTGCCCTTGGGCGAGATAGTTGGATAGCGAGCGCCGGGCGGAGCACGAGCGGGAGGGCGAATGCGGCGATGAGAGGACTGAGACGGCGGGAACGCACGATCTTCAATTTTTCTGCTTGACTCGTAAGGTGAAATCGCGGAACTCGACCGCCAACTGCCCAGCGATAAACACGCCGACTCTTTCAAACGCGGCAGGGGGGAGCTGGACCTTGTTCGCATAGGTTCCGTTCAAGAAGATCGTGAGCGTGTCTTCCACCCGCACAACAGCAATGGTATTTGCCGCCGCTCCCGGCGATATGTTGCTGCTCGAAAACCGGCGGTTGACGTCGGTCGGATCCAGCACATTGACCGAGGCGCCATGACGCAGCACCGTTCCGTTCGCCAATGTCTGAAGCCAGGTTTCATCTCGCACGAGTTGATATGTCCCTCCGGAGGAAGGCCCCGGCCCTACGTAGAGGAAGTACCCTGCATCACCACCGGCGACGAACCAGCACAGTCCATAGTAGAAGTCAGTGGGTTGAACTGCCGTGCCGGAGACTTCCAGGAGAAAATCGTCGTGGGGGCCTATTGCGACCGCGCGGGTCGCAGGGGTAGCCGATCGATTCTGAACGTTCTCCATCAAGAAACGGCCATCCCTGATGTCTCCCCTGTACACGTCGCTCTGTGGATGCGTCCAACCGGCATCACCCCTGAAGATGTCCTTCAACATCAGCGGAGCATCGAACTGTATGCCCGTTGAGACCTTGACCTCGCTTGCCGAGGTCACTGAGCCTCCGGCGTTGCTGGCGGTCATCGTGTAGATCGTGGTCTTCGTGGGCGCGACTCTCCTACTGCCGGATAGAGGCAGCTCGCCGACACCGTTGTCGACCACGACCCGGTCCGCTCCTTCCGCCTGCCAGGTCAACGCGATTTCCGCCCCCGCCTGAATCTGCTCGGGGACCGCGTCGAAGCGCACGATCGTTGGCTTTAGGCTCAGGTTGTCATGCTCACCCTCCAAGATCCCGCGGAGCTCTTTGACCGCTCCGGTGAAGGAGGCCAGACTGATCACCGCTATGCCGATGACGATCACGCCAGCCGACAGCCGATTGTTCTTGATCCGGTCCAACACACGGTCGACGAGAGTTCCGCCATCGGAGGATTCTGACATGCGGCACCCTCACCGAGTGTGATGCCGAGAGGTGAAGATCGGGACGTCCGAGCGGCGGAGTCACGGACTTGTGGCCGCCGATAATGGCAGAAACGTCCAACGCCGCGCGGCTATGCCATGAGGAACACAGGTGAGATACGGCATGCGCGCCGCCCTGTCAATCGGGAATGGCTCTGCGATGCAGGAGGATCAGGCGCTTGGATTTATCCTACTCCAGGGACCGTCACGAAGGGCCGTGTGGAATCGGCTGGTCGGGGAAGAAAGTCCCCACAGGGGCCGGCGGCAGGTGAGCTAAATCCAATGGCCAGAGAGGGAATCGAACCCCCGACACGCGGATTTTCAGTCCGCTGCTCTACCAACTGAGCTACCTGGCCGGCAACAACCTACGACGTCTGAGGGCCGCCCAACTCGGGGTATTCCGTGTCTCGGCTTCGACCGTGGGCGCGTGGCCGAAAAAATAGCCATCTGCAATCACCATGTGAACCCTGGTCCCAGCTCGCCCTTCCTTACAAGGCGCCCCTGGGGTCGCGGTTCCAGCCGGCTGCAAGGCCTACAACTCACGGCGGCCGTAGTGTACCCTTCCCCATCCCTACGATCCCCCAACCTATGACGGCTTCAGCCACCCCATGACTGCCTTGCTGCGGCAGCCCGCCCTCCGGTCACCCGAATTCGGGCTGGCCCTCGGGCTCGTCGTCGGGCGTTTCGCGCTCGACATGCAGGACCTTCATTACGGCTACTGGACCGACGACCTCGAGCTGACCCCGCAGAACATCGCGCGAGCCCAGGCCCGCTATACCGACGAGCTGATGGCCGACATCCCCCCGGACGTGCGGTCGATTCTCGATGTGGGGTGCGGGGCGGGCAATACGGCGCGCAAGCTGCTCGAGCGAGGCTACGAGGTCGACTGCGTCTCGCCCAATGCCTGGCTCAGCGCGGAAGCCCGCCGGGTGCTGGGGAACCGGGCCCGGGTCTTCGAATCCAAGTTCGAGGACCTCACCCTGGACCGGACCTACGACCTGATCCTCTTCAGCGAAAGCTTCCTCTTCATGAAGGCGAAGCAGGCGCTGGCAAAGGCGGAAGCCGCGCTCCGGCCCGGCGGCTACATCCTGATCTCCGACATCTTCAAGCTCCCAGCCGACGAGAAGAGCCCGATCGGAGGCGGCCAGAACCTGCGCCGCCATCGCGCCCGGCTCGCGGCCTCGCACTTCACCGAGCTGAAGGACACGGACATGACGGCGAATATCGCGCCGACGTTCGATCTGGTGAACCGGGCATACGTGGAGGCGATCGGCCCCGCCTACGGCCTTATCCTCGCCAGGCTGGACGCGGCGTACCCCCTGCTGATGAAGTTCGTGCGCTGGAAGTGGAGGGCCAAGATCGCCCGTTACGAGGACAAGCACTTCAGCGGCAAGCGCGACGCGGCCCACTTCATGAGGCACAAGTCGTATCGGAGGATGCTGTATCAACTCAGGATTGGGAATCTCGAAGCCCAATAGCGCTCGACCCTTCGGGCCAGGCCTCGCGCAGTAGCTCAGGCAGCAGCTGCCCCGCCGGCCCCGTCAGGTGATGGATCCCGATCCCCCAGCGTTGCCCCTCCATTGATGTATTCACTACCCCCACCACCGCCCCCTGCGCCGCCGCCAGCCAGGGAAGGCTCGCCGCCGGCTCCACCAGGTTCGACGTCCCCACCGCCAGGAACACATTGCAGTCGTAGACCGCGGCCCACGCCCGGTTGAGGGCCTGCTCCGGTAGCTGCTCACCGAACCACACCACGTCAGGACGCAGGTAGGCGCCGCAGTCCTCGCAGCGGGGGGGCTCCCCGTCATCGGACGGCTCCTCCCAGCGGTCCGTCACCGACGTCTCCCGCGAGCAGCGCGCTCGGGTAAGATCGCCGTGCAGCTCGACCACGTTGCGGCTGCCGGCGCGGCGGTGGAGCCCGTCCACGTTCTGGGTGATGAGGGTAAACCGGGGTACCAGGGTCTCCAGCATTGCCAGCGCGACGTGTGCCGGGTTGGGCTCCGCGGCGAGCGCAGCCTCGCGGCGCATCCTGTACCACGCCCACACCGTCCGGGGGTCGCGCTCGAAGGCCTCGGGAGTCGCGAGATCCTCGGGACGATGCTTGGCCCACAACCCGGTGAGCGCGTCGCGGAAGGTCGGGAGGCCGCTCTCCGCGCTCACGCCGGCGCCGGTCAGCACCGCAACGTGACGGGCGCGGCGGAGGGATTCGGCCAGGGTCTCGTGCATCAGCTCAGCCCTTCGGCAGCACTCGAAGGAGCCGCCCGTCGTCCTCGTCCGTCACTACGTAGAGCAGGCCGTCGGGCCCCTGCTGCACGTCGCGGACCCGGCCCACGTCCGAGAGGTAGCGCTCCTCCTTCGTCACCTTGCCGTTCTCGACCGCGAGCCGCACCAGCGCGCCCGGCTGCATCGAGCCGACGAACAGGCTGCCCTTCCATCCGGGATACCGGTCGCCGGTATACCACACCGCGCCCGACGGCGCGATTACCGGATCCCAGTAGTACACCGGCTGCTCCATCCCCGCCTTCGCCGTGCCCTCGCCGATCTTGGCGCCCGAATAGTCGCGGCCGTAGGTGATCACCGGCCAACCGTAGTTCTTCCCCTTCTCGGGATGGTTCAGCTCGTCGCCGCCCCGCGCGCCGTGCTCCACCGTCCAGATCTGGCCCGTCTCCGGATGCAGCGCCGCCGCCTGCACGCTGCGATGCCCGTAAGAGTAGATCTCCGGCCGCACTCCGCTCCTTCCGACGAATGGGTTGTCCTTCGGGATGGAGCCGTCGGGGTTGATCCGCACCAGCTTGCCGAGCCCGGATTCGAGACTCTGCGCCTGCTCCCGGTAGGCCTGGCGGTCGCCCTGGGTGACGAAGAGCGTCCCGTCCTTCGCGAACACCAGCCGGGAGCCGAAGTGGCCGTTCCCCTCCACTTTCGGCTGCTGCCGGTAGATCACCTGCACGTCCTCCAGCGCTCCCTCGCCCAGCCGGCCGCGTGCTACGGCCGTCCCCGCACCGCCCTCACCCGGCTCCGCGTACGAGAGATAGATCAGCCGGTTCTCGGCGAAGTTGGGGTCCACCGCCACGTCGAGGAGCCCGCCCTGCCCCTGGGCGTGCACCTTCGGCACGCCGCCCAGCGGCTCCGACACCCGCCCGGTCGGCGAGATCACCCGGACTCGCCCCGGCCGCTCGGTCACCAGGATCCGTCCGTCCGGAAGGAAGGCCAGTGCCCACGGATGCTCCAGGTCCGTGGCGACGGTCTCCGTGGTCACCACGCCCTGGATCGGCTTCGGCTGGGGCGAGCGCTGGGCCGGCCCGGTCTGGCCCTGTGCATGGCACTCCGTGACCAGCAACATCATGGTGAGCCAGGCGAGCAGGGTCACGCCCCGCATGGCCGTCTGTGTGGATCGCATCCTCAGCTCCTTGGAGTCGTCCCGCTGCTGGAGTGTGCGCCACCCAGGAGCACAAGGCAAGACAGCCCGAGGGACCCCGCGCCCGCGCGCCGGGTGATGCTTTCGTGTGCCTGGTAGGCACCTTCCGGCGTCTCCACCCATACCCTGCAAAACAGCCCTACCCGCCGGCTCCCGCTCGGAGCGAGGAGGCCTCCCTGATACGCTTGGAACACGTGCGCGTGCTCGGCGTCTGCCTGGCCATCGCCGCCTGTGGCACCGAGCCGGACACCGGCGCGGTGGAGATCACCACGGTCTCCAGCGGTCGGGACGTGGACCGGGACGGCTACACGGTGCACCTGGCCGGAGCCGGTTCGCTGTTCATCGGCTCGAGTGCCAGCGTGAGATTTCCGGAAGTGCCCGCCGGCGATCGCGAGGTGAGCCTGACCGCCATCCGGGGTAACTGCAGGGTCCAGGGGCCGCATCCCGTCCTGATCAGGGTCCCCGCCGACGAGACCTTTCACTTGAGCTTCGAGATCGCCTGCGCCCACGCGCCCCTGCTCGCCCGAATGATCATCAGTAAGGCCCGGGGGGACAGCAGCCACCTCTACGCGATGAGCCCAGACGGCACCAGCCAATACCGACTGACCCGTTCCGACCTTTGGGAATCGTCCCCTTCGATCTCGCCGGACGGGTCCAGGGTTCTCTTTGTCGGCTATGGGCGGTACGAGAGCGATTTCCGCGGGTTGGGAGCCGTCTACGTCATGAATGCGGACGGCACCGGACTGGTGGCGTTGACGGACGACAGCGACGATGCTCAGGATCCCGCCTGGTCACCGGACGGCTCACGCATCGCGTTCGTCACCAGGAACGACATCCACGTCATGAACGCGGACGGGACGGACCCGCTGAACATCACCCGAGACACCGCCGAGTACGAGATCGCGCCCGCGTGGTCGCCCGACAGCCGACGGATCCTCTTCCTCGGGTACTCCAGTGACGAGGCTGCCAACTACTACAGTGTGAACGCGGACGGCAGTGGGCGGACGACAATAACCGACGACTCGACTGCCAAGGGCAGGGCGACGTGGTCGCCGGACGGCTCGCGCATCGCGTTCGAGGGGTACGACCAGAGCCAGGGGTGGGATCTCTACCTGATGGACACAGACGGGTCCGACCGGGTCCGGCTGACCGACCTCCCCGGCAGCGAGTGGACTCCCAGCTGGTCACCGGATGGGTCGCGGATCGCGTTCTCGTACCTGGACCATGCGACGGGTCACTTCGATCTCTACACCATGCACCCGGACGGCACCGGGCTGAAGAACGTCTCCAACACCGCCGATGTCAGCGAGCGCATCGGCGCCCATCCCTGGGGTCCATGACGAATGAGCCGGACCACCCACCCATGCGGCGGGTGGTCCCCTACTGCCTGAGCATCGCCCCCGGCATATTGGATCCATGCCACGGGCATCGTTCCCCAACCTGACCGTCCTCACCCATCCGCTCATCGCCCACAAGCTCTCGATCCTCCGGGATCGGGACACCAGCACCCGCGACTTCAAGCAGCTCGTGGGCGAGATCGCCACCCTGATGGCGTACGAGGTCACCAAGGACCTTCCCACCGAGCCCGTGGAGATCGACACGCCGCTGGAGCGGATGACGGGGCAGCAGGTCTCCGGGAAGAAACTGACCCTGGTGCCGATCCTCCGCGCCGGTCTCGGGATGGTGGAAGGGATCGCCCAGTTGATTCCCTCCGCCCGGGTCGGCCACATCGGGCTCTATCGCGACCACGATACGCTGAAGCCGGTGGACTACTACTTCAAGATTCCCGCCTCGGAGGTGGAGCGCGACTTCTTCGTGCTCGATCCGATGCTCGCGACCGGCGGCTCCGCGGTGGCGGCCGTCTCCGCCCTGCAGACGGCCGGCGCCCGGCGGATCAAGTTCCTCTGCCTCGTCGCCGCGCCCGAGGGCGTACGGGCCATGCTCGAGGCGCACCCCGACGTCCCCGTCTTCGCCGCCGCGCTGGATCGCCAGCTCAACGAGCACGGCTACATCCTGCCCGGCCTCGGCGACGCAGGAGATCGACTGTTTGGAACACGATGAGGAATCAGCTATCAGTTATCAGGTATCGCCGAGCACACCGGACTGCCACAATGTGCTCACCGATAGCTGATAACTGATGACTGACAGCCCCCGAGGCCAATGATTCGTCTTTCCTTCCATGGCGCCGCCGGGCAGGTCACCGGCTCGATGCACCTGCTGGAGGCGGCGGGCGGGCGGTTTCTGCTCGACGCCGGGCTGTTCCAGGGACATCGCGCCGAGGCGCGGGAGCTGAACCTGCGGCTTCCGTTCGATCCCCGCCGGGTCGATGGCATCGTGCTGAGCCACGCGCACATCGATCACTCCGGGCGGCTCCCGCTGCTGGTGCTGAACGGGTTTCACGGGCCGATCCACGCCACCCCGGCCACGCGCGACCTCTGTGCGGTCATGCTGCCCGATGCGGCCCATATCCAGGAGAAGGACTTCGAGTTCCTCCAGCGCCGCGGCAAAGCGGGGGAGCAGAGCGAGCCGCTCTACTCCCTGCCCGACGCGGTGGCGACCCAGGACCTCATGGTGGGCGTGCCCTACCGGCGGATCACCCACCTGCGGAAGCATCTCGCGCTCGAGTTTCTCGACGCGGGCCACATCCTCGGGTCGGCTTCGGTCGACATCCGGATCACCGAGTCCGGCAGCCACCGTCTGGTGTTCTCCGGCGACATCGGCCGGAGCGGGCTCCCCATCGTCCGCGATCCCGACCCTCCATCGGGACCGGTGGACACCCTGGTCGTCGAGGCGACCTATGCGGACCGGAAGCACGAATCGGTGGCGGACGCCGAGGAGCGTCTGGCGGAGGCGGTGCGCCGGGTCGCCGCGCGCGGGGGCAAGGTGCTGGTGCCCGCCTTCGCGCTCGGCCGGGTCCAGGAGCTGGTCTACAGCCTCCACCAGCTCTGGCGCGCTCGGAAGATCCCCGAGATCCCGATCTACGTGGACAGCCCCCTCGCGGTGGACGTCACCACCGTGTTCCGGATGCATCCGGAGATCTTCGACCAGCGGGAGCACCTGGTGGCCTCGGAGAGCCGGCTCTTCGATTTTCCTCTGGTCCGCTACGTCCGCACCGTCGAGGAGTCCAAGGCACTCGACACCTCGCCCGGTCCCATGGTGATCGCGGCGGCGTCGGGCATGGCGGAGTCCGGGCGCATCCTCCACCATCTCGCCCACGGCATCGGCGACCACCGGAACCTGGTGCTCTTCGTCGGCTTCCAGGCCGAGCACACGCTCGGTCGGCGGATCAAGGAGGGCGCCAATCCGGTACGGATCTTCGGCGACGAGCTTCCGGTGCGGGCGGAGGTGGAGAGCATCGACGGGTACTCGGCGCACGCGGACCGCGGGGAGCTGCTCGCCTGGGTGCGCCGGCTGGGGGGGCCGATCCGGCGGGCGTTCGTGGTTCACGGGGAGGCACCCGCGCTCGAGGCGATGGCGAAGGCGCTCAAGGAGGCCGGGGTGCCCGACGTGCGCATCCCCCGACTAGGCGAGACCTTCGACCTGTAGCCCGTGCCGCGCCGACGCTCCGTCCGCTCCACCGTGGGCCTGGTGCTCTTCGCGGCGGGCGTGGTGTACACCGTCGCGCTGGCCGCGGTGCTGGTCACCAGCCAGCATGACCAGCGTCGCCCGGCCGACGCGATCATCGTGCTGGGCGCGGCGCAGTACAACGGGCGCCCTTCGCCGGTGCTGCGGGCGCGGCTGGACCACGCCATCGGGCTCTACCGCGAAGGGTACGCACCCATCATCGTGGTGACCGGGGGTGTGGGACGAGGCGACACGACCAGCGAGGCGATCGTCGGACAGCGCTACCTGGTGGCGCACGAGGTGCCACGGGAGGACGTCGTGGTACAGCCGGTCGGACGCTCGACCCGGACCTCGATGACTGCGGTGGGCGACTGGCTGCGGGAGCGTGGGCTCCAGCGCGTGCTGTTGGTGAGCGATCCCTTTCACATGTTCAGGCTTCGGCTGGAGGCCCGCCGAATCCGGCTCGAGGCCTACACCTCGCCCACCGAGAGCAGCCCGATCTCCGCGAACCCCGTCCTCGAGCTGCGCTATCTCTTCGCCGAAGGACTGAAGGTCCCGGTCGCCTGGGTGAGGAGCGTGTTGTAAGACAGCGTGAAAAGTGAAAGGTGAAGGTGAAAAGGTGGTTCGAGCCCTCGGTCCACCATAGTCTTCGGCACCTCTTTTCCTTTTCACCTTTTACCTTTCACCTCTTACGCCCTTCTCGAATGTCCCTCATCTCCTCCTCCCGTCTCTATTCCGGCCGGGTCGTCAACCTCGATCTCGACACCGTCCGCTTCCCCGACGACTCGATCGGCCAGCTGGAGATGCTCCGTCACCCCGGAGCCGCCGCCGTGGTTCCGTTCCTGGATCCGCCTGGGGGTGCCGATCCGAGGGTCGTCCTGATCCGCCAATTCCGCCACGCCGCCGACGGGTACATCTGGGAGGTGCCCGCCGGCCGGCTCGACGGCGATGAGCCGCCGGACTCCTGCGCCGCCCGGGAGCTGGAAGAGGAGACCGGACTGCGCGCGCGGCGGCTGGAGCGCCTGACCACCATTTCCACCACGCCCGGCTTCACCGACGAGCGGATCCACCTCTTCCTCGCGGACGGCCTCGATCCCGGCGCCGAGCACCGGGAGGCGGACGAGTTCATGGAGCTGCACACGCTCCGCTGGTCTCAGGTGCTGGGGATGATCGAGCGGGGAGAGATCGTGGATGGGAAGACACTGGTGAGCCTTCTCTTCGTCCAGACCTTCCGCCGCTAGATGCTCCCTCGCCTGCCTACCCTCCCCGATCCGACCCGCCCGGCACGCCACGCAGCCAGGTTGGCCGCCCGCCGGGCCGGCGGCGTGTGGGACCGCTTCGCGGACTGGTTCAACGGGCTCAACCTCAACGAGAACACCATTCTCCTCGGCTTCGCCGTGGCCGTAGGCATCGGCGCCGGGCTCGGAGTGGTCGCGTTCTACCGGCTGATCGATCTCGCCTTCTATATCTTTTATCTCACTCCGGCGGTCTGGCTCACCGAGGCCGGGATCCTGGCCTATCGCCCCCTGCTCACCGGCCTGGGCCTGGTCTGGGCCTACCTCATCATGCAGGGCCCCGGTCGGGGACACGAAGGCCTCAACATCCCCGACGTCCAGCGCGCGGTGGCGCGCGAGGGCGGGCGGCTGCCGACGCGGGTGGCTCTCGCGCGGACCGCGGCGAGCGCCGTCACCCTCGGCTCCGGCGGTGCAGCGGGGAGCGAGGGACCGGTCGCCGTGGTGGGCGCGGCGCTCGCCTCGTTCCTGGGCAGCGCGTTCCGCTTCGACCCGGCGCGGACCAAAGTCATGGTGGCCGCCGGCGCCGCGGCCGGCATCTCCGCCGCGTTCAACGCGCCGCTGGCCGGCGCGTTCTTCGCTCTCGAGGAGATCCTGGGCTCCCTGGCGGTGGGCGCATTCCCGTCCGTGGTCGTGGCGAGCGTCGTGGCCGCCGTCGTGTCGCACGCTTTCCTGGGCAACAACCCCGCCTTCCCGATCCCCGAGGAATACGGCTACGCGCTCCAGCGCGAGGTCCTCGTCTTCTATCCCTTCCTCGGGATCATCGCCGGGCTGGTGGCGGTGCTGTTCGTGCGGGTGTACTTCCGCGTGGAGAAGCTGGCCCGGGAGATCGAGGGCCCCCGCTGGGGGCTCGCGTTCCTGGGCGGCGTGCTGGTCGGCATCCTGGTGATCCTCTCCAAGGGGCTGCTGGTCGGCCATGGCCACCTGGCCGTGCACCTCGAGGTCTTCGGCCGGATGTCGTGGGTCGCGCTGGCCCTGCTTGCGCTCGGCAGCATCCTCGCCACCTCGATCACCCTCAACTGCGGCGGCTCGGGGGGCGTCTTCACGCCCTCGCTCTTCGTCGGCGCGGCGGCCGGCGGCTCCTTCGGCGTGGCGCTCACGACGATCTTCCCGGAGCTGGGTCTGCACCCTGAGGCCTACGCCCTGGTGGGCATGGGTGCGGTGGTCGCCGCCGCCACGGCCGCGCCGATCACCGGGATGGTGCTGGTGTTCGAGATGACCAATGACTACAACATCGTGCTGCCGCTCATGCTGACCACCGTCATCGCCAACCTGGTGGCGCGCCGGCTGGAACCCGACTCGCTCTACAGCGGCTGGCTGCGTCGGCGGGGCGAGCGGCTCCAGCACGGGGCCGACCGCGACGTGCTCGCCGGGCTCCGTGTGGCCGACGCGTTCGACCGGGCGCCGCACGTGGTGGGCGAGACCGCCCCGCTGGACCAGCTCCTGGAGCACCTCGGACGGGACACGTACACCGATCTGCCGGTGGTGGACGAGAACCGGCGCCTCGTCGGCATCATCCCGCTCGCCACGATCGGCCGGCTCGCGGGCCAGCCGCGGGAGAAGACCGCCGGCCTGGTGGCTTCGCAGGTGGCGACGGCCGCGGAAACCGTCACCCCGGGAGACTCGCTGCTGGACGCGATCCGGCGCATGGGCGTGCGCGGCGCGCCATCCATTCCGGTGGTGGATCGCGCCACCGGTCACCTGTTGGGGCTGGTGAGTCGCGCCCACGTGCTTGCGGTCTACGAGCACGCCGTGGCCGGCGGCGCCACCGGGGAGCACCCGGTCTCGTTTCCTACCGGCCGCGGCCCGGCGTAGTTTTCCCATATGCCGTCCCAAACCCTGGATGCGTTCATGCGGTCGCTCGCGAAGGGCGACCCAGCCGCGGCCTACTTCTTTCACGGCCCCGAAGACCTTCTCAAGGACGAGGCGCTGCGGGCGCTGCTGGACCGCGTTCTCGACCCCTCGCTCCGCGACTTCAACCTCGACCAGCGCGGCGCGGGGCAGCTCGACGCCGACGCCCTCTTCGCGCTCTGCACCACGCTGCCCATGATGGCGGATCGGCGGGTCGTCGTCCTGCGCGAGGTCGAAGCGCTGAAACGGAAACCGAAGGTTCGCGGCGCACTGCTGGATTACCTCGCCCGGCCGGCGCCCGACACGGTGCTGGTGCTGATCCAGGGGGCGAACGAGGAGAACGAGGACAAGGACATCGCCCGCGCCGCGGTGACCGTCGCCTGCGAGCCGCTCCCCGAGGACCGGGTGCTCAAGTGGCTGGAGCGTCGGGCAAAGGGGGTCGGGCTCGAGCTCCCCGAGGACGCGGCGCGGCACCTGGTGCGCGCGGTCGGCGGTGAGCTCGCCTCGCTGGCGGCGGAGCTGGACAAGCTGGCGGCGCTCCCCGCGGGCGAGGCGTTCACGGTCGAGCGGGTCGGCGAGCTGGTGGGGGTGCGGCACGGCGAGACCATCTACGACTGGCGCGACGCGGTGATGGAGGACCGTGTCGGCCCCGCGGTACACCTGATCGGCCCGCTGCTGGACCAGCCCGGCACCTCCGGCGTCAAGCTGGCGGCGTTGCTGGGCACGACGTTGGTCGGGGTGGGTGTGGCCCGCTCCTATATGGACAAGGGCCAACGCGGCCGGGCGTTGGACGACGCCGTCTTCCGGGCGATCCAACGCTGCCGGGTGTTCGGGCTGCTGAGCTGGAGCGAGGAGAAGACCCGCTGGATCCGCTGGGGCCCGAGATGGCCGGCGACGCGGGTGACCGGCGCGCTTCGTGCAGTGCTGGCGGCCGACACCGCGCTCAAGAACACCACGATCTCCGACGAGCGCGGCATCCTCACCGACCTGGTGCTGCGGATGGTGACCTCCGCCAAGGCTGCCGCATGAGACTGCTGCTCTGCCTCTCCTCCCTGCTGGTCGTCGCCGGCGCCTCGACGGCCGCCGCCCAGACGGATCCGCGGCTCACGGCCGCGGTGCGTGCCGCCCAGGAGGGTCAGGGCGACTCGGCGCGGAGCGCGGTCGGTCGGCTCCTCACGGAAACGCCGCCCACCGACTCGCTGTACCCCGAGATCCTCTATACCCAGGCCATGGTGGCCAACTCCGCCGCGGACATGCGCCGCGACCTCCAGCGTGTCGTGGTGGAGTATCCGACGTCCTCCTGGTCGGACGACGCCCTTCTCCGCCTGGTGCAGATGGACTACGCCACCCGGAGCTTCGAGGGCGCCGCCAGAAACCTGGAGCGGCTTCGGCTCGACCACCCGCTCACGCCGATCCTGCCGCAGGCGGCCTACTGGGGCGGGCGCACTTACTTCGAGCTGAAGGACACCGTGCGCGCCTGCCGCTGGCTGGCCGACGGCGTCGCCGCGGCGGGCACCGATGTCGAGCTGCAGCGCCAGCTGGGGTTTCTCTACCAGCGCTGCACGACCGCTCCCCGCGCCGTCGCCGCCGGCGACAGCGGCGCCGCGGCCAAGCCGGCCGACTCGGCGGCCGCGCGGGTGGCGGATTCCCTGCCGCCGCGCGCACCGCCGAAGGCGGCGAAGTATCGGGTGCAGGTGGCCGCGGTGGCCACGCCCGGTGCGGCCGACGATGCGGCCACGAAGGCGGAGCAGCTGGGCTTCCCCGCGGTGATCGTACGCGAGCGCGGCTACTACAAGGTGCGCGCGGGCACGTTCGCCACCAAGCAGGAGGCGCAGGCGGCGGCCGGGAGGCTCAAATCCGGGATGGGTGGAAGTCCTTTCGTGGTCGCGGAGCCCTGACGACCCACTAGGAATCGCGGCATGATCCCGCGCACAATCCGGCGTGCCGGCGCCCTCGGCGTGGCCCTGTTGACCTGGCTCTCCGCCGGCTGCGGCGGCGCTCCCGAGACGCAGCCGGAGCCCGCGGCACCGTCTGATCCCTGCCTGCTGCCCACCGGGCAACCTGGAAAGCCGCGGGTGCTGACCGTCGCCGTGCCCTGGCCCGGCGACACCGCCGTCGTGGCCCCATACCAGCCCCAGCCGCTGGTCCGGCTCGACTGCACCGGGACCCCACGCCCGGCGGCCGCGGAATCCTGGTCCCGGGACCGCACCGGCCGCAGCTGGACCCTGGTCGTGTCGGGCTCGGCCCTCCATACCAGCGCGGGCGCTGCGGCCGCCGAATGGCGGACCCGCCCCGAGGCGGCGACCACACTTCGTCACGCCGGAGTCCTGTCCGTCGTCCCGCTCGACCAGCGGCGTCTGGTCGTCACGCTCGATCGCTCCTACGACTCGCTGCCGCCGATCCTCGCCGACCCCACGCTGGCCCTGGTGACGGACTCCGGCAGCGCGGCCGGCGCGACGTTCGCTCTCCGCCTCATCACCGGCGATCTTCGCGATGCGTTGGACGCCGGAGCGGACGTCGTTCCGACCGACGACGCCGAGCTCCTGGAGTACGCCCGAGCCAGCGATGACCTTGTCGTGCACCCGCTGCCGTGGAGCCGCATCTACGTCCTGGCGATCCCGCCCGGACAGCGCGGGTTCGAGGACCTGATCCCGTCGGACAGTGCGGCGTTCAACGCGGATCTCGCGCGGGACGCGGTGCGGGTCGAGGCCCGTGCCGCGGAGGGGCCATTCTGGTGGACCGATCCGGGACGCTGCTCCGAGATCAGGGAGCGCGCGACCGCGTCGCCTGCCGCGCCGCGCGTAGCGGCGTCGAGCACTGGCGATCCGGTCGGCCGGGCCATCGGGGAGCGCCTGGTGGCGCTCTCTGGAAAGGCGATGCGGCTCATCGACGGCGTGTACGCCGGCACACCGGTCACCGCGATCCGCTGGGATCTCGGCACGGCCTATGTCGTCCCGCTACCGCGCTCGACGTTGGCGCCCTGCCGCGATATCGCCGCCTGGCCTTCCGGCGCCACGGTGGTGCCGCTGATCGAGACCCGCCGCAGCGTCATCGTCCGGCGGGGGGTGCCGCTCCTGACGGTCGATTTCGACGGTCGGCTGCGGGCGGTGGAGGCGCGGTGAGCTTCCGCGCCCGCCTGTTTCTGGTCTCGACCTTCGCGGTGCTGGTGCCCCTCGCCGTGCTCGCGCTCGGCGTGCGCCGTGAGATGGATCGTCGGCTCGGCGACGAGTCCCGCCGCCGCGGCGGGGCAGCCGTCGGCCGGCTCGGCGCGGAGCTCGCCCGCGAGCGCGAGGGGATCGTCGCCCGGCTCGATGCGCTGGGCCGCGATCTCGCCGCCGACAACCGGTTCCGCCTTGGACTCCTGGGGGAGTCCGCCTCCCGCGCGTACGTACTGGACTGGGCCGGCCAGGCGATGCGGCTCTCCGGGCTCGCGCTGCTCCAGGTGCAGGACAGCGGCGGCCGGATCGTGAGCTCGGGGCACTTCCGCAACGAGTACGACGAGGTGCGCCGTGAGATCCCGCGGTTTCTCACCGCGGCGGAGACATCGCCCGTGCTGGTGAGGGTTCGCACCGCCGAAGCGCCGCTCCTCGCGCTCGCGGCGGCCGAGTCGATCAGCGTGGCGGGAAGACCGCTCACGCTGGTCGGCGGCATCGCCGCGGAGGAGCGCTTCCTCCGCGGCCTCGACCCCGACCCTGATCTGAGGGTGGCCCTGATCCCGACCCCGTCGGAACGGCCCGCCGGCGCCGTGGCGGGAGTGCTCGTGCTGCCCTTCCTCGACGCCCTGACCGGCGCGACCGACAGCGCGCGTCTGGTCGTGACCCAGTCCGGCGCCACTCTCGCGGCTCTGCGACAGGGGCTCGCCACCTGGGTCCTGGTGGCACTCGGCGTGACGGGGCTGCTCGCGATCCTTCTCAGCGCCTGGCTGTCCCGGGTGATGAGCCGACCCCTCATGGAGCTGGCCGATAAGACGGCCTCCATCGATCTGGACCGCCTCGACCAGGACTTCGCGACCCAGCGCACCGATGAGATCGGCGCATTGTCCCGGCTGTTGGGCGAGATGACCGGGCGACTCCGCCGAGCGGTCACCGGGCTTCGCGAGGCCGAGCGGCGGCTCGCGATGGGCGATATCGCGAGACAGGTGAATCACGACATCAAGAACGGGCTGGTGCCGATCCGGAACGTGCTCCGGCACTTCGACCAGGTGGCGCGAGAAGACCCGGGCGCGCTCCCGGGCGTGTTCGAGGAGCGCAAGGCGACCCTGGAATCGAGCGTGGCGTACCTGGACACCCTGGCACGGAACTACGCCCGGCTCGCTCCGGCGGCGTCGCCCGGGCAGTGCGACGTCAACGCCGTAGTGACCGAAGTGCTCCAGGCGCCGAGAGGCGGTCCGCCTATCCGCGCCCAGCTCGCCGAGGCTCTGCCGTCGGTCAGCGTGGACCAGCTGATGCTCCGCCGGGTGATCGAGAATCTGGTCGGCAACGCCACCGACGCGGCTGCCGAGCGCGAGGGGGGGACCGTGACCGTCTCCACCGAGCGCGCGGGACGTGACGGCCAGAGGGCGGTCGTTCGGGTGCACGTCACCGACACCGGAGCCGGGATGACCCGAGCGGAGCTCGACCGCGCGTTCGACGACTTCTACACCACGAAGACCGGGGGCACCGGCCTCGGTCTCTCGATCGTCCGCCGCCTGGTGCTCGATCTCGGCGGCTCGCTCCGCATCGACACCGAGCCGGGCGCCGGGACCCGCGCCACGGTCGAGATCCCGCTATGACCCTGGTCCTCGTGGTGGACGACGTCGCCCCGTTGGCGGAGCAGTACGCCTACGACCTGCGCCGCACCGGCAGCTACGAGGTGCTCACGGCCCCGACGGGGGAGAAGGCGCTCGAGGTCCTCGGCTCGGCCCCGGTGGACTGCGTGGTGCTCGACCTCGAGATGCCCGGCATGGACGGGTTCGAGGTACTGCGGGCCCTGGAGCGGAAGGGATCACAGGTCCCGGTCATCGTCTACACCGGCACCGGAAGCTACGACCGCTGCGTGCAGGCGATCCGGCTCGGCGCCTATGGATTCATCGACAAGGCGGAGCCGATGGAGCGCGTTGTGCAGGAGATCGAGAGCGCCATGGAGCGGGGCCGGCTCCGCGCGGAGAACTCGGCGCTGCGCCGGCAGCTCGGCCGGGAGACCTCCCTGGTAGGCGGAAGCGCCTCCATGGCCGAGCTGCGCGCGACCATCGCCAAGGTCGCACCGGTGCCGAGCCAGGTGCTGATCGTGGGTGAGAGCGGGAGCGGCAAGGAGCTGGTGGCGAGAGACCTTCACCGGTTCGGGCCCCAGCCCTCCGGGCCGTTCGTTGCCCTCAACTGCGCCGCGTTGCCCGAGAGCCTGGTCGAGAGCGAGCTCTTCGGACACGAGCGGGGTGCATTCACCGGGGCGATCAGCACTCGGAAGGGTGCGTTCGAGTCCGCGGAACGGGGGACGCTCTTCCTCGACGAGATCGGCGAGCTGCCCCTCCAGGCTCAGGCCAAGCTGCTGCGCGTGCTCGAGGAACGGCAGGTCACCCGGCTCGGCGGGACCAAGCCGGTGAAGGTGGAAAGCCGGATCGTCGCGGCGACCAACCGCGACCTGGAGGCCGAGGTCCAGGCGGGCCGGTTCCGCGAGGACCTGTACTTCCGGCTCGCGGTCCTCGTCGTCCGGGTCCCGCCGCTCCGCGAGAGGCTGTCTGACATCCCCGCGCTGGCCGACCAGTTCCTCACGGGGATCTGCGCCCGGTTTGGTATCCGCCGGAAGAAGATCGCCGCGGATGCGCTCGACCTGCTGATGGCCCACGAGTGGCGGCGGAACAACGTGCGGGAGCTCCGAAACGTAGTGGAACGGATGATCATCGCGGCGGAGGGCGAGGTCATCGCGCCCGAGCACGTACCCCTGGAGATCCGGTCGGCGGCCGCCACGGCGCCGGCTCCGGCCGCCGGACTGGGCTTTCAAGAGCTCAAGGCGGAGGCGGAGCGGAGGATCATCGTGTCGGCCCTGGAGCGGCACGATTGGCATGTGACCCGGACGGCCCAAGCCCTCGGCCTGGCTGACCACGCCAGCCTCCTCAAGATCATGCGACGACACGGGATCCGTCGGGATGGTTAGCGTGTCCAATAGGACACAGACCACCATCCTAGCACGTGTCCCTGTAGACACGTCACGGGATACAGGTTCTGGACGTCAAATGTTAAAGGGAGAAAAGAGAATGACTTAGATAAATTGCTAACTATGGTGTCCTCTTGGCCACCTGCTTGCCTTCTGGTGGGGTGTCCGATCACCCCAACGCGCCCTGCGGGCGCACAGCCAGGAGGAATACCATGTCGGTCCGCCGCACCCACCTCGCCTTCCTCGCCGCCGCCGTCCTGCCGTTCGTTGTGGCCTGCGGGGACGACAAGCACCCGGTCACCACCACGATCCGGGGCAGCTCCAGCTCTCGGACCCTCACCGTGACCACCGATTCCGCCACCCCGTCCGGGACGGTCACCGAGACCACGGCCGCGACCGTACCGGTCTCCTACGTGGATGCCGAGGCGGCCTACACCGCCCGGAAGTACGCGGAGGCGGCGGAACTGTTCGGGTCCTACACCCGGGCGAACCCCGACAACGCGTGGGGCCACTACATGTACGGCTTGTCCTCCTGGAAGGCGGGCGACCCGGAGCAGGCGATGACCAGCTTCGACGAGACGCTCCGCATCGATCCCCAGCATCGGAAGAGCCTGCTCAACTCCGCCCGCGTGCTACTGGACACCGGCCGGCCGCGTGAGGCCCTGGATCGGATCGAGCGCGCCATGGCACTCGAGCCGCTCTCGGCCGAAGGTCTCCGGCTCCTGGGGCGTGCCCGGTACGAGCTGAAGCAGATCCCGGAGGCGATCGACGCCTATCAGCGCGCCATCGCCCTCGACGAGCGCGACGTCTGGGCCATGAACAACCTCGGCCTGATCTACATCCAGCAGGACCGGAGCGACTCCGCCCTGCCGGTCCTGGCCAGGGCCGTCGAGCTACGGCGGGACTCCCCCGTCTTCCAGAACAATCTGGGGACAGCGCTGGAGCGCACCGGTCACTTCGCGGCGGCGAAGAAGGCCTACGAGTCCGCCCTCGCCGCGGACAGCGCCTACGGCAAGGCCTCTGCGAGTCTGGCCCGCGTGACTCCGCTGGCCGGCGGTGATACCACCGCCGTGGACCTGAGCACGCTGGTCGCCGACTTTCATGCCCAGGTGGAGCGGTGGCAGGACACGACCGCGATCCAGGTCGATCCGATCGAGAGCCGGGTCGATACGACCGAGACGAACGAGTAGGCAAAGCGGCGTAAGAGGTGAAAAGTGAAGGGTGAATGGGATGGTCGATCCTTTTGCTCTTCACTTTTCACCTTTCCCGCTGTTCTCGCCCTAGCTCTCCGCCGGCGATCGCTTGGCCATCGTCACCACCGCCCTCACGACCTCCCCGATCCTCACATCCACGTTCTTCTTGACCGGGGCGAACCCGAAGCAGCGCACGCCCAACTCGTAGCGGCCGGGGAGCAGCTGGGGGAAGCGAAACATGTTGTACAGCCGCCGGTCGGCGATCGTGCGCACGTCGCGGACCGGTGCTCCTTCCGGCTCCAGCCACACCTCCCCATTGCACCCGCGCTCGCCGGTCTCCGTGAGGACGGACCCCACCACGACCCCGTAGCGATAGCGCTCATGCACCGGAAGGGCGACGGCGTCCGGACCCGTGGTGCCGAGAGGGCGGACATGCCGCTCGATGACCATGGTCGAGCTCGGGGCGGCCGCACACGCCGCGAGGAGGACGGCCGTCGCGAGCGCGCGGCGATTCACAGAAGACCCGAAGCGGGGTTCGGCTCTCCCTCGTCAAACCGGCTGGGGCGAAGCGGAGTCACGTCGAGCGAAGTGGCCGCCCCGTCCGACATGATCTCGGCGAGGAGCTGCCCCAGCGCTGGCGCATGCATGACGCCGTGACCCGAGGATCCGTTGGCAAGGAAGAGGTTATTGCAGCCGGACGCCCGCCCCAGGATCGCGTGCTTGTCGGGTGACATCTCGTAGAGACCGGCCCAGCAGGCTGCCGCGTCGATCCTGGCACCGCGAAGGACCGGCACCCGTCGGTGGGCCGTGGCGGTGACCTCAAGAACCCACTCGGGGTCCACCGAGTCATCGAAGGGCCGCCCGGCCACACCAGGGGTGGGCCGAAGGAGCAGGACCCTGCGGTCGCGCACCCGCAGGTGGAAGCCGTCGCCGGCGAAGATGGTCATCGGCATCGCCTCGGGCAGCAGTTCGCAGGGCTCCGTGGCAGCCGCCTGGCGACGGAGCGGCGTCACCGGCAGATCCAGGCCCGCCCATCCCGCCACGGCGGCGGCCCAGGGCCCGGCCGCGTTCACGACCGCGGCCACCGCGATCGGCCCGCGCGACGTCAGCACTTCCGAGATCGTTCCGTCACGGCGCAGGGAGAACCCGGTGGCCTCGGTGCCCCAGGCCACCCGCACGCCAAGCCGTGTGCCGGCAAGGAGGCAGCCCTCGAGTATCCGGAGCGGGCGGATGAAGCCGTCGCTGGGACAGAACACTCCGCCGGCGATGCCCTCCGCGGCGACGGCGGGATTGCATCGCAGGACCTCCTCGGCGCTCAGCTCGACGGCCTCGTGCAGTCCCTCCGCGTGCTGGACCCGCTGCCCGGCCCGGAGCTCGGCCAGCTCGCGCTCGTCGCCGGCGATCCAGAGATACCCGCACCGCGTATAGCCCGGGTCAACGCCGGTCTCCGCCTCGAAGCGGCAGAGCTTCTCCCTGGCGAGCAACGAGAGCCGCACGTTGATCGCCGTGGCGTACTGGGCGCGAAACCCACCGGTGGCGCGCCCGGTGCTCCCCTCGCCTGGCGCGGGGCCGCGCTCGAGGATCACGACGTCGCGCCAGCCGCGGGCCGCGAGATGCCAGGCGACGCTGGCCCCTATCACCCCTCCGCCGATCACGGCGACCGAGACCGTCGTCATGCCGTGAAGACGTGCTCCGGATGTCTGAAGCTCTTGAACTCGAGAGCGTTCCCGCTGAGGTCGAGGACGAACATCGTGGCCTGTTCGCCTGGCTGCCCGGCGTAGCGGATTCGCGGCTCGACCACGAAGGGCAGGCCCGCGGCGCGGATGCGACCGGCCAGCGCCTCGAATTCTTCCCACCGGAGGATGGCGCCGAAGTGCGGCATCGGCACCAGGATGTTCTCGACCTTCCCGGTATTCTGGGTCGGGGTCACCTGGCCGGTGGTGTGGGCCGAGATCTGGTTGCCGAAGAAATCGAAGTCCACCCAGGTGTCGGTGCTGCGCCCCTCGCGGCAGCCGATGATCTCGCCGTAGAAGCGCCGGGTGGAGTCGAGGTCGCGAACGAAGAACGCGAAATGGAAGGGTTGCGGCATCGGCACCTCAGACCGTCGCGCCGCGCGGCTTCCAGAGCGCGGCGTCGAGGATGGACCAGAGATGGATCACCCAACCGAGCAGGAACCACCACAGTACGGCGGCGAGCACGAACATCACGATCGCCATCATCAGCCGCCCCTGGATCAGCTGCCCCAGGCCGGGGATGAAGAAGCTGGCGAGCGCGGCGATCACGTTGCCGGTGGAGCCCTGGCCGGCCATGCGCACCTCACGATTGTCGAGTGGAGTGGACGCGGGGTCACCCCCGGAGTGAAGGGTTATATTGTCCAGCGTATGTCCCGCCAGTCCCCTCGCACACCCCTCCGGCGCCCGTGACCCGCGAGTCCGCCGGCGCTTCGACTCCGCCGATGCTCAAGCACTGGCGGGAAGTGAAGGCACAGCGCCCGGACACCATCCTGTTTTATCGTGTGGGCGATTTCTACGAGATGTTCTACCAGGACGCGGAGCTCGCGGCCCGGGTCCTGGAGATCGCGCTCACCTCGCGAGGCGACGGTGTGCCGCTGGCGGGCGTGCCGGTGAAAGCCGCCGCCGAGTACCTGCGCCAGCTGGTGAGCGCGGGCCATCGGGTCGCCATCTGCGAGCAGGTCGAGGACCCACGCCTCGCCAAGGGACTGGTGCGGCGCGAAGTGGTGGAGACTGTGACGCCCGGCGCGCTCCTGGTGGACGGATGGATTCCCGGCCGGCGCAACAACTGGATGACCGCCGTGGCCCGCGGCCGCGGGCTGGTCGGCATGGCCGCGGTGGATCTCAGCACCGGCGAGCTCGTGCTGGAGACGCTGAATGAGGAGGGGATCGAGGAGGCACTCTCCCGCCTCTCCCCCGCCGAGATCGTGATGCCCGGGGACGAACCCGCGCCATCGCCTCCCGACGCCGGCCCCGCGCCCCTGGTCACGTCCCGCGAGCGATGGGAGTTCGATCCGGACCTCGCTCGGGAGGAGCTCACCCGCCGTTTCTCTATCGCTTCCCTGGACGGATTCGGCATCGGCCCCGACGACGCTGGCGCTTTGGGAGCTGCAGGCGCGCTGCTCCGCTACCTCGCCGAGCTTCAGCCTGGTGGCCTGCCCCATCTCACCCGGCCGGTCGTGCGCCGGAGCGATGCCTTCCTCTGGCTCGACGAGATGACTCGCCGGAACCTCGAGCTGGTCGAGCCGCTCCGCGCGGGAGCGGCGGGCTGCACTCTGCTGGAGACGATCGACGCCACCGTCACCCCGATGGGTGGCCGGCTGCTGCGCCAGTGGCTCCTCTCCCCGCTCCGCGACCCGGTCGCCATCGAGGCCCGGCTCGACGCGGTGGAGGTCGCGGCGCGCGACGGGCGGGGCCGCGCCCGGCTGCGCGAGGCGCTCGACGGCGTTCGCGACCTGGAGCGACTCGCCGGGCGGGCGACCGCGGGCCGGGCAGTGCCGCGGGAGCTCGGCGCGCTGCGCGACTCGTTTCAGCGGCTCCCCGACGTGGCCGAGGCACTCGCGGCACTCGCAGGACACGCGCTGCCCGACGGCCGACGCTCGTCGCTCCTGGCGGAGTCGGCCGAGGAGCTCGACCTCCTCGCCGATCTGACCGGCGAGCTCACGGCCGCGCTGGAGGACCGCCCTCCCCCCGTCCTTGCCGACGGCGGTGTCATCCGGCATGGCTACGACGCCGAGCTGGACGAGCTCCGCTCGCTTCGCGATGGGGGTAAGCGGTACATCGCCTCGCTGCAACAGCGGGAGCGGGAGCGAACCGGCATCCCGTCGCTCAAGGTCGGCTTCAACAAGGTCTTCGGCTACTACCTCGAGATCACCAACGCGCACGCCGCCAAGGTCCCGGCGGATTATGAGCGCCGCCAGACCCTCGCTTCCGCCGAACGCTACGTGACGCCCGAGCTCAAGGATTACGAGTCGAAGGTGCTGGGTGCCGAGGAGCGAATGGGTGCTCGGGAGGCGGAGCTGTTCGGCGCCCTCCGGGCCGCGGTGGGCCAGGCGATCGGCCGGATCCAGCGCACCTCGCGGGTGCTCGCCCGGCTGGACGTGTGGGCCTCGCTGGCCGAGAAGGCGGTGGTCGGGCGCTACGTCCGCCCCCGGGTGCACGACGGCTTCGACCTGGGCTTGCGCGGGAGCCGGCATCCGGTGATCGAGCGAATGATGGCCCGCGAGTCGTTCATGCCCAACGACGCGCGTTTCACCGTCAGCGAGCGGGTGCTCCTCGTCACCGGGCCCAACATGGCCGGCAAGTCCACCATCCTGCGTCAGGTCGGCCTGTGCGTGGTGCTGGCGCAGATGGGCGCTTTCGTGCCCGCGGCGGAGGCGTCGATCGGCGCCGTGGACCGGCTCTTCACCCGGGTAGGCGCGAGCGACAACCTCGCCCGGGGCCAGTCCACCTTCATGGTGGAGATGAGCGAGACCAGCGCCATCCTCCACAGCGCCACCGCCCGGAGCCTGGTGCTGCTCGACGAGATCGGTCGGGGCACGTCCACCTACGACGGCGTCGCGATCGCCTGGGCGGTCACCGAGCACCTGCACGACCGGGTGGGATGCAAGACGATGTTCGCGACCCATTATCACGAGCTGATGCAGCTGCCCGAGCGGCTCCAGCACGCGCGAAACTACAACGTCGCGGTCCGGGAGAGCGGGGACGCGGTGATCTTCCTCCACCGGCTCGAGCCCGGCGGAACCGACCGGTCCTACGGCATTCACGTGGCCCAGCTCGCCGGTCTGCCCGGGGCCGTGGTCGGGCGCGCACGCGAGATCCTCGGCACACTCGAGGGCGAGCATCGCATGGTTCCGGGATCTCCGCCACCGCTCGACCGCGACCCGGGCCAGCTCCCGCTGTTCGCCGACGCGCGGCCGGACCCCGTGGTGAGCGATCTCAAGGCCCTCGACCTCGACAGTCTCACGCCGCTCGAGGCGTTGAACCGCCTGGCCGAGCTGCAGCGGCGCGCGCAGGGGAAGCGATGAAGCGCGCCCTACTTGCCTGGTCGGTGGCCGCAGCGCTCGGCTGCAGCGACCGCACCGTGGGGACCGTGGCCCTGGGCGACCATCAGCCGGCGTCGATCGAGAGCACCGCCGACCAGCCGCCGGTGGCGATCAACCCGGTCACGCCGATGGTGTACCCGCCCGCGCTCCTGGAGCAGGGCATCGAGGGCCGCGTGCTCCTCCGGCTCTTCGTGGATGCGCAGGGGACGTTGGTGCCCGACTCCACCCGTGTGGCGGAGTCGAGCGGATATCCGGCCCTGGATTCCGCCGCGTTCACCGGCGCCCGCGAGCTGCGCTTCTCGCCGGCGCTCCGCAACGGCCGACCGGTGGCGGCGCCCTTCCTGCAGCCGGTGCACTTCCGCCATCCCCGCTCCCAGGGCAATCCATGACCGCTTCCCCTCCCCATCGCACGCCGTACGACTCCGTGCTCGGCACGATCGGGTGGACGCCGATGATCCGGCTGGCCCGCATCGGCGCCGGCATCCGGACGCCGATCTTCGGCAAGGCGGAGTACGCCAACCCGGGCGGCTCGGTGAAGGACCGCATCGCCATGGCGATCATCGAAGGCGCCGAGCAGCGGGGCGACCTGAAGCCGGGTGGGACTATCGTGGAAGGGACCAGCGGCAATACCGGCGTGGGGCTGGCGATCGCGGCGAGCCTCAAGGGCTACCGCTGCATCTTCACCATGCCCGACAAGATGTCGCAGGAGAAGGTCCGCCTGCTCAAGGCCTACGGCGCGGAGGTCGTGATCACCCCGACGGCGGTGCCGCCCGACCATCCCGACCACTACGTGGTGAAGGCCAAGCACATCGTGCAGGAGACCCCGGGCGCGGTGCTGGCGGATCAGTTCTACAACCAGGCCAACCCCGAGGCGCACTATCGGACCACGGGCCCCGAGATCTGGGAGCAGACCGGGGGCAAGGTCACCCACTTCATCTGCGGCGCGGGAACGGGCGGCACCGTCAGCGGCGCGGGGAAGTACCTCAAGGAGCAGAACCCCAAGGTCCGGGTGATTGCGGGCGACCCGATCGGCTCGCTCTACACCCACTACCACCGTTCCAAGACCATGGGCGAGGGCCACCCCTACAAGGTCGAAGGGATCGGCGGCGACAAGCTCCCGACCACGCTGTGGTTCGATCAGATCGACGAGTTCCGGCAGGTGCCCGACCGGACGGCCTTCACCATGGCTCGGCGTCTCGCGCGGGAAGAGGGGATCCTGGCGGGCGGGTCGGCCGGCCTCAACGTGTGGCTGGCACTCGAGGTGGCGCGCGAGCTGGACACTGCCGACGCGCTGGTCGTGACGATCCTGGCCGACACCGGCGAGCGCTACCTCTCGAAGGTGTTCAACGACGAGTGGATGCAGGAGAACCAGATGCTCGAGGCGCCCCGGGTCACCGTGGAGCAGCTGCTCCAGCGGCGAGCGGCGAGCGCGCCTGCCCTGGTGAGCGTCGCCCCATCGGCCGCGGTCCGGCAGGCGCTCAACCTGATGAGCACCTACGGCGTGAGCCAGATCCCGGTGCTGGAGGACGGGGAGTGTGTCGGCGGTCTCATCGAGGGCACCCTGATGACGAGGGCGCTGGCTCAGCCCTCGCTGCTCGACCGCCCCGTCCGCGAGGTGATGGAGCAGCCGTTCCCGGAGGTCTCGGCCGACACGTCGACCGAGCGGGTAGGGGCGATGCTGAGCAGGGAGAGCCCCGCGACGCTGGTGCGGAAGGACGGCAAGCTCATCGGGATCGTGAGCCGGTACGATGTGCTGCAGCAACTCATCGGGACACGATAGAGAACAGCGTAAGAAGTGAAGGGTAAAAGGTGAAATGGGCCCAACCCGTACTCACCAGCTACCTTTTCACCTCTTACTTTTCACCTTTCACGCATCTCCAGACCCTCCCTCGGCATGAAAATCACCGTCCTGACCGGCGGCACCTCCTCCGAGCGTGACGTCGCCATCGCCTCCGCGGTCCAGATCATTGCCGCCCTGCGGTCGAAGGGGCACGAGGTGGCCGTGGTGGACACCGCCCGCGGCTTCGTCCCCCAGGGCGATGAGAGCCGCCTGCTGTCGGCGCGCGTAGGAGTAACGCCCCCCTCGAGCGACGAGCTGCACGCGCTGGAGCGGGGGTTGCTCCTGTCCGGGCTGGGTAACCTGGCCGTGGTTCAGGACGCGGACGTGCTGTTTCTTGCGCTCCATGGGGGGCGGGGTGAGGACGGGACCATCCAGACCCTGCTGGAAATGGTGGGCGTACCCTACACCGGGAGCGGTCGTCTCGGCAGCGCCATGGCCATGGACAAGGACGTGTCCAAACGGCTCTTCCGGCAGGCCGGTGTGCCCACTGCCGACTGGGCGATGGCCCCCTTGGCCCTCGCCAAGGCCGGGGCCAGCTTCGGATGGCCCCTGGTCGTGAAACCTTCCAAGCAGGGGTCTACCGTAGGGTTGACGGTGGTCAAGCAGCCCGGGGAGTACGACGCCGCGGTGGCGCTGGCCCGCCGATATGACGACGAGGTGATGATCGAGCGCTTCGTCCCCGGACGGGAGCTGACCGTCGGGATCCTGGAGGGGCGTGCCCTGGCCGTAGGAGAGATCATCCCCCGGCACGAAATTTTCGATTACGAGTGCAAGTACACACCCGGCATGTCGGAGGAGATCTTCCCGGCCGACCTGCCGGAGTCGGTGGCGAGGGAATGCCAGCGCCTGGGCCTGCTGGCCCATGAGGCACTCAAACTGGGCGGCTACTCACGAGTCGATTTTCGCTTGACACCGGCCGGAGAAGCCCTCTGTTTAGAAGTAAATACGCTGCCCGGGATGACGGCCACGAGCCTCCTTCCCCAATCGGCCCGGGCGGTAGGCATAGAGTTCCCCGACCTGTGCGAACGGATCTGTCGAACCGCCCGACTGGGCCGCCTGCAGGAACCGTCGTAAACGTAGAGGGGTCTCAGAGTTAGAGGCGGTTCCCATGAACTTCGCGCTCTCCAGCCGCTTTACTCCGTGGGTCGTTCGGCTCATCGCCGCCAACATGGTGGTGCTGCTGCTGATGCGCACCATCTTCATCTCGCCGGAGCTGACGTCGGCTCTTGCCTTCTCGCCGGCCGACGCCTTGACGGCGCCGTGGACCTTCTTCACCTACATGTTCGTGCACGCCGGGCTCCTGCATCTGCTCGGCAACATGTTCATGCTGTTCGTCTTCGGCACGCCGGTCGAGAGCCGGATGGGCAGCCGGGCGTTCATCCTCTATTACCTGCTCTGCGGCGTCGGCGCGGCCGTCTTCTCGCTGGCACTCTCGAATATCACGAGCGTCGGTCCGATGGTCGGCGCTTCCGGCGCGGTCCTCGGGGTGGCGCTGGCGTTCGCGATGTACTGGCCGGACGCGGAGCTGATCGTCTTCCCGATCCCGGTCCCCATCCGGGCCCGGACGTTGGTCGCCCTGCTGATCGGCGCGGACGTGCTGTTCGCCTTCCTCACCCCGGGCGACGGCATCGCCCACCTGGCGCACGTCGGTGGCGTGCTCTCGGGCTACCTCTATTTCCGGATGCAGGACTTCTCCCGCCGCAGTCCGCAGCCGCCGCCCCGCGCCGTGGAGCGCGTCGTGATGGTGCAGTCGGGTTCCGCGGAGCCCGAGCGCCGGACGCCGGTCACCCCCGCTCGGCCCCGCCGGCGGGTCGACGCCGATCCGGTGGCGGCCGAGGTGGACCGCGTGCTCGACAAGATCTCGGAGAAGGGGATCGCGAGCCTGACGCCGGCGGAGCGGCGCTTTCTCGACGAAGTGTCGAAACAGAAGAAGGGAAAACACTGAACTGCAGTCAAAGGTGAACCGTAGAACCCTTCACTTTTCACGCTTCTCTCTCGCTCTTCCCCTTGCTTACGTCTGCCGGTTTTCCTATTGTCCGCCGTGCTGATAAATCTCCTTCCCGATTTCCTCGCGATTCTCGAGGCGCACGATCGAGAAGCCGCGTATCGTCAGTATCGCGAAGCCCACCGCCCCATCCTCGACGCCTACTGGCGCAACTACGTTCTCGATCCCGACAGTCCACACGCCGACGAGATCATCGCAGCCGCGCTGAAGGCGGATCGGAGCGATCTGCTCGCGCTCGCCGCTTCCACCGATCTGGTGCAGCTCGCTGAGGAGGCGGTCGCGCGGGCGGAAGCGGTGCTCCAGCTGGATCGGCCGACCGACATCTACCTGATGGTCGGTCTCGGCGGAGCGAACGCGGGCGAGCTGGTGGTCGGAGGGCGTGGGGTGGCGTTCATCTGTCTGGAGCACTTCACCGGGCGGGCGAACCCGGAGACCTTCGGCATGGGTCTCCCGCCGGATCTGATCCCGCTGTGGATCGGGCACGAGCTGGCACACACCGTACGCTACACCTCGCCGCGGAGCCTGAGCGACATGCGGCGCCTGGTCACCGACAGCAGCGGCTACTACGACTACTGGTCCACCGGGAGCCGGGCCTCACTGCGCGAGCTCCTGGTAAACGAGGGCCTCGCCGTCCACTCGGCACAGGCTATCGCGCCCGGCTTCGCCGCCGCCGAGTACTTCGGCTACGCGCGGCGGCAATACCATCGGCTTCGGGAGATGGAGGCCTTCCTCCGCCGAGCGGTGGAGCCGGAGCTCGAGCAGAGCGGATTGGGACTGCGGCTCCGGTATCTCTCCGGAGGAATGAGCCCCACCGCCAGACTGGTGGGGGGGCGGGTGCTGCCGGAGCGGTCGGGGTACTACCTGGGCTACCGCATGACCGAGGCGTTGGTGGCGCAGCGTGGACTCGCCGGGTCGGTGCGGGCCTCCGCGCACGACTTCCAGGAGGCGGAGGACCAGTCCCGGGGGGTGCAGTCGGCGTAACCGATTTCACAGTGGTTCGCTTCACTTCCCCACGCAAAACCCCGCAAACACCTTCCCCAATACCTCCTCCACATCCATCACCCCGACCAGCTCGTCCAATGCCAGCGTGGCCTCGCGGACGTGGTGGGAGACCAGCACGGCGTCATCCCCGGGTACGAGGTGGTCAGCCGCGTCCGCCAGCGCGCCAGCCGCGCGGGCCAGCGCCTCCCGGTGGCGCTCACTTCCCAGCGTGGGCTCCAGATCCCCCAGCGCGATTCGATCGCCGAACATTCGCTCCGCCGCCGCACACCTCAACGCGTCGATGCCCTCGCCGGTGACCGACGAGACCCCCAGTCCCTCGATGGCTCCGTTGGTCAGATCCCGCTTGGTCCGGACCACCAGCGCCGCGCGCTCGCCCGCGAGCGAGGCCTCGTCCCCATCCAGCATGCGCCCGGACTCGACACACAGCAGGACCAGGTCCGCCGCCGAGAGATAGCGGCGGCTCACCTCGATGCCCATCCGCTCCAGCCGGTCCCCCGACTGGGCCAGGCCCGCGGTGTCCACCAGGCGGACCGGCCAGCCGAGGAAATCGGTGTGCGCCTCGATCGCGTCCCGGGTGGTGCCCGGGATCTCGGTCACGAGCGCCCTGTCGGTGCCGAGGAGGGCGTTGAAGAGCGAGGACTTGCCCG
Organism: Gemmatimonadales bacterium; assembly: GCA_036556505.1. Taxonomy (GTDB): domain Bacteria; phylum Gemmatimonadota; class Gemmatimonadetes; order Gemmatimonadales; family GWC2-71-9; genus CAVVWJ01. Next base: position 58,861 of record DATBJH010000009.1, read on the forward strand.
CGTTCGGCCGGCCGGCCAGCACCAGCAGGGCTCCCTGTCGCATGCGGTCCGCCGAGGGGGCGGTCGCGAGCAGGCGGGCGATCCGGCCTCGGGCGGTCTCCACCGCCGCGGCGATCCGGTCGGGGGGCACCGGGCCGTCGTCCTCTCCCGGGAAATCGATGTCGTAGCTCAAGAGCGCCTGCAGTTCGACCAGCGATTCCCGCAGTTCGGCGATCCGACGCGACAGCCCGCCGTCCAGCCGGTGGAGCGCGGCTCGACCCTGGGCCGGCGCCACCGCGTCGATCAACTCGCCCACCGCTTCCGCTTGGACCAGGTCGAGCTTGCCGTTCAGCACCGCCCGGCGGGTGAACTCACCGGGAGTAGCTTGACGGGCACCGGCCGCATGCAGCGCCGCGAGGAGCCGGGCCGGTGCCAGCTGTCCCCCGTGACACGACAGCTCGACCATGTCCTCGCCCGTATAGCTGCGGGGACCGGGGAAGACGGAGTAGATGCCGCGGTCGATCGGCTCGCCGGCATGATGGAACGTGGCCAGGGTGGCGACCCGGGGCCGGTCGGTGCGGAAGCCCTCGACCACTCGCGCGGCGACGTCGAAAGCCCCTCGCCCGCTCAGCCGAACAACCGCCAGCGCCGAGCGACCGGGCGGAGTGGCGAGCGCCGCGATGGGATCATGCAGCATGCTTGCGCATGCTGCGGCTATCAGCTGTCGGCTATCGGAGGTGCCTGGCCCGATTCGCCCAAGCCAAACCTGCACCCCCGATAGCAGATAGCTGCTAGCCGATAGCCGCCCATTTACGCCTTCTTTCGCTTCTTGGACGCGGCGGGTTTCTCCGCCGGGGGGCGCTCGGTTTTCACGTCCACGATCGCGCGCGCCGTCCGCTTCATCCGCTCCCGGCCGAGGAGCCACTGCTGCGGAATGCTCGCGATGTTGCTCACCGTGTAGTACAGGTTGAGCCCGGACGGGAAGAAGAGGAACATGCCCGTCATCATCAGCGGCATCATGTACAGCATCATCTTCATCTGGGGATTCGGCTCCATTCCCATCTGACCGACTTTGGTCAGGAAGTACATGGAGGCCCCCATCACTACCGGGATGATGTAGAGCGGGTCGGGGCGGGAGAGGTCCGGGAGCCAGAGGAACGAGGTGCCGCGCAGCTCGATGGCGTTCTGGAAAACGAAGAAGAGCGCGAAGAGTACCGGCATCGGCAGCATCATCGGCCAGCAGCCGCCGAGGGGGTTCACCTTGTACTCCCGGTACAGCTTGAACATCTCCTGCTGCATCTTCTGCGGATCGTTCTTGTAGCGGTCCTGGATGTCCTTCATGAGCGGCTGCACTTCCTGCAGCTTCATGTTGGCCCGCATGGCCTTCTGATTGAGCGGCCAGAGGATGATGCGGACCAGGATCCCGAACGCCACCAGCACCAGGCCGTAGGCCAGATGCAGGTTCTCGTGCATCCAGACCAGCAGCCAGCGCACCGGCACCGCGAAGACCCGGATGACGGTGCGGAAGCCGGGCCAGCCGTAGGGATTGACGTCGTCGAAGTCGTGGCCAAGGCTGGCCAGCCGGTCGTACTCCATCGGGCCCGCGTAGAGCAGGTAGTCGAACGTGCCGCTCGGCGGGAGCGGCATGCTGACCAGGATCCGCGCCGCGGTCGGTTTGTCCGCGCCGGGAGCGGCCTCCATGCTGGCGCCGGCGATGCGGCCTCCGGCCGTATCGGCGGCGATCAGGCCGGTGACGAAGTACTTGGACTTGAGCGCGGTCCAGGCGAACGGGCCGCTGAGCGCGCGGCGCTCCCCGGGCTCCAGGCTGTTGAAGTTGGTGCGCTCGGTCTCGCCTCGCATGGTGACCAGCGCCAGGTCGCGGTGATTCTCTTCGAGGTTGGCTTCGGTGTTGGCCATCGTGGGCCCCATGCCCACCAGCAGCGCCCCGCCGTTGGGGCCGATGTCCGACGCCCGCCCAGAGACCCGCACCCGGTAGTCGTCGGGCGAGAAGGCGTAGGTGAGCTCGAGTCGCACACCGTTCCGCTCAGCGGCCAGCCGGAGCGAGGTGTCGCCGGCCACCGCCAGGCTGTCGGCCGACGGGGTGAAGACGGCGTCCCGGAAATCCACCGTGTCTCCGCCCCGCATCACGATAAGACCGAGGAGGTCGCTGCCCTCGGGCATGAGCTGGGCGCGCTGGCCCCGTTCGCCCGGCGCCATCGAGGCGTAGCGGTGCAGCCTGGCTTCGACCAGCCTCGCGCCCTGGGTGGTGAAGCCGTAGGTGTACAGCGGCGAGTTGACCCGTACGGTGTCCTCGATCGTCGCGGGCGCCGCCGCCTGTGCCTGCGATGTATCGGCGGCGGGCTGCAGGCGGGGCGAGCTGTCGGCCGGTGCGGCCACGCCGGGGGTGACGGGCCTGGGGGCTGCGGCCGCGGTATCGCCGGCGTCCCGCGCCGCCGGGCCCGGGACCGGCTTCTTGAGCAGGAGTGCCGGGGCGACGGCGATCACCATCATGATGAGGATCGCCCAGATGGTACGACGGTCCATGGACTCAGGTCACGAGGTCAAGGGACGGGATCGTACCCGCCCGGATGGAACGGATGGCAGCGGGCCAGCCGCCGGGCTGCGAGCCAGCCGCCGCGCAGCGCCCCATGTCGGGTGACCGCCTCGAGCGCGTACTGGGAGCAGGACGGATGAAAGCGGCAGCTCGGCGGGAGAAGCGGCGAGATGGCCACCTGGTAGCCGCGAATCAGCGCGGCGAGGCCCCGCCGGGGAAGCTCGACGAAACGCATGGCTCACCGGCCCTCCAGGACCGCGTGGCGCCAGGCGAGCATGTCGTCGCGCAAGGCCGCGAAGGTCGCGGCGTAGGCCTCGCGTCGGATGCGAATCACCAGGTCCCAGGCCGGCTGCCACTGCTGCACTTCCCGCCGCCAGAGCTCGCGCAGCCGACGGCGGAGACGATTGCGGGCCACCGCGGAGGACTGGTACTTGGGAACGATCAGTCCCATCCGCGGGTGGCCCGTCAGGTTGTCCGTCCAGATCATCTCCAGATGCCCGAAGCGACGACGCCGGCCCTTCGCGAGGCAGCGGCGGATGTCGGTGGCGCGCGCGAGACGGTGGCCTCGCGGGAGGCGCGCCGTCGCCGTCAGGAGCCTCCGTGCTTCGACGGCAGGGAGACGGTGAGCCGCTTCCGTCCCTTCTTGCGGCGGCGAGAGAGCACCGCGCGTCCCCACCGCGTCGCCATCCGGGCGCGGAAACCGTGCTTGTTGATGCGGCGCTTGTTGCGCGGCCGATAGGACGGCTTCATCGCGTGACTCCCCCAAAGTGAGCCGGGGAAATTAGTTGGAGCACCGACCGAGGTCAAGAAGGCGGTCGGGCGGTCAAGGCGGTCGGGCGGTCGGCGACGTCGAAGAAACGGCTCGTCGCTTCTTGACTTCCTGAACCGAAATTTCATTGCTGTCAATAGCGACCGCCCGACCGTCCGACCGCCCGACCGTCCGAGTTGACTTTTCCACAACCGGCCCGTAACATCTCGTGCCCTTGAAAAATCTCCCACCGTTTTCGAGTACCGATGCAGCTGTCCGCAAAAGACGCATGGAAGCGCATCCTCGACGAGGCGCATCGCGAACTTCCCGATCACACGATCCGGACCTGGCTCGAGCCCACGGAGGCGATTGCGCTGGATGAAGGACGCTTGATCGTCGGAGCGCCCGATCAGTTCGCGGTGGAGTGGAACGAGACCAAGCACGCGGCTCTGCTCTCGAAGCTGGCCGAGCCGGTCGTCGGTCAGCCGACATCGATCGTGTTCAGAGTTCATGAGGACCGTCACAAGCGTCCCCAAATGGACTTCTTCGTCGCGCCACCCACTCCCAACAGCGGCCGCTCGCCGGGCGACTCAGGCGAGGGTCGGACATCGGCGGGCAACCCGAGCAGCCAGGCACTGAACGAGCGGTACACCTTCGACACCTTCGTCATCGGCAAATCGAACGAGCTCGCGGCCGCGGCCGCCCACGCCGCGGCGGAGTCTCCCGGCAAGACCTACAACCCACTCTTCATCTACGGCGCCACCGGGCTGGGGAAGACCCACCTGATGCAGGCGATCGCCCACCAGGTGATCCAGCGCCAGCCGGAGACCCGGGTCCTGTACGTCGGCGCCGAGCAGTTCATCAATGAAGTCATCGAGAGCATCCACAGCCGGACCATGCCCGAGTTCCGGCGCCGCTACCGCAGCGACGTGGACCTCTTCCTGGTGGACGACGTGCATTTCCTGGAGGGTAAGGAGATGACCCAGGAGGAGTTCTTCCACACCTTCAACGCCCTCTACGAGGGCAACAAGCAGATCGTCCTGACCTCCGACCGACCGCCCAAGGAGATCCCCGGGCTCGAGGCCCGCCTGGTGAGCCGGTTCGAGTGGGGTATGGTGGCCGACATCGGCCAGCCCGACCTGGAGCACCGGATCGCCATCCTGCGGAAGAAGCAGGAGCAGGACCACCTGGAGATGACGATCCCGGACGACGTGCTGCGGTTCATCGCCGAGCACGTCCGGTCCAACGTCCGGGAGCTGGAGGGCTGCATCATCAAGCTGCTGCTCTTCGCGTCACTCAAGCACAAGGAAGTGTCGATCGAGCTGGCCCGGGAGGCCTTGTCGGACCGGATTCGTCCGGGGGAGGACGGCCCCGCGCCCCGGGCACGCCCCTCGATCAACAAAGTCCAGGAAGTGGTGGCGCGGCGTTGGGGCGTCACGCCGGAGGGGCTCCGTTCCAAGGCCCGGATCAAGACGCTTACCGTGCCGCGCCAGATCGCCATGTATCTCGCGCGCGAGCTGTTGGAGATGCAGCTGGTGGAGATCGGTCAGGCCTTCGGCGGCCGCGATCACTCGACGGTCATCCATAGCGTGGACAAGGTGAGCCGGCAGATGACGCGGGATCGCGGCTTCCGCGAGCGGGTGGAGCACGCGCGACAGGAGTTGTCCGCAGAATAATCCCCGTCTACTCGCGCGAGCTGTGGGAACTCTGGAAGGTGGTGAAGAACCTGGGGCGGCTGTCCCCAGCGCACACAAGGTCTCGACAGAGTCACGAGATCGTAACCGTCCGTCGGGGGAGGCGTTGTGGTAGCGGCCCACATTTCCAGAGCCTCTACTACCACTGCTAGTTCTTTTATATGGAAGAGTAGTCTTGCTTATAGCCCTTGAAGGAGCGGCATGAAGCTCACGATCACGCGGGAGCAGTTGCAGGAAGGACTGGTGGCGGTGGCGGCAGCGGTACCGGCCAAGACCACGCTGCCCATCCTGTCGAACATCCTCCTGGAGGCCACGAAGGACGGGATCCGTCTCTCTGGCACCGACCTCGACATCTCGGTGAGCACTACCGTGCCCGCGCAGGTGGACCAGGAAGGCGCCATCACCCTGCCCGCCCGAAAGCTGGTCGAGATCGTTCGCGAGCTGCCGAGCGCTGCGATCCGCCTGACGGGCGCGGGCGAGCAGCGGGTGACGATCGAGTGCGGGCGCTCGAGATTCAGACTGCTCGGTCTGCCACGCGAGGAATTTCCTGCCTTTCCGGCGGTCAAGTTCGATGGCGGATGGAAAGCGCCGGCCAAGGACCTCCAGAAGCTGATCGGACACGTGGCCTTCGCCGCCAGCACCGAGGAGAGCCGGCCGATCCTGAACGGCGTGCTTTGGGAGCTCCGTCCCGAGCGGATGCGCATGGTGGCCACCAACGGCCACCGGCTCGCCCGGATGGACGTGCCCACCCCGCCGGCAGGCAGTTCGGCCCAGGCCGACCTGATCGTGCCGCCCAAGGCGCTGGAGCAGATCCGCCGGCTCTTCGGAGCCGACGACGCGGTGGAGATCGCCCGGAGCGAGAACCACCTGGGCTTCCGCTCCGCGGGGACTCAGATCTTCACCCGGCTCATCGAGGGGCCCTACCCCAACTACGAGCAGGTGATCCCGCGGGAGAACGACAAGTCGGCCACCGCGGACAAGGCCGCCTTCACCTCGGCCCTGCGCCGGATGAGCATCGTGGCCAGCGACCAGACCCACCGGATCCGGATGGCCTTCGCCAACGGCTCCTGCAAGCTGTCGGTGCAGACGCCCGACCTGGGCGAAGCCCAGGAAGAGTTGACGGTGAGCTACGAGGGCGACCCGCTCGAGATCGGGTTCAACGCCGCGTATCTGCTGGAGATCCTGAAGTTCATCCCGACGGACGAGATCCGGATGACGTTCAAGGCGCCGGAGCGGGCGGCGACCTGCGAGCCGGTGGGTTGGGATGATCCGGCAAGCTATCTCACGCTGGTGATGCCGCTGAGGCTGGTGGACTGAAGCCAAAACCGTTCACGGTTGTTTATATAGCGTCTCCACCGGCGCCCGCAGCGAGTCCAGCAGGGAGTCCATCCCCGGCGTCCACATGATGCTGTCGCCCGGCTGCGGGATCGGCTCCTCGGCCACCGGCGGCACCTCGATCCGCTCACCTCGCATGCGTCGCAGAATCAGCTCCTGCCGCCGGCGCATCCGGACGGGCCGGTAGGCCGGGTTCGAAGTCCGCGGAAACGGGAGCGTGGCCGCCAGGGCCGCGGCCTGGCTCTCGCTGAGGCGACGCGCGGACTTCCGGTAGTAGCGCCGGCTCGCCGCCTCGACCCCCCAAACGCCCTCCCCCAGCTCCGCGATGTTCAGGTAGAGCTCCAGGATCCGGCGTTTCGGCAGCGCCAGCTCCAGACGATAGGCGGTCACCGCCTCCTTGAGCTTCCGGAGCGGGTTCCGCGACGGGGAGAGATAGAGGTTCTTGGCGACCTGCTGGCTGATCGTGCTCGCGCCTCGGAGCGCTTCCTTCCGGCTCGCGACACTCCCGAGCGCCTGCCATAGTGCGTCCCGGTCGCGGGCCGAGCTCCACTCGAAGCCGCCACGCCGGTAGCCCAACGCATGGCGCACCTCGTACCAGTCGATGCCGGAGTGCACCCAGAAGCGCGCATCCTCGGCCGTCACCGCGGCTTCGGCCATCGCGGGCGCGATCGAGTCGAGCGGCAAGGGTCGGTAGGTCCGCGAGGCTCCCGTCCACACCCCGGCCCCCGACGTCAGGCGCATGAACTCCGTCTCCGCCGGCCAGTGGGTGCGATACCACAGTGGCGGGGGCCAGACGGCGAAGAGCCAGAGGAGAAAGAGACCCGGCGGGAGGAGGATCAGCCAGAACCGCTGGGCCGCGCGGCTACGGGCTCGGCGAGAGCGAGGTGACGGCGTAGGTGCTCGAGCGAGTGACGGGAACGGTCTGCCCCACGGCGGGCACGGAGATGGTCATCTCCCCGGTGTCGATGCCCTGCGCCGAGACCAGGACTCCACCTTCGGAGAGGCGATGGGTACCGCTTCGGGTCCCGGAGGCGGTCATCTCGAGCTCCTGGTCGCCCTGCACCCGCTTCCCCGAGCGGCTGTACTTGCTGCTCGTCTCCAGCGGGATCGCCTGGCGGCCGTCGGTCTCGGCCTTCTCGGAGGCGCGATAGACGGTGACCGCCTCCTCGCTGCCGGTGAATGCGTCCGAGACCAGCGGGTAGCTCGTAGAGTCGGTCCACTGCATCCCTTCGCGCACACCACCCTCCGGCAGCGCGGGAAACAGATAGCGGAGGTAGCCGGCGAGCTCCGCGGTGAGCGTGCCCGACCGGTCGGGCTTGAGCTCCGACAGCGTGCCGACCCCCGAGAGCGTTCCGCTCCAGGTCGTGCCCAGTGCGGCGGTGACCGAGTCGGGCGGTACGGGAGTACCGCTCTCCGTCGCCTCCAGCGAGTCGAGTGTGACAGTGACGCGATAGCTTCCGCGCGAAGCGGCTGGTGCGATGGTGAGGTGCACCAGGGCTACACGGTCGCGAGTCTGCGTCTGACTCGCCCCTCCCTGGTACTGGAACACCAGGCTGTCGCGGTGCTCCAGCCGGTACCTGGCCCCACTCACCGGACGATAGGTCACCGCGGGGCCGGTCCCATCCTCGGACGGGGGCGGCTTCGACGGATCGATCGGCTTCGGGGACGGGCCGCCGGTCCCCTCGCCGCCGGAGGCCGTGGTGGAGCCGCAGGCGCCGAGGAACAACGCCGCGAGCAGGAGGATCGGTTGCGCACTCCGTTTCATCGTACCGCCGTGACCTTGGTAGTCTGGGTGACCGTGACTGGAACCGGCTGCTTGGCGAAGGTGCCGGAGAGCTTCACGGCGGACTGCTGCTGCCATTCTCCCTCGAGCAGGCGGCCGTCCGGGCTCAGGTAGTAGGCCCCGCTGCCGCCGCCGGTGCCTTCGATCCTGGCCGGCCCCTGCGGGGTTGGCTGCACACCGGCCACGTTCGTGCTGTGCTGGGTCGTGACCCGGACCGCCCGTACGTTGCCCCTGCTTTCGGTCGCCGCCGCCTTGTAGCTGGTGATGCGCCGAACGGTGACGGTGTCGCTGCCCGCGCCGCTGGTGCTCACCGTCGTGTCCGTCCAGGCGTCGCCCACCTTGAGGCCTGCCCGCGCCCAGGGATAGAAATCGGTGAGCAGCCCCTGCACCTGGGAAGCGGCGGGGGAGGTGCCGGTCGGCGTGAGCGGCGAGGGCTTCCCCGTCTTGCTCACGAAGGCCCGGAACTCGCCGCCACGGGCGCTGTCCATCACCGCCGGCGAGATCGGCGCGGCGCTGTCGCCTTTCAGGGAATCGATCACCACTCGCATCGCGCGGCCGCCGGCGCTGTCGTTCAGCGTCACGGTCACGAAGGTGCTGGTCGTGAATCGGAGCGTCTGCTTCCCCTGCCCCTCAGCGGAGCCATCCACCTCCTGCGTCAGGGTCTGGTCCACCCGGTATTTGGCGGTGACGGGCGCGGCCTGGAAGGCCGGCAACGCGAGCGTCGCGGCGGCCATCGCCCGCCAGCCGCCGAGGTTGGTCGGCATGGCGTCTCCCCTGGGTTCAACCGTCCGAAGGCGCTGAAAAGGTAAACTCTCCTCCCGCGTTCCGGGACGCCGGACATGAGTCGGCCCCCCGGACCAACGATCAGGGGGGCCGTTGCTGGTCGAGCCGTAAGCCGAGTTCTGTTTCTCCCCAGCGACGACCGAGGCCGCCGTGGGGGAGATGGTCATCTGTCTGGGATGGCCGTCGCCGGCCACCTCTAGCGGCCTACCCGCGGCTGTCCCCTTGTCTACTTGGCAATAGCCTCGCGGACTCGGGCTCGGTGCGGGCCGCACCTCGCCGCCTATTTGGCCTTGCTCCGACTGGGGGTTGCCGTGCCGCCGCTGTTGCCAACGGCGCGGTGGGCTCTTACCCCACCGTTTCACCCTTGCCTGCCTGCCCCCTCGCGAGGGCCGGCCGGCGGTCTGCTCTCTGTTGCCCTGTCCGTCGCCTTCCGGCGCCCAGGTGTTACCTGGCAGTCTGCCCTGTGGAGCTCGGACTTTCCTCGAGGCGGCCAGCGGCCACCCCGCGACCATCACGCCCGACCAGCGTCTCGAATATAGCCGCTATCATAGCTCGCCGCCCTCAGGCCTCGCCCAGCCGGGCCAGACCCTGTTCCGCCTGACGGATGAAGGGCTTGAGCGACTCGTCGGCCTTCTTCCACTGGGCCAGGACCTCGCGGTACTCGGCCAGCGCCTCGGAGCGCCGGCCCAGCTGCTCGTAGGCCGCGGCCCGGAGGAGCCGAACCCGGCCCAGCATCCCCCAGCGGGAGTCGAAGCCGCCAGTCTTGAGTGCCTCGGGCTCGAAATCGCGCAGCATGTGAAGGGTGCGTTGGTAGTCCCCAAGGAGGAACCAGGCCTGAGCGGCCAGCGGACGGGTGTAGAGGTTGGACGTCCACTTCGGCATACCCTTCGCCGTGGTGTCGGGCTCCGCCAGCATCCGCCGCGCGCCGGTAGAGTCGCCTCGGCTGAGCGCGAGCAGCGCCCGCACCTCGGGCGACAATTGCTCACCCGTCATGGCGCGGTACTCGACCAGCGCCGTGCTGTCGGCGCTGGGACCGGTGAAGAGCCCGATGGCAGCGGAGGCACCGCTGTGCATCAAGTGCTTGCGCGAGTCCGGCGCGGCCATCCGCCCCGCTTCGGCGGCGCTCTGCCAGACCTGCCGAAGCGAGGACGCGGGCACGCCCACACCGGCGTACAGCTCGCCCAGCACCACCCGGCGCCAGTTCTCGTCCCAGGGCCCTTCGGCCTTGCCGGCGGGGTGCTTCACCACCTCGCGACGGACCTGATCGGCGAGGTCGAGCGCCTTGGCCGCGTTGCCGAGGTCGCCCTGATAGGCGAAGACGTTGGCGGCGGCGGCGATGTCCATCACGACGGTGGGCGTGCCCTGGTAGGGGCGGAAGTCCTGTGGCGCCACCGTGTCGAGCGCGGTGCGGAGCTGGGCGGCCGCGCGATCCACGTCGCCCGAGGCGAAGCGGATGCGCGCCTCGACGAAAGGAAGCTCGGGGTGGACGGGAGTCGAGTTGCGGAAGCGCGCCACCTCGCCCAGCGCGGCGTCGTAGTTGCCGGTGGCGAGATAGGCATCCACCATCGCGCCGTGGGCGCGGAGTGTGGCCGGCTGGCTCGAGATCCAGCTCCGCGCCGTGGACAGACCCGCGGCCCGGGCGCGTCGGATGGCGCCCTGAAGGGTGGTGCTGTCCACCAGCGACCGGCCGTCCTGCCGGAACGCCAGCGCGAACGAGTCCGGCGCCACCAGCGCGTAGGTCGGCTTCCGCTCCGCGGCCATGCCCAGCATGTGCTGGACGTGATCGTAGGCGAGGGCGTAGTCCGGATCGAGGTCAAGTGCGTGGCGGAAGGCGCGGATCGCCTGGGTGAACGCAGGGGCCTGGTCGGGACCCGCGGTGTCGTGGAACCAGGCCTCGCCCAGGCCGTACCAGGCATCGGCATCCTGTCCGTCCCGGTCGATCAACCGCTGGTACAGCCCCCGCGCCTCGGCGTACTCGCCCTCGATGAAGGAGCGGTAGGCGTTGATGACCGTGCGGTCGTGCGCCGGCAGGTTGGACGAATGCGCCGTCGCGCGCACGATGGCGCGGTCCGCCACCGAGTCTTCCTGGCCCACCAGCCACCCACGGGTCAGCGCGAGCTTGTAGTACGCCAAACCGAAGGTGGTGTCGAGGGCGACGGCCCGGTTGAGATCGCGCTCCGCGCCCGCCAGATCCCAGCGGTTCAGCCGGCCTACACCGGCGAGGTAGCTGCGATAGGCCTCGAGCGACTGGGTCGTGGACCGAGCGAGATCCACCGGCAAGTCGGTGGGTGCGCCGGAGAGATTGAGCAGCTTGGCCGCGAGCTGGTCGAAAAGCGGCCTGGCGTCGTCCCCGGTCCGGTCATCTACCCGGGCGATGCTGATCCTGTTGCCGCTGGCCACATCGTACACCCGAGCCGCCAGGTGGAGCGAGTCGGCCGTCCGGGCGAAGTCGCCCAGGACCACTGTCCACACCCCCGCTTCTCGCGCCAGCCGACGGGCCAGGTCGAGACCGATGTCTTCCGCCGGCTGCACGTCGTGGCGGCCGAGCAGGTCGTAGAGCCGCTCCTGGTCCACCACGGTCAGGTCGTTCCACTGGGCGAGGTTGAGTCCCAGCATGCTGACGCTGCCCTCGCGCATCCAGTCCACGGACGGATCGTCGCGAAGGTTGTCGAACGGCAGCACCAGCATCGAGTGTCGCGGATTCACTCCCGCCGGCGGCTGGTCGCTGCGGCGCGCGAGACCGATCGTGGCGCCCAGAGCCGCGAGGGCCACCGCCGCCGCGGCGAGCACGACCGGCCGGCGGACCCTGCGCCTGGCCGGGAGAGCCCGCTCGCCAGCGACCGCCTGCCGCAGCTCCTCGCCCGTCTGCCAGCGCTCGCCGGGGTGCTTCTCCAGCGCCTTCATCACCGCGCCGGCCAACGACTTGGGGCACTCGGGCCGGAGCCGCTCGATGGGAGCCGGCCGCTCCGCGATGTGCTTGGACACCACCACGCGGTTACTGCCCTGAAACGGCGGGTGACCCGCCAGCATCTCGTAGGCGACGATCCCCAGCCCATAGAGATCGCTCCGGCTGTCCACCTCTTCGCCCGCGGCTTGTTCGGGGCTCATGTAGGCCGGCGTCCCTACCGCGACGCCCTGGCCGGTGCTGGACGCGCCTTCCGCCACCATCGCCCTCGCGATGCCGAAATCGGCGAGGAGCGCGCGGCCGCTGCCTCGCTCGAGCAGCACGTTCTCGGGCTTCACGTCCCGGTGCACCACGCCGGCGCGGCCGGCGGCATCGAGCGCGGAGGCCAGGTCCGTCACGATCCGGGTGACGTCCGCGATCGGCAGCTTCCCTTCGCGGTCGAGCCGCCCACGCAGGCTCTCGCCTCCCACCTCGTCCATGACGTAATAGAGCAGCCCCTGGGCTGTGCCGGCCGCGTGAACGGCGACGATGCTGGGATGCCGGAGTCGCGCGATGGTGCGCGCTTCGGCGAGGAAGCGGCGGACGATGGAGGCGTGCGCGGCGAGCTCGGGATGGACGACCTTGATGGCCACCGGGCGATCGAGCGTGGTGTCGGTCGCGCGGAAGACGACCCCCATACCGCCGCGCCCGAGCTCGCGCTCCAGCCGGTATTGCGGCGCAAGCGCTTCCTGGAGAGCCGCGAACGGTTCGATCGTCGGATCGCTCATGCGAGAACCGGTCGAGAGGGGACCGTCAGCAATATACCGAGCGGGGCGCCACCGTAAGATGAGGTCTCGCTCAAAAAGGTTGCGCCGGGCGCCGTTTCAGGGTGTTTCGGGTTGAACCCAGTTTGACGTCTCAACGCCATCCTCTTGCACCATCACCTGGAGGACGTCGTGCCCGCCGCCACTTTCCCCTCCGCCACCGTCGCCGCGGTACTGCTGCCGGGAGAACGGCTCCGGGTGGACGCGGCGGGGAACGGCTGCTTCGCCGTGGTGCACCGCGATTCGGTGCCCGACGCGGTGCGGGTGGTGCGAGAACGGGCGGTGGACGCCGTGCTCTTGTCGGTCCATCGCTGCCCGCCCGAACAGGTGGAAACCGTGCGGCACCTGGTGCACGAGTTTCCCGGCATCCCCACCGTGGCTCTGGTGTCCCAGCACGATCCCTCCGCCACCGAGATGCTCCTGCGCCTCGGGGCCTCGGGGGTGCAGCAAGTGGTGGATGTCACTACGCCGACGGGATGGAATCGGTTGCGGCAGGTGGTCGGCCAGCCCGCCACCCGGGCGGTGGCGCGGATCCAGGGGCCGATCCTGACGGCGCTGGCCGAGGCGCCGCCGGACGCCCGACTGTTCGTCGAGGCCCTGATCCGCCTGGCCCCCGATACCCCGACCGTCACCGCCCTGGCCGAGCGGCTCTACGTGCGCCCCAGCACCCTCATGTCACGGTTCTCGCGCGCGGGGCTTCCGTCTCCGAAGAACTATCTCTCCGCTGTCCGGCTGCTCCACGCCGCCTATCTGTTCGAGTCGGCGGGACTTTCGGTGTCCGATGTCGCCTACCGGCTCGAGTATTCCTCTCCCCAGAGCTTCGGCCGGCACCTGCGAGCCATGCTCGGTGTGACGGCGATGGAGTTCCGCCGGCGGTATCCGTTTCCGGTGGCCCTGGAGCGGTTCGTCGCGGTGATGGTGAAGCCCTACTGCGCCATATGGCGGGACTTTCATCCGGTGGCGGGCATACAGCTCGGAGGCTAGCGCGGCTGGGCGAGCCGGCCGTATTTCCGCATCACCTGCTGCAGCCGATCGTGCGGGAGCGCCGGCACCACATAGCCGTCCGCGCCTCGCATGGTCTTCGCCGCCAGCATCGCGTTGATGATGGCCTCTTCGGTGGCCTGCACCGTGGCCTCGTACACCGGAGTGATCCGCTCCTCCCCCAGCATTTCCACCACGCGCACGCCACGGTCGCCGGCGGTCCCCACGCCGGCCGTCGAGAACGCGATGAAGAGATCGCCCGAGCTCGAACTCGCGACCCCGCCCATTCGGCCGATCCCCAGCGCGGCGCGGCGGGCCACGCGGCGAAGCTGATGCGGCAGCAGCGGGGCATCGGTGGCGACCACTACGATGATGGAGCCCGAATCCTCCTGCCCTCGCGCGGCTCCGGCCGGGCAGCGCTCGGCGGCGCGGGTGGAGTCGGTTTGGGGTCCCTCGTAGCAGTCCCGAGGCTCGGTGATCTCCCGACCCACCGGCACGCCCGCGATGCGGAGGAGTCGTCGCTGGCCGAAGTTGCACTGCACCAGGGCCCCGACAGTGAATCCGCCATCCCGCCCGGCGAGCTTCCGGCTCGCCGTGCCGATCCCCCCCTTGAAGCCGAGGCAGATCATCCCGGTCCCGCCGCCGACGTTCCCCTCCGCGACCGGACCCGGCTTCGCGCTCGCCAGGGCGCGGAAGAGGTGCGCCTTGGTCACGTGAAATCCATAGATGTCACTGAGGTCGCCGTCCCAGGTCTCCGCCACGACCGGGAGGCAGCAGTTGAAGTCGTCCTCGAGGCGGGTGCGTCCCCACTCGATCACCGCGTCCCGCACCGTGCCGACGCTGTTGGTGTTGGTGATGGTGATCGGGTACACCAGGAGCCCGTAGTCGTCGATCCAGGCGGTGCCGGTCATCTCGCCGTTGCCGTTGAGATTGAACCAGCCGGCGAACACCGGGGTGAGGTCGTCGCGTCCCCGGGGGAAGACGGCGGTGACGCCGGTTCGCACCGGTCCCTTGCCGACCACGAGCTTCCCCGAGCCCCGCACGATCGTCTCGTGGCCCACGGCCACGCCGACGACGTCGGTGATGGCGTTCAGCGCACCAGGCGTGCCCTCGAGCGGAATGCCGAGGTCCCTGGCTCGACCGGAGGTCTGGGCCGATGCCGGCGTCGCGATGAGCCCGACCACCACCAGGATTGCGAGGTGCCGTCTCATACCGAGCCCCGGAACACGAAATAGACCGCTCCCACCAGGCATAGCGCGGCCCAGAGGAAATCCAGCCGGACCGGCTGACGCATGTACAGCACCGCGAACGGCACGAAGACCGCCAGGGTGATGACCTCCTGGAGGATCTTGAGCTGGGCCAGGGAGAATGCCGTGTAGCCGATCCGGTTGGCGGGCACCTGGAGCAGATACTCGAACAGCGCGATGCCCCAGCTCACCAGGGCCGCGATCCACCAGGGGCGGTCCGCCAGGTTTCGCAGGTGCGCATACCACGCGAAGGTCATGAAGACGTTGGAGCACACCAGCAAGAGGCCTGCCCGGTAGACGACCTCCGATCTCGTGCCCGGATCCTGGATCAACGAAAGCTCCTGTATGGAGATGGAGTCAGTGCCAGCCCATGCGCGCGCGCAGCCGGGTGATGTGGGCGGTGTGGTGCTCGCCGTGCCACGCGTACATCGCCAGGGCCTCGTCGAGGGGCCACTCGCGCCCGTGCTCGGGGTGCAGGTAGCGGATCTCCCACTCGGCAGGGCGCAGGCTGCGGAGCAACAGTACCCAGCGGCAGTGCAGCGCCTCCAGCAGCGCCAGGGACAGCTCGGCAGGGGCGGTCCTCGCGTCGGGCAGCTCCGCCCAGCGATGCTCGATATAGGGGCGAATCGTGGGCGTGGGCTCGGTGAGCGCCAGCCGGAAGCGGGTGTAGGCGTTGAGGTGGCTGTCTGGGAGGTGGTGGACGACCTGCCGGACGGTCCAGCCACCTTTGCGGTACGGGGTGTCGAGCTGCCGTTCGGTCAACCCTTCGACTGCGCTGCGGACCAGACGCGGTGCCGCCTCGATGCGCTCGATGCAGGAACGCCGCTGCTCGGTGGTCTGCGGGCCCCGATAGGCGAATTGGCCGATCGGGTAGCGGAGCTCGTCGATCGCGGGCTCGCTCACGTGCCCTCCTCGTCCGCGCGGTCTTCGGCGCGCCGGCGGGGGTTCACCAACGGCGGATCCTCCGCCCCGCCGCGGAACTCGAAGTGCGATTCCTGGAGGGCGCGATCCATCGGATCGGATCCCATCTGCTGGAGGAGATAGCGGGCCAGCACCACTTCGGCGATGCGCGCCGCGGGCTCCCACTGGCCGGCAGTCAGCTCGGGATAGAGGTCGGCGAACTCGGGGCGGAGGCGGGCTTCCCGCATGCCTGCAATCTAGCGCCCGAAGGTGGGGCGCAACCTTTCCCGCCCCCCGGGCATCTCAAGGGGTGCAAGACCTTCCGCAGTACCGGCCTCCGGGGTCGCGGCCAGAGGTAATGATCCCGGGGGCCACCCTTCTTTTCCGCCCCCCAGTGTGGGGCCCCGGATGATCAGCGATCGGCTACCTGTTATCAGCTGTCAGCCACCTGCGTCTGCGTTTTCTGCGTTCATCCGCGGCTCGACTCATGATAGCCGATAGCCGATAGCTGATAGCCGATAGCCGATACAGCTCGCCGACTACCTCCCCGCGCTCGCCCGCCCGCTCAGCGCCGTCGAGTTCACCCCCTTCTCCTTGATCAACGCGTAGAGGGGCTCGACCTCTGCAGGTACCGCCGCGGTCACGTTCTCCGGCCCCCTCTCCGTCAGCACCACCGTGTCCTCCAGCCGGATGTGGATCTTCTTCTCCGGGAACTGGAGGATCGGCTCCACGTTGAACACCACACCGGTGACGAACGGCTTCTCCAGCCACGGCCCGGAGATGCCGCCCACGTCGTGCACCGAGATCCCCACGAAATGTCCGATGTATCGGCCCGTGCCGAGGAAGGCGTCGCGGTAGCCATGCCGCTGGTAGACCTGCTCCGCCGCATCCTTCAGGCTGTTGAGAGTTGCACCGGGCTTGATCGCGCCGATGATCGCGTTCCGGGCCTCCAGCACGCAGCGGTACATCTTCTCCTGCTCGGCGGTGAAGCGACCCGAGACCGGCCAGGTGCGGGTGATGTCCGAGGTGTAGTACTCCCAGTCCGAGCCGTAATCCAGGTAGACGATCTCGCCCGGCTTCATCCGCCGCCGGTTCTCCATGTAGTGCACGATCGGCGTAAGCGGGCCCGAGGGCACGATCGGCGGGAACGCGTCGCCGTCGGCGCCGAGTCGGGTGCTCACATACTGGGCGGCGGCGGCGATCTCGTACTCGTACATGCCCGGCTTGGTCGCGCGAATGGCTTCCGCCGTCGCCTCGGCTCCCATCCGACCGCTCCGCCGGAGCCGCTCGATCTCGTAGGGTGTCTTCACCCAGCGCAGCTCGTCGAGCAGCGGACTCACGTCCGCCGCATCGAGCTGGGACTCGGCCTCCCGAATGCGCTCGATGGCGACGGCGTAAGGCTGCGGCTGACCGAACACCGGGTGGTCCAGTGCCTGGGCGGCGAAGAGCTGCGCCTCGAAGCGGGCGTGAATCTGCGCGTCCGGCGGGGTGAGCTGGAGGTAGAGCTTCTTCACGGCCGCGTTGTTCCCCGCGAAGCTCAGGAAGGTGTAGAAGCTCTCCATCGGCAGGACGGCGACACCATAGCGATCCTGCGCGTTCTCGACGTCCCTCAGCCGGGGCTCGACCGAGGGTCCGCCGAGCTCCGGCCGCTTCACCGCGAACACGGCCGCGTTCTTGGTGACGCCGTTCAGCACCAGGATCGTCCCCGGCTCCTCCAGCCCGGTGAGGTAATAGAAGTCGGGCGACTGGCGGAAGCGGAGCGGATAAGGATGCTCGATGCCGCCGAGGACGACGGCGATCCCGTCGGGGATCTTGTCCAGGAGCTTCGCACGCCGGCCGGCGAACTCGGCCTTATCGAAATCCTGCGCGGCGAGAGCCGAGGGGAACAGGAGGAGAACGAACAGTGAGAGCCTGCGCATGGTGCGCCTCGGTCATGCGGGTGGAATGGGGCCCCTTCGCTCAGTCGAATCCTCGAGCCCTCAGCGTCACCCAGAGCGAAGCGAAGGGGCCGGACCCCGCTTATGACGCCCATCGGACCCGCCTGGTTTCTCCTCGGGCGCGATTCTCGCTTGTGAGTCCTCCCCACCGCGAAAAAATGCTGCAGAAGCTCGCACGCTAGCCGCTGGAGGAGCCGTATGTCGTTGTGTCGCATCGCCGCGGCGGGACTGCTCGCCGCACTCGCCCTCTCGCAACCCGCGAGAGCCCAGGACGTCACCTTGCGGGGACCCTGGCTCGGGGCCGGGATCGGCACCGCCTCCGCGGCGGTGAACTGTGACATCTGTAATGGGGAACGGAACGGCGCGCTGTCGGGCTACCTCGCCGGCGGCTTCACCTTCAGCCGGAGCCTCCGCGCCGGCGCCGAGCTCAACGCGTGGCGCGACCAGACCGCCGGGGTGACCCAGCGGCTCATGCTGTACGGCGCCTCGCTCTACTGGGTACCGAGCCCCACGGCGTCGTGGCACCTGAAGGGCGGCATCGGGCTGCTGAACTACCGCGCCTCCACCGGCGACGACGAAGAGGATCCCCTCGAGGCCAGCAACCCGGCGCTGCAGCTGGGTGCCGGCTACGATGTCCGGGCGGGGTCCAAGATCTGGCTCACGCCGTTCGCCAACCTGATCGTCTCGACCAGCGGGAACCTGACGAGCGGGAACAGCATCGTCACCGACGCGAGCTTCTCGCTCATGCAGATCGGTGCCGCCGTCACCTGGCGCTGATGTCGCCGGCTGCACCGCTCCACGCAAGATCGTTCGTCCGGCAAGTTGCCCCGCGGCCGTGCAGATGACACGGCCGCGGGGCTGCAACCTCGCGTAAGTCACTGACGCTCATGCACCAGCGCGACTGGCATACCGGTCGCCACCTGGTCGGTATTCCCTGAGCCGGAGACCATCATGCCAGCGCCTGCATCGCGGCGCCGCGCCGCGCTAGCCGCCGCGCTCGCCGCCTCCGCCGCCTGTTCGGGTGACCAGTTCGTGGATCCCGGCAGCGCACCCGCGTCCCGCGCCTTCGGGCTGTGGACCCCGGGGCCGTTCGACTCCTGCACCAAGGAGCAGCACGACGCCTACGCCGTGCTGGGGCCCGACGGGAAGGTCTATCCCACCTGGCACCCGCCCACCGGCCCGGGAGGCTGCAGCTTCGGCCACGAGCACGGCCGAGACCCGTCGGGCTCGGATCTCTACGACGACACCGACGGCCTGCCGTTCGGCGTCGCCAACGAGATGCTGTCGATCTCCGACCCGGCGAATCCGCGGGACGAGGACCACTTCGGCCACAAGGTCGAATGGGAGAACGACATCGAGCTGGAGTTCCGGGGCGCGGGGTCGGCCATCTTCACGGTGACCTGCGACGTGCTCACCAAGTTCCACCAGGGAACTCACTCGAAGGACGCGTTCACCAACAATGTCCACGAGCTGGTCTATCACCTGCGCTGCGACAACGGCGCCCGGCTCGGGATCACCATGCTGACCGCCATCGGGCGGCCGGGTGAATTCGTGCGCTCCTGCGACCGCGACGTGCACGTCCAGGCCGGCACGCCGACGCCGGCGAACTCGCCCGAGGGGGGTGGGTTCCGTGCCATCCCCGACCGAACCTGTGTCGAGCAGCACCTGCTGGTGCCGGAGGGCCAGAACTCCGACTTCGGCGCGCTGCATGAGACCTGGGAGACGTCGAACCTGGTCCGCCGCACCGACGGACACGTGCTGGCGCACTTCAACCCGTACTTCCAGGTCCGGCTCCCGAGCCGGTTCCACGATCCCGCCCTCGCGCCCGTGGTGGGTCGCCCCATCGACGTGTGCTACGAGGTGACCGGGACCGGCGACCGCGCGTCCGGCGGCCCCTGCGACCGCTCCACCGACGAGGGCCAGACGGCCGGCGTGACCTTCGACGACCCCCGTTCCGAGTTCAACGGCGCGGGCCACTTCGTGGACATCAACGCCAACAACATCGCGAACGCGGATGGCCCCGACGTCTGGTACACCGACGCCTATGGCCGGAACGGCCGGCCGGCGCCATTCCCCGGCTCGATCCGCCAGCGGATCGCCTCGGTGGACAACGACGTCGGCGTGGATGTGAACGGCCCGACCATCGGGCAGAACCGCAATTACAGCGTGAGCGGGGTGCGGGCACCGAATTGAGGTGGCCGGGAAGCGCCCGGGCAATGCGTAAAAAAGTGAAACGTCAAAGGTGAAAAGGGATCTCGGTCTCCCTTTTCACCTTTGACGATTCATTTTTTACGCATTTCGATCGTTCAGCCTTCGGCCCTCACGCCTGCCGCTCATCACACCTCACGTCCCGGATTCCCCCTGGCTCAAGCTGGATCCGGGTGAAGACCTGAGTCATGGACACCTGCCGGTAGGCGCAGAGCTGCGGCGTGCGTCGAACCCGGAAGAACACGATGCACTGGCGCATGCTGCACTGCACCGATTTCGCGTCCCGTTCCAGCATTCCCCCGCGGGCGGCCAGCACCAGTGGCCAGCTGCCCACCTCGCCGTTCTCCAGGACCCAGCGGGTGGAGTCCTTCGCCGCCGGCAGCTCGGTGTAGCCATTCTGCAGCACGAACAGCTCGGCGCACCGGCGCGCCATCGCCTCCATGTTCTCGCCCAGGTCTCGGGCGAGCAGGCACCGCTGGGGATCGTCCCGGAGCCAGGGCGCGACATGGGTGGGGACTCCTCCCGCGGGCGCGCCGCAGGCGGCGAGGAGGAAGCCGAGGAGGAGCAGCAGGCCGCGTCTACGCGCTGCCCCGCATCTTGGCGAGCCACCAGCGGAGGCCCACCAGCAGGAAACGCCAGTCATGGACGAACTCGGGCGGCTTGCCCTCGACGTAGTGGCCGACGAACTGGAAGATCCATCCCAGCACGAACAGCCCGAGCGCGAGGGGCCACAGCCCCTCGACGAACAACGAGGCCACGAAGAGGAGCAGAGAGACCGCGATCAGCGGGATGCCGAAGGTGTGGCAGAGGCGATTGATCGGGTGCTGGTGGCTCTGCTCGTAACGGGCGATCCACTCGCTCATCGGTCGGTTGCCCAGCATTATCGTGACTCCCGGGTGTGCTCTAAACATTGATCAAAGCGGCTGGGGGCGCCAGCGTCCCCGCGGTCAGTTCCGTCCGGCGAGGGAGGGCCAGACCTGCTGGAGCGTGGTCCGGGCACCGGTTCCGATGCTGATCGGAACGCGTCTCTCTTCGTCCACGGCCCAGGGATGCCCGATCCGCGATACCGTGCGAACGGAGTCGTAGTAGCGCCGCAGACCCTCAGGGGGGACGCCCAGGGCGATCACCACGGCACCGGGACGCTCACCCGGCCCGAAGAACCAGAAGCTCCCCGCGGGGCTCACCACCGGCGGGAGGCGGAGCTTCGGACCATAGAAGTCGAGCGCACCGGCCTCGCCGTAGTTCTCGGCCACCAGGACCACCCGTTCCCGCTGGGCCGGCGGTAGCGACCGGTAAACGGCCGCCACCGCCTCCGCCTGCTCCTTCCAGCCCAACATGTCGGCATAGTCCTGCGGGAGACTGCCGACCTCACCCGTATTGGTCCGAACGGCCGCGGTCACACCCAGGGCGCGGGCGTATGCCGCCATTTCCAGCGGTGGAAGAACCGGCACGCCCAGCGGAAACACGATCAGGAAGAAGGCGAACAGCACAGCGACGGCGCCGGACCGGAGGACCTCTCCACGGAAGCCGTGCGACGCTTGCTCGAGCAGGACCGCGCCCGCGGCGAACAGCGTCGGGTACAGCGGGCCGGCGTAGTAGGCCTTACCCTGACCCACCATCAGGAGCACGGTTGTGACGGTGATGCACCAGCCCACCGGCCGAAACGGCCTGAGCATCGGGCTCGAGAACAGGCCCATGAGTCCGGCCAACGCCAGGATCACCGCCGGTCCCCAGAGCAGCTGTCCCAGCAGGAAGTCGAACGGTCCGATCCGCTCCAGCTGGCTGGCGCGGAGGTCGGCCATCTGGCCGATGACCGGGAAGCCCAGCCTGATCTGCCCCACCAGGCTTGGCGCCCCTACCGCCAGCGCGGCCGCCAGCCCCAGCCAGGGCCACCAGGTGGACCGGGCCGCGCGAAGCGGCGAGAGCAGCGCCGCGGCGAGAATGCCCAGCGCGATGAACGCGATGGAGAACTTGGTGAGGAGGCCAAGCCCCGTGAACAGGCCCAGCAGGATCCATTCGCCAGGGCCATGGCCTCGACTGAGCCGCACGAGCGTGTACAGCAGTGCCGTCCAGATGAGCTGGTCGATAACGACCGGCTGCAGCAGGTTCGCCGCCCGGAGGAACAGTGGGCTGGTGAGCACGCAGAAAGCCGCCAGCCCCTGAGCGAACCGGCCGCCGCCCAGCTCCCGCGCGACCATGCCGGCCAGCGCCACGATGGCCGCGCCGAACACCGCCGGGAGGAACCGCAAGGCGACCAGCGATTCGCCCAGGAAGGTCCGCGACACCTCGGCCACGACCGCGATCGCCGGCGGGAAGTCCATGCCCCACAGCTTGAGGTGCCGTCCCATGGCCAGATACAGCAGCTCGTCCCGATGGATCCCGTACGGCGCACGGGCATTGACCGCCACGTGGAGCACCAGCTTGATCGCCGCCTGGAGCAATACCAGGCCCTTGGCGAAGGGCGGGCGCGGCGGGAGACCGGCCCCGCTCGGGGGGAGATCGCTCAACGAGTGCTCCACCTGGGTTGAAGAGGGCGGGGGCCAAGTATGCAACCATCCGGGCACGGTTCGCCACTCAGGTGCGCAGCCCGAAGCCCGAGACGACCCCCCACGCGGAGATGAGCCATGCGCGGCGACCTGGCGGTGCTCCTGTTGGCGGCGACCCTGGCGGCGGACATCCTGGAGGCGCAGAGCGCTGGAGCGGGGCGCGCCGGCCCCCGCGCTCTCCTGCCCCGCGATCGCGAGATCGCCCTGGCCCGCTCGGCCGCGCCGGCTGCGGTCTCACGGGATGCCACGGTCATGGTGCTCACCGATCGTGGCTTCGAGGTCGGGTCACGGGGAACCAACGGCGTGACCTGCGTGGTCAACCGCAGCCATCCCCAGAGCCTCGAGCCCCACTGTTTCGACGCCGAGGCGTCGGCCACCATTCTTCCCATCGAGCTGCGCCGCACCGAGCTCCTGCGGCAGGGAAAGTCGGCCCAAGAGATTGATCGCGAGATCGCCGCGGGGCTGCTCAGTGGGGAATACCGTCTTCCGCGGCGGCCGGCGATGAGCTACATGATGTCCCGCGAGCAGGTGCTCTACAGCGACGAAGGCAGGAACGTCGGCCGGTGGCAACCGCACCTCATGATCTACTACCCCCACCTGACGTCGGCGGATCTGGGCCTCGGAGGCGAGCCTTCCACCGAGGCGGCGACGGTGGTGGACGAGGGCCAGGCCTACTCCAACATCATGATCGTGGTCAAGGACTTTACCTCGCCGTGAGTGACGACCGTGAGCTGGCGGCTGCGGTCGTGCGCGCCCGAGACGAGGCCGCGTTCCGGGCCCTGTACCGGCGACACACGCCGGCCCTCTACCGGCTCGCGCTCCGCCTCGGCGGTGGCGACAGTCCCTGGGCCGAAGAGCTGGTGCAGCGCACCTGGATCAGGGCCGTTGAGGGACTGGGCTCGTTCGCCTGGCGGTCGAGTCTTTCCAGCTGGCTCGGCGGGATCGCCATCAACTGCGGCCGGGAGCTCTGGCGGGAGGCAGGAACGCGGCGGGAGACGGAACTGGTGGACGAGGTAGTAGCTCCGCGAGCGCTGGCAGCCGAGGAGCGGGTGGACCTCGAGAGCGCCATCGAGCAGCTGCCGCCCGGCTACCGGGAGGTCTTCGTGCTCCACGACGTGGAGGGCTATACCCACGAGGAGATCGCCGGCCTGCTCGGCATCGAGCCCGGGACATCCAAGAGTCAGCTCTCCCGTGCGAGACAGCGACTGCGGACGGCGCTCGCACCCGGAGGCTGGCGGAGTACGCGGAGGGACGGATGACAGGAACGGATGACGATCTGACCCCGGACGAGCGGGACGCCTTGGGGCGACTCCCCCGGGAGGCGGCCCCGCCGCCCGGCCTGGAAGACGCGACAGTCTCGGTCCTGACTGCGCAGGGGCTGCTGCGACCCGCCTCTCGGCCGCGCGGCGTTCATCCGTGGCTTGCGATCGCCGCGTCCCTGCTGCTCTTCGCCGGCGGTTTGGCCATCGGACGCCTGGGGGGAACTCCGCGGTCGGCTGAAGATGACCGGCCGCGATTCGCGCTCTTTCTGTACGAGGGGCCGGAGTACGACCAGCCGCCGCCCGACGGGATGGCGCAGCGGGTACGGGAGTACGTCGCCTGGGCGACCGAGAGGCGGGCGAATGGCGCGGTGGAGGGCGGAGAGAAGCTGAGGGAGGACGCGGGCCTCGCCGTCGAGTCGGACGGCAGCAGCGGCGAAGTGGCCGCGGTGCCCGGCGCGTCCCGCCTCGCGGGATACTTCATCGTCCGGGCCGAGGACCGGCGGGCGGCCGCCGAGATCGCGCGCACCTGCCCCCACGTGCGCTACGGCGGCCGCATCGTGATTCGCGAGATCGAGCCGACCTAGGACAGCGCCGGCTGCCGGAGTCGCGAGAGCACCGACCGGAGCGCAACCAGGAACTCCTGGATCTCCGGATCTCCGATCGCCGTCGAGAGAGTGCCCACGCCGCGAGGGTCGAGCAGCATCCCTTCGACGTAGAGACCGAGGAAGATGCGATGACGGAGCGCTGCATCGCCTCGCGCGGCGTCCCGGATCGTCCGTACTGGTCCCCCGGTCAGGTGGATGCCGAAGAGCGAGCCCAGTCCGGTGATCGACGCCGGGATGCCCGCCTCGGCGAAGACACCCGTCAGTCCCGCTCGTAGGCGGTCGCCGGTGGCATTGAGCCGAGCCACGGCATCCCGGCTGAGGAGCTCCATGCTGGCCAGCCCGGCCGCAAGGCTCACCGGGTTCGCATTGTAGCTGCCCGGATGAGGAATGACGGGTGGGCCCTGCGAGGGATCGAACAGCGCCATGATCTCCTCGCGGCCGCCGAAGACGCCGAGCGGCAGCCCGCCTCCGATCATCTTGCCGAGGCAGGACAGGTCCGGCTCGATGCCGAAGTGCTCCTCCGCCCCTCCGTACGCCGCTCGCAGGCTCACCACTTCGTCGAACAGGAGCACGATGCCGAGGCTACGGGTGGCTTCCCGCAGCGCCCGGAGGTACGCGGGGTCCAGGGCCAGCATCCCCGCGGAGCCCTGGATCGGCTCCACCAGGAGGGCTGCGATCTCGGGGCCGTGCCGCTCGAGCAGGGCGACGGCAGCCCGGGCATCGTCCGCAGGCAGGACCACGAGATCGGGTTGCTCACTCCCCATCACGTCACCGGACGTACCGTGATATCCGCCTTCGATCTTGGCGATCCTGCGCCGTCCGGTGAATCGCCGCGCCGCGCGCACGGCCATCATGATCGCCTCGGTTCCCGAGTTGGTGAACCGCACCCGCTCCAGCGAGCCGATCCGCTCGACCAGGTGCTGTGCGAAGCTGAGCTGAGCCTCGGTCGGTCCGGAGAAGCAGGTGCCCAGCTCGACCTGGCGCCGGATTGCCTCCATCACTCGCGCTGCCCCGTAGCCGTGAACCAGGATCGAATGATTGCCGGTGAGATCGAGCAGGCGATTCCCGTCCAGGTCCACCACCCGGCATCCGTCACCCTGCACCAGCACGGCGGGATAGGGCGGATAGAAGAGCGTGCTGCGGGAATCGCCGCCGGGCAGGTACCGGCGGAGCTCCTCGAACCGACGGCCGGAGTTCGGCGTGCGCTCGCGGTACCGCTGGGCTTCGTCGCTCACTTCAGCTCGATGCCCTCCTTGAGCACCCAGACCTTCATCGCGAAGTAGAGCCGGATCATCGCCGCGTGATCGTCGGGGTCCACCAGGACGACCAGCGTGTTGCCGTCGGTGCCCCGGGTGCTGCGGACGCGCTCCTTGGACCGCATCCGCCGCTCCAGGCCTTCGAACCATCGCGGCAGATCGCGACGCTGGTCCGACCGGATCACGTCCTTCGTGCGATTGCCTCGCGGGTCCGCGCTCGCCCGGCCCGAGGGCGGCACCGCCAGGGAGACCTTGGCGTACCGCTTGCCACGCGCATCGCCCTTGGTGGCCTTCTGGAATTGGAGCGAGCGATAGGTCAGTGCCTTCCACGTCTGCACCGGGGGCGTCATCCGGGGACGGATCTCCACCCGCCCGTCGGAGTCGTCCGGCACCCGCACCAGGAACTCCCACTTGTTCCGCCCGGAGAGATTGCCGTCGGTCACCGAGTAGAGGTGTTCGTCGCCCCTCACCGGCGCCTGCCGACCGCCCTTCGCAAAGCTCCACTTCCCCCGCCGCACTTCGCCCGCTTCCACAGCCACCTGATCCAGCCGGTACCGCTTGCGCGAAGCCATCGGTCGCCTCCTGAGACTGGGTGGAAGACGCTTGCCGACGTCGCCGAAGGATAGGCGGGCGCGCTCCTCTCCCCAACCTTGTCACCCTGAACGGAGTGAAGGGGACCATGCCCCCATGGCCCCCTTCGCTTCGCTCGGGGTGACAGCAATGGTCGACGTGGGAGGTTATTCGACGACGATCTCGGCCACCTGCCCACCGAACTCGCTTTCGACGGGTCTCGTGCCGGGTGGGGCACGCCACTCGCCGCCGTCGATCCGGACCGCGAGCCGGTGCAGACCGGGGGACACCGGAAGGAGCGTGCGCCACGAGTCGGCACCCCACCGGTGCAGGACAACCGGCTTCCAGTCGGTGAAGTCTCCCGCGAGCTCGACCATTTCCGCGTCGGTCGCCCGGACCACGATCTCCCGCCCGGCCGCGACCGCCGGACCGATCCGGAAGGGGGCGGACGCGTCCGCCACCGGGCGCGGGGGCAGGGACACCGCGACCGGCGCGCCGAGCTTGAGCCGAAGACCGACGGCCACGTAGCGTGCGCCGGGCACCGATGTCACCGGATCGGAGCCCGCGCGGCCGGCCGCACCGACTAATGCCAGCGTGGGCGCGAGATCCCGGGAAACGCTGAGACCCCAGATCACCGTTTCGGGAGTGGATCGGCTGAACCGCCGGCCGACCGACGCGTCGAAGTCGAACGAGCGGAACCGCCACCGGCCGGAGAGCACCGCGTCGGTCAGGGCTAACCGATCCACCTGGTTCTGGGCCGTCGGCTCGGGATAGGCCGCTATCGTGTCCGCCACCGGCTCCCGCGGATCGCCCGGGGTCAGCATATAGGACCGGTCCACGGTCGTGTTCGCGAGCGTGAATGCCAGGTGCACCCTGCCGAGCATGGCCGAACCACCGACCTCGGTCCGTCGCAGCGGCCGTCGCGCGCCCAGGGCGGTGGCCCGGCCGAACGTGCGTCCCACCCAGGCCCGCGTCCGCGACCCGGTTGCGGTGTAGGCACGCACTCCGCCCGAGAAAGTCGTGGTGCCCTGTACCCGGTAGTGGCTCGTCCACTCGGCCTTGCCGCTCGCTTCGAGGAGCAGGAAGCCGAACGCCGGCCTGCGCGCGATGGCCTCGGTGCCACCCTGGAAGTTCCAGCGTCCGGCCGGCGCATCCGAGTAGACCCCGAGCGCGTTGAGCTCGAGGGGACCGGCGGTGTAGCGCAGGGCGGGGACGATCGACGCGATGCCGCCGGGAATCGCGCGCTCCGGCCGATAGGTGCCGGCGCCCATGTCGAGCGTGCCGGACAGCTGTCCCAGGGCGGGCGGCGCCCAGGCGGCCCAGAGCAGCGCCAGCAGGAGGGTGGACTGCCGTCTCATTGGTCCACCGGCGGGTCCGCGGCGGGCCGAAGCGCGGGTCGGCCCATGGGCTCGCCCCCGGCTCCCCGCTGCTGTAGCTGCCGACGCAGGGCGACGAATTCGTCGTCGGGCCGCCCGTCGCGGGCGAGGTCGAGCACGGAGCGGGTGGCGTCGGCCGGAGGTACGCCCTCCGCGACCAGATCGGTGAGCACGGCGATGGGAACGACCAGTGGCTGATCGGGCCGGAGCGACTGCAGGCGTCGCAGCGCGCTCGGCTCCAGCCCGGCCCGCAACGCTCCCGCGGCCGCGGTGAGCTCGGGATCGCTGGCGCCCCCGCCCAACGCCTCACGGGCGCGCCGGAGCTGGCCGTGGAGGCTCTGCACCGCCGCCACGATCCGGTCGTCGCTGGCGCCCAGGGTCGCTCCCTCGAGTGCCTTCTGCACCAGGGGCTCGCCGGGCAGCCCGCCCGCTTGCGCCGAATCCACCACCTGCTGCACCCGGGTCGCGGTGGCGGCGTCGAGCCGCTCGGTGAGGCGCGTGTCCTGCGCCTGCGACGCCGCGGGCAACGCGAGGAGTGCCGCGAGCGCCAGCCAGCGGACGAAGGGCATGGATCAGCTCACCGTGAGCACGGAGACCGGAGCCCCGAAATCGCTCTCGGCGGCGCGGGGCTCGCTGGGGTCACGCGCCCAGCGGCGGCCGTCGATCAGGAAGGTGTAGTGGTAGCGGCCCGGCTTGAGCCGGAGCTCCACGATCCAGGTACCCCCATCGCCGGCCGGACGCAGTGGCGTGGCTGCCGGGTCCCAGTCGTTGAAGTCGCCCACGACCGCAACCCGGGAGGACGCGGGGGCCGCCAATCGCAGCCGCACCGGCCGGGCGTCTGAGCCTGCCGCCGGCGGTCCGAGCGCGACGGGGGGCGTGGGTGCGACGGTTGATTGCTGCCGATCGGGTAGCGCGACGGCGAGCAGGACGCCCGCCGCAACGGCGGCGCCGGCGAGCCAGGTGACCCACCGGCGGTCGGGCCGCGAGGCCATCGGCAGTGCCTCCGCCCGGATCTGGTCGAGCGCGCGGCGATCCACCGACGGATCGAGCGGCACCGGGCGGCGCAGCTCGTTGACTACCTGCCGCAGGACCTCATCCTCGAGCGCGTCGTCGTGCTCAGCGGACATGGACATCTCTCAGCAGCTCCCTCAGCTGGTCGCTGGCGCGCTTCACCCGCATCCGAAGTGCCGGCTCCTTCGCCCCGGTCATTTCCGCCATCTCGGCGTACTCCAGTCCTTCCACGTAACGCAGCAGGAACGCCTCCCGGTAGTGGGGGCGAAGCTGCTCCAGCGCCTGGCCGATCTCGTCTCGCCACTCGAAGGCGTCGGGCCGCTCCCCCGCGGCGGCGACGTCGTCCGGGAGATCGGCGTCGAAGCGCCGGTTCCGCTGGAGGCGCCGGCGCACCGTGCGGCAACGATTGACGACGATGCGGAAGAGCCAGGCGCCGAACCGTTCGGGCTGGCGGCAGCTCGTCAGGGAGCGGTACGCCCGCACGAAGCTGTCCTGCAGCGCTTCCTGGGCGTCTTCCCGGTTCCCCAGCATGTGAAACGCGTAGCGCCCGAACTTGTCGCGGTAACGCGCCATCAGGGCGGCGTAGGCAGACAGATCGCCGCCGAGCGTCCGGGCGACCAGCGCGGCATCGCTGTCGCTCATCCTCGATAGACCACCGCCGGTTCGCGGCTGTGACAAACGGGTGTGCCGGACCCTCTGCGGTCACATGGGGTGTCACCGCCGGGTCTCTGAGGTCGTACGATCCACCACACCGACTTCGGCAGAGGCGACGATGCAGCTTTCGAGACTTGCACCGACGGCGGTCGCGGTGCTGGCCTTCGTCGGGTGTAGTACCTACGAGACCGGGCCCGCCGGCCCCGCCGCCGACGGGAAAACGGCGGTCTTCCTCACCGACGCCCCCTTCCCGTTCGACCGGATCCAACGGGTGGACATCCACATCGACGAGATCGCCCTCTCCCCCCAGGCGGACACCTCCGGGGGGCTGCCGACCTGGGTCACCGTGGCCCGACCGGAGCGGACCTTCAACCTTCTCGACCTCCAGAACGGCACCACCGCCCTCCTGGGCGAGGCCGACGTCCCGCCCGGGCAGTACCGTGCGGTGCGTGTGACCTTCGATCCGGGCCGGTCCGGCCTGACCGACCGGGACGGCGGCCACCCCGGCATCGACTGGCAGGCCAAGGGAGAGGCCCCGTCGCTCTTCGGCCTGGTCGAAGAGCCGATGGCGATTGACGAGAACGGCGAAGACATCGTCATCGACTTCGACGTGGGCCGGAGCTTCCTGGCGGAGGGCTCGACCGGCGGCTTCCTGTTCATTCCGTTTCTCCGGGCGATCACCCGCGCGGGCTCCGGAAGTATCGAGGGCAGTCTGGTGAACGCGGAGAACGGGAATCCCATCCCGCTCGCCGCGGTGAGCGTCCACTACGCGTTCGACACCACCTCCGCGCTGGGACCGCTGGTGGCGACGTCGCGGACCGACGAGACTGGCTCGTTCAAGGCGTCCTTCCTGCGTCCCGGCCGTTACACGGTGGTGCCGGAAGACCTGGTCCGCAGCACCACCGGTCCCGCCCGGACGGTGCAGGTCGAGGCCGGCGAAAACACCGAGGCGGGGGAGTTCGAGTTCTAGCGATCCACTTCGGCCTTCGTTCGGCGCTCCGCGCTGCATCTCCGCCACCGGCGGGCTCGTACGGTGTCGGTGATGCCATCCCTCCATCGCCGAGATCTGTTGCGGCTCGTCGCCGCAGGCATGCTCGCGGGCTTCGTCCCTTCCTGCGGCGCGGGCACCGCGGTCCGCGGTGAGCCGTCAGCCGCCGACCTCAGGCGCCGTTACGAGCGCGGCCAACTCAGCAGCCGCCCGCATCCGCCCGTCGAGGGCATCCCGCCTACCGGACTTCTCTCACTCCAGCTGAGCGGCTCGGACCGCGACGGAGTGCTCTACGTTCCGGCGTCCTACCGGCCCGGTCATCCTGTCCCCCTGGTGCTCTCGTTGCATGGCGCCGGTGGCAGCGGGCGCCGGAGCCTGCGACGACTCCTCCCGTTGGCAGACGAGCTCGGCCTGCTGGTGCTCTCCCCCGACTCGCGCGATTCGACCTGGGACGTCGTGCGGACCGGCTACGGACCGGATGTGGCGTTCGTGGACCGCGCGCTCGATCTGGTCTTCGCGCGATACGCGGTGGACCCGGCGAGGATCGCCGTGGAGGGTTTCTCCGACGGCGCCAGCTACGCGCTATCGCTCGGGCTGCTTAACGGCGACCTGTTCTCCGACGTCATTGCCTTCTCACCCGGCTTCGTGCTGGCCGAGCATCGCCGGGGCCGGCCGCGCTGCTTCGTCTCGCACGGCACCCATGACCCGGTCCTGCCGATCGACCAGTGCAGTCGCCGCATCGTCCGCGAGCTGCGCGACGACCGGTACGACGTAGACTACACCGAGTTCGATGGCGGCCATGCGGTGCCCCCGGAGATCGCCCGCGCGGCGGTGGACCGGCTCCTGGCCCGGGGGTGAGCGGTCGCACTTGGCTTTGGCCAACGTTCAGTCCATACTGAACGAATCGGCTGATCCAGTTCGCCGTTCAACAACCTCCGACCGACGCCCAGGAGCCCCATGGACGCCCGCACCAGTCGTTTCACCGACCGCGTCGCCGCGCTGTTCGAGCACGACGGGTTGCCGCCGATCGCCGGCCGCATCTTCGCCCTCCTCCTCCTGAGCGAGGAGGCGCGCAGCCTCGACCAGCTCAGCGACGAGTTGGGCGTGAGCAAGGCCAGCGCGAGCACCAATACCCGGCTGCTGGCCCGGTTCGGCCTGATCGAGCCGCTCCGCCGGCCCGGCAGCCGGCGCGACTACTACCGGACCGTGGACGATCTCTTCGAGCGGTCCATGGCGGTGCGGCTCGATCGCTGGCGGGAGTTCACCGACGTGATCGGCGAGGGCAGGCGCACCCTGGCGTTGCCGACGCCGGAGGTGCGCGAGCGGCTGGAGCGCTACGAGGCCGCCCTCAGCTACATGGCCGACGCGATCGGCCGCGCCATGGTCCAGTGGCGCGCCGTGCCCGCCCGGCGGCTGGCTCGCACGGGGTCCGGGCGGTGAGGCGCGCCGCCGTCGCGTCGGCGCTCCTCCTGGCGGGGTGCGCGGGGACGCCGAACGTCTCGGGCGTGCGGGGTGCCTCGCCCCGGCCCGAGGTGCCGTGGACGCCGCCTGCCGATGCGCTTCCGAAGGTTGCTCCAGCGGACACCTCTGCCCGCGCCGCGGTGCCGCCCGACCTGGCCGACCGCATCCGGCGTCTTACGCTGGCCGAGATCGTGGATCTCGGGCTCCGGACCAATCCCACGACCCGGCTCGCGTGGGCCAACGCCAACACCGCCGCCTCGGTCTACGGATCCGAGCGGGGCGCGTGGTATCCCTCGATCGACGGCGACGTGAGCGCCGTGCGCATCAAGACGGCGGCGAGTCAGGGGCGGAGCGCCGTCGAGCAGTCGGTCTTCACCCCCAGCGTGACGCTGAACTACCTCCTGCTCGATTTCGGCGGCCGCAGCGGGCGCGTCGCCGGCGCCCGAAACCGGCTGCTCTCCGCCAGCTTCCAGCACAACGCCGCGATCCAGGACGTGGTGCTCCAGATCCAGATCGCCTACTTCCAGTATCTGGCGAACCGTGCCTTGCTGCGGGCCCAGAGCACGACCGTGGAGGAGGCGAAGACCAACCTGGTGGCCGCGGAGGAGCGCCGCCGGGTCGGACTGGCCACCATCGCGGACGTGCTCCAGGCCCGCACCGCCGCGAGCCAGGCGCAGCTCAATCTCCAGACCATCGAAGGCAACGTGCAGACCACCCGAGGCGCGCTGGCACTCTCCCTCGGCCTGCCGGCCAACCTGCCGCTCGATGTGGATACGACCGTAGCCATCGGCGAGGTGGCGCCACTCGCGGACAGCGTGAACGCGATCATCGCCACCGCGCTCCAGGGTCGCCCCGACCTGGCCGCCAGCCGGGCCGAGGTCGAGGCCGCGCACGCCGGCATCACCGAGGCGCGCGGGGCGTTGCTGCCGTCGCTCGGATTCAGTGCCACCGGCGGGCGGACCTACGCCACCACCATCCCCGACGGGGCCAACAGCTACACCCTCTCGCTGGGGCTCAGCATCCCGATCTTCAGCGGCTTCTCCCGCCAGCACGACCTCCGTGCCGCGGAGTTCGAGGCGGAGGCGGCCCGGGCGCGCACCGAGACGCTGCGGCAGGAAGTGGTCTTCCAGGTCTTCAGCGCGTACTACGCGCTCCAGACCGCCACCCGACGAGTCCGCACCTCCCAGGATCTGCTGGCCAGCGCCACCCAGGCCAACGAAGTCGCGCTCGCGCGGTACAAGGCCGGCGTCGGCTCGGTGCTCGACCTCCTCGCGTCGCAGAGCGCCCTCGCGAGCGCCCGGGCGCAGCGGGTGGAGGCGCGGCTCACCTGGAGCGTCTCGCTCGCGCAGCTGGCCCACGACGCCGGCGTGCTCGACCCGGGCGTCGAGAATCCGCTCCGGCTCACCAGCGACACCACGGCGGTTCCCCCACGATGAGTCGCTTCCTCGATTGCGTCCTCGCCGGCCTGGTCCTGGGACTCGCCGCCTGCAAGGAGGAGGCGCTCCCGCCGCCGCCGCCGGTCCCGGTGACGCTCGCCGCGGTGGAGCGGCAGGCGGTCCCGTTCGAGCTGCTCGCGACCGGCACGGTGGAACCGCTCCAGGCGGTGTCGGTGCAGCCGCAGGTGAGCGGGCCGATCGTGCGGGTGGCCTTCCGGGAAGGGCAGGACGTCGAGAAGGGCCAGGTGCTCTTCCAGATCGATCCGCGGCCCTTCCAGGCGGTGCTGTCGCGGGCCGAGGCGATTCTCGAGCGCGACAAGGCGCAGGAGGCGAATGCCCGCCAGGAAGCGGCCCGCTACAGCGAGCTGGCCGGTCAGGAGTACGTCACCGCGCAGCAGTACGACCAGTCGCGCACCGCGGCCGCGGCCGCGGCCGCCACTCTCGCGGCGAGCCAGGCCGAGCTCGCGGAGGCGCGACTCAACCTTCAGTACGCCACCATCCGCGCACCGATCGCGGGCCGCACCGGGAGCCTGCGGGTCCGTGAAGGCAACCTGGTGCGGGCCAACGACGCGTCGCCGCTGGTCACCATCAACCAGATCCGCCCCATCCTGGTGCGGTTCGCCGTCCCCGCCGCCAACCTGTCGCTGATCCAGGAGCGGCAGGCGGAGAAGCTGGTGGTGCGGGCAGAGCCGGTGGGCGGCGGCCGGGCGAGCGAGGGCGCGTTGTCCTTCGTGGACAATGCGGTGGACACCACCACCGGCACCATCATGCTGAAGGGCAGCTTCCCCAACCAGGACGGCGCGCTCTGGCCGGGCGAGTTCGTCAACGTGCGGCTGCGCCTCTACGTGGACCAGGACGCCCTCACGGTACCGGTGCGGGCGGTGGTCACCGGCCAGCAGGGGAGCTATGTGTTCGTGGTCCAGCAGGACAGCACGGCGGCCACCAGGCCGGTGAAAGTCGTGCGTCAGGCGGGCGACCTGGCGGTCGTGAGCGGCGAGATCGAGCCCGGACAGCGGGTGGTGACCGACGGTCAGCTGCGGCTGCGCCAGGGCTCGAAGGTTCAGGTCAAGGGGGTCACATGAGCTTCACCGAGCTGTTCATCAGGCGGCCGGTCATGACCACGCTGGTCATGGCGGGCATTCTCATCTTCGGCCTGGTGGCCTATCGCTCGCTGCCGGTGAGCGACCTCCCCGCGGTGGATTATCCCACCATCTCGGTGAGCGCGAGTCTTCCCGGTGCGAGTCCCGAGACCATAGCCTCGTCGGTGGCGACGCCTCTCGAGAAAGAGTTCTCCACCATCCCGGGCATCGAGGTCATGACCTCGACCAGCACCCAGGGCGGCACTTCCATCTCGCTCCAGTTCGCCCTGAGCCGGGACATCGACGCGGCCGCGCAGGACGTGCAGGCGGCCATCTCCCAGGCGATGCGCTCGCTGCCGCGGGACATCCAGCCGCCCAGCTTCCGCAAGGTGGACCCGTCCTCCCGGGCGATCCTCTACTACGCGCTCCGCAGCCGTACGCTCCCGCTCCCCCAGCTCAACGAGTATGCCGAGACCTTCCTGGCCCAGCGGCTCTCGACCGTCGATGGCGTGGCGCAGGTGCAGGTCTACGGCTCGATGAAATACGCGGTACGGATCCAGCTCGATCCGCAGCAGCTCGCCGCACGGAGCATCGGAATCGACGAGGTGGCACGGTCGGTGGAGAACGGCAACGTCAACCTGCCCACCGGGATTCTGTGGGGCACCGACAAGGCGTACGCCGTGGAGAGCCGGGGCCAGCTCGAGAACGCGACGGACTTCGGCGCACTGGTCGTCGCCTTCCGCGACGGCGCACCCGTCCATCTGCGTGACCTGGGCCGCGTGGTGGACAGCGTGCAGGACACCAAGCGGGCCAGCTGGTTCAACGGCGAGCGCGCGGTCGTGCTCGCGATCCAGCGGCAGCCGGGGACCAACACGGTCGCGGTGGCCGAGCGGGTCAAGGCCGAAGTGCAGAGCCTGCGCGGCCAGATCCCGCCGTCGGTGGACATCTCGACGCTGAACGACCGCTCGGTGAGCGTGAAGGCCTCGGTGGAGGACGTGAAGTTCACCCTCTACCTCGCGCTCTGCCTCGTGGTAATGGTGATCTTCCTCTTCCTGCGGAACCTCCGAGCCACCGCGATCCCGAGCCTCGCGCTCCCGATGTCCATCGTGGCCACCTTCGCGGTCATGTATCTGCTCGGGTACAGCCTGGACAACATGTCGCTCATGGCGCTGACGCTGGCGGTCGGGTTCGTCGTGGACGACGCGATCGTGGTGCTGGAGAACATCGTGCGCCACATCGAGCGGGGGGAGTCCGTGCTGGACGCGGCGATCCGCGGCAGCCGGGAGATCACCTTCACCGTGCTCTCGATGACGATCTCGCTGGTGGCGGTGTTCATCCCGGTCCTGTTCCTCGGCGGGCTCATCGGACGGCTGTTCGAGGAGTTCGCGGTCACCATCGGCGTGGCGATCTTGGTCTCGGGCTTCGTCTCGCTCACGCTCACCCCGATGCTGTGCAGCCGGTGGCTGAAGCCGCACACCGAGTCGGAGCGCCACGGCTGGATCTATCTGGCGATCGAGCGCGCCTGGGTCGCCTCGCTCCGCTGGTACGAGCGCAGCCTGGGCTGGGTCATGCGCCACCGGCGGACGGCACTGGCGTTCAGCGGGCTCATCCTGGTCGGGACCGGGGTCCTCTTCCAGGTGGTGCCCAAGGGCTTCATCCCCAGCGAGGACACCAACCAGCTCTGGGCGACCACGGAGACGGCCGAGGGCACCAGCTACGACGCCATGGTACAGCATCAGCAGGCTGCCGCCGCCATCGTCCAGGAGGATCCCAACATCGACGGCTTCATGTCGGCCGTGGGTGGTGGGGGCCGGATCAGCACGGTGAACCAGGGCCGGTTCATCATGCACCTCAAGGACCGTGCGGAGCGGGACATGAGCGCGGACCAGGTGGCGCAGTCGCTCTCCGGCAAGCTGGCGACGGTCCCCGGCATGCGCGTCTTCATCAGCAACCCCCCGGTGCTCGACATCGGCGGGCGGTCGTCCAAGAGCCAGTACCAGTTCACCCTTACCAGCTCCGATCTCGAAGCCTTGTACCAGGCCTCCGCCGCGCTGGAGCGGCGGATGCAGGAGATCCCGGGCCTCAGCGGCGTCACCAGCGATCTCCAGATCCTGAACCCGCAGGTGCAGGTGGAGATCGCCCGCGACCGGGCGTCCGCGCTCGGCATCGACGTCAACCAGATCGAGAGCGCGCTCTACAATGCCTACGGCGCCCGCCAGGTGAGCACCATCTACACGCCCAACGACCAGTACTGGGTGGTGATGGAGCTGCTCCCCGAGTACCAGCGTGACCTCTCGGCGATGAACCTGCTCCACATCACGGGGCGCCAGGGCGTCTCGGTCCCGCTGGGCAGCCTGGCGAAGGTGACCCCCGGCACCGGTCCGCTCACGGTGAACCATTCCGGCCAGCTCCCTTCGGTCACGCTCTCGTTCGACCTCGAGCCGGGCACCTCGCTCGGCACCGCGGTCGAGCGGGTGGAGGCGGCGGCGCGCGAGGTACTGCCGTCTACCATCAGCACCAGCTTCTCCGGCACGGCGCAGGCCTTCCAGCAGGCGCAGGCAGGCCTCGCCGTGCTGCTGGTGATGGCGATCCTGGTGATCTACCTGGTGCTGGGCATCCTGTACGAGAGCTTCATTCATCCGCTCACGATCCTCTCCGGGCTGCCGTTCGCGGGGTTCGGCGCGCTGCTGGCCCTGGCGGTCTTCGGGCACGACCTCAGCATCTACGCGTACGTCGGCATCATCATGCTGGTCGGCATCGTGAAGAAGAACGCCATCATCATGATCGACTTCGCCATCGAGGCCGAGCGGAATCACGGGAAGACGGCGCGGGAGGCGATCCTGGAGGCGGCGAGCGTGCGGTTCCGGCCGATCATGATGACCACCATGGCCGCGCTCGTGGGCACGATGCCGATCGCGCTGGGACACGGGGCCGGCGCCGAAGCACGGCGGCCGCTCGGGATCGTGGTCGTCGGAGGGCTCGCGTTCTCCCAGATCATCACGCTCTACATCACGCCGGTGATCTACACCTACTTCGACGCGCTCCAGGAGCGGCTGGGCCGGCGGAGGACGAAGGAGCGGGTCAGCGTGCCGGCGGAGGAGACGGCACCTGCGCCGACGCCCGCCGGCGCTGGGGCGGTGGCGCGGGTGCGGGAGGTGTGAGGAAGAACCGGCCGACCTGCCGGACCGTGGCGTCGAGCGGAGCGCCCATGGCATTCGAAAGGAGCGCGACCACCAGCTTCTCCTCCGGATAAATGGCCAGCCAGCTGGAGATGCCCGGCCCACCGCCGGATTGGAGCAGCAATCGCCGACCGTTGTCTTCCAGCGCCTGGAAGCCGAGCGCATAGCGGGTCGGCGTGCCGTCAGCAAGGGCGACAGGCGTGAACATGTGTCGTCTCGCCTGCGCTGAAAGCAGGCCGGGCTCCAGCAGCGCCATGCCGAATCGCACCAGATCCTCGGCGGTGGAGAGGAAGCCCGCGCCCGGAAGCTTGAAGCTCGGATCGAAGGCGGGCGCCGGCTCGAATCCGCGCCCGCCGGTCACATAGAAAACAGTGCGCTCGGCCGGAGGCCGCCGCGGGTCGTTCGGTACCGTCGCCGCCATGCGGGTCGGCTCCAGCACGATCTGCTGCATCACGCCCAGGTATGATTGCCCGCCCACGCGCTCCAGCACCTTGCCCACGATGGTGAAGAGACCGGTGGCGTACTCGGTCCTGGTGCCGGGCGGGAAGGTCATCGGCGCCGCGGCTATCAGGCGATAGGCGCTGTCCAGCTCGAAGTGCACCCTGGACCAGTAGTGGTCGTTGGCGAAGTCGTCCGCGATCCCGCTCTGATGGGCGCCGATGCGCCGCACCGTCACGCCCTGTCCCGGGTGCGGGAAATCCGGGAGATACCGCTCCACCGGTGCGTCGAGGTCGAGTCGGCCCGCATCGGCGAGCGCAAGCGCCGCCGCGAGGGTGAGCGTCTTGGAAATGCTGCCGATGCCGAACTTGGTTCGAGGATCGACCGGCTTCCGTGCGGCGAGATCCCGAACGCCGAATCCGTCGGTCCAGAGGATGCTGCCGGCCCGACCCACGGCGACGGCTACCCCAGGCGCCGCCCCGCTCCCGATCGCCTCCCTGACGGCTTCTCGCGCTTTGGATGACGCGTCGCTCAAGTCCGTCTTGAGCACCAGCACCGGCGAGAGTGAGTCCCAGGGCAGAATCTTCCCATCGTGGAAGCTTCGCAGCTGTGCGTTGGCGATGTAGTAGTAGAGCTCACCGGCGACCTCGCCGGTGGTGGGTTGCTTGAAGCGGGGGTGGTGGCGCTCCAGGATCTCCCAGGAGGCGATCCGCTCCTGCCGGGAGTCCAGCCCGAGCCGCAGGACGCGGTTGAACGAGCTGGGCTGGTGGGCGATGAGGGTGTTGCGGTGGAAGGCGAGACCATCGATACCGCCCAGGTTGAGCGTATCGGGCGCGCGGAGCCGCACGCGGCGCCCGGTCCCCACCTCGAGCCGGTCAACGCCCGAGCCGTGCGCCACGAACAAGAGGCGCCCGTCATCTGAGCGGGTGATGCCGTTGGGGAAGGTGTAGGTGCCCGGGGGCAGCACCTCCACAAACTCATCTCGGCCCGCCTCCAGCGCGTAGACGCCGCCCGAGGGGCTGTCCGTGATGTAGACGTCGCCGTTGGGCATGACCGTCAGGTCGTTGAATCCGTGCCGCTGTCCCTTGGCCGGTGGGAGCACGTACCGCCGCCTGAGCCGGCCGGTGTCCACGTCGTAGTGGAAGAGCAAGCCGTGCGCCAACAGGGTGGTGTCGCCCAGGGGAATACCCGCCTCGGCCAGCACCATGCTCGCCGCCCACAGCCCGCGCCGTACGGGATCTACCTCCAAGCCGGCCACGGGGCCGATGCCTTCGTCTCCCGACTCGATGAAGTCGTGCGCCGCACCGTCGGGGCTGATGGCCACGATCTTCCGCTTATAGAGGCTGCTCAGGTACAGGGTCCGCGTTTTCGCGTCCCACGCCGTGCCTTCTGCCAGGAGATCGCGCTCGGGAAGCTCGAAGGCCGTGGTGCTGGTGGAGATCGGCCGGCGCGAGGCCTCGATCCTGGCGGCGACTCCCTGCCATCGCGGTGACCGGCGCAGGCGATCGAACGCAGAGTCCGCCGGGGCCTCGTGCACGACGACCGCCCCCTCCGTGGCGAGCCGGGCGAGGAGCGCCAGGGCGGAGTCGGGGCTCCCGGCGAGGGCGTGGGCCCGAGCGTGGTGGTAGGCCACCGGTGGCACCTGGGGGGCCATGGCGAACGCCTTCGTCGTGCCGGCCAGGTAGGCGGCCGTGTCTCCGCGCGCCAACGCGTCCAGACCGGCCTGGACCGGGGCACCGATCTGCTCGTAGCTGGGCGATGCCGATCGGCCCTGGGCCGACAGCGGACCCGCTGCGAGCGTGAGGAACGGGAGGGACCGGAGGAGACGGAACCAGGTCATCGAGGGGATCCGGCTAGGGGATCTACCCCCTACGCCGGCAGGCCTAACGGGATTCGCGCAGCAGCTCGGCCGTGGACACCGAATCCAGGGCCCCGTCCGCGGTCCTGACGGCGGTGACCCGTCCTCCCGTCTCCAGCCATCGCATGAGTCGCAGGCGCGAGCTGCCCGCCGAGCGCACCGCTTGGGGCGCGCGGAGCCGCCACGAGCGAGGGACCCAGGCGCCGGTTCGCAGCCGCCGCAACTCCACGAAGCCGCCTGCCCTGCCCTTGGGGACCCACCGGGGCAGACCCACGTACTCGAACTCGAGCCGCCGGAGCTCCATCGAGCCACGGTCGATCATGAGACGGCCCTCGATCGTCGCCTGGTCGTCCCGCCGCTCCTGCGCGAACCGCACTTCCATCAGACCTTCCTCCTCCTCGACCCGGAAGCAGTTCCCGGCCAGGAACCACTCGCTGAAGAGCACCCGGGCATCGGGGCCGTAGTAGACCGGTCCGAGCTCCATGCCGGCAGTGGTGCTCCGTTCGACCGGAGGCGGCTGGCGGACGAAGCCCCAGGCCCGCAAGCTGTCGGGGTCGGCGCTCTCGATGGGCCATCGCGCCAGGCGCGTCACGCCTGTGCTGGAGCTGTCCAACACCCGCAGGTCGGGGTCCAACACCTTGAGGTAGGTAGCGGTGGAGAAGGCCAGGCGTCGCTCGCTGGAAGTCGTTCTCGCAAGCTGAAGCGCCACATCGGCCGCATCGAGCAACGCGCCCAGGGGGCCGGCCTCACCGGGGCGCGCGCCGCAGCGGGAGCGGCGCGCTTCCACCGTCAGGGTGGGCAGCTCGTACGGGCGCACGTCCACCCGGAAGGTGACCGGATAGGCCGCCCCCGAGGCAAGCGCGAACGGTGCCGACCGCCAGGGCTGCTGCCCGATCTGCCGGATCACGAGGTGATAGCGGCCGGCTCCGGCGGCCGCAAGAACGAATCCGCCGCTCGGCGAGGTCGCACCGCGGGCCACTTCGGCGCCGGCGGAGTCAACCAGCGCCACCAGTGCCCCGGCGATCGGCTCCTCGTCGTCCAGCTCCACCACGCGCCCCTGGACCGTCTGACCCGCGGCGGCCCCTGCCCCGAAGCAGGCCAGCGCGAGCTGAGCCAACCCTATCAGCGGCCGGCGTGTCCGAGGTCGATATGCCATCGTTGCTCCGACTTTCCGCACTGATCCTCGCGCTGGCCGCACCGACACCCGGCGCACCCGCTCTCACCATCGTCACCGATGAAGCGGAGGCCGCCCTCTCGATACTCGAGTTGCGCCGGGCCGGCAGCCCCGTGCCCGGCGCGGCCTGGCAGCGGCTCCTGCAGAGCGAGGGGTACCGGCGGCTCGCGGCTCGGGAGGCGGCGATGGGCCGCGAGTTCGGAGACTCGGCCTTCCGGGCCTTCATGACCTCCGATACCCTGCTCCACCGCGCGCCGGCGCTGCGCCGGACACTGCAGGAGTGGCGCACGGCTCGGCTGGACGACGCGACCCGGAAGGCAGCCGCCTATCTCCCCGAGGGCACTCCGCTCCGCGCGAAGGTCTACCTGCTCATCAAGCCGCGCCCCAACAGCTTCGTCTTCGAGGCGGCGACCGACCCGGCGATCATGCTCTACCTGGATCCGACCCGAACCCCGGCTCAGTTCGAGAACACCGTCGCCCACGAGCTGCACCACATCGGGTACTCGGCAGGGTGTGATTCGAGTCCGGACGCCCCCACGGACTCCGCGGTTTCCACCGCCCGCCAGTGGCTCAGCGCGTTCGGCGAAGGTGTGGCGATGCTCGCCGCGGCCGGGGGACCGGACGTGCATCCGCACGCGACCAGTCCGCCCGAGGATCGTGCCCGGTGGGACCGCGACGTTGCGAACGCGCCGGCGGATCTCCGCCGAGTCGAGGCCTTCCTGCTCGACGTGCTGGACCGGCGAGTCGCCGACTCGGACTCCATCAGCCGCGTGGGAATGTCGTTCTTCGGGGTGCAGGGTCCCTGGTATACGCTGGGATGGGTGATGGCCTCGACCGTGGAGCGGACCGCGGGCCGGGCGGCGCTGGTGAAGGCCCTCTGCAATCCGGCCGAGCTGCTTGCCGCCTACAATGCCGCGGCTCGGCAGGGTGAAGGCAGGCTGCCGCTGTGGTCGGATTCACTCCTGGCCCGGCTCACTCCCGAGCCTCGCGCCCGCCGGCCTTTGCTCCGGCGAACGAGTCGTCGGCGAAGGTGACCTCGGTCCGGTAGCCGTCGGCGCTCACCAAGGCCTCGAGCAGCCGGCGGGCACTCTCCTCGGTGTGCCTCGCGAGCTCGACCTCGCCCGCGCTCCGCGCCAGCTGCTCGCGGGCCAGCTTGAAGATCGAGTCCCGGTCCGCCGGGTGGAACGGGTTCCAGAGTCCCCGTTGCTCGTCGTAGGTCCGGAGGTCGGTGACCTCGACGCCGAGCACCGCGGCCGGCGGCAGGACCACGTGCACCACCCTCGCCTCGTGGTCCACTTCCACTTCGGTGCCCCGGTCCAGGTCGAAGCCTGAGAGCACCTTCCCCGTGACCACCACGAGACTCCGCTTGGTGGAGCCCAGCAGCCGGTTCTGGTACACCACCACGTCGCGCAGGGTCGTCTCGCTGGTGACCAGCCGCGCCACCGCGCGGGTGCGCTCCACGATCACGCCCTGGTCCACCGTCGTTGCCCCGTAGCCGGGCATCCGGTCCGCCAGCTTCATGGTGCGGGAGCCCAGCCAGAGGAACACGCCC
This sequence comes from Gemmatimonadales bacterium, assembly GCA_036556505.1. Taxonomy (GTDB): domain Bacteria; phylum Gemmatimonadota; class Gemmatimonadetes; order Gemmatimonadales; family GWC2-71-9; genus CAVVWJ01. Next base: position 101,163 of record DATBJH010000009.1, read on the forward strand.
AGGGCAACGACCGCGAGCAGCCCCTTCGCCAGGCTCCGCGACTCCCCGCCGCCCTCGGCCACTAGCGGCACTCCTGCTCGAAGCGTTGGGCGATATGGAGCCGGTTCTCCATGGCGCCGGACTGCGCGGCGATCCTCCAGGCGAACTCCCGCCTCGTCGTTACCGAGTCGGCGCCCCGCCGCACAACCATCTTCCACTGAGCGCAGTATGCGGGCAACTCGGCATCGATGATCCGGCGCGCGCTGGTCAGGGTTGCGAGAAACCCGTCGCAACTGCCGTGCTCGGCGGCCTGCTCCCGGTGCACCGCCTCGTGGGCCTCGATCTCGGCGACCAGCAGGGAGTCACGCACATCCGGTCTGAGGGTCGTCACCGCCGCGCCCGCCTCGCAGGCGGTGAGGCCGAGGAAGTCCTCGGGGCGCGCCTCGCGCTGGGCCGCCACACGAAGCGGGGCCAGGACCTGGATCGCGAGCGCGAGAAGGAGGATCGGCACCCGGGCCGCCTCAGTCCCAGATGCCGAGCGCGCGCCGGACGGCGACCATCTGGCCGAGATGGTAGGAGGTGTGATCGGCAGCCAGCAGCAGCTCCCGCAGGTAAGTCTGCCCGGTGCCGTGCGGGATGCGGTCGAAGAGGTCGATCCGCGAATCCAGCGCCATCGCGGCCAGCGCCTCCCGGTCCTGGCGCAGCGCAGCGATACTCGCGGACACCTCATCCGGGCTGGGCATGGCGCCGGCGGGCGGCCAGTAGTCGTCGGGCCAGCGGAGCTCGGCGTACCCCGGATTTCGGCAGAAATCGAGGATATCGTGCTGCGCGAGCCGGATGTGCTCCAGGAGTTGCCAGAGGGTGTAGGGAAGGCCGGCCGCGGCGGCACTCCACCGCGCCTGCGGCACGCCCTCGACGACGCGATCCAGGCTGGCGTGGGCGTCTTCCCATCGCAAGACGGCGGCCAGCTGCTCCCGCAGGGCCCGGTCACTCATGGGGCCGAATGAGGCGGGTCACAGCGGCCCGACCCGCGGCGGCGTAGTCTGGAATATCCACCATCGTTCTTCCGGAGGAGCTATGGCGTTCGTCTGGGACCTGATCCAGCAGATTCAGCTGCACAATACCAAGTCGAGGGCGAAGTCGGCGACCTCGACCGCGAAGACGGCGCAGAGCCGGGCGAAGGCCGCGGAGACCCGCGTCCGGACACTGGAATCGCGACTGGAAACACTGGAAGACGAGATGGACAACATGCGGTCCACCCTGGCGGTGCTTCTCGACCGGCTGGAGCGCCGGTTCGGGCCCGAGGCGGAGAAGCTGACCCGCCCCTAGGGACAGGCCCACTCGATTCCGCCGATCCGCTCCACCACCGCGAACCGGATCCCGTGCGCGGTGCAGGCATCCTCGAACCGCACCTGTGCCTCGAAGGGGTTGCGGTTCCAGACGTAGGTGGACACTTCCAGGACGCAGCCTGGGCGGTTGCTGAACCGACCCGCGGCCATCCGCCGCGAGATCTCCTCCAGGTCCTCCAGCCCTACCGACGGTCTGCCGGCCATCAGGCTCTCCTCTTGCGTTGTCCTTTGGCGATCTCGTCCATGCTGCGTCCGGTCCTTGCCGAGGTCTGGTACGCCTCGGTGGGATCGATGTCCGGGTCGGCGGCTTCGTCGCGTTGCTTGATGAGGAGCCACTGCTGCTGCCGCGGCCGGTCGCCCCGTCCTTTCGTGCGCACCAGCACCCACGCTCCCTTGAGCCGCTTGCCCCGAAGCACGAGCTTGAGCTCGCCCCTCCGATAACCGGCGCGGAGGGCGGCCTCCGCGTCGTCTTCCTCGCCCGCCGAGGTATAGGTGCCGAAGTCCCAGATCATGACCGTCCCGCCGCCGTACTCGCCCGCTGGAATAGTGCCCTCGAACTGGTTGTACTCGATGGGGTGGTCTTCGACGTGGATTGCCAGCCGCTTGACCGCCGGGTCCAGGCTGGGCCCCTTGGGCACGGCCCAGCTCTTCATCACCCCGTCGAGCTCCAGCCGGAGATCGTAGTGCAGCCGGCTGGCGGCGTGCTTCTGGATCACGTAGGCCAGGCCCGGTGACTTCTTCCGCTCGCCGCCCGCCGGCTCGCGGGTCCGGCTGAAATCGCGCTTGCGCCGGTATTCCCCGAGCTTGCCGCTCCGGGTGCTCATGTCCGGCAAGCTACCGCGTTCGGGCGTCCGGCGGTGTGATCTCCGTCATCTCCCACCGGCCGCGCCCGGCGCGGTCAGAAGATGGTGTAGATGAAAGGCGCGAGCGCCGACCCTTGTGCGAAGATCAGCAGCGCGCCGACCAGCAGCATCACGATCAGGATCGGAGCAAGCCACCACTTCTTCCGTACCCGCATGTACGCCCACAGCTCGGATACCAAGCCGCTTCGTGCCACGGTCACTCTCCCTGTTCGAGCTAGAACTGCCGGGTCAGGTCGCTCCGAGGCGTCCCTTTCCGGTCCACCCATCCGCTCTGGTGCGCGCGGAGCGGATTCCCGCCGGCCATGCGTCGCACCATGCCGATGGGCGTAATCACCAGGAAATACACCACAGCCATGAAGATCGGCGTGGTGATCTTCGAGATCCCGTGCGCCAACCCCATCCAGCCCCGGTAGACCGGCCCTAGCCTTCCGGGCAGGAGCAGCCCCGCGACGGCGAAGGCCACCGACACTCCTGCGAGCGCGGTCGCGACGGTGCGGCGCTCGCGCCACCACAGTAGCGCGGCCAGGCCTGCGAACGCGGCCGCCAGGGTAAAGGCGAACTTGCGGCCCTCGGGCGGGGTCAGTCGAGCGGGAGTTCTCGCCGCCAATCTCCCTCCTCGCGCCAGGCCGGCTGGCTCGACTTGTCCAGGATGAACGGCCAGAGCACCAGATGGTCGATGTTGGTCCGCATGAAGCAGCGGTACGCGTCCTCGGGCGTGCAGACGATCGGCTCGCCGCGAACGTTGAACGAGGTATTGACCAGCACCGGACACCCGGTGCGCGCTTCGAAGGCCGCAATGAGATCGTAATACGGGGGGTTATCCTCCCGCAGCACCGTCTGCACCCTGGCCGAGTAGTCCACATGAGTCACCGCGGGGATCTGCGAGCGCCGCACCTTGAGCTTCTCGATGCCCCAGCGTCCCTCCTCTTCCTCCGTGGTGGCGACCCGACGATCCTTCCGCACGGGCGCGACCAGCAGCATGTACGGCGAGTCAGCATCCAGTTCGAACCAGTCTCCGACCTTCTCTCGCAGGACGCTCGGGGCGAACGGCCGGAAGCCTTCTCGGAACTTGATCTTGATGTTCATCTGCGATTGCATCGCGGGATTGCGGGGGTCGCCCAAGATGCTCCGGGCTCCCAGCGCCCGCGGTCCGAACTCCATCCGCCCCTGAAACCACCCGACCACCTCACCTCGCGTCAGGATGTCCGCGGTTTCCTGGATCAGCTCCTCGGGCTGGAGACAGCGGTAAACGGCGCCCGTCCGGTCGAGAAAGGCCCGGATCTCCTCCGGTGAGAACTCCGGCCCTAGATACGCGCCACCCATGGAGTCGTGCGAGTCGACGTGCCGCGGGGCGGCGAGATGCCGGTGCCAGATGAGCTGCGCGACGCCCAACGCGCCGCCGGCGTCGCCCGAGGCGGGTTGGATCCAGAGCCCTTCGAACGGACCCTCCCGCAGGATACGGCCGTTGCCGACGCAGTTGAGCGCGACCCCACCCGCGAGGCAGAGATCCTTGATGCCGGTGAGCCGGTGCGCTGTGCGCGCCATCCGGAGCATCGCCTCCTCGCACACCTCCTGGATCGAGCGTGCGATGTCGAGGTCCCGCTGGACCAGGTGGGTCTCCGGTATGCGTGGCGGCGCGCCGAACAACCGGTCGAACGCCGTGTTGGTCATGGTAAGCCCGCCGAGGTAATCGAAGTACTTCTGGTTCAGCCTGAGCGAGCCGTCCTCACGGAGGTGCACCACGTGGTCCAGCAGGAGCTGCACGTACTTGGGCTCACCATAGGGCGCCAGACCCATGACCTTGTACTCGCCGGAATTCACCTTGAAGCCGAGATAGTAGGTGAGCGCCGAATAGAGCAGCCCCAGGGAATCCGGCCAGCGGAGCTCGCTCAGGAGGCGGAAGTCGTTGCCCTCGCCCACGCCGATCGAGGCGGTGGCCCACTCGCCCACCCCGTCCATCGTGAGGATGGCCGCGCGTTGGAAGGGCGAGGGGAAGAACGCGCTCGCCGCATGCGACTCGTGGTGCTCCGAGTAGAGGATCTCCCCTTCGTACCCCAGCTCTTTCCGCAGCTGCTTGTCGAGATAGAGCTTCTCTTTGATCCAGAGCGGGCCCGCCAAGAGGAATGAGCGGAACCCCTGCGGCGCGATGCCCAGGTACGTCTCCAGGATCCGCTCGAACTTGAGGAGCGGCTTGTCGTAAAACCCCACGAAGGCGAGGTCGGCGACGCTGATGCCGCCGGCGCGAAGGCAGTAGTCCACTGCACGGGCGGGAAAGGCCGCATCACCCTTCTTCCGGGTGAACCGCTCCTCTTGCGCTGCGGCAACGATGTCGCCGTCGCGCAACAGGCATGCCGCACTGTCGTGGTAGTACGCCGAGATCCCGAGGATGTGAGTGGTCATCGATGCCGATCGGCTAACGAAACAGCGTCCACCGCCAGAGCACGACCTTCCATCCTGCCGGCGATTCCCGCCAGCGGATAAGGTACCGGCTCGCGAAGGTGCGGTCGCCGGATTCCAGGTACCAGCCGCCCCGCTCCAGGAGGAAGCCGCCCTCCCGGGTCAGCGAGGCGGGCAACAGCTCCGACCGCGTCAGCTGCGACTCCCGCGCCAGTCGCTTCAAGTACTCGGCCGCCGCCACGCCTCGCAAGGGGGTGTCGGGGGCTGGCGGCTGCACGATCAGGTCCTCATGCAGGAGTTCGCCCAGCCCGGTGGCGCGGCCGCCGACGAAACTCGCGCCCAGCGCCAGCCGCTCGCGGTGCAGCTCGGGCTCGGCGGCATGCTCGGGGGCGGCGCCGCAGCCCGCCGCCAGCACGAGCAGCCCGCCCGCGATCAGCCTCACGCGCCGAGGCCTCGTGATGGGTCTCTGGTGGCGATAGTCGAGCGGAGCCTGCGCAAACACCACGATCGCAGGAGGAGGATGACGGGCCGGCGGCGGCCGGGCGAATTATTCCGCCGGGCCCTAGACCTGGTAGCGATGGCTCACCCCCTCCACGTCCAGGAAGCCGGTCGGCTCGAAGCCGGTCGGCTCCTGGAAGCGGGTGGTGGAGGTGAGCCCTGTGCTGACTGCGGTCACGAGGGTGCCCAGCCGGCGGGCACCGGGCAGGCTCTACCCGCTGTACGCGTCCACGGAGACGTTGAGGTCGCGGCGCAGCTCCGCGTCGCCACTCAACAGCGTCTGCCAGGTGATCTCAGGCCCCTTCCGGGCGCCCTTGGGCGTGATCTTCACGCCTTCCGGTGAGATGGTGACGGTGTAGAGCTTGCCTTCGATCTCGAGCTCTCGTTTCAGCGTCTTATCGAGACGAGTGGCCATCGGTGGCGCCTCCAGGGGTTTCGGTCAATCCGCCACCGAAAGATCGCCACTCCGCCTCCGACGTCCACCCCCTCTGGCTAAGTGCTTGTCCTGCACGAGCTTCCGCTTGGTCATTCCTCACGGAGCACCACCGCCGGATCCAACCGGGTCGCCCGAATCGCGGGGATGAGGTTGGCCAGCAGGGCGGTCGCGGCCAGGACGGCGGCGACCAGCGCGAAGGTGGCCGGGTCGGTCGCCGTCACCCCGTAGAGCTGGCTCTCGATCAGCCGGGTGAGGACCAGCGCCGCCCCCAGCCCGATCCCGATGCCGAGCACCGCGAGGCCCATCCCCTGCCGGAGCACCAGCCGCAGGACATCTCTCCGGTCGGCCCCCAGGGCGATCCGGACTCCAAGCTCCCGCGAGCGCTGGGTCACCGAGTAGCTCATCACCCCGTAAATGCCGATGGAGGCGAGCACCAGCGCGATACCGGAGAACAGGCTCAGCAGCATCATCGAGAGTCGCCGCTGCCCCACCGAGCGGGAGAGCAGCTCCTCCATCTGCGCCTGATTCGAGATCGGCTGATCCGGGTCAACCGAGCGCACGGCATCCCGGACGAGGTTCACGTAGCGCTCTGGGTTGCCCCGGGTTCGCACGGCCATCTGCATGGACGAAATCGCAGTCTGACGGTAGGACAGGTAGAGCTGGATCCGCGCTTCGGCGTCGAGGCCCTCGTGCGCGGTGTGTCCGACGACGCCGACCACTTCGATCCACTCGTTCTGCGTGGTATCGGTGACACCATCCGGCGGCCCGAAGGTGAAGCGCTTGCCGATGGGGTTCTCGTTCGGCCAATAGCGTCGCACGAACTCCTGGTCGATCACCGCCACGTCTCGGGTGTTCGCGCGGTCCTCGTCGGTGAGATAGCGGCCGCGCAGGAGCGGGACTCGCAGCGTCTCGAAGAAGCTGGGACTGACGACGCGGATGTCGCCCCAGGGACCCGGCTGGTTCTCGGGCGGCTGGTAGCCCTCGATGTCGAAGCTTCCGGTAGACCAGCTTCCCCCGAACGGCAGGACGGAGGTACCGCCCGCGGCGACCACGCCGGGGACCCGGGCGATCGCAGGGATCACCTGGTCGAAGAAAGCCGTCTGGGCGGTATCGCTGGGGTAGCGGATTTGCGGCAGCGCGACGTTGAAGGTGAGCAGGTTCGTCGGGTCGAAGCCCGGATCTACCTGCTGAAGCCGGGCGAAGCTCTTCAGCAGAAGGCCGGCCCCGGTGAGAAGCGTGAGCGCCAGGGCCACCTCCGTCACCACCAGGCTTCGCCGCAGCGCGTGGCTGCCGCGGTCCGCGGTGGTTCCCCGGCCGCCTTCCTTGAGCGCGCCGTGCAGGTCCGGCGTCGCGGTATGAACGGCCGGAGCGAGTCCGAAGAGCACGCCCGCCAGGATCGAGACGACGAGAGTGAAGAGCATGACCGTCCCGTCGATCCCGATCTCCTCCGCGCGGGGGATATTGCGTATGTCGGCGGCGACGAGGGCCCGCACGCCGGCGTAGGCCAGCACCAGGCCCACCACGCCACCGGCAAGACTCACGAGCACGCTCTCGGTCATCAGCTGCTGGAGCAGCCGCTCCCGCGTGGCCCCGAGTGCGGTGCGAACGGCGATCTCCTTCGACCGGGTCGCCGCGCGGGCCAACAACAGGTTGGCCACGTTGGCGCAGGCGATGAGCAGCACAAATCCGACCGCGCCCAGCAGCACCAGGAGCGCGGGGCGCACGTCTCCAGTGGCCTGGATGCTGAGCGGGGTGACGATCAGGCTCCAGTCGTCGGGGTAGTTGTCCGGGTAATCGCGCTTGAGCTGCTCGGCGATCGTCCGCATCTCGCCGGCGGCCTGCTCCAGCGGGACCTGGGGTCGCATGCGCGCGGTGAGGTTGAGGAATTCGGTGGTGCGGTTTTCGTCGTTGATCTGCTCGGGGTCGAAGACGAGCGGAGCCCAGACCTCCGCGTTCCGGTTGAAGAAGTCCCGGAACCCGCTCGGCATCACTCCGACGACTTCGTAGCTCTCCCCGTTCAGCGCAATGCTCCGGCCCACGATGTCCGAAGCCCCGCCGAAGACTCGGCGCCAGGCATCGTAGCTCAGCACCGCGACCCGGTCGTGCCCGGCGCTGTCTTCACCCGGTTGCAGGGTCCGGCCCATCAGCGCGGGCACCCGGAGGGTGGTGAAGAACTCGCCGGTCACCCGCTGCCCCTGCAGTCGCACCGGCTCATCGATGCCGGTGAGGTTCGCCTGCCACCCGGTCTGCACCGCCATGGACGAGAAGGACCGTGACTTTCGCTTGTAGTCGAGAAACCCGGGAACCGACACCGGGGCCTCGAGATCGAGCGAGGGGTAGAGGTGCTCGATGGTGACCAGCTGGCGGGAATCGCGATACGGCAGCGGTCGGAGCAGCACCGCGTTCACCGCGCTGAAGATGGCGGTGTTGGCCCCAATTCCCAGAGCCAGCGTGAGGACGACGATGGCGGTGAACGCCGGGCTCTTGGCCAGGCGGCGGAGGCTGTAGCGGAGATCCTGAAACAGGGTATCCATGGCGCGATCTCGTCGGGGTGAGACAGATGACAACCCGTGATTTGACGGATGGAAGGGCGGAAAGGTTGCCGGCCGGCGCCGGTCGGTCAGTCCCGCAGCGCCGTGGCCACGGATGGGGCGTCCGGATAGCGCTTGTCCGGGTCGCGCTGGAGCAGCCGTAAGACCACCTTCTGGACCCGCTCCGGCACCTCAGGGCGGGTGTCCCGCACCAACGGCGTCTCGCTCCCGCGGACCGCTCGGAAGAGCTGCTCGATGGACGGGGCGGAGAACGGCGCCCGGCCGGCCAGCATCTCGTGCAGCACCACCCCCAGGGCCCAGAGATCGGTCCGATGATCCACCGTGCCCCCGGTTGCCTGCTCCGGACTCATGTAGGCCAGCGTGCCCAGCACCAGCCCGGTGCGGGTAAGCTTTTCCCCACCGACCTTCGCGATCCCGAAATCGAGGATCTTGAGGGTCCCGTCGTCCGCGAAAATGAGATTGGCGGGCTTGATGTCGCGGTGGATGATGCCCCACCCGTGCGCCAGGCCCAGCCCCTCCGCGATCTGGATGGCGCAGGAGACAGCGTCGGGAATCGGGAGCGGCCCCGCGGAGATGCGCTGCTTGAGTGTGCCGCCGCCGTAGAACGGCATCACCAGGAAGAGCCGGCCCTCCTGTTCCTCCACGCCGTGGATGGCCCCGATGTTGGGGTGCTCGAGGGCGGCCGCCGCCCGGGCCTCGCGGTGGAACCGCCGCCGGATGACCGGGTCTTCGGCCAGGCTTTCGGCCAGGAACTTGAGTGCCACCAGCTGGCCGGACTGCCGATCCCGCCCCTTGTACACCACGCCCATCCCGCCGCCGCCCATCTTCTCCAGGAGCTCGTAGCGGTCGCCCGTCCCCGGATCCTCCACCGGCGTACGCGGGAGATCGAACGCCGCCGCGACGATTCGCTCCAGGCGCCCGCTGGAGTCCGCGCGGTCCGCGCTGGCGAGCAACGTCTCCACCTCCCGCCGGAGCTGCTCGTCACCGGCCACCGCCACATCCAGGAAGCGCCCGCGCTGCTCCGGCGGAAGCTCGGAGCACTGATCGAACAGGACTTCGATGCGTTCGCGGCGGAGGGAGTCGGGGATCATGGACGAGGATGTCAGGGGACAGGTTCAAGATAGCTCGCGTCCGGCTCCTGCACCCCCTGTTGCTTCAGGATCAGCCGCCGGGTCGCGGCGGGATCGTCTCGCACTTCCGCCCGGAGCCGCAGCAGCTGCTCCGGCGCCGCCATCGTCCGGGCCAGCACGGCGTTCAGCTGGTAATCGGCGAGAGTGGATCGGTCTCGTTTCCGGTGGTAGCCGGCCAGCGCGGCCTCCAGCGGCAGGACGCCGGTGAACCCCTCGTCGAGTGCGTTGGTCAGCAGCTCCGCGTCCCGGAGGGCATCGCACATCCCGAGGGCCAGGAAGGGATCCTTGTGGCACCCGGCATCGCCGACCAGGGCCCATCCCGGTCCATAGGGGCGGCGCAGGAAGTTGGGGAGGTCCGACGCGCCGAAGAACCGGTCCTCCTGCCGGCCTGCGCGCACCAGCCGGGCAAGCTCCGGCACGGCGTCCACGGCCTCCATGAAGTGGCGCGGGATATCGGCGCGAACCCGCGGAAGCATCGAAGCGGGCCAGGCCGCGAAGACCGCCACCAGGCCGGCATCCGCGGGAAAGGCGAGCAGCAGGCGCCGACCGCGCAGGTAGAGTTGCAGCCCGGGGTCCGGAATGCCGCTCCAGTAGGAGAAGTACCAGCAGGTGAGCGCCGGGAGCTCCTCGTAGGCGGGGGCACCGACGGTGCGTGCCAGCCGTGAGTTGCGTCCATCGGCGCCGATGGTCACCATCGCATGCTCGGTCACGAGGGTCCGGCCCGCCCCCTCCCGGCCTCGAATCCCGATGATCCGCTCGCCGTCCCCGAGGTAGTCCTGGACCGCGAACCCGGTGCGAAGGTCCGCCCCGGCTTCGACCGCCGCGTCGAGCAGGATCTGATCCATCGCCCGCCGGCGCGGACCGTAGCCGAGCGGAGCTCCGTCCACGGTGATGTTCCGGTCGGTGAGGGCGAAATCGCCGTAGTCGCTGACGACGGAAGTGATGGGGGGTGCGCCCGTGGCGGCGACCCGACCCAGCAGCCCCCAGCGCTTCAGTCGCGCCGGCCCCCGGCGATGGAGGAAATGACCGTGGGGGAGATCGCTGGGGAAGGTGGCCCGGTCCACCAGGAGGACCCTGTGCCCTCTCCGGGCGAGGAGCATCGCGGTGGCGGCGCCGGCGCACCGCGCGCCGACGATGATGGCGTCGTACATGAGGCTCTCCACTGCTGTCGGCGATCGGAGCCCTCCTGGCCCCTCTCCCGATAGCGGAGAACCGTGAATCGACCGGTCAAGTCCTCCTTCACCAGCTCCGGCCCCTCACTTCACCGCTCCTCGCGTGCGCAGGATGCGCAGCACTTCGTCCGCCGGCAACGCCTCTACGGTGTTGCCGTTTGCGCGCTCGGTGGTCGCCGCGAGGAGGGAGTTGTAGATCGCTTCCTCCGTGGCCTCCACGACGGCCTGGAACAGCGGGGACACGGCGTCGTTGCCCAGCTCGGGCGCCGCGAGACGCCCTTCCCGCCACCGGCGGCGGACGTCCGGGTGGGTGGAGAAGGCGATCGCGTAGTCCCCCGAGCCGTTGTCCATCGTGGAGCCGGTCCGGGCGACCCCGAGCATGGCGTGGGCGGCCATGCGTCGGAGGTTCCGGTCGGACAGTGGAGCGTCGGTGGCGATCACGATCATGATCGAGCCGCGCGCCCCCTGAGCCTCTCCCTTGAGATGAAGGCCGTCTCGACCCAGGGCGCGCCCGACGGGGACGCCGAGGATGTGGAGATCGCCGCCGTAGTTGCTCTGCACCAGGGCGCCGAGCGTCCAGACGCTATCCCCGGCGGTGACCCGGCGGGACGACGTCCCGATCCCGCCCTTCCATCCGAACGCCACCGTTCCCGTCCCCGCCCCCACGCTCCCCTCCGCGACTGGTCCGCCGCGAGCGCCTTCCAGCGCCGCCCGGACCTGGCGCTCCCCCACCGGCCGGCGGCGAATGGCATTGAGGGCGTACCCGTCGTTGGTCTCGCCCACTACCGGGTTGATCGAGCGGACATCCTCCATCCCCGGCTGCGTGAGGAGATAGGCCACCATCGCGTCCGCGGCGCGCCAGACGCAGAGGGTGCAGGTGAGCAGGATGGGCGTCTCCAGTTCTCCCAGCTCCGCCAGCTGGGTGACGCCGACCAGCTTGCCGAAACCGTTGCCCACGTAGAGCGCGGCGGGGACCCGGTCTCGGAAGATGTTGCCGGGGTGCGGAAGGATGGCGGTCACGCCGGTGCGGATCGAGTCGCCCTCGCGCAAGGTGGCGTGACCCACGGCGACACCTGGCACGTCGGTGATCGCGTTCAGGGGGCCGGTGGGGAGCAGGCCCGTCGCGATGCCGAGCTGGCGCGCCCGAGGGCGAGAGCCCTGCTGGGCCTCGAGAGGGGAGGCGAGGACCAGCAGCGCCAGGGCAACCAGGCGGATCATTCCTCGGACATCAGCTCGGGCCCGAACGATACCGCCTCGCCGACGCCGTCGAGCATGCTGCGCCACTCCCGACCCAGCCGCCGCATGACCATGACGACGGCCATCTGGGTCTCCCGCGGAACGTCCCGGAACATCTCGGGCAACGGTCCCAGCGGTTGCTCCAGTGGCCGCTCCATGACGACATAGGCCAGGGTGTCACTCGCCTTCACGGCGCCGACCACGCGATAGCCCGACGTCGAATCGGGGCCGGTCCGCGCCCGGATGCCGCGGACCCACCGCGCGTACACCGTGTCGGGTAAGGTGCGGGCGAGCGAGTCGGCGTCCGGCACCTGGAAGACCGAATCGAGCATGAAGCGCTCCTGCCTCGAGCGCACTTCGCGCCAGTGCGCCTCCGCGGTCGAGTCGGTCGTCGCTGAATCCGAGCCGGGCCACCCTTGGGCGCCTAGCATCCGGAGCTGGAACACCTGCCGGGCGCGAAAGCGCGCCAGCGCGTCCGGGTGCGCCAGGCTGAGCACGGTAGCCCAGTCCCCGGCGGAATCGGCGCGAAGAACGGCTCGGGCCACTTCCTCCGGTGGGGCGACCGCCTTGCGCTGGGCGGCGATGCCGCTGGGGACGCCGATCAGCAGCCCGAGGGTGAGTGGAATCGCTCGGCGGGTGAGCACGGTTCTGAGAAGCTAATAGCGGTCCCCGCCCGCGCTCAGCCTGGCCGCTCCGTCGGGGGCGCGGAGCCCGGACCGGGAAGCCTCGGTAACTCGACGGCCCCGCCGCGAGCCGCGAGGAGCAGCTCCTCGACCGTGCGACAGCGATAGATCACCGGGGCGCCCTGCTGGAACAGTCCCCCGGTGTCGGCCGTGGGACCGTAGGTCGAGTAGAGATCGCGCCCGAGCAGGCGGAGGTAGGTGGTCAGCTGGCCGCGGTGGTGGGCCGAGTGCGCGATCCGCCGGGTCAGGACCCAGGCGCGGGAGCGGGAGACATCGAAGAACCGGGTCTCCTCCCCGAACCACTCGGCGGGCATCGCCTCGAGCCGCTCGAGGCGGCGCTCGGAAGCGGCGGCGAAGTGCTCCAGAAAGCCGAGCCGATCCTCCCGCTCCGGCAGCGAGGGCAGGCCGGCGTCGACGCCGAGCATCCGCTGCATCCAGACGTCCTCGGAAACGCACTGATGGACCATCTGCTCCAGCGGCGTGCGAGCCCGTGGCTCGGGGCGGAAGCCGAGATCGGCATCGGTGAAGTGGGCCCACACGCTGAGCGTCTTGAGCCGCTCGGTGGCGTAGGTCTCGACCAGAAAGGTGAAGGGGTTCATGTGTGACCCTAGTCTCACTTCTGCGATGGCGGCACTCCTAGGCCCGACGACCTGCTGGACGATACTACCGCGGCCCTGCGGCGTCCGGGTGCTCAGTCGTCCACTTCGATCTTGAGGCTGCTCGCCACGATCACGGTGGGTGAGCCCGGCGATTCGACCGCACCTCGACCCTCGGCCCGGACCGGCCTTCCTTGGGCCACGGCGGCGGCGGTCGATTCCAGCGTCAAGAGGTCGCCCTCGGCGCTGATCGCTGTCCCCGCCGTCACTCGCACCACCGTTCCGTTGGACAGCGTCAGTGTGCCCGCGGCCGCGTCCACCGCGGTCACTCCCATCTCGAACTCCACCGAGGTGCCCGATGACTGTCCCCCGCCCCCGTTGTCGTCCGGGCCCAGCCTGGTGCGGCCGTTCACCGTGATCGAGAGTCCAAGCACCCTGAGCACGACCTGGGACCCGTCGCCGCTCACCAGGTTGTCGCCATCCACGTAGATCTCGATCTTGGGCTCGTCCGTCTCGTTCTCCAGCCGCAGATCCGTGGCCGTGAAGGCCGGGTCGTCGGGGGATTGCGGGACGCCGGCCGGATTCCGCCGAGACTCGACCAGCGGCCGGCCTCCCGCCGCGATCTCGGCCTGGACCTGCGCCTCCCAGGTCGCCCGGGCCTCGTGGCTTTCGCTCTCGGTCCGGAACCGGGTGTCGGCTCCGTAGGCGACGGTCAGTCCACCGAGCTCCAGTGTGAGAGTCCCCCGAGCCGGATCGATGGCGGTCACTCCGCTGACGATCTTCTCTTCGGCGTCATCGGCGTCGACTTGCACCTCGCGGGCGACCAGCTCGCCGGGGAAGAGCTGGATCTCGATGCGGCTCACGCCGCCGCTGCCGAGAGCGCTGTCCACCATCGCGACCGCGGAGGCGCTGGTGCCCCCTTCGGGATCCGAGGGCAGCTGCGTCTCGGAGCTGCAGGCGGCGACCGCCGTCGCGGTAGCCAGGGCGGTCAACGAGGAAATAACACGGGTGACGATTCGCATGGTTGCCTCCGAAGTAGGTCGAGCGCTCGGTCATTCGACCGGGTGTCGGCGGCGAGAAAGGCAAGCCATGGGCCTCGGGTGAGGCGGCGTAAGTGATTGTGTCACAACGATGGAGATAGCACGGCAGTGTAACGCCGGGATGCAGCTGAAACGAAACGATGCAGGCCGGACTCAGGCGTGAGGCGGCTGGTCCTCCTCCGGGGCGACAGCCACCGTGCCCTCCTCCAGCAGTACCGCGAAGTAGTCGAGGTTGAGAGTGCGCAACTCGGAATAACGGAGCACCAGGAAGTCGCCCCGGATCTCGTAGTAGCGCTCGTCGGGCGCCGACGGGCCGACCGCCGTGCGGGGCGCGCCCTCTTCCCGGTCGTCCACCAGTCTGCGCCGGTGAGCGTCGGCGAGCACGATGGTATCCAGCGCCCCGTCCCGGTCGAAGGTAAAGTCGGAGACGATGCCGCGGTACAGGTAGCTGCCGGAGGCGTGATCCACCACGGCGGAGAGATAGACGCCATCCACCCGCCGGCCCTCACCCGCGTTCTCCCGGAAGTCCAGGACCTCGCCGGTCAGCATGTAGTACCAGTAGTTGTCGAAGCGGAACGTCTTCGTGCGGTGGTCGAGCTTCAGCCGGCGGACGGCACGGTGGCCGAGGTTCCCGGCGACGGCGGACGCGCCATACAGCGACACCAGGTAGCCGGCCACCCAGGGGTAGGAGCCCGCCAGCGAGGCCAGCACCCGGTCCAGGTAGCGGGCACCCTCGCCGAAGTTGCCCATCAGGACGAGGAACATCGCGTCCACGTCAGGCTCGAAGCCGAGCCGGCGCACCAGCACCAGCCAGAGGGCGTGGAGTACCAGTGCGAATGCCACTCCATAGGCCAGCTCTTCCGAGACCCGGCGAAGCGAAGTCGGACTGGCCCAGCCCCACGGACCGCGGGCGTAGCTGTAGCGGAGGATGATGCCTGGGAGGACCAGCAGGAAAGCGAGGAGGGCCGGAAAGGCGAAGCTCATCCGGCTTCCGCGAACCTCCTGCCGATGGGGCTCTTCACCTTGGAGGTGACGTCGATCTGCACCCGGTAGGTCTTGCCGTTCAGCCGGACCCACCCGTCGCGGCCCCGGATGAGGTGCTCGCGCAACTCCCGCCGCGCGGTGGGATCGAGCAGGATGGACTCGAGCGTCTTGCTGATACGGCCCTTCAAGCGGTGCTCCAGCGAGGAAGCCTTCGAACGTTAGGGTGGCGACGCGGGCCGCGCAACATCATCTTCCGCCCCGACCCTTCCTACGAGTGACTGCATGACCATCTCCCGCCGCCGCTTTCTCCAGCAGAGTGCCGCCGCCGGCGTCCTCGGCGCCGCTCCCCTGCCGCTGTCGCTCGGGGCCCCCTGGGTCCGACGCTCCGCGATCGAGCCGGTGGTGATCTCCTCGATGAACGGCAACTGGTACAGGAACGGCGGCAAGGAGACCTGCGTCCAGCTCGCCTGGCGGCGGATGACCGGGGGAACCGACGTGCTCGACGCCTTGATCGAGGGGGTCAACATCCTCGAGCTCGATCCCGAGGAGGATTCGGTGGGCTACGGCGGGCTTCCCAACGCCGACGGCGTGGTGCAGCTCGACTCCTGCTGCATGCACGGTCCCAAGCGGCGCGCCGGTGGCGTTGCCGGCATCGAGGGTGTTCGCACGCCCTCCAAGGTGGCGAAACTGGTGATGGACCAGACCGACCATCACCTGCTGGTCGGGGCCGGCGCCCAGGCTTTCGCCCGCAACGTCGGCGTGAAGATCGAGCAGGACCTCAACACGGAGCATTCGCGGAAGGCCTGGCTCGAGTGGAAGCGCCGCTCCGATCCCCGGCACTACCTCGACCCCGACCAGCGGGCCCAGTCCGACCGCCGGATTCTCGACTCGCTCTTCCACGAGGGACTGCTGAACTCGCGGGTCGTCCACGGGACCATCAACTGCGACGGGATCAACGCCAAGGCCGAGATCTGCGGCGTCACTACCACCAGCGGACTGGCCTGGAAGATTCCCGGACGCGTGGGCGACTCCCCGATCCTCGGCGCCGGCCTCTACGTGGACGGCGCGGTGGGCGCGGCGGGCTCCACCGGCCGGGGCGAGGCCAATCTCTACAACCTGTCTTCGTACCTCATCGTGGAGAACCTGCGCCGGGGGATGCATCCCAAGGACGCGGGCCTTGAGGCGTTGAAGCGGGTGCGGGAGAATACGGTCGAACGTCGACTCCGCCGCGCGAACGGCGACCCGAACTTCAGCCTCAGCTTCTATGTGCTCAACGCGAAGGGCGAGCACGCCGGCGTGTCCATGTACGCCGAGGACGACGACTACCGAGGCTGGGGCGAGAACACGACCCGCGGCTTCATGAAGTACGCCGTCTGCGACCGGAACGGCCCCCGCACCGTGCAGTGCGAGCCCTTGATCCCCGGCAAGCTCGCGTCGGACGCCTAGGCGGCCGTTTTCTCCCGAGGCAGCGGGATCAAGTACTGGAGCTTCCCGTTCGGGGCCATCGGGATCTGGTCCACGAACTCGATCGCCACCTCGAAGTCGTCGCCCACGGTGGACTCGACGACCTTCTCGAAGGTCCGCCACTCGGTATCCGAGGGCCGCTGGCGCAGGTTCACCAGGAACCGGAGATGGCCGCCGGGCTCCTCCCGCACCTGGTACCGCCGCACCCAGGTGTGGGCCATCGCCTGCCCGAAGAGGCTGGTGATGAGCGGCGTGGTGATGAGCGCCCCGTTGGGCCGCCGGATCGCATGCGCCGTCCTGCCGTGTACCCGGCTCATCAGCCCCAGCCCCCGCCCGCAGGCGCACCGCCCCGGCAGCCGCGCCGCCATGTCGCCCATGCGGTAGCGAATCAGCGGCATCGAAGTCAGCCCGAGACTGGTGACCACCAGCTCGCCGACAGTGTAGTCGGGAACCGGTCTGCCCTCGGAATCCAGCACTTCGATCACGAACGCGTCGTCGTTCATGTGGAGCACGTTGCGCCGGACCGGACAGGACCAGGCGAGCACCCCGAACTCGTTGGTGACGTACACGTCCACGGCCGGCGCCTTGAACGCCTGCTCCGCCAGCTCGAGGCAGCGGTCGGTGACCTCCATCGCGGTGCAGAAGACCGCCCGGGGAGGCTGGATTTCCGCCCCGGTCGTGAGCACGTGATCGGCGAGCGCCTCGATCGCGCCGGCGTAGCCGGTCAGAATCGGTGGCGACAGCTCCAGGACCCGCTGGAGCATCACCGCTGGTGCCGCGTCCGAGGCGACCCGGTCGACCCTGGGCAGCACACCCAACCTCCGCAGCATCGCGATCGGGCCCGCCCGGTCCGGCTTGTTGACCATGGCGAGATTGATCTGCGAATCCCAGGGACGGCAGCCGAACGCGGAATACACCCGCCACCAGCGTGCCGAATAGTCCATCTCCTCCAGGCGGTCACGGAGGAAGTGGCCGGGAGTGCCCGTGGAACCCGAGGTCATGACGTCGATCAGCCCCGCTCGCGGCACGGTGAGGAATGCCTCTTCGCCGTGCTTCGCGATGACCTGGCGGTCGACGTAGGGGAGTCGAGCGATCTGATCCAGCGTGAAGGTCGCCGGGTCGACCCCGGCGTCACGGAGCGCCGCGCGGTAGAACCGGGCCGCGCTCGCACGCTGGAGCAGCTCCCGCATACGGCCCTGCCGGTGGGCCGCGAGCGCTTCGGGTGACAGCCACTGCTCCCGCTCCGCCCGCCGCGTGCTCTGCAGCAGGGTGGACACGGTCGCGAAGGGGCCGCTGGCGGCGATGAGTGGGTGGGCCATACCCACTTGGCTCGCAAATCAGGTTCCGGCCGGCGCGCACCCGCGGCGAGTCGAATCCCCTGCTGCAAGATTCTGCCGCAGTGACGAGACGCTCGACAGAGGAGCCCCGTAGGACGGAGGCTGATGCCTCCTGCAATCGCCGCCAACTCGCGTGATCCCAGCACGGTAGAAGGGGAGCTCTTAGGGCGGTGCGGCTGCTGGCCAGGATGGGGACACCCGGTTCAAGGACGTGCAGCCGGATTCACACCGAGGCTTGCCGCGTGGGATGTGTGGGAGTCGAGCGACCGGGCGGTGTTGCGTCGGACATGCAGGGCGTGTCGTCGGCCGTGCGAGGGACTGCACCGATCACGCTCAGGGGACGCCGGCCCGCCATCATGACGCCACCTCACGGAGGACGTCATGCTCGCCACCTGGATCACCCTCGCCCGGCTCCCCCTGCTCGGTGTTTGCCTCGGGATCCTGTACCTGGGATCGCCGGCGGTCCGCCTGGCCGGCGTCGCCCTGCTCCTCGTCGGACTCCTGCTCGATACCGTCGATGGTATCGTGGCCCGTGCGCGCTCGGAAACGAGCCTCGTGGGAAGCGTGCTCGACATCGCCGCCGACCGGACCTACGAACTGTCGCTCTGGGTCACCTTCGCCCATCTCGGGCTGGTGCCCGCGGTCGTCCCGCTCCTCGTGCTCGCCCGCACCACACTGACCGACGCGCTCCGCGGCGTGGGAGTCGCCGAGGGCACCGAGCCCTTCGAGCAGTCACGCGGCAGAGTCGCCCGTTTCCTGGTCGCCTCGCCCTGGATGCGGACGGGGTACGCTTCGGTGAAGATCTGCTCCTTTTGCGCCCTGGCGCTGGCCCATGCCCTTGGTGGGTTCCCCGCTGAATCCGGGTTGCCCGACACGGCCCCGCTGCTTCTGGCCGCAGGGAACGTGGCGGCCTGGACGGCTGTGCTCTGCTGCGTCGTCCGCGGTTCACCCGTAGTTTTCGAGGGATTGTCCCGCGAGGCGCCGACCCGGGTCTAATTGGCGCCCAGTGAGTCGAGCCACGCCGCGATCCGCTCTCCCGCGGCGCGATGCCCTTCGATGTTCCAGTGCCCCACGCCGAGGATCCCGTGGTAGGCGTGAAAGTACACCTGCCGGTCCTCGGCCTCCTGGGCCATGGAAGGGGCGAGGTTGAGCACCGGGATGCCCTCACGCTTCCCAAACTCCCCGAGTCGCCGCTCGGGGTAATAGAGATCCTCGGCGCCGAGCTCGCGGAGGAAGCGGTCCTTCTTCGCCCGGTCCGGTGTGACCTGGATGCCGCGGGTGAGCGTGACGAGCGCGAGCGGCGTGCCCTTCGCCCGGCATTCATCTCGCATGAGACGCAACACACCCTCCGTCACTCGCCACGCTTCCCTCCAGTCGGCGGTGCGCGGCGGCACCATGACCTCGTCGCGCAGCCCGAGCTCGTCCGTCGGATCGCCCTCGTTCCGATCCTGCCGGTCGGTCTTCCGTCGGACCTTGCGCACCCGGTTAATCACCTGCGCCAGCCGCGAGTGCTGGACCACCGTCAGCAGTCTCCTGGTCCAGACCGCACGGCGCCGATATCCCGGTGTGCTGCGGAACGTGGTGTCGAGCTCCAGGCGGTCTCCGCGGTACACCAGATAGGGCACGTAGTCCGCGAGCTTGAGAGACCGGAAGTTGTCCGAAATGTCGTTCCCCGTCGTCACGGCCACGAGCACCAGGTCGGGCGAGTACTTCCAAACCTTGTGCTGGATGGTGAGCAGCTCCTGAGTGGTGCCATATCCTCCGACGCCGAAGTTGAGCACGTCGACGGGTGTGCCGCGCAGCTTGGCGAGACGGCGCTCCAGGACCTCCCCCACCGTTTGGGAGTAGGGCACCTCGAAGGCCTCGATGAACGAATCGCCCAGCAGGGCGATGCGATAGGTGCCCGGAGGAGCCTTCAGAGCGGCCTCCGGCCCTCGCAGGCCGTCGCTGTTGATCTCGATCCAGCTGCCACCCTCCACCTGGCGGGTACTCTTCGCGCCCGGAATGTGCGCCACGCCCACGACCGGATCGGTCCAGACGTACACCGTGTAGCTGATGCCGAGGACGCGAAGCATGAGCTCGCAGGCCAAGAGGCCCACTAGAACGGCGACCGTCGCCAGGGCGACATTCCCGAGCAGGCGCCGCAGCGCTCCTCCAGAGCTGGTGGTGGGATCATTCATTGCCGTGGCTTTCGAAAGCGAGGGTACGCTCATGGAGTATATCCCCGGCGCGATGATACCTCACCGGAACCGTTGGCCGTCGTGCCCGGCTCACCGGTTCGAAGCTGGAGGGTGACGCATGCTTCCACGCAGATCACTGGGCGTCCAGGGACTCGAGGTTTCCGCGCTGGGACTCGGGTGCATGGGGATGAGCCAGTCCTACGGTGTGCCTGACGATCGCGAATCCATTGCCACGCTGCACCGCGCGCTCGAGCTCGGCGTCACCCTCTTCGACACCGCCGAGGCCTATGGGCCGTTCACCAACGAAGAGCTGCTGGGCCGCGCGCTGGAGGGCCGGCGCGACCAGGTAGTCCTCGCGACCAAGTTCGGCTTCCGCTTCGAGGGGAATCAGCTGACCGGCACCGACAGCCGCCCCACCCATGTTCGCGACGTGGTAGACGCTTCACTCCGGCGGCTCCGCACCGACCGCATCGATCTCCTCTACCAGCATCGCGTGGACCCCGCCGTACCGATCGAGGACGCGGTCGGCGCCATGGCAGATCTGGTACGCGAGGGCAAAGTGCGGTTCCTCGGCCTGTCCGAGGCGGGCGCCACGACGATCCGACGGGCCCAGGCCGTCCACCCGATTTCCGCCCTGCAGAGCGAATACTCTCTCTGGGAGCGCAACCTCGAGGGCGACATCCTGCCGCTGCTGCGGGAGCTCGGGATCGGCCTCGTGCCCTTCAGCCCGCTGGGCCGCGGGTTCCTGACGAGTACCGCGATGCGGGCGGAGGACTATCCCGAAGGGGACTACCGCGGCGGTGATCCGCGGTTCCAGGGCGCCAACTTCGATGCCAACATGCGCGCAGCCGCAGTGGTCCGGGAGCTGGCCCGCCGCCGCGGCGCCACGTCCTCCCAGGTGGCCCTCGCCTGGTTGCTGCACAAGGGCGACGACATCGTACCCATTCCGGGGACGAAGCGACGACGGTACCTGGAGGAGAATCTCGCGGCCGCCACGCTTGCACTCGATCCGCAGGAGATGGCGGAGCTCGACCGCGCGCTGGCACCCGGGGCAGTGGCAGGGCCGAGGTACAACGAGCGAATGATGGCGTTCATCGACCGATAATCAGGGAAGGCAGGGAGAAGGCCATGAAGATTGGAATCATCGGGGCCGGCAACATCGGCGGAACACTCGCCCGCCGCCTCACCGCGCTGGGGCACGAGGTCTACATCGCCAACTCGCGCGGCCCACAGACGCTCAAGGCGCTGGCGGACGAGACCGGCGCGAAACCCGTCACGGTGCGGGAGGCCGCGCGTGCCGGTGAGGTGGTCATCGTGACCATTCCAGAGAAAAACATACCCGAGCTGCCGGCGGACCTGTTCGAGGGCGTACCGGAGAACGTCGCCGTTGTGGATACGGGCAACTACTACCCGCGCCAGCGCGACGGGCTCATCCCCGAGATCGAAGGTGGAACAACCGAGAGCCGATGGGTGTCCAACCACCTGCATCGCTCGGTGGTGAAGACCTTCAACAACATCTTCGCGCGGAGTCTGGCGGAGCGCGGCAAGCCGAAGGGCGCGAAAGATCGTATCGCGCTTCCCGTCGCCGGAGACGACACCCGCGCCAAGGGGACCGTCATGCGGCTCGTCGACGAGCTGGGCTTCGATCCGGTGGATGCGGGAGATCTGGACGGGTCCTGGCGGCAGCAGCCCGGCACGCCGGTGTACACCAAGGATTTCGACGCGGAACGCCTGCGTCGCGGCCTGGCCGAGGCGAGCCAGGAGCGCCCCGCCGACTTCCGGGCGGGCGCGAACGCGGGCGCGGCGGCCGCAAGGCGCACCTGAAGCCTGGTGGTTGACTTCAGGGGGATCCGGGTCGAACCTTCAGCCCCCTTACCGGGCCAGTCGGCCCGGTTTCTGTTCCGGGTCTTGGTGAGGACGTTGGTCATGGATGATGAGGTGAATTCCGGCCGCAGTGGCGGGTGGTCGCGCGCCCTGTTGGCGAGTCTGTGTATGGTCGTGGCAGGAGGATGCGGCGAGCAGGATCGGACCGGCCCCAGCGCGGAGCTGGCTCCGACCGGGACGGGAACCCCGGCGGCGGGCGGAACCGGCATCGTGTTCGCCAGCTCGGCGCTCAAAGTGTCGCAGATCAACTCGGTCCACACCGGCTTGGTGGAGGCGCCCACGCCGTCCAACATCCTCAGCTTTCTTTCCCAGCTTCGACAGAGGAACGGGCGAGTGCTCATCAAGCTCGCCAACAAGGAGTCCTACAGGAACCCCGACGGTACGTTCAGTCTGGCGAAGTGGAAGAGTCAGGTCGACCGGTTCCGCAACATCGATCTCAGCCCGTACATCAAGGACGGTACCATCGTCGCCCATTACATGGTCGACGAGCCGCACTTCAAGGGCCGGTGGGGCGACAAGGCCATCCCGCAGGCGACTCTCGAGGAAGCGGCCAAGCACAGCAAGCTCCGGTGGCCGAACATGCCCACCGTGGTGAGCGCGCCGGCCAGTTGGCTGGCCTCCGTGCCGGTCACCTACGTGTATCTCGACGCTGGGTGGGCCACCTACCGGGCCAAGACCAGCGATGATCCTGCCGCGTGGATCGCCAAGGAAGTGAAGCGGGCGAAGTCGAAGAACCTCGGGCTGATCGCTGCGATGAATGTGCTGGACGGGGGGAATGGGTCCAGCGGAATCCGGGGTACCCAGCCGAGGACCTGGGCGATGAGCGCCGCGGAGCTGAAGAACTACGGCTCGGCGCTGCTGGCCCCAAGCTATGTCTGCGGCTTCATGATGTGGCGCTACGACGCCGAGTACTACGGCCGCGCGGACGTGAAGAGCGCTCTCGCCGCTCTATCCTCCAAGGCCTCGAATCACGCCAGGACGTCCTGCCGTCAGTGAGCCGTGACCGGCTCCCGCCGGGAGCCGGTCGCTAGGCTCGCCATCCGACCTCGCGCAGCCACTCCTCCCGTCGCCGCCGATAGGCGAGCCAGTCCGGCGGCCGGCGCTCACCGAAGGCTGCCGCAGACTCGCGGTGCTCCCGCGTGGCCTCCGCCAACGGCGGGAGCCCCAGAGCGCGACGGCGCTCGTCCACCCCGTCCGGATCATCGACCGGCAAGGGACTGAGCTCACCGCGCTCGTCCCACTCGAACTGGGTCCCGTATCGCTGTGGCCTGCCTTCGAGGGTGCGGATCCGATCCTCGAGCAGGGCCGGCTGCACCGCCGGCACCTCGCCTCGGGCGGCCGCGAGCCGAAGCGCCTCGAGCGTGTCGCGCTGAAATGCCGGCCGGTCGATCGCATGCTGCACGATCAACCAGGCCGCTTCCGCGCCGTCATGCCCGACTTGCGGCTCACCAGGCCAGCCCCCGACTTGGAGGATGGAAGCGAGCCGGTCGGCGTTGGCCTGGTGCACGGCCCGCATCCGCGGGTGATACCGATGGAACAGGGAGCCGTCCGCGGCCAGCTCGGTGCGGACTCGACGGTCCTCCTCGGCCATCGCCAGAAGCTCACGCCTGATCTCGCCCCAGTCGGCGTTCATTCCGTCAGCCGCTTCTCGAACCAGTGATGGGCATACGGGTCGGCATTGAAGGCAGGTACCTCGGCGTACCCGGCGCTGCGGTACAGCGCTATCGCCTCGGCGAGCGTGCGGTTGGTCTCCAGCCGCAGTGTGCCAAGCCCGAGCTTGCGCGCCTCTTGCTCCAGCGCCGCCAGCAACCGGCGCCCCAGTCCGAGGCCCCGGCCCGATTGGGCCACCCACATTCGCTTGAGTGAGCCGACGCCGGCGGCGATGGTCTTCACCGCCCCGCAACCGATCGGCTCGCCTTCCAAGGTCGCCACCAGGAATACCCCGACCGGCGGCACCATCTCGTCGTCCTCGGCGGGGATGCTCTGCCCCGGCTCGAAGCCCTGCTCGAAACGTCGACCGAGCTCGTCGAAGTACCGGGCCACGCACCACCGTGCCTCGGACGATCTCGGGTCCACACGCTCGATCCTGACGCTCGAGACCCGCAGCAGCCGCTCAACCTCCGCCATCGCCTCCACCAGTCGCGCCCGCTGGTCGGTCGAAAGCGGTGCCAGGACCGCCCGCGCGGCCTCGTCGGAGCGGCGGTTCATCTCCTCCAACTCCGCGCGTCCAGCGGCGGTCAGCTCCGCCCGTCTCACGCGCTCATCCTCCTCGCCGGGCCGGAGGGCGACCAGCCCCTTCCCTGCCAGCGACTGCACCAGCCGGCTCAGGTAGCCCGAGTCGAGTTCGAGTCGATCCCGCAGCTCACGAAGATCCGCTCCAGCGGTGCCGATCTCGTAGAGGACCCGCGATTCGCCGAGGGGACGGTCGCGCCCCAGGAAGTGGTCTTCGAGGGCGCCGGCGCGCTTGGTAACGAGTCGCTGGAAGGACCTAACCCGCGTTATCTGCCCAGCTTGCATTCCTTGACTATAGTCAGAGAATTCCGGCCCACAAGGCCCTTAACTCGTGAGCCACCTCACCGCTCTTGCCAGACTTCGGTTGAGCATTACCCGGCCGGCCTTGGGAGGTTCAAGGCCGTTGTGACTGGAAACTTCGACCAGGAGCTAGGATGAGGTTTGAAGCGCTTGCTATTCTCGGTCTCTTGACCGTCGCCGCCTGCCAGGAGCGGCAGGGCGACGAAACCGGCCGTGCGGCCGATACGGTCGTCACGTCCGAGCAGAACGTGGACACCACGATTGTCACGCAGGACACTTCGATCGATGTGGATACGGTCCGGCGCGAGGGCGACCAGCCGGTCAGCGAGGATACCCTGAAGCAGTCGAGCGGCACCAACGCGCCGTCGGCCGATACCCTCTCGGCGGACACCGCGCAGCAGTAGAATCGCCTTCACAATCGGCGCCGGCCCGGCAGCAGTTTCGCCGGGCGCGGCCGCCCAGTGGGAGGGCCTCCCTACTCGAGGCCCAGCTCGCCTGCCCTGATCAAAGCGACGACTTCCCTTCCCTCTTTCTCGAGCGCGGCGCGCCCGCCTTGCTCCCGGTCCACCACCGCCAGCACGCCGAGCACCCGGCCACCTGCGCCCTCTACCGCGGCAATGGCCCGCTGCGCCGAGCCGCCGGTCGTGATCACGTCCTCGACGACGACCACGTCGCCGCCGGCGGAGAAGCATCCTTCGATGACGCGACCGGTCCCGTGGGTCTTGGCTTCCTTGCGCACGCTGAAGGCATCCACCACCAGCTCGGTGCCGAAGCTCGCCGCCGCGACCGCATACGCCACCGGGTCCGCCCCCATGGTGAGGCCCCCGACGGCGCGCGGCCGCCACCCGGCGTCGCGGAGCGCACGCCACCCCAGCGCACCGATGAGCCTCTGTCCTTCCGCGCTCATGGTGGTGAGTCTGCAGTCGATGTAGTAGGAAGAGCGCTGGCCGGAGGCGAGGACGAAGTCACCTCGCCGTACCGAGCGGTCCAGCAGCAGACGTCGCAGGCGCTCGATCGCGCCTTCTGGCATCAGCTCCCTGCCCCGCCTTTCCGGAACAGTGAGGCGAGGAACCCGGACTTCTTCGATGGTACGTCGGATTGGACGGCGTCGCAGAACGCCCGGGCAAACTCGTCCACCGTCTTGGCCCGTTTCGACAGGTCCCGCTCCAACCCGCGCATGACGGCCGACTCGACGGTGGGCGGGAACTTGAGTCCCCTTACCGCCTGGTTGAGCGGGACGGGTTGCTGGGTTAGTAGTTGCTGGAACAACTCCCGAGGGTTCTTGCCGGTGAAGGGGTGCTCCTGGGTCAACAGATAATAGGTTATCGTGGCCAGGCTGTAGACGTCGGCCTGTTCGCTAACCAGTTCTCCGCTCAGCGTTTCCGGCGCCACATACTGGAGTGTTCCGACGAAGAACCCGGCCCGGGTGAGGCGTTCCTCGGGGCTGGCCTCCGAATCGCGAGCGATACCGAAATCGAGGATCTTGGCCGTCTGGGTGGACGGGTCGTACATGATGTTCGCCGGCTTCAGGTCGCGGTGAATGATGCCGGCGCGGTGCGCCACGGTGAGCGCGGCGCCGAGCTGCTCGATGATCGCGGCCACGAGAGGGGGTGCCAGCTTTCCGGACCGATTGACGAACTCCGCGAGCGGCTCACCCCTGGCCCACTCGAGCGCCAAGTAATGGAGCCCATCCGATTCGCCGTAGTCGTACGTACGGACGATGTTGGGATGGCTGACCCGAGAGCCGAACTCCGCCTCTCGGAGGAAGCGTTTGACCGCGATGGGATCGCTGGCGAGCCGGGGCCGCAGAATTTTCACGGCCGACTCGCCGCGATCCGCGCGCTCGGCGCGATAGACCGTGGCGGTCCCGCCCTCGCCGATGTATTTCGCGAGGTGGTAACCGGCCACTGTTCGACCGACCATATTGTCCGCGCTCATGGAACCGCCAAGCTAGCTAATCTCTCACGTTGCAGCAAGTTGGACGCTTGACGCCTCTCCTTCGCCGCCGCTAACCTTCCCAACCCGCGCTGCGGGTTCACATCGGCTCTGCCGGGAGTGTCTGACATGCGTCGGCTCGTTGTGGTGACGGTTTCCGTCCTGGCGGCCTCCGTCATCGGCTGCGGGAGCTGGAAACGGGTCGGCAGCGAGGAGCAGCCGAGACCTACCGAAACGCTCACCCGGCTTCTCAACACCACGCAGTTCTATCAGCGCCTGGGCCGGCTCGCGGCGGGCGACCCCATGCCGTTCGTCGGCACGGTCGCGTTCGCCGCCGGACCCGGCGACTCGGTCATCGCGGTCATCGGGCTCTCGCTGGAGAACCGCTCCTTCGCCTTCCAGCGGGAAGGGAACTCCTTCGTCGCGCGCTATCGGGTGGGCCTTTCCTTCAAGCGGGATGGTGCGCCGCCCGTGGATCTGGCGCGGGAAGAGCTGGTCCGGGTCGCCACGTTCCAGGAGACGCAGCGCGCGGACGAGAGCGTCCTGTTCCAGCAGGTCCTTCGCCTCATCCCGGGGACGTACAAGGTCACCGCGACCGTGCGGGACGCCTCCTCCACGGCCGAGAGCAGTGCCACCGGTGAGTACACCGCACCGAAGTACGGGACGGCCACGTACTCCGCTCCGGTGCTCACCTATCAAGCGACGGGGCGGGGAAGCCGCGCCGATCCGCTCTCCCTGGTGCTCAACCCCCGCGGGGCCGTGGGATACGGAAGCGACACGTTGCTGGCCTACGTCGAGGGCTACGCCTTTCCGGAGCCTACGACCGTCCCATTCAAGGTGCTGGACGAGCAGAACAGCACGATCTACGACGACTCGTTGCGATTTCGCGGGGGCAGGGAAGTGGAGAGCCAGGTGGTGCGGCTCGCGCCTGACAGCGTGTCCCTCGGGGAGCTGGAGATCGTGGTCGGCAGCGATCCGGAGCGCAGCACCTCGGCGCTGGTCTCGTTCACCCAGGCCTGGGTGGTCACCAACTTCGACGAGATGCTCGACCTGCTGCGCTATTTCGGGGAGGACGAGCTGATCGCACGGATGCGCCGTGCGCCGGCCAGCGATCGAGCGAAACTCTGGCGCGACTTCTACACCTCCACCGACCCGAATACCGCGACCCCCGAGAACGAGGCGCTCAACCAATACTTCGGGCGCGTCAGCGCAGCCAACCAGCGGTTCAAGGACGAGGGGGTCCCGGGCTGGCGGACCGACCGGGGGGAGGTCTTCATCACGCTCGGTCCGCCGGACGAGAGCGTGGAGAACACCCCCGGCACGGCGAGCCGGATCATCCGGTGGACCTATCTCACCCACCGGCTGGAGATCTACTTCGAAGACGAGACCGGCTTCGGCCGCTTGCGGCTCACGCCCGCATCGCGCGCGGAATACGAGCGGATTCTGCAGCGAGTCAGGCGGCAGGGAGGGTAGGGCGGTCAGGCGGTGCCCAACCGCCCCGCCGCCCGCCTCGTGCGGACACCAGGTGCGCAATGTCATCCCGAGCGAAGCGAGGGACCTCCTCACCGGATTTCGATCACCATGGAGAGATCCCTCGCTTCGCTCGGGATGACAGGCTCCTTTCGGTTCGCCCGACCGCCCGACCGCCCGACCGCCCGACCGCCTTACCGCCTTACCGCCTCCCCGCCTACCTTCCCACCATGGCCACCCGCACCCCCCCACGCCTCTTTCTCATCGACGGCTACGCCCTCATCTACCGGGCCTTCTACGCGATGATCGCACGGCCGCTGCGCACCAGCAAAGGGGAGAACACCTCCGCGGCCTGGGGCGTGGTGAACTTCCTCATGCGGCTCCGGGAGAAATACCGCCCGGACTACGTCGCCTGGATCAATGATGCCGGCACCTCGTTCCGGGAAGAGCGCTACCCCGACTACAAGTCCACCCGCGAGAAGCTGGACGACGAGCTCAAGGCCGACTTCGATCGGGCGGTGGAGCGGATCTGCGCCCTGCTCGAGGCCTTCCGGATCCCCCTGGTCACGGTGCCCGGCTACGAGGCCGATGACGTGATCGGCACCCTGGCCACCCGCGCCGCCGAAGGCGGGCTCCAGGCGGTGATCGTGTCCGGGGACAAGGACTTCTACCAGCTCATCAGCCCCGGGATCGCCCTGCTCAACCCCGGCCGGGGCGGCCCGGCGGCGGTGGAGGAGACCTGGGTGGACGAGTCGAACGCGTCGGAGCGTCTCGGCATTCCGCCGCGCCAGGTGGTGGACTACCTCTCCCTCGTGGGTGACTCCTCGGACAACGTTCCCGGCGTACGGGGCATCGGTGAGAAGGGCGCCCAGAAGCTGCTCGCCGAATACGGGGACCTGGACACGCTGCTCGCTCGAGCGGGAGAGATCACGGCCAAGCGTCCCCGCGAAGCGCTGATTGCCTACGCGGACAACGCGCGACTGTCACGCGAGCTGGTGACCATCAAGCGCGATGTGCCGGTGGTGCTCGAGCTCGCCGATCTCACCCTGAAGGAGCCCGACCGGGAGGCGGCGATCCGCATCCTCACCGAGCTGGAGTTCTTCTCCCTGGCTCGAAAGCTCGGAGCGGGAGATGGCGACGGGGCGGGCAGGTCCGCAGGGAACGGCCGCGGCGGACGGGTCGCTCCGGTGGAGACGCCGCCGGGCCCGGGGGGCGAAGAGCCGCCGGGCGCACGGCAGGAAGACGCGGGGTTCGCCGCGAGCGACTGGCTGGCGCTGGACGAGCCGGCGGCCCTCCAGGTCAAGATCGTGGAGAACCCCGAGGTCATCCCCGCGCTGGTCGCCCGTCTGCGAACGGCACCGCTGATCGCGATCGATGCCGAAGGGTCCTCGCTCGCCGCCCAGCGTGCCGACCTGGTGGGCCTGTCGCTCTCCGTGTCACCTACCGAGGTCTGGTATCTCCCGTTCGCCCACCGCGCACGGTCCGATCTCGGGTCCCTGGGCGAGGCAACCTCGGCGTCGGACCCGGTGAAGAACCTGCCGCCGATCACCGACTTCGCGATGGCTCCGCTGCACGCGCTGCTCACCGACCCGGCCGTGCCCAAGGTCGGCCACAGCATCAAGTACTGCTGGCAGGTGCTTCGCCGCGCAGGGGTAGAGCTCGCCGGCGTCGTCTACGACACGATGCTGGAGAGCTTCATTCTCGATCCCGGGCGCCGCTCGCATGCGCTCGACAACCTCTGCCTCGAGCACCTCGGCCGGACGATGAAGACCCATCAGGAGGTCGTGGGCAGGGGGAAGACGGAGATTGCCTTCGCCGAGGTTGCGGTCTCGGTCGCGGCGGAGTATTGCGGCGCCGACAGCGCCACCGTGCTCGCGCTGCACGAGCACTTCCTGCCGGCGATCCGCGAGATGCAGATGGAGCACCTGCTGCGCGAGGTGGAGATGCCGCTGGTCGAGGTGCTGGTGGACATGGAGTGGGAAGGCATCGCCATCGACCGCACGCTCTTCGCCCGTCTGGGCGAGGAGCTGAGTGCCGATCTCCGGCGGCTCGAGGGCGAGATCTCCCGCGTGGCCGAGGTGGACCTGAATCTCAACTCTCCCCGCCAGCTCGCGATGGTGCTGTTCGAGAAGCAGCAGCTTCCCGTCCTCAAGAAGACCAAGACCGGACCCTCCACCGACGCCGATGTGCTGGAGCAGCTCGCGGCCATGGGGCACGAGCTACCGCGCCTCATCCTCGAGTACCGCGAGCTCCAGAAGCTCAAGAGCACCTACGTGGACACCCTGCCGGCCACGGTGGATCCCAGGACCGGGCGCATCCACACCAACTTCAACCAGGCCGGCGCCGCGACCGGGCGGCTCAGCTCGAGCGATCCCAACCTGCAGAACATTCCCGTGCGCTCCCTCCGGGGCGAGGAGATCCGCACGGGGTTCGTCCCCCGAGAAGGCTGGACCTTCTTGGTGGCGGACTACTCCCAGATCGAGCTGCGGCTGATGGCGCACCTGTCGGGAGATCCCGCTTTCATCGAGGCCTTCCTCCAGGGGGGCGACATCCACCGGCAGACCGCGGCGCTGATCTTCAACGTGGCGGCGGAGTCGGTGACCGCGGAGATGCGAGCGCGGGCCAAGACCATCAACTTCGCCACCATCTACGGACAAGGGCCGTTTGCCCTCAGTCGTCAGCTCAACATCTCGATGGACGACGCTCGCGCTTTCATCGCCCGGTACTTCGAGCGCTTCGCCGGCGTGCGCGCCTTCCTCGACCGGCAGATCCGGCTGGCGCGGGAGCAGGGGTACGTGGAGACCATCTTCAAGCGCCGGCGCTACATCCCCGAGATTCGCGACCGCAACTTCAACCTGCGCGCCTATGGCGAGCGGAACGCGCAGAACTCTCCCCTCCAGGGCTCGGCCGCCGATCTCATCAAGGTGGCGATGACCAGGATCCACCACGCGATCCGGGACGCGAGCCTGCGGAGCCGGATGGTGCTCCAGGTGCATGACGAGCTGGTGTTCGAGGTTCCGCCCGAGGAGCTGGAGCTGATGATGGACCTGGTGCGAAGCCGGATGGAGAACGTGGTGGAACTTCAGGTCCCCCTGGTCGTAGATCTCGGGGTGGGCCCGAACTGGCTCGAAGCGAAACGATAGGGCGCGATGTCCCGTTTCCACTTTTCCGAACCCGTCTTCGAGTTGCCCGACGTCGAATCGGTGCTCGACGCGCTGGAGGCCGCCGTCGTGGGACCCGAGACGCCCATGTTCGACGCGGCACGGCAGAGCTGGCAGCCGGTGGCTCGGCATCCCGAGGTCCGGGCCGCCTGGACCGCGCGCGCGCGGTACCGTCCGCCCGGGTCGGCGCTCGACCTGCCGCCCCTGCCGGAAGAGACGGCACCGCTCGACGCCGAAGTGGACGAGGCGGCCAGCCGGCGGGCGGCCTACGCGATGGTGGTGCGAGGGAACCGGATTCCGGTCGAGGAGCCTCCACCCGCGGAGCCGAAGCCGCGCCGCTCGATCGCGGCGGGTCTGGCGCTGGTGCTGGTGGTGCTGGTGCTCATCGGTGTGGCGGTGGTGGAGATCGCGACGAGTCTGGTTCGGGTGGCAGCGCGCGCGGCGCGGTTCTCCCCCTGAGCGGCGTCACCCCAGGCGATGTCACCTGAGCGCAGCGCGATGTCGCCCTGAGCGCGCGAAACTACTTCGCCTCTGTGCCAGGGTTCACGGCATCATCTCCACCTCCCCCGATGGCCGCCCTGGTCGCCGCCCCCCCGGCCACCAGTTCCAACGCCCCATCATCTGCATGAACGCCGGCACCAGTACCATGCGGATCACGGTCGCGTCCAGCAGCACTGCCACCGCGAGACCGAAGCCCAGCAGCTGCATCGGCAGCACTCGCGCGAACGCGAAGACGCCGAAGACCAGGATCATGATGAGCGCCGCCGAGGTGATGACCGAGGCCGTAGCGCTCAGACCCTCCATCGTCGCTGCGGTATTGCGGCCCGACCGGTCGTAGGCCTCCTTGATCCGGCTCAGCAGGAAGACCTCGTAGTCCATGCTGAGGCCGAACACCACGGCGAACACCAGCACCGGGATCACCACGAAGATGGCGGACGTGGGGCCGTCCAGGCCGAACACCTGCGAGCCGACGCCGAGCTGGAAGACCAGCACGATGAGTCCAAAGGTCGCGCTCACCGACAGGGTGTTCATGATGATCGCCTTGAGCGGGACCAGCACGGAGCGAAACGCGATCGCCAGCATCAACGCCGTCGCCCCGAGAATCAGGCCCACCAGCAGCGGGAACCGCAGCAGCATGTCGTCCTGGAAATCGAGGGACGCGGCGGTGTAGCCGCCGACCACCACTCGCATGCCCCGGGTGCCTCGGAGCCCGGCATTGCCCAGCTCCCGCGCGTGACGGACGAGATCCATGGAGGACGTGAGGGAGGTCGTGTCCGCCATGATCACGTCGAGGAGGGCGAAGCGGCGATCGCGGCTGAGGTAGGCGTCCACGAAGTCGGGGTACTGCTCGCGGGCCGACTGCAAGTCGCTGTAAAGCACCGAATAGGCGAGGAGCGAGGTCCCCGGCTCCAGGTCCACCAGGCTCCGCACCTCCCGCACCCGAGGGTCGGCCCGGAGCGAGTCCGAGAGGGTGCGGAGGCCGCGGAGCGAAGCGGTTTGCACCGCGGTGCGTCCCTCGGGCACCTCCACCAGCACTCGGATCGGGAACACATACCCGGAGACGCCCATGCGGGAGAGGATGCCCAATCCCTCACCGGCCTCCGTGCCCGCGGGCCACCAGTGACGCGACGGTAGCCCGATCCTGATCCAGAACAGGGGCGCGGTGAGGATCGCGATGGTCACCCCGCCGTACACCATGGCGCGGACGGGGTGCCGGGCGAGGGTGCGGGCCCACTTCTCCCACACCTGTGGTGCATGGTACCAGGCGAGCCGCCGGGCGAGCCATTTCGGTCGGTCGATCTCGCGGCCCACCACCGCCAGCAGGGCGGGGAGGAGCGTGATCGAGAGCAGGACGGCGACCGCGACCACGATGAGACCGCCGATCCCGACGCTGCGGGTCTCGATCATCGGGGTGAACAGCAGCGCACCGAATCCCACTACGACGGTCAGACCCGAGGTGATGACCGCGGAGCCGGCCGTCATCAACGTGCTGACGGCGGCCTCGCGCCGCCGGAGACCGTGGCGCAGCTCCTCCCGGAACCGCGTCACCACCAGCAGCGAATAGTCGATGCCCACGCCGAGCCCGATCATCGTGGTCATGTTGAGCACGAAGATGGACATCGGAGTCACGCTGGTGAGGAGCCCGATGATGGTGAGCGACACCGCGATGGCCAGCACGCCGATCACCAGCGGCAGCGCCGCGGCCACCAGCGCGCCGAAGGCGAGCACCAGGATGCCGAGGGTGAGCGGCAGGAGCGCGCGCTCTCCCCGCTGGCTGTCCTGGGCGACGACGGCGCGGATATCCAGGTCGAAGGGAGCCCGGCCGGTCACCCGGGCGCGATAGAGCGCTCCCCCCGGCGCCCGAGCGAGGGCGCCTCGCACCGTCTCGCGGGTCGGTGGAACGTAGGCGCTCGCGCTGTCGCCGTTCTCCAGGTCGATCGCGACCAGGGCGAAGGTGGAGCGCCGGTCGTGGCTCAGGAACGTGGTATCGCGAGTGCCGGGGTAGGAGACGAGTCCGCGGACGTACGGCTCCCGGTCGAGCGCGGCGAGCACGCTGTCGAGCACCACGCGCGACGGTCCGCTGTCGAAACGGGAAGGTCCCTCGAGGGTGACGGCGAAGAATTCGCCGATGGGGCGGGTGAACTGCTCGTTCAACAGCTTCTCGGTGCGGGATGCCTCGGTCTCTCGCGCGCTGCCGCCGCGGGTGTTGAGCCGACCCGGCGTGGCCGGCGCGCGTACCGCCGCCACCACGCCGATCACCGCCCACACGCCCAGCACCACCCAGCGCCAGCGCACCAGCGCTCGGGCGAAAGGTTCCATCAGACGCAGGAAAGCCTCCGGACTCCGGCCGCGCCCGAGCGCGCGGCGGCCAATGTTAGGCCGGTGCAGTTCTCGGCGCTAGCGCGCTGGCGACTTGGCCTATCCCTTGCCAATATTCCGACGAACCATGCGTCGTGCCTTCCTCCCCGTCGTCACCCTCG
This sequence comes from Gemmatimonadales bacterium, assembly GCA_036556505.1. GTDB lineage: Bacteria > Gemmatimonadota > Gemmatimonadetes > Gemmatimonadales > GWC2-71-9 > CAVVWJ01. The sequence continues at coordinate 135,022 of DATBJH010000009.1, forward strand.
CCCTCGCGCTGCTGATCCTGGTGGACCGGATCGGCCACTTGAAGCTCGCCGCCGAGCGGGAGGGCGGGGCCGTCCAAGGACCCAGCGCTACCCAGCCAGGAACGGCGCATCCTGATGTGACGCAAGAGGTTATGAGGCGCGAAGGCGTCGCTGGTCGCGCCGGCGGCGAGATCGGAGATCGGCTGGTGAGACTGGCCACCCGGGAACGCCTGTCCCGCGAGGCGTCCGGGACGTATCTGGACTCGCTGATCGTCAGCACTGACTCCGTGGTGCGGCGCTGGCCCGACAGGTGGGGCAAGCCCATCAAACTCCACATCGTGGAAGGCGGGGTTCCGGGCTATTTGCCCAAGATGGCCGACTTTGCCCGCGATGCGTTCCATCGCTGGGAGAACACCGGCGTAGGCCTCACGTTCCAGGTGGTTTCCGATTCCGCCAGCGCGGATGTCGTGATCCGATGGATTGATCACTTCGACTTCGATCGGGCGGGACAGACCGACCTGACGTGGGACCAGGCCGGCCGGGTGCGGCGAGCCTCCATCTCCCTCGCGCTCCGGACCCACACCGGCACACTGCTCCCCGATGCGGCCCTCCTCTCCGTGGCCGTGCACGAGGCCGGACATGCCCTGGGACTCCCCCACTCATCCGACACGAACGACGTGATGTTCCCGGCGACGCGGACTGGTACCCTCACCGATCGCGATCGCCGCACCGTCGAGGTGCTCTACCGGCTGCCGCCCGGCCCGGTGCGCGACGAGCTCGCCGGGCACTGAGCTGACAACGCCGTCATGACCGCCTCCATCCGGTGCGCGGCCTTCGCCGTCCTGCTGACGATGCTCACGATTCCACCCGCCGTCGCCCAGACCTTCGCCGACGTGGACCGCGCGGCCCGGGCCGGCATCCGCGAGGGACTCTATCCCGGCGCCGTGGTCATCGTCGGGCGGCGTGACTCCATCCTCTATTCCCGCGGGTATGGACACTTCACCTGGAATCCCGCTTCCCGGGTGCCGGACCCCGATTCCACGCTCTGGGACGTCGCCTCCATCACCAAGGTTGTCGCCACGGCCGCCTCGGCGATGCGCCTGGTGGACCAGGGGAAGCTCGACCTGGATGCCCCGGTGCGGAGGTTTCTCCCTCGGTTCTCCGGCGGGCTCAAGAACCAGGTGACCGTGCGGATGCTGCTGGATCACACCAGCGGCCTCAAGAGCTACGTCCCGATCTATAAGAAGGCGGGGCGGAGCCGCGCCCGGATGGTCAACCTTCTCTATGCCCAACCACTGCTCCGCTCGCCCGGTGACTCGGCCGAGTACAGCGACCTGAACGCGATGCTCCTGGGCCTCCTCATCGAGTCGGTCTCCGGCACCAGCCTCGACCGTTTTGCGGAGGCCGAGGTCTTCGGTCCGCTCGGCATGACCGAGACCCGTTTCCGCCCGCCCGCCGACCTCAAGCGGCGGATTGCGCCCGCGGGCATCTGGCGGGGTCAGCCGGTCCCGGGCGATGTGAATGATCAGAACGCCGCGGCCTTCGGGGGCATCGCGGGCCACGCCGGCGTGTTCTCGACCGGCCGCGATCTGGCGCGGTTTGCCCAGGTCTGGCTCCGCGAAGGGATGGCACCGGCGGGGCAGTGGGTGAGTCCGGCGACCATGCGCCAGTTCCTCACCCGCGGTCCTCGCAGCGGCACCCGGCTGCTTGGCTGGGACTCGCCGGAGCTGAACGGCGAGGAGCCGAGCATCTACGGCACGCTGATTACCCAGTCGGCGTACGGCCATACCGGATTCACCGGCACCGAGATCTGGATCGATCCCGCGCACGATCTCTTCCTGATCTTCCTCACCAACAGGGCCTTCGATCCCAGGACCCGCGATTCGGTGAAAGGACTGAAGCTGGTCCGCACCGAGCTCTCCGACGCGGCGATCCGTCTGGTGCCCCAGGTGTGCGCCCAGGAGCTGGTCGCGAAGTGTTAGCTTTCTTCCTGTCACCCCGAGCGAAGCCTGTCACCCTGAGCGAAGCGAAGGGCACGTTGACAGAAGGAGAGACGAGTCCATGGCCACCCAGTCCCCCGAGACCATCCGCAAGGCCCTCCGCGCGGTGAAGGACCCCGAGCTCAACCTCAACATCATCGACATCGGTCTGGTCTACGACATCGAATCAAGTGACGAGGGGGACGTCAAGGTGAAGATGACACTCACCTCACCGGGATGCCCGGCCGGCGGAGAGATCATCGAGGATGTGCGGCGGGTAGCGGGCGATCTCGAAGGGGTACGGAACGTCGAGGTGGAGCTGGTGTGGGACCCGTACTGGACTCCCGAGCGGATGGACCCGCGAGTCCGCGCTTTTCTCGGGTTCTGATCGTCTAAGTCCCGCTGCCGACGTCCTGCGCGGCAGGGCCTTGCAGAGCCTGTAACAGCTCCTCGCCGAACTCCCGCAGTTGCCACCGCCGTAGCTCCGTCACGCTGCCGAGCTCCGCGGCCGACTTCGGATCCAGCCGGGCGATGGCCTCCAGGGTTCCGTTGGGACAGACTACCCCCGGCGCCAGGTCGTACTTCTGGGCGAGCTGGTTACGTGCGGCCTTGAGCCGCTCGAGCCGCTCTTCGTAGGCCAGGTCCGGCACCCGGCGCGGGGGCCGGGTGAGTCGGGGCAGGTCGCCCTCCGGAAGCTCGAGGCCTCGCCGAATCGCCGCCAGGAGGTCGCGGCCGCGCCGCTCGGCCTGGTCCGAGCTCACGCCGGGAATCGCCTTCAGGGCGGCCAGTTCGGTGGGCGCGTTCTTCGCCATCGCCAGCATCGGCTCGTTGTTGAGAATCCGGAACGTGGCTCGATCCGCCCGCCGCGCCGCGGCCTCGCGCCATTCCCACAGCTCCCGGAGAATCGCCAGCTCTCTGCCGCGCAGCGCCTTCGCCCCCTTGAGCCGGAGCCAGCCGGGCTCGGCCTGGTCGGCCGGCGTGGGCCGGATGTCCTCCAGCAATGCGAACTCCTCCTGCCCCCAGGCGAGGCGTCCGCGCTCCTCGAGCCGCTGGCGGAGGATGTCCCGGAGCCGCGGCAAGTAGCGGGTGTCCGAGGCCGCGTAGTCCAGCATCTCGGGCGAGAGCGGCCGGGCGGACCAGTCGGCGCGCTGAAATCGCTTGTCGAGCCGCACGTCGAGGTATTTCTCCAGCAGCGCGGCAAGCCCGACGCCGGGCTCGTTCAGGAGCTGCGCGGCGATCCGGGTGTCGAACAGGTTCTTCGCCGTGTACCCGTATTCGCGATGGAGGAGCCGCAGATCGTAGTCGGCGTCGTGGAAGACGATCTCGATCGCCGGATCCGCCAGCAGCTCGCCGATCGGACCGAGCCCCTCCGTCGCGAGCGGGTCGACGACGGCCGTCTCCTCACGGGAGGAGATCTGGAGCAGGTAGACCCGGTCGAGATAGCGGTGGAAACTCGCGGCCTCGGTGTCCACCGCGAGCAGCGGCTCCGACCGGAGCCGACCGGCCAGCGCGGCCAGCTCGGCCCCGGTCCGGATCACCCGCACGAGATCAATCCGCCTTGGCGACGAGCTCGAGGCCGGCGGCGATCTCGTCGAGGGCCTTCGACAGCGTCTTGTAGAACTCGGCGTCGGGCTGGGGCGTGCCGCCCATCGCGGCATCCATCTGGAGCTTGCGCGCGAGTCGCGCGGCGTGGCGGATGTAGTCGGTCTGCGGTTTCATGGAGCCTCGAGCCGAGTGCTGAGGGACGGACCTGCGCCGGATGGGTATAGTATATCCGGAAAGGTCGGGCAGGCTCCTCGCGATCGCTCGGGATGACATATCTTGGGAGCACCCATGCCGCCGATCCTGCTCACCGTCTATCCCGACGAGTGCGACGCCTTCGGCCACCTCAATCAGGCGTCCTTCCTCAGCCTCTTCGAGCGAGCCCGCTGGGAGATGCTGCGGGCGGGGCCGGGCATGGACCTCTTCGATCGGACCGGCGCCTGGCCGGCCGTCCGGCGCAGCGTCGTCGAGTATCACGCGGCCGCCTACCCCGGCGACGTGCTCCGCTTCGAGCAGGAGCTGACCCACGTCGGCCGCACCAGCTTCACCATGCGCCAAATCGCGCACCGCTCGGCCGACGAGACGCTCATTGCGACAGCGGAGTTGGTGTTCGTCTGCGTGGGCCGCAGCGGACGTCCCGTGCCGGTGCCCACCGAGTTCAACGACTTCATGGCCGCACGCCGGCGCCGCGAGGGGGAGCTGCAGCGCCTCGCGGTCAACGGCGTCACCCTTGCCGTCGAGGTACGGGGCGACGGTCCGGCCGTCGTGTTCATTCACGGGTTTCCGTTCGACCACACGATCTGGACCCACCAGGTGGCGGCGCTGGATGGATGGTGCCGCATCGCCCCGGACCTGCGAGGCATGGGACAGTCCGACGCTCCGGACCTCGGCTACAGCATGGAGACCTATGCGGCCGACCTGGCGGAGCTGCTGGATCTGCTGGGCGCCCGCCAGGCGGTGCTGGTGGGGCTCTCGATGGGAGGGTACGTCGCTTTCGAGTTCCTGCGCCGCTGGCGGGAGCGGGTGCGGGGGCTGGTGCTGGTGGACACGCGCGCGGAAGCGGATACGCCCGAAGGTCGAATGGCGCGGGACACCTCCGCCGCCACCGCTCGGGAGCAGGGCGCCGCCGCCTTTGCGGAGACCATGCTTCCCAAGGTGCTCGGCGCCTCCACGCTGACCGGCGCGCCGGCCACCGTGGAGCGGGTGCGGGCGATGATGGCCACGACGCCGGTCGCCGGAATCGTCGGCGCTCTGGGGGCGATGCGGGACCGGCAGGACAGCACGCCACTCCTCCCGGTGCTGGCCGGTCTTCCCACCCTGGTGCTGGTGGGTGACGAGGACGAGGTGACGCCGCCGGCGCAGGCCAAAGCAATGGCCGAGGCCATCCCCGGCGCCAGCCTGGTGGTGATCAGGTCCGCCGGCCACGTGTCTCCGCTGGAACGGCCGGTCGAGACGACGGACGCCGTCCTGGCGTTCCTCGCCGGACTTCCCTGAAACCTTTCGCCCGCCCCGGGCGTTGTGCCTGGTGGCGGGACGATCATGGGCCGCGAGGTCCTGGTCTCCCCGTCCTCACCAACCCACGGTTCCGCGCTCGCGGCCAAGGCAGTACGAGCGCGGGGCCGCCTCTCTTTGTACCTGGGGGTCAGCGCTTCGGTCGGCCGGGTGGGGTGTCACTGTTGAAGACGTCCCGGTTCTTCTCGATGAAGGGCGTCATGTTGGGGGGTACGTCTTCCTCCGGGAAGATGGCGGTCACCGGGCATTCGGGCTCACACGCACCACAGTCGATGCACTCGTCCGGGTGGATGTAGAGCTGATCCTCGCCCTCGTAGATGCAGTCCACCGGGCACACATCCACGCAGGCACGGTCCTTCACCCCGATGCAGGCCTCGACGATCACATAGGTCATTGCCGCCGCTCCTCCACAGAACTGATCGTTCGCTCCTCGTGGGCAAAGGTATACGGATTCGGAGTGGGCGGCGCAAGGGGTGTGTATCTTCACCCTACATGCTTCTGCGGCTTCAACTTCTCTTCATTCTTCTCGGTGTAAATCTGGCCGCCGCGACACCCCTCGCGGCACAGACGTGCCGGCCGCCGCGGACCGCTCTGGTCCTCTCCGGCGGCGGGGCCAAGGGCCTGGCCCACATCGGGGTGCTCGCGGCCCTGGACAGTCTGGGAATCCGGCCGAACCTGGTCGTGGGGACCAGCATGGGGGCCGCCGTCGGTGCGCTATATGCCAGCGGCTACAGCGGGCACGTCCTGGATTCACTGGCCCGCATCACCCCACTGAACCAGATGTTCCGCAGCTACCGTCCACGCGCCCCCCGCTCGCTGGGCGTGCTGCGGCCGCTGGTGACCTGGGAGCAGGGCGAGCGCAGGTTCACCATCCAGAGCGCCTCGCTGGTGGAGGCTGAAGTCAACGCCCTGATGAACGTCGCGATGCTGCAGGGTAACCTGCTCGCCCGCGGAGACTTCGATTCCCTCCCAATCCGTTTTCGAGCCGTGGCCACGGACCTGGGCAGCGGCGAGCCCGTGGTCATGCGCTCGGGTGACCTTGCGCAGGCGGTGCGTGCGAGCATCGCGGTTCCTCTGGTCTTTGCGCCGGAGAGGCGTGAGGGTCGCTTCCTGGTGGATGGCGGTCTGTCGGCCAACATCCCGGTCGCGGTCGCCCGCGCGGAAGGGGCGGAACGCGTCATCGTCTCCGATGCGACCGAACACCCCGCCACCACTTTCGATGGCTACTCTCCCCTCAGCGTGGCGGACCGACTGATCGAGTTCCTCTTCCAGCAGCCCGCGGAGTCGCTGCACCCTGGCGACGTGCTGGTGCGTCCGGACGTGGAGGGTTTCACCACTCTCAATTTCTCGGCGCCCAGGGTGGCGCGCCTGCTGGCCAACGGTCGGGCTGCCGCCGACACGACGCTGCCGTCGCTCACCTGCCTGTCCCGGTCCCCGGTGCACGGTCGGTCGGTGCTCCCTCGTGTGGTCACCGGCTTCACCGCCGATAGCGCCAACGACTCGGAGCGGCTGGCGCTGGAGCGGATGCTCGGCTTCGGCCTGAGCGACACGCTGGACGTCGAGTTGCTGCGATCCAGGCTCCGGAATCTCGGCACCACCGACGCCTACCACTCCGTCTGGCTGGGCCCCCACGGCACCGGAGACTCGGTCGGCTTCGCGCTCTCCATGCGGCGGGCCTCTCGCCGGGAGGTCGCTCTGGGACTGGCCTACGACAACGAGCTGGGCGGCCAGATGTGGGCCGGCGGCGTGGACCGCCGGTTGTTCGGTCTGGCGCTCGAAGGGAGCGCGGCCCTGTTCCTCGACGCGTTCCGCAAAGAGGTCTACACCGGGCTGCGCCGGAAATTTCAGCTGGTTCGTCAAGTGCTCGATCCCACGGTGACCGTCCGCCTGGCCACGGAGGACGTGCGCCAGTTCGAGGCCGACGGCGACGAGCTCGACGAGCTGGAGACTCGCGAGGCGATTGGTTTCCTGGGGGTGGAGCGGGTGCTACCGGCTGGCTGGGAACTGGGACTGGGCATCCATGGGCATACCTGGGACGAGCCGGCGAGGGAGAATGTCTCCACGGCGGGCGTCGCACTGCGCGCGGTCCGTGCCAGCCGGCTGCGCGGAGAGGTGGCGCGGGCAGAGGCCGTGTGGACCGGCGTGTACAGTCGTGCGAGCGTGGACGCGGAGCTGCTCGCCCGCTTCGGCGTGGTCCGTTTCACTCCCCGGATCAGGCTCGGGTGGGGCGACGACCTGCCGGTCCAGGATGGGTTCCCTCTCGGCGGCACGGATGGATTCCCCGGGCTTCACATCGGCGAGCGGCGCGGCGACCGTGAGGCCATGCTGGGTCTCATGCTCACCACCCCGGTGAAAGGCCTGCTGCTCGCCAGGATCGAAGTGGCCGGCGGCCGCAGCGCCAACGGCGGGTCGCTGCTCGGTGACGATGGCTGGGTGGGAGGAATCCGGGCGGGCCTGGGAGCGGATACGCCGGTGGGGCCGGTGCGATTCGAATACGGCTACAGCACGGAGGACCGGGGTGCGGTCTTCGTCCGATTGGGGGAGTGGCCTGGCCGCTAAAGCGACTCGCTGATGGGTGACGCGTACACCTCGTTGCGCGGCTCGGGTGGGCCGTACCGCCGACTCGGACCGTGCAGACGGTGCCATTCCTCCCGGAGGCAGAACGGATCGAGGCCCTGAGGTCGGTCTACCGCGAGGACGCCGTCCAGGTGATCGATCTCGTGCTGCAGCAGCTCGGCCCGGTCTCCCTCGAGTTCGACTTCGTGCCACTGGCTCTTGAAGTCCTGATAACGCACCCGGATGCGATACGCGCGGGAGACCCGGACCAGCAGGTTGGGGAACGAGAAGCAATCGTCCCACACCTCGAAGTCCTCGTTCCCTATGTCCACAATCTCGGGATTGATGAGGGGCCAGGGTTTGTCCATTTCGAGGTACACCATTCGCACTGGCGCGCCGATCTGAGGCGCCGAAATCCCTCGCCCACTACCGAACCTGGACTGCCAGTCCCGCAGCGTCTCCCGCATGTCGTCCATGATCACTCGCACGGCAGTGGAGCCCGGCCGGGTGATCGGCTCGCACCTGGCGCGGAGAATCGGATCCCCCAGAAGCCTGATGCGGTGGATGGTCATGGAAGGCTACTCCCCCATTGGAGTTGAACGACTGCCTCAATATGGGAAACTGCGCTCTGTGTGGCCAGATGTGGAGATTCTCACGTCCTCGGGAGGGACAATTGGAAGTATCGATTGCTACTATCAATTGCCAGGTCTGACCGCCCCCTCTGCCATCAACGGCAGCTACAGTATGCCAAGCCCATGTTGCCTTTGATTAAGTCGTTGCTATGCATATTGTTCTGAGTTCGCACCATACTCATGGTCCGATTTGACAATCCCGACAAATTTACTTAACATTTGCGCCATGGGTGTCCCTCTTCCGGTGGTCGAGCCCGGCTTGCCAATAGGCCATAAAGGACAGCGCGGCGCGGTGTTGACACAGCTCAAGCGGGCGCAACCGCTCACGGCGCGCGGGTTGGCTGTCAAGCTGGGGATCTCCCTCAATGCTGTCCGGCACCATCTCAAGGAGCTGGAGGCGGAGGGCCTGGTCGTCTATCGCCGGGAGCACCGGGGAGTAGGCGCCCCGGTCTTTGCCTACAGCTTAAGCCCCTGCGGCGAGGAGCTCTTCCCCCGCCGTTACGGCGAGGCGCTCTCCGCAATGCTGGGTGCAGTCGTGCAGCGGGAAGGACGCGAGGCCGCGGTGAAGATGCTGGATTCGTACTTCGACCTCATCGCCGGCCGGATGCGAGCCGAGCTCCGGGGCGTGGGGCAGGCCGAGCGGCCAACGGCCGTGGCCAAGCTCCTCTCGGAGGAGGGGTACATGGCCGAGATGCGAGTCGAAGAAGGCATCTCGGGTCGGGCCGAGGCCGTACTCACCGAGCACAACTGCCCCATTCCGGCTGTCGCGGTGCGGTTCCCGGAGATCTGCGCCGCCGAGGCCAGATACCTGGCCGACGTACTGGGTGCCGAGGTGGAGCGGACCGGCCACATCCTGAGCGGATGCCCGGCCTGTGAGTACAGGGTGCGGTTCAGCCGAGCCGCCGAGGAGAGGACATGAGCACGCCGGTCGAGACACTGGTCAACAAGGAGTACAAGCACGGCTGGGTCACGGACATCGAGTCCGACGTCGCGCCCAAGGGGTTGAGTGAAGACATCATCCGGCTCATCTCGGCCAAGAAGCGTGAGCCGGACTGGCTGCTCGATTGGCGCCTCAAGGCCTACCGCGGCTGGCTCAAGATGACCGAGCCGCACAGCTGGCCCAACATCAAGTACACCCCCGTGGACTACCAGTCCATCAGCTACTACGCGGCTCCGCGCACCAAGAAGCCCCTCGGCAGTCTGGAGGAGGCGGATCCGAAGCTGCTCGAGACGTACGAGAAGCTGGGCATTCCGCTCTCCGAGCAGAAGCTCCTCGCCGGTGTGGCGGTGGACGCCATTTTCGACTCGGTCTCCGTGGGAACCACCTACAAGGCGAAGCTGGCCGAGCAGGGGATCATCTTCTGCTCCTTCGGCGAGGCGGTGCAGGAGCATCCCGAGCTGGTGCGGAAGTATCTCGGCTCCGTCGTGCCCTCGAGCGACAACTTTTTCGCGGCGCTCAACGCGGCGGTGTTCAGCGACGGCTCGTTCGTCTATGTCCCCAAGGGCGTGCGCTGTCCCATGGAGCTGTCGACCTACTTCCGGATCAATACGGCCGAGACGGGGCAGTTCGAGCGGACGCTCATCATCGCGGACGATGACGCCTACGTGAGCTACCTCGAGGGCTGCACCGCACCCAAGCGGGACGAGAACCAGCTGCACGCGGCGGTGGTCGAGCTGGTCGCCCTGGAGGGGGCCACCATCAAGTATTCCACGGTGCAGAACTGGTATGCCGGCGACGAGGAGGGCAAGGGCGGGATCTACAACTTCGTCACCAAGCGCGGCAAGTGCGCGGGAGCGCGGTCCAAGATCTCCTGGACCCAGGTCGAGACTGGTTCCGCGATCACCTGGAAGTACCCCGGCGTCATCCTCCAGGGCGACGACTCGGTGGGGGAGTTCTACTCGGTCGCCGTAGTGAACGGCCATCAGCAGGCCGACACCGGCACCAAGATGATCCACACCGGCAAGAATACCCGCAGCACGATCGTCTCCAAGGGCATCAGCGCGGGGCAGGGTCAGAACAGCTACCGCGGCCTGGTAAAGGTGCTGCCGAAGGCGAAGGGGGCGCGCAATTACACCCAGTGCGATTCGATGCTGATCGGGAACCGGTGCGGGGCGCACACCTTCCCGTATATCGACGTGCAGAACGCCTCCAGCTCCACCGAGCACGAGGCCTCCACGTCGAAGATCGGCGAGGACCAGATCTTCTATCTGAAGCAGCGGGGCCTCAACACCGAGAACGCGATCTCGATGATCGTAAACGGCTTCTGCAAGGAGGTCTTCCGGGAGCTGCCGATGGAGTTCGCGGTGGAGGCGCAGAAGCTGCTCGGGATCAGTCTGGAAGGAAGTGTGGGCTAAGAGAAGAACGAGAAGGGTGAGAAGTAAGAGTGAAAGGGGATCGAGCTCCTTTTCACATTTCAGCTTTCACTTTTTACGCTGTCGAGTGAGAGGACTGTCGTGCTGGAAATCAGGGATTTGCGGGCCTCGGCCGGCGACAAGGAGATCCTCAAGGGCATTGACCTCACCGTGAACGCCGGCGAGGTCCACGCCGTCATGGGCCCCAACGGGTCCGGGAAGAGCACGCTGGCCCAGGTGCTGGCGGGACACCCGGCCTATGAGGTCACCAGCGGCTCGGTGCTCTACCAAGGCCAGGATCTGCTGGACATGGAGCCTGAGGAGCGGGCCCAGGCAGGTGTGTTCCTCGCCTTTCAGTATCCGGTGGAGATCCCCGGTGTCACCAACGCCTACTTCCTTCGAGCGGCCTACAACGAGATCCGGAAGGCGCGGGGGGAGGAGGAGATCGACTCCCTGGACTTCGTGGATCTGCTCGAGCAGAAGCTGAAGGTGGTGGAGTGGGGGCCCGAGATCATGAGTCGGGCGGTGAACTCCGGGTTCTCCGGCGGCGAGAAGAAGCGGAACGAGATCCTTCAGCTCGCGGTGCTGGAGCCGAAGCTCGCCATCCTGGACGAGACCGACTCGGGGCTCGACATCGATGCACTCAGGATCGTGGCCGCGGGCGTCAACACGCTGCGAAGCCAGGACCGATCGTTCATCGTGGTGACCCACTACCAGCGTCTCCTCAACTACATCGTACCCGACTTCGTGCACGTGCTCTCGAACGGGCGGATCGCGATGTCCGGCGGAAAGGAGCTCGCGCTCGAGCTCGAGGCCAAGGGCTACGAGTGGGTGGACGCGGCCGCCACGGCCGCGACGGGGGCCGGCGCGTGAGCGAGGCGGTGCTGCAGGATCTCGAGCTCAAACCCGGCGCGGGGATCGCCCAACGCCCCGAGTGGCTGGAGCCGCTCCGCCGTGCGGCCGCGGCGCGGTTCGCCGCGGTGGGCTTTCCTGCGCCCCGCGACGAGGAGTGGCGCTTCACTCCGGTCGCTCCGATCGCGCAGCGCAGCTGGCGTCCCGGCCCCGGCGAGCCCGCCCCCGTCACGGCCGAGCAGCTTCTGCCTTTCGTCTTCGGCCATCCCGAGTGGACCACGCTCGTGTTCGTGGACGGCGCCTACAGCGAGTCGCTTTCGCGCGCGTCCGTGCTGCCGTCCGGAGTGAGGGCGGGGAGCCTGGCAGCGGCGCTCCGAGGCAACGGGAGGCTGCTGCCGGATCACCTGACGCGGCACGCGCCGGTCGAGGGCAGCCCGTTCACCGCTCTCAACACGGCGGCGTTCCGGGACGGCGGAATGCTGTTCGTTCCCGCGGGTCTCCACCTCGAGCGCCCGGTGCATTTCGTCTTCGTGACGACGGTGGCGTCCGAAGGTGCCGCGATCCAGCCTCGCAACCTGATCGTGGTGGAACGGGGCGCCAGGGCCGCGGTGATCGAGAGCTACGTGACGCTTGTGCCGGAGGGTGTCTATTGGACCAATCCGGTCACCGAAGTTGCCGCGGGCGAGGGCTCCTGGCTGGAGCACACCAGGATCCAGCGCGAGAGCGAGCGGGCCTACCACGTCGGCCTGACCCACGTGGATCAGCGGCGCGACAGCCATTACCGCTCCTTCTCGATGGCCATGGGCGGCGCGATGGCCCGGCACAACCTGCACGTCAGGCTCAACGAGGAGAACATCGAGACCCTGATGTACGGTCTTTACATCACCCGCGGTGAGCAGGTGGTGGACAACCACACCGCGATTTTCCACGACCAGCCCAACTGCCGCAGCTGGGAGGTCTACAAGGGCGTGCTGGACGGCCGCTCGCGGGCGGTGTTCAACGGCAAGGTGTTCGTCAAGCCCGAGGCCCAGAAGACCGACGCGAAGCAGACCAACCGCAACCTCCTGCTGAGCGATGGGGCCAAGGTGGACACCAAGCCCCAGCTGGAGATCTTCGCGGACGACGTGAAGTGCACCCACGGAGCCACCGTCGGCCGGCTGGACGACGTCGCCCTGTTTTATGCGCGAAGCCGTGGAGTGCCCCATGACCAGGCGGAGCGGCTTCTCACCTACGCGTTCGCCGCGGAAGTGATCGAGGAAGTGGCCCTGGAGCCGGTGCGGAGCGAGCTGGACCGCCTCGTGCTCGAGCGGCTCGAGGCCGAGCGGAGGTGAGGCGGGCGCGATGGCCCAGGTAGGCGCAGCTCCCGCCGCCCCGGTTCCGGACCCTACCGCCGAGGGGTTCGACGTCGCCCGCATCCGGAGTGATTTTCCGGTCCTCTCGCAGAGGACCCGCGGCGGGCACCCTCTGGTCTACCTCGACAACGCCGCCACGACCCAGAAGCCACGGCAGGTGATCGAGGCGGTCGCCCGCTTCTATGCCAACGACAACGCCAACGTGCACCGCGGCCTCTACGAGCTGAGCGAGCGAGCCACAGCCGGGTTCGAGGCCGCGCGGGAACGGATCGCGCGATTCGTCGGCGCGGCATCGGCGGCTGAGATCGTGTTCACCAGAGGCACGACCGAGGCCATCAACCTGGTCGCACAGAGCTGGGGCCGGAGTACCCTGCGTCCGGGTGACGAGGTGCTGGTCACGGCGATGGAGCACCACTCGAACCTGGTGCCCTGGCAGCTGGTGTGCCAGCAGACCGGGGCCCGGCTCCGGGCCGTTCCCATCAGCGACCGCGGCGAGCTTGATCTGGATGCCTTCGAGCGCCTGCTCGGTGATCGCACCAGGCTTCTCGCCGTCGGACAGGTCTCCAATGCCCTGGGGACCGTGAATCCGGTGCGTGAGCTGGCGGCACGCGCGCACGCTCGAGGCGCGCTGGTGCTGGTGGATGGCGCCCAGTCCGCGCCGCATCTGCGGATCAATGTCGCCGAGCTGGGCTGCGACTTCTTCGCCTGCTCGGGCCACAAACTGTATGGTCCCACCGGGATCGGCATCCTGTACGGACACGGGGCCGTGCTCGAGGCAATGCCGCCCTGGCAGGGAGGCGGCGACATGATCGAGCAGGTCGGGCTGGAGACCAGCACCTGGGCGGCGCCGCCGGCGCGGTTCGAGGCGGGCACGCCGCCGATCGCGCAGGTGCTGGGCCTCGCGACCGCGCTCGACTACATCGAGGCGGTAGGTCTGGACTCCATAGTCGGCTGGGAAGCCGACCTGCTCCGCCTGGCAACCGAGCGGGTCAGAAGGATCCGAGGGGTGCGCCTGGTGGGGACCGCACCGGAGAAGGTGGGGGTCCTCTCGTTCGTCCTGGATGGCGTTCATCCCCACGATGTGGGCACGGTCCTGGATGACGCCGGCGTGGCTGCGCGGGCCGGTCATCATTGTGCACAGCCGGTGATGGAGCGCTTCGGCATCCCCGCGACGGTGCGGGCGTCGTTCGCCTTCTACAACACGCCGGAGGAGGTCGAAGCGCTGGCTCGCGGCATCGAGCGCGCGCGCGAGGTGTTCCGGTGATGTCGAGCTTGTCCGAGCTCTATCAGAACGTCATTCTGGAGCACAACCGCTCTCCCCGGAACTATCGGGTGATGGAGGACGCCGATCGGCGAGCGGAGGGCAACAATCCCAACTGCGGCGACTCGATCACGGTCTGGCTGAAACTCGACGGTGACGTGATAAGGGATGCGAGCTTTCACGGAAGGGGCTGTGCCATCTCCCGGGCCTCCGCGTCGCTCATGACGGCCGCCGTGAAGGGAAAGTCCCTGCAGGATGCCCAGGAAGTCTTCGCACGGTTTCACCGAATGGTGACCGGCCGGCTGGACCCGGCCGAGGCGGAAACCTTGGGCAAGCTCGCCGTGTTCTCGGGGGTATCGGCCTATCCGACTCGGGTGAAATGCGCGAGCCTGCCATGGCACGCGTTGAAGACGGCTCTTTTGCCCGACACCCCAATGACGTGAGGAATTCGCTGATGCCGTACAATCCCGCCCTCGTCGCACCCATGCGCGACGAGATGGTACGTCTCGGAGCCCAGGAGCTGAGGACGGTGCAGGAGGTGGATGCCGCCCTTGGGGACCAGCGGGGCACCATGCTGGTCTTCGTGAACTCGGTCTGCGGCTGTGCTGCCGGCAATGCTCGACCCGCACTGAAGCTCGCCCTGGCGCATTCGGTGCTGCCCGAGCAGGTGGTAACGGTGTTTGCCGGCCAGGACGTCGAGGCGACCGCACGAGCCCGCCAGTATTTTGCGGAGTATCAGCCCAGCAGCCCCTCGATGGCGCTGCTGCGGGACGGCGAGGTCGTCCATTTCGTCCACCGACACCAGATCGAGGGCCGCAGCCCGCAGTCCATCGCAGGCGACCTGACCAAGGCTTTCGACAAGCACTTCGGTGCGGGGGCGGCGGCCTGACCGGGCATGTCTTCCATCCTGGTCACCCCGAGCTCCACGGTGTCACCGTGGTGGTGGAGACGACCGGATCCCTCACGTATGTAGGGCGATTCGACACCGAGGATCAGTCCGGCCTTCATTTGCTCGATGTCGGCCTGCACGACTCGGCGACGGGCGGCACTCGCGAGGAGTTCGTTCGCCGGAGCGCGCGGTTCGGCGTTCGTGCCGACCGGAGGCATCTGATCGTACCCCGAGGCGAAGTCTCCCGGATCATGCGGCTGGGAGACATCGAGTCGTAAGGCCCATTCCGTCGTAGATTCCTCTCATGGTAGAGCGCTGCGACGTCATCGTGATCGGCGGTGGCCACGCGGGTGCCGAGGCCGCCACCCTCGCCGCGCGCGCCGGTGCGCGCACTATCCTCCTGACGCAGAATCTCGAGACCATCGGTCAGATGTCCTGCAATCCCGCGATCGGCGGAATTGCGAAGGGCACCGTGGTGCGCGAAGTGGATGCGCTGGGCGGAATCATGGGACGCGCAACCGACCTGGCACGGATTCAGTTCCGGATGCTGAATCGCTCCAAAGGGCCGGCGGTCTGGTCCCCGCGCGCTCAGTGCGACCGCGGTCTCTATCGGCGGGCCGTGCGGTCGCTCCTGGAGCGCCGGGAGAACCTGGAGTTGGTCCAGGGGACGGTGGCGGGCCTTGTCCTGGAGTCCGGCGCGGTTCGCGGAGTCGAAACACAAGACGGCCGCCGCTACCTCGCGGGAGCAGTCGTACTCACGGCGGGGACGTTCCTTCGCGGCGTTATCCATATGGGGCTGGAAATCAGGGTGCCGGCGGGCCGTGCAGGGGACAGTCCGGCTGTCGAGCTTGCACAACTCATTGAGCGACTTGGGATTAAGTGCCAACGCTTCAAGACAGGCACTCCCCCGCGCATCGACGGGCGGACGGTGGACCGAGCCGGCCTCGAGCGGCAGGATGGGGACGCAAAGCCTTACTGGTTCTCTTTTTACGAGCATGGGTCACATCCAGATCAACTCCCTTGCTGGCTCACCTGGACCAACGAGCAGCTTCACGACATCATCTCGTCACACCTCCATCAGTCGGCTCTCTATGGCGGTATGATAGCCGGTCGGGGACCGCGGTATTGTCCGTCAATCGAAGACAAGATCGTGAAGTTCCCCGAGGCCATCCGGCATCAGGTCTTCCTCGAGCCGGAGGGCTTAGACACCTCGGAGATGTACGTCAACGGGCTATCGACTTCGCTCCCACCCGAGGTACAGCTTGCCTTCCTGCGAACGGTACACGGACTCGAGCGCGTTCGGATGACCCGACCCGGCTACGCCATCGAGTACGACTACTTCCCTCCGACCCAGTTGAAGCCCACCCTCGAGTTGCGGGGCTTGCCGGGACTGTTTCTGGCCGGCCAGGTGAACGGGACAACGGGGTACGAGGAGGCAGCTGGTCAGGGAGTCGTTGCCGGGATCAACGCCGCTGCGGCCGCGCTTGATCGAGAGCCTGTCACGATCGATCGAGGCACCGCGTTCATAGGTGTGCTGGTGGACGATCTGGTGAGTCGTGGGGTAGACGAGCCTTACCGGCTCTTTACCTCGCGATCGGAGTATCGCTTGACTATTCGGCAAGACAATGCGCTGCGGCGGATGCTGCCGCTGGCAGAGCGCTTGAGACTTCTCGATGACGGAGAGCGGCGAGCCGCAGAGGGAAGGCTCCAGGAGGAGAACGATCTTCTGGCTGGAGCCAACGAGTCGCTAGTGGAGATCGAGGAAGCAAATCGCATCCTCCTGAGCAGCGGATCCACTCCGGTACGAGAGGTGGCTCGAGTGTCGGACTTGGCTCGTCGCCCTGGGATTCCACTGGCAGCATTGCTCCATGCAGTTGGACTTTCGGCATCGGACGACGCCTGCCACTGGGTGGAGGTGGAGCTGAGGTACGGAGGCTATCTCGCTCGAGAGCGTGAGAGTGCCCGGCGGCTGGCCGAAATGCAGGAGTTGAGAATCCCGGCTGACGTCTTGTACGGGACTCTGCGGTCTATCTCATCTGAGGGTCGAGAGAAGCTGGCCAGGGTCCGTCCCGCTACCCTGGCGCAGGCCAGCCGGATCCCGGGCGTATCGGCCAGCGATCTGCAGAATCTCGTGGCCGAGGTTCTCAGGAGGCGTCAGCTGGCATGACGCCGTTTCACGTGAAACACATCCAAACCAGTCTTAGCCTCGGAAGCTAGACCGAAGACACGAAGCCAAGTCCCTCCAAAGCTGCCCACTTCGCACTTCATCACTCACCGTAAAGCCCTACAAGGCTGGACTCGCGCTCACCAGGGTGCGTTTACGACGAACTTGGCGGCTCAGCTGACCTTCTAAGCCTGGGCGAAAAGGGCTCCAAGCGGCTAATCACTGAGACGCGCCCTCAGCCCCATCGAACGATCGCTTCATCGGAGCATAGTTGTTGACAGGACCCAACACCTGCATTCACCCATTTCACGGACCATGAAGTGAACGTTTCACGTGAAATGAACTGTTGGCGCAATGTGCTCCGCTTCCTATATTGGTCCCGCGTTTCCAAGCGCACGCCCCCTGCCGCGCTGCTCGCACTCGGCTCGCTGCGTAACTCACTGTATCACAATAACTTAGCTGACACAGCCACCCACATGGCATACACGGTCGCAATCACCAATCAGAAGGGCGGCGTCGGGAAGACGACGACCGCGGTCAACCTGGCTGCCGCCCTGGCCATCGCGGAACGCCGTACCCTTCTCGTCGATGCCGATCCGCAGGGCAATACCACCAGCGGCGTCGGCATCGCTAAGGTCGAGCTGCAGGTCTCGCTCTATGACGCGCTGGTGGACGAGCATCCGGTCCACGATGTCGTCCTCCCCGTCCCCGGGCTCCCGCATCTCTCGGTTCTGCCGGCGACCCAGGATCTCGTCGGCGCTGAGCTACAGCTCGTCGAGCGGCCGTTCCGCGAGTCCGCGCTCCGTCGCGTACTGGAGCCGCTCGCGCGCGAATATGACTACATCGTGGTGGACTGCCCGCCTTCCCTCGGTCTCCTCACGCTCAACGTGCTCGCTGCAGTGCAGCAGCTCATCATCCCCATTCAGTGCGAGTACTACGGCCTGGAGGGGATCTCGCAGCTGCTGAACACCGTTCGGCTGGTGCAGCAGAACATCAATCCGGGGCTGGCGATCGGTGGCGTGCTCCTCACGATGTACGACTCGCGCCTGAATCTCTGTCGCCAGGTCGCCGAGGACGCGACCGAATACTTCGGACCGAAGGTCTTCGGCACACCGATTCCGAGGAACGTGCGTCTCGCCGAGGCGCCGAGCTTCGGGAAGCCGATCCTCCTCTATGATGTGCAGTCGGTGGGCGCGAAGAGTTATCTCGCGGTCGCTCAGGAGCTGTTGCGGCGAGTGGAGGGCGCCGAGGTGACCATCGCGCCGGCGCAAGTTGCGGCCGCGACGGCGCACGCGGCTTCGGTGGCAACAGCTTCCAGCGTGCAGGAGACCGGAGAGCCGGAGGCCGCAGAGCCGGAGATCGGGAAACCGGATATCTCGGAGGCAGGCATATCCCCGGAGGTGGAGACCGCGACGGTAGAAGACGCGTTTCCCGAAGTAGCGATGGTAGAGCCGTTCCCGGCGGGAGAAGAGTCGCCGGCAGGCGCTGCGCTAGAAGAGGCCGCTTTAGAGGCCCAGGCACCTGCCGCCGACCCAGACTCCTCGGTGGAAGCGCCATCGGACGCCGTCACAGCAGCCGAGACGGACGAAGTCGCTCCGATGTCCGAGACCGAAGCACCACCCTCTGAAGCAGCCCTGCCTCCTCCGGAAGCCGAGCTCGAGCGTCTGGACGGCAACCGGGCACAAGCGGCAACCGATGAGGCTGAGACGGTAATCATGACCCCTGCTCCGAACGGCGCCGATGCGACCGCGATAGAGTCCGCGGAAGACGAGGCCACGAGGGTATCCCACCAGTCCGAGTCGAAGCCTGAGGTGACCACATGACCGAGACCAAGCGTTTGGGACGGGGACTCGAGGCACTGCTCGGCCCGGTCTCGCGCGAGCAGGCAGAGGCCTCCGGCGCACTGCGCGAGCTCCCACTGTCCAGCGTCAAGCTCAATCCCTACCAGCCCCGCACCCGCATAGATCAAGCGGAGCTGGCCGACCTGGCCAACTCGATGGCGGCGTCCGGCCTGCTCCAGCCGGTCGTCGTTCGTCCGCGCGACAGCGGCTTCGAGCTGATCGCCGGCGAGCGGCGGTTGCGGGCGGCCCAGCAGCTCGGCTGGGCCAGAATCCCGGCTGTCGTCCAGGAGGTGGACGACCGCACCCTGCTCACCCTCGCCCTGATCGAGAATCTCCAGCGCGACGACCTGTCACCCATTGATGAGGCGGCTGGCTATCGCCGTCTCGGCGAAGAGTTCCAGCTGGGTCACTCGGAGATCGCCAAGGCCGTCGGTCGGGATCGCTCCACCATCGCCAATCTGCTTCGCCTTCTTCAGCTGCCGCCCGACGTTCAGACGCTGGTCCACGAAAAGCGGCTTTCCGCGGGTCATGCCCGTGCGCTCCTGGGCCTCTCCGATGCCGACCGCCAGTCGGCCCTGGCCGCGGAGGCGGTGGAGCAGGGGTGGTCCGTGCGCGAAGTCGAGGCCGCCGTCGCCGGAAGGCGAACCCTCCAGCGGCCTGGGCGGCGCCCCGACGGACAACCGGTGGTCCGAAATGCCGCCGCCGACGTGAAGCGGGTCGAGGACGCCCTTCGCAGGCGGCTGGGCACTGATGTCCGGGTCACCGCCAAGCGTCGCGGCCGCGGATTGGTCACCATCAGCTACTACTCCAATGACGATCTCTCCCGCCTGCTGGAGCTGATACTCGGCGGACCGTTCGAAGGATGACGAGCAGGGCCCGAGGGGTGACCGTCGTCGTCCAGCGGGACGGGGCGACGCGGTCGCGGACCTTGCGCTTTTCCCTCTGGGCGCTGCGTCTGGGCGCGCTCCTTGGGGCGGCCCTGCTGGCGGCCCTCGCCCTCATGGCGGTGCTCTATCTCCCGGTCGTGCGAGCCGCCGCACGGGTTCCCGGGCTCGAGCGAAAGGTCACCCGGTTGGAGGCGGAGAACGCAATGGTGCGGCAGCTCTCGCTCGCGCTGGACAGTGCCGAGATGCGGTACGAGCAGCTGCGGGGCATGATCGGGGCGGATATCGTGCGCGACCCCCTCGCCACCACCTCGAACCTCCCGCTTGCTCCGGCGCTGCGCGCCAGGGTCGGCGACGAGTCCCGGCCGCCCGGTCCCGGTCCCACCGTCCCCCGGGAATGGCCTCTCTTCGAGCCAGGCTACGTGACCCGGGGCCAGGTCCAGCTGGGGGCGGCCGACAAGGACGAGCCCCATCCGGGGCTCGACATCGCGGTGCCTGTCGGCACTCAGGTCCGGGCATCAGGGGGCGCCACCGTCAATCAGATCGGCGATGACCCGGAATACGGTCTGTATGTCCTCCTCGACCACCCGGAGGGATACCAGACCATGTACGGACACCTTTCGCGCATCATCGTGACAGACGGCCAAAATGTCGAGGCCGGTGAGGTCATCGGTCTCAGCGGGAACAGCGGAAGGTCCACGGCACCACACCTCCATTTCGAGATTCGGCAGGGCGGCACATCACTGGATCCCAGGACCATGGTCAAACAGGGGGGTTGATGGGGATCTTCTCCAGTCCTGCGCGGGATGAGCAGGGCAACGAGCTGAAGCGGCGGCGTACCGATCAGATACCGTTCTCGATCATCGCCAGTGACATGGCGGTGATCGGAGATCTGGAGACCGAAGGCGTAGTCCGGATCGAGGGGAGGGTGAAGGGCAACGTGAAGGTCGGCTCCCAGATTCTGGTGACCCAGGGAGCCACCATCGAGGGAGACCTGCACACCCAGGAGGCCGTGATCGCCGGAACGGTGACCGGTGCGATCCACGCCTCCGACCGCGTGGAGCTCCAGGGCACGGCTGTGGTCGCGGGCGACATTCACACCACCCGGATCGCCATCGTCGAGGGGGCCAAAGTAGCGGGTGAGGTCAAGATGGACGTCCCAAAGGCATCCGGTGCAGGTTTGGTGACCAAATGATGGCTGCTTGATGTCGTCATTCGACTGATGTCGCAGGCCGATTCGCCACCTGAAAGAAGCCCATTTTGGGAACTGACAGCGAGGTGCCTCTATGCTGTCGGCATAGTGTCGGTTGCCTCGTGTCAGAAGACCGAGGCCACGTCCGGTCTCCGAGTTGGCCTCATCACGCCCGGCTCCGTGGCCGATGCCGCCTGGAATTCCGGCGCCTGGCAAGGCCTGCAGATGATCCGGGACTCGCTCGGCCTCGCCATCAGCCACGTGGAGGCGCGGACCCCATCGGACCAAGCCGAGGCGCTGCGGACCTACGCGGTCCAAGGGTACGACCTGGTGTTCGCGCACGGGTTCGAGTTCCAGGAGCCGGCCGAGCGGGTCTCGGCCGAGTACCCCAGGACCATCTTCATCATCACCTCGGGCCGGCGCGCCGTGGGCAATGTGGCGCCCCTGATCTTTCGGCTGGAGGAGGCGAGCTACCTGGCAGGGATGGTTGCGGGGGGACTCAGCAAGAGCCACATCCTCGGGTTCGTCGGCGGCATCGAGCTCCCACCGATCGAGGCCGCCTACCAGGGCTGGGTAAACGGTGCCCGGGCCGTGGACCCTGACATCCAGACCCGAAAGATCTACCTCAACAGCTTCGATGACGCAGCGGCCGGTCGGGAAGCGGCCCTGGCTCTGATCAGGGTCGGTGCGGACATGTTCCACCACAACGCCGACGCGGCGGCCCTCGGCGTCTTCCAGGCTGCCAAGGAGAGCCGGGGGGTCTTCGTGTTCGGGTCCAACGACGACCAGACCCGCCTGGCTCCAGACAGGGTGGTGGGCAGCGCGGTCATCGACCTTCCTCGCGCCTTCCTGGCGGTCGCGCGGGAAGTGAAGGAAAAGACCTTCGAGCCGAAGGTGGAAGCGTTCGGTCTGGCGAGCGGCGTCGTCCGGTACGTGCCCAACCCCGCCCTCGAGTTCATGGTGGAGAAGACCCTGCGGTCTCGGGTCCAGGCCGCGGCCGACTCGATCGCCGCCGGCACCCTGCTGGCGGCGCCCAGACCTGCTTCGATGCAGGCGATGGCCCGGTGAGCGGTGCGCCGCTGGCCGACATCATCGCCTACGCGGACGAGTTCCTCCGGATCCGCGAGGTCGCCGACGAGCGTAATGCGGTCAACGGGCTCCAGGTGGAGAACAGCGGCACGGTCAGCCGCATCGTGGCGGCAGTGGACGCCTCCCAGGGGACCATCGCCGGCGTGCCGCCGGGGTCGCTGCTGATCGTGCACCACGGGCTCTTCTGGGACGGAAATGTCCCAGTGACCGGCCGCCGGTACCGCCGCCTCTCCTCCCTGCTGGAGAACGACGTCGCCGTCTACTCCGTCCACATACCGCTCGACCTGCACCCGGAGGTGGGGAACAACGTGGTACTCGCCGACCGATTGGGAATCGAGGTGGAAGGGTGGTTCGGGGACTACAAGGGCAGCCCGATCGGCGTCTGGGGCTTCGCCCCTGCACGCCTCAGCGCTCGGGACACCTTCGTGAGCGAGGTAAACCGCGCGCTCGGGACCTTCGCGCCGGGCGCACGATTGATTGCCGGTGGCCCCGACCGGGTCTCGCGGGTAGGCATCATCACCGGCGGCGCGGGCAACATGATCGGCGAAGCGCGCAACGCGGGCCTCGACACCTACATCACGGGTGAGGGACCGCACCACACGTACTTCGACGCGGTCGAGTGGGGTCTCAATGTGATCTACGCGGGCCACTACGCCACCGAGACCCTGGGTGTCCAGGCGCTCGCGTCTCATCTGGGAGACCGTTTCGACCTGGAGTGGGAGTTCCACGACCATCCGACCGGCCTCTGATGCCGGCCCTGGAGCTGCGGGGAATCCATCGAAGCTTCGGCTCCGTGCACGCGCTGCGTGGGGCCGATTTCTCATTGCTCCCGGGGGAAGTGCACGCCCTCCTCGGCGAAAACGGGGCGGGCAAGACCACCCTCATGCACATCGCGGCGGGCCTGATCCAGCCGGACAGGGGGGCCGTGCTCATAGGCGGAGTCCCCCGGCCAGGGCTCTCGCCGCGCACCGCCCGCAAGCTGGGAATCGGGATGGTCCACCAGCACTTCACGTCGGTGCCGGCCTTCACGGTCGCGGAGAACGTGGCGCTGGGGGCCGGGTGGCCGGTCGCGCCGGACGCGCTTCGCAGGCGGGTGAGGAAGACCAGCGAGCGAGCCGGCCTTCCGCTCGACCCCGATGCCCGGGTCGACCACCTGAGCGTGGCCTTGAGGCAGCGACTCGAGATCGTGAAGGCGCTCGCCGCGGAAGCCCGGATCCTCCTGCTGGACGAGCCGACGGCAGTTCTGGCGCCGACGGAGGTGGGCGATCTCCTCCGTGTGATCCGCCGGTTCACCAGTCAGGGCGGCTCGGCCGTGCTCATTACCCACAAGCTGGATGAGGCGCTCGCCGCGGCGGATCGGGTGACCGTGCTGCGCCGGGGGCAGGTCATGCTCACCGGCCCCGCCGCCGACACGACGGCGGCGCAGCTCGCGGTGGCGATGATCGGTGAGGGAGCCGGTGACGAGAGGACCGAACCGCCGAGTTCGGGCGCTCGAAGTGATGCCGGACCACTGGTGCGGCTCGAGGGCGTGGACGTGGCTGGGGAAGGTGAACTCGGCATCACCCTGCGGGCCGCATCCCTCACGGTCGCCGCCGGAGAGATCGTCGGCATCGCGGCAGTGGAGGGGAACGGACAGCGAGAGCTGCTGCGCGCGATCGCGGGACGTATCCAGCCGCTGCGGGGTCGCCGGTGGGTCACCGAGCCGATCGCCTTCGTCCCCGAGGACCGCACCACCGAGGGGCTGATCCCGGCGATGACGCTCACGGAGAATGTGGTCCTGGGATCTTCGTCCACCGAGCCATGGATCCGGGGGCGGACGGTGGACTGGCGCACCGCCGAAGCGAGGACGGCGGCCCTGCTGGAGGAGCTGGCGATATCGGTGCCGGGGCCCTGGGTGCCGGCCTCCTCGCTGAGCGGCGGTAACCAGCAGCGGGTCGTCGTGGGCCGCGAGCTCTCAAGGCGGCCGTCCGTCGTGGTCGCGGAGAATCCGACTCGGGGGCTCGATATCCGGGCCGAGGCCACGATCCACGCGTGGCTTCGCCGGGCCGCATCGGATGGCGCCGCCATCGTGTTCTACTCCAGCGATCTGGACGAGGTACTCGCGCTCGCCACCCGCATCGTGGTGGCGAGGAGGGGCACGCTGATCGAGGCGGCTCCGGGAGCTACCCGGGAAGAGCTGGGCGCGCTCATGCTGGCGAGCGGCTGAAAAGCCGGTGCGCGCTTCGGGGTGGGTGGTGGGTGCGGCGGCGCTCCTGGCGGGGCTGACGGTCCTGGCCGCAGGACTGGAGCTGGCGGGTTACGACTCTGGAACAGCCCTGGGCGCGCTCTGGTCCGGCGCCTTCGGCTCCTGGTACGCGCTCACCTCTGCCACGCTGGTGCGTGCCGTACCGCTCATCCTCATCGGGCTCGGGCTCGCGCTCGCCTTCCGCGGCGGGGCCTTCAACATCGGTGGCGAGGGTCAGTTCTACGCCGGCGCGATCGCCGCGACCTGGATCGGCCTGAGCGTCGGAGGGCTGCCCACGCCGCTCGCGGTCGCGGCGGTGCTGTCTGGTGCGGTGCTCGCCGGCGCGGTGTGGGTGGCGATTCCGGTGCTGCTCCGCGTGCGGTTCGGCGTGCTGGAGGTGATCAGCACCCTGCTGCTGAACTTCGTGGCGGAGGCGCTGACGAGCCTCCTGGTCCAAGGGCCGCTCCAGGAGAGCCAGCGCATCTATCCCCAGAGCGATCCCATCGCCGAGGCGGCGCGGCTGCCGCTGCTGCCGGGCACCCGTCTTCACGCGGGACTTCTGCTGGCACTCGCCGGCGCGGTGCTGCTGCACTGGATCTTCGCTCGCACGCTCTGGGGATTTCGGCTTCGCGCGGTCGGACTGGGGCCGAGAGCGGCCGAGATCGCCGGCCGGATCGACAGCCGCTGGATGACGGCGCTGGCGTTGGCGCTCTCCGGCGCCATCGCGGGTCTCGCCGGAGGCGTGGAGGTCGCGGGCGTCTCCTACGGGCTGTTTCAGAATCTCTCCCCCGGCTACGGGTTCACCGCGATCGCGGTGGCGCTCCTCGGACGACTGCACCCGTTCGGCGTCGTCGTCGCGGGCCTGCTCTTCGGTGCGCTCGAGGCCGGCGCGGGTGCGATGCAGCGCGAGGCCGACGTGCCGGCGGTGGCGGTGTACGTGGTCGAAGCGGTCGTCATCCTGGCGGTGCTGCTGTCGGAGTCTGCTCGCCGGCACGGCGCCGCGATGCTGGCGTCGCTCTCCTCGGTGGCCCCAAAGGCGCCAGGCTGATGGACGTGATGGCCATCGTCGAAGGCTTCCTCGCCGCCGCGGTGAGGGTGGCGACGCCGCTGCTGCTCGCGGCCGCCGGCGAGACCGTCGCCCAACGCTCCGGCATGATGAACCTCGGCCTGGAGGGCGTCATGCTTACCGGCGCCCTGGCGGCCGCGCTCGGAGCGGCGGTGTGGGGTCCGTGGCCAGGCGCGGGAGTGGCGGTGGTCGCAGGGATGCTGCTGTCCGGCGTATTCGCGCTGGTGGCCATCGGCGCCCGAACCGACCAGGTCATCACCGGGACTGCGATCACGCTGGCCGCGGTCGGGCTCACCGGGACCATCTACCGGCAGGCGTTCGGCGCCGCGGGCGCAGGGCTCGATCTGCCCACGCTCTCACCGTTAGCCGTGCCGGGTCTGTCGAGGCTGCCGATCGTCGGTCGAGCGTTCTTCGGGCAGCCCGCGCCGACCTACATCGGCCTGGTCGCCGTGCCGGTGATCTGGTGGTTCCTCTTTCGCACCAGGACGGGTCTTGCACTGAGAGCCACCGGCGAAGCCGCGGCCGTGGCGCGAGCGAGCGGTGTGCCTACCGGCCTCGTACGTGCGAGTGCGACGATCGTCGGCGGGGGCTTCGCCGGGCTCGCAGGCGCGACGCTCGTCCTGGCTCAGGTGGGGACGTTCGCGGAGCGAATGACGGCGGGCCGCGGCTATGTGGCTATCGCGATCGTGGTTCTCGGCCGCTGGCACCCGGTGGGCGTGGCGCTCGCCTCGCTGGGATTCGGAGCGGCGATGGCGCTGCAGTTCCTGTTCCAGACGCTGGGGCTGAAGGTTCCCTATCAGCTCTTCCTCATGCTGCCCTACGCGCTGGCGCTCCTGGCGCTCGCCGGGGTCGTGGGACGGGTGAGAGCCCCGGCCGATCTGGGGAAACCGTAAGGGCCGCTACTGAATTCCGGCCTGCCGCTGGAGCCAGCGGACGTAGGCGGTCGCTCCCGCGACCCCGGCCGAGTCCACGGTGGGAAGCGGCGGCATGTGGCCGAAGCTCCAGTGATGGGCCCGCACGCCGCGCCTGACCGCGAGCTGGAAGGCGGCGTCGGAGTGGTGGCTCGGCTCGTAGATTCGGTGGACCAGAGGCGGGCCGGCTTCGGTACCGCTGCCCAGCGGACCATGACAGGATCGACAATTCGCATCGTAGGTGCGCTCGCCGTCGGCGAGCTCGGCTGGCACGGGACCGGGATCGAAGTCCCGCACCGGCTCCGGTCTGGACTCGCAGGCCGTCGTCGCGAGCAGCGCGGCGGCAGCCGCGCGACCCCACGCGGGATTCACACCAGCTCGCCGGCGAGGCGGTCGCGCGCCTCCACGATGATGCTCCTGACCCGCTCCTTGAGGGCGGGAACATCCGCAGGCGTCAGGCCGGCGGTCTCCACGGGCGCAAGCACTTCCACCACCGCCGTGGAACGGCCGATCCGCCAGTCGTGCTTGCGGAGTGCGGGGCCGGTGCCGTGCAGCGCCAGCGGAAGGATGGCGACGCCGGCGTCGATCGCGAGTCGGAAGGCGCCGTCCTTGAACGGCAGGAGCTCGGTGGTGGAGGAACGAGTGCCCTCGGGGAAGATCATCACCGACACCTTCCGCGACAGAATCTCCCGGCACTTCGCCATGGCCTCGATCGCACTCGGCCCGAACCCGCGCTTCACCGGCACGTCGCCAGCGAGGTGCATGAGCCAGCCCATGACCGGGTAGCGGAAGAGCTCCGCCTTGGAGAGCCACTTCATCTCCCAGGGCAGATGGCTGATCAGCAGGATGTCGGCGAAGGACTCATGGTTGGATACCACGACGTAGGGCTTCCGCGGGTCGTCCGGCATCCTGCCCCGGTAGCTAAACTTCCAGTACGGGTTGAGGGTGGCGGTGATCACCCCGATCTGACGGAACAGGTAGCCGACCCAGTAGCGGCCCGGATCGGCCAGGGTGGCCAGCCGCACCAGCGTCATGAGAGGCAGCCACAGCAGCACGCAGACCACCAGCACGAGCCAAGTCCACACCGAAGCCAGCGATATCCAGAGAAGTGCCATGCTCCGACGCGGTTGAGAGGGGCACCCGTGTGCTGGCGCACAGACCACCGGCGGGGGGCGCGGTAACCTTAGCCCGGGCGCGCGGGGCGGGACAAGGGGCCGCTATTTCCACGAGAGATCCATGACGAGCCGCAGCCAAGGATCGCCGGCGATCGAGACCGACGACGGTTCCATCCTCACGCCCGACGTGGAGCATCGTGCGTTGAGCCCCGAGCCCGCGCCCGCGGGCGAGCCCCCCAACGTCACCAGGCTGGCCAGCCTCCTGGGCGAGAACGCCGACGCTCGGCACATCGCGCTGATGGGCCTCTTCATCCTCGCGGTGTTCTATACCCTGCACCTGGCACAGGCGTTCTTCCTGCCGATCGTGCTGGCGGTCCTGCTCGACTTTCTGCTGAGCCCGCTGGTGCGCGCCCTCCGCAAGGTCGGCCTCCCCGTGCCCGCGGGCGCCGGCGTGGTGATGCTGGGTCTGGTCGCCACCCTGGGCCTGGGGATCTACTACCTCGCCTCGCCGGCCGCGGAGTACGTCGCACTCGCGCCGCAGAGCATCGAGCGGGTGCGGGAGAAGATCGAAGGCATGCGGGGATCGGTGGCGCAGGTGACGGAAGCGGCGCAGCAGGTCGAGCGCGTCACCGAAATGGGCGAGGAGGAGACGCCCCAGGTGGCGATCAAGGGACCCAGCCTGACCAAGCAGCTGTTCGGCGGCACCGCCGCGTTCCTCAGCGCCGCCACGGTGGTCGTCTTCCTCACCTACTTCCTGCTCGCGGTGGGAGATCTCTTCCTTCAGAAGCTCGTGGCCGTGCTGCCGCAGTTCAAGGACAAGCGCGTGGCGGTGACGATCATGCGCGAGACCGAGGCCCAGATCTCGCTCTACCTGTTCACCACTACGCTGATCAACCTCGGTGTCGGTGTCGTCACCGGGATCGTCATGTATCTGCTGGGCATGCCCAACGCGGTACTGTGGGGCGTGGTGGCCATGATACTCAACTTCGTACCCTACGTGGGCGCGGTGGCGAACATCGTGCTCCTGGCACTCGCCGCGCTGCTCACCTTCGAGGACACGGGGCGGGCGCTCCTGGTGCCCGGTGCCTTCCTGGCGCTCAACTTGATCGAGAGCAACCTGGTCACCCCGGCGATCTATGGGAACCGGATGCGACTGAACACCGTAGCGCTCTTCATCGGACTGGTCTTCTGGTGGTACATCTGGGGTGTGGCCGGGGCGATCCTGGCGGTGCCGATGATGGCCGCGTTCAAGATCGCGTGCGATCACATCGAGTCGCTCTCTCCGATCGGGGAGTTCCTGGGCAAGTGAGTCGGGTGTCGCCCGAGGTGTGCGCGGCGATCGGCGACCTGCCGCTGCGGGTGGACTGGAACCGGGTCCGGATCTACGGCAGCCGGTGCGCCCGAGGGGCGGGCCTGCTCCGGCGCGCGGTGCTCGGCCTCAGCCTCGGCAGAGCGGTGGCGCTGGGGAACCACGTATTCCTGCCCACACGGTGTGAGGGGGACCTGGCCACTCTGGCGCACGAAGCGACCCACTGCGCGCAGTATCAGGCGTGGGGCCCGTGGCGCTACTTCACCCGAGGCGCCGCGGCACAACTCCGCGACCTTGCATTCCGCGTGCTCGGGGTGGGGCGGAGCCCTTATGCCTATATCGTCTCACCGGGGCGGCCATTTCACGACTACGGGATGGAGCAGCAGGCGCAGATCGTAGAGGATGCGTTGCGAGGAAGCGCCGCCGCCCGCGCGATCACCTCGGAGCGCGCTCGAGCGTAGTGATCTTCTCGGCCCGGGCGGGCCATCGGCCGGAGACGAACTCGTCGATGGCGGGAAGGACCACGTCGGGCGCGTCGGTGAGGACCTGGTGGGCGGCGCGCTCCACCGTGATCAGCCGGGCGTTCGGCAGGGTCAAGGCCCATTCGCGTCCTGCCGCGTAGGGTGCGTTGCGATCCCAGGTACCGTGAATGGTGAGCACCGGCGCCTTGACGCGCGCCACCGCGTCCCTGGAAACCTCCAGCCGCTGCACTCCCGTGAAGTGGTATTCGAAGTGCCGTCGCAGGTTCACCGGCCACTCGTTGGGCATGTCGCACTGATCCGGCAGCGAGGGGGCCTTCGCCGGATCGCCCACCAGCCGCACCGCGGTGACTCGTGATTCCTCGCAGAACTCCCTGGGGCGATCCGTGATCCATCCGGCCTGCTCCAGAGAGTCGAGACGGGCGGTTGCCGCCGGGCTGACGACCGGGGACGAGTCCTGGTGCAGCAGGCTCGCGGGGTACTCGGTGCCGAGCTTGCGAGGTACCGGCCCCAGCTGCACCAGTCGCTCCACTCGCTCGGGGTGCTCCATCGCGTACAGCACCACCATGAGTCCCAGATACGAGTAGCCGATGGGGACGAAGCGCTCCGCGCGGAAGTGCTGCCTGACGGCCTCGAGGTCCTCGACGTCCTTCTGAATGGTGATGAGTCGTCCATTCTCCACCCGAGACGACCGACCGCGGTTTCGCATGTCGTACAGGATGAGCGTATGACCCCTCGCCAGCGGCGTCAGCTCGCGGGCGAGGAAGAGGCGGCCCGGGACGATGATCGTCCGGGGTCCGCTGCCGATCTTCTCGTAATAGAGGCGAACGCCGTCGGGGCCCGCGATATAGCCGGAGTCGGGAGCGACCAGCAGCGCCAGCGCGAGAAGCCCGGCGCTCAGCATTGCTTCAGCTGATGCCGTCCGCCTGACCGACGGGCTCGCCCGACCCCTCCGGCGTGCGATCCTCCCACAGCGCGAGGACGTTGCCTTCGGGATCGGCGATCATCGCCATGATGCCCCAGGGTTGCTGGGTAGGTTCGGTCATGAACCGGACGCCGCGTGCGTGGAGGTCGCCGCAGTAATGCAGCAGGTCGGGAACGAACAGGGTGATGCCCGTGTGGCGGCCGACGAGCTTCTTGGCGTCCGCGTGCACGGCGGGATGCACCCCGATGTGGGTGGGGCCTTCCAGCAGCTCCGCCCCGAAGGACCCTTCCTGGGTCACCGGCAGTCGGAGCGTGTCCCGGTAGAACTCGACCGCGCGAGGCAGGTCGTTCACGAAGATCGCGACGCTGTGCAGCGAGGGCGGTGGTGCGGTCACAGGACCGGCCGGCTGAGGATGAGTTGAACCATGAGCACGGCGAGCGTCGCCGCGCCGACGAGCAGGAGGAGGAGAAGAAGCGCGAGAACCGCGACGAAGCGGCGGCTCGCGCGATGCGAGGCGGCGGGCCCCTGAACGTGTCGCTCGAGCAGGGCGAGATTCCGCATGTTGGCCTTGTAGCCCGCGTCGAAGACGTCGCCAAGCAGCGGGACCGCGCCCACGACCGCGTCCACCAGGAGATTCCAGGCCATGCGTCCCACCAGCGATGGCGGGGCGCCGAGCCGTGCGGCCTGGAGGATGATCCAGGCGGAGAAGCCCGCACCCACCAGGTCACCCAGCCCAGGCACCAGCCCGATGATGGCCTCCAGCCCGATGCGATAGCGGGTGCCGGGGATCGGGATGGAGTTGTCGAGCAGATAGCCGAGCCGCCGCAGCCGGTCCAGGCGGTCGAGCTCGGCGGTGCCGAGCGTCGGGGCCGGGGCAAGAGGAACGGCAGGCTTGACCATGCCTCCAAAGTAAGCCCGTCAGCTGCCGCTGACATGTTCCCGCGCCTCGCGGGTGAAGATCTTGTTCACGATCAGCCAGCGGCCGTCCACCTTGAGTAGCGACATGTAGTCGATGAGGAGCGCGTTGGGGCGCTTGAGCTGCAGCTTGGCGACCGCGGCATCGCCCACCACATCGACGGAGACGACCTTCCGTTCGGTGGAGTCCACCTCACCGGGCCTGAGCTGTTCCGACCCTACCCGGGAGATGTACTCGGAGATCGGCACGACGACCAGCTTGCCGTCGCGCGCGAACAGCATCCGCGCCTCGGGGTGGAAGGCCTTTCGGAGGATCAGGCTATCGCGCTTCTTCCCACCGTCGAAGTAATACTGCACGGTCTGTCGGACGGCGGCCTCGTCGGCCCATCGAGCACTCAGGTCCGCTACACCGGCCGCGAGCAGCGCGGCCGAGGTTGTGATCAGGAGGGGGGTGGGGCGCATGGATTCCTCGGTCGGGGAAGTGGGAGGGCGTCCTTTCCCTACGCGAGGGGCCCCGGGATGGGTTTCCGTCTCGCGCTGTCATCCCGAGCGAGGCGAGGGACCGTGCCTGGGCGCGCAAGGACATGACGATCAGAAGAACCGACGCACCAGGTACAGCACCAGGCTCACGGCCAGCGATACCAGCAGCATCGACACGATCGGCACATAGACCCGGACGGTGTCGCGCTCGATTCTGATGTCGCCCGGCAGCCGGCCGAACCAGGACAGGCTGCCGGACCAGATCAGCAGGCCCACCAGGATGAGCCCGACGCCGAGCGCGATGAGGATAGTGGCCGGCGACATCGGGTTCACGGCACCAGTCCCTGCCGCGCCGCATGAATGAAGTCGGTAGCCGCCGGCTCACCGCCGCTCTCACGGACGGCGGCGGCAATCTGTGCGCGATGATAAGCACCGTGCATGGCGACGTGGGTGAGGATGTCCGCCACCGTACTGGTCCAGTACTCCCCTCGCGTGTTGCGGTAGCCGACCCCCTCGCCGAGATCCTCCTCGCGGACGATCGCGAGGTAGCGAGGCCAGCGCTGCGCGAGCCGGCCGATGCCGGCGGCACACCCGTCGAAGTCCAGCTCGGGCCAGACAGCGAGCGTAGGCGGCTCGTCCCGGAGTCTCGCCAGCCAGAGCTCGCCCGAGCCGACAATGTGTGCCATCCAGCGCAGCGCCTTCGCAGGCGGGGTGCCGGAGCGCAGAGACTCCAGCGTCTCGCGATTGGCCCAGGCGTCGTAGCGCAGCAGACGGGCGAACCATTCCACGCCCGGACTCGTCGTGCTCACGGCCGATTCCGTCCGGCGAGCGCCGCGTGAAGGTTTCGCCGCATGCCGCGGAGTCCGGGGCGCTCGAACGGCGTGTCGCCGTAGCGTCGCGCGAACTCCTCCTCCCCCATTCCATCGAACAGCTCCGGCCCGGCACCGTCGAGGTGATGCCGGGATCTGAACTCCTCCGCCGGTGTCGGTTGGGCGAAGCGCTGATTCCACGGGCACACCTCGTTGCAGATGTCGCACCCGAAGACCCATCCGTCGAGGCGCTCCGCGACGTGGTCGGGGATCGGGCCCTTCTGCTCGATCGTGAGATAGGAGATGCAGCGGGTCGCGTCGAGCACCCGCGGCTCCACCAGCGCGCCGGTGGGGCAAGCCTCGAGGCAGCGGGTGCAGCTGCCGCAATGGTCGGTGGGCGCGCTCCGGTCCTGCTCCAGCGCCAGGTCGGTGAACAAGGTCCCGATGAAAAAGAAGGAGCCGGCACCCGGCCGGAGCAGCATCGTGTTCTTGCCGATCCAGCCGAGTCCGGCACGGAGGGCGAGGGCCCGCTCGGGCACGGGTCCCGAATCCGCGAAGGTGTGCGCGATCCGCGCCCCGTGGCTCCGAAGGAGGTTCGCCAAGGGCTCCAGGCGCTCGCGGGTAACTCTATGGTAGTCTTGACCTCTGGCGTATCGGGCGACTTTCGGCGGCGGCCCGGGGTCAGAGTCGCCATCATAGTAGTTGTCAAGAACGACTACTACTGACTTCGCCCCCGGAATGATGAGCCGAGGATCCTTCCGCTTTCTCGCCTGACGGTGGAGGTACCGCATGACGCCGGCGTAGCCGTCGGCGAGCCAGCGGTCGAGCCAACCACCGTCATCGATCGGGCTGGGGTCGGTGATGCCGCAGGCGACGAAGCCGAGCTCCTCCGCTCGGCGTTTCACAGCTGCCGCGAGACTCATCGGGACGAGACGGCGACCTCCTCCGGCGGGCAGTCGGCGGGGCTGCGGACCGGGGGCAGATGCACGTCCTGGGTGATGATCCGCGCGCCCACGCCGTAGGTGAAGTACGACCAGGCCCACTGGATCAAGACCAGAACGCGATTGCGGAAGCCGATCAAAAAGAAGATGTGGACGAAGATCCAGGTCAGCCAGGCGATGAACCCGCCGAAGTGGAACCGGCCGATGTCGGCCACCGCGCGCCCACGGCCCACCACCGCGAGCTGACCCTTGTCCCAGTACTTGAAGGCTCGGCGCGGCCGACCGGCGCGGTCACCGGCGATGGTACGCGCGGCATACTCGCCCATCTGGATGGCCACCGGGCAGATGCCTGGAAGGGTGCCACCTTCCTGATGCTCGAAGGCGGCGGCATCGCCCAGCACGAAGACCTCCGGATGGCCGGGGATGCTGCAGTCCGGCTCCACGACCACCCGGCCGACGCGGTCGAGGGGGGCGTCCAGCGACTTGAGCAGCGGGCTCGCCATATTGCCTGCGGCCCACACGACCGTACGCGTGGGAATCGTCCATCCCGCGGCGCGTACCGAGTCCGGCTGGATGTCGGTTACCAGCGTCTCGGTGCGCACCTCGACGCCCAGCCGGCGCAAGTCGTTCTTGGCCTTTTCCCCCAGCTCCGGCGGATACGAGGGCAGCACACGAGGTCCGCCCTCGAGCAGCATCACGGTCGCCTCTCGGGGATCGATGTGGCGGAAATCCCGCCGGAGCGCGTAGCGCCGGATTTCCGCCACGGCGCCCGCCGTCTCCACCCCGGTCGGACCGCCGCCGACGATCACGAACGTCAGGTAGGCATGCCGCTTCACCGTATCGCGCTCCCGCTCGGCCAGCTCGAAGGCCAGCAGCACCCGGCGGCGGATCTCCAGCGCGTCCTCCAGATTCTTGAGGCCGGGTGCGAGCGGCTCCCACTCCTCGTGGCCGAAGTAGGAGTGATGCGCGCCGGTGGCGACGACCAGATAGTCGTACCCGAGACACCCGCCGTCGCTGAACCGGACCAGCCGCCGGTCCACGTCCACGGCGCTGGCCTCGGCGAGGAGCACCTCCGTGTTCTTCCGGCGGCGGAGCACCGAGCGGATCGGCGAGGCGATGTCGCTCGGGTCGAGCGCCGCCGTGGCCACCTGGTAGAGCATGGGCTGGAACAGGTGGTGGTTGCGGCGGTCGATGACAGTCACCCGGACCGGCGCGTCGCCCAGCCGCTTGGCGGCGTAGAGCCCGGCGAACCCGCCGCCGAGGATAACCACATGCGGTGCGCGAGTATCGCTCACAGGCCCATGGTCTCCCTTCGCCAGCGGGCGAACCGCACCACGTCTTCGGCCGGTGGCACGGCGTGCTCGTCCGCGTAGGCGGTGTACATCCTCCAGCGCAGATAGGTCGCGTCGGGCAGGGGCAGAAAAGGTGGGCCCCGGTGCCAGCCGCGACGGCGGAAGACCCAGGCGGTGCGTACCAGGTCCGCCGCCAACCGGGGCCGGAGCACGGCGCGGGCGGCGAGGTGGAGCACGAGCGAGGTCCAGGTCCTCTGCATGAAGGAAGTATATTCTCCCCCATGTCCCTCGTCACAGCGACCGGCCCCCGGTGACCGACAGTCCCTATCGCCAGCTCGATGACAAGAAGCTGCCCACGGAAGACGAGCAGCTGCTGGAGAGTCCGCCCCCCCAGACGGCGGCCCAGTTCTTCCTCAAGTCGGACTCCTGGCGGGTGCTCCGGATCATGGGCGAGTTCGTCTGGGGCTTCGACAATTTGGCGGACGTGAGTGACGGGGTGACCATCTTCGGGTCGGCGCGGACCCAGCCGGACGATCCCTACTACGAGAAGGCGGTGGAGACCGCGCGGCTGCTCGCCCGGGCCCGGATTCCCGTCATCACCGGCGGAGGCCCCGGGATCATGGAGGCGGCTAATCGCGGCGCACTGGAGGGTGGAGGACTCTCGATCGGGTGCAACATCGAGCTGCCGTTCGAGCAGGGCTCCAACTCCTATCTGACCCGCAGCCTCAACTTCAAGTTCTTCTTCGTCCGCAAGACGATGTTCGTGAAGTACGCCACCGCGTTCATCGTGTTTCCCGGCGGATACGGCACCCTGGACGAGCTGTTCGAAGCGCTGACCCTGATCCAGACCGGCAAGGTCACTCATTTCCCGGTGATCCTCTTCGGCCGCGAGTACTGGTCGGGTCTGGTGGACTGGCTGACCGACACCGTCGCGGCCGAGAGGAAGATCAATCCCGCCGACCTCCATCTCTTCCGGGTGACGGACGACCCGGCCGAAGCGGCCGCGATCGTGATCGAGGCTCGGGCCGAGAAGCCCATCGAGCCGATCGCCCCCCGCATGACCGCCGAGAGAATCGCCCGTGGGAGAACCTGAGCGCATGACCCGACCTTCGGCTCCCTACCTGCGCGGCCAGCGCATCGACCCGCGCGCCATCACCGGCAAGGAGAACGTCGCCGAGCTGGTGGAGAACGCCTTCCTGGCCTACAACGCCGGGCGGCTGCGGGAGGGCTGCCAGCTCTTCACCCAGCGGATGCTCGATCCCGAGGTCACTGTCGGCCTGACGCTCACCGGCGCGATGACACCGGCGGGACTCGGCATGAGCTGCCTCATTCCGCTGATGGAGGCGGGGTTCGTGGACTGGGTCATCTCGACGGGTGCCAACCTGTACCATGACGCCCACTTCGCGCTGGGGCTCGCGATGCACCGCGGCACCCCCACGGCGAACGACGTCGAGCTCCGGGACAAGGGCGTGGTGCGGATCTACGACGTCTTCTTCGACTACAGCGTGCTGCTCTCCACCGACCAGTTCGTGCGCGAGGTGTCCGCCCGGCCCGAGTTCCAGCGGCCGATGAGCAGCGCCGAGTACCACTACCTGCTCGGCGGATACGTGCGCGAGCGGGAGAAGGCGCTCGGGCTGAGCCGGCGGTCGGTGCTCGCGGCCGCGCACGAGCTGGAGGTGCCGCTCTACACCAGCTCCCCGGGCGACAGCTCCATCGGCATGAACGTGGCCGAGCAGGCGCTGGCGGGCAGCAAGTTGCGGTTCGACGTGAGCGCCGATGTGAACGAGACCGCTGCCATCGTGCTCGAGGCCAAGCGCACTGGCGGAAAGAGCGGCGTCCTGATCGTGGGCGGCGGCAGTCCCAAGAACTTCATGCTCCAGACGGAGCCCCAGATCCAGGAAGTCCTCGGCATCGACGAGCGGGGCCACGACTACTTCCTCCAGATGACCGACGCCCGCCCCGACACCGGCGGCCTCTCGGGCGCCACCCCGGCCGAGGCGGTGAGCTGGGGCAAGATCGATCCCGCCCAGCTCCCCGGCACCGTCGTCGTGTACGGCGACAACTCCGTGGCTCTGCCGATCCTCACCGCCTACGCCAAGGCGCGGCACGCCGACCGTCCCCTCAAGCGCCTCTACGGCCGCCGCCAGAGCATGATGGACCGGCTGGTTCAGGAGTACCGGGCAGCGCTCGAGTTCCGGGACCGCCGCGCCGAGGAGTCGCTCGCACATATGCACCCGGGTGCCGGGGGAGCGGAGACGGCGGCGCGACGGTGACCCCGGCCTACCGCTGGTACGCCCTCGGGCTGCTGGCCGTCATCAACCTCCTCAACTACATCGACCGGAACGTCATCTACGCGCTGTTCGAGTCGATCAAGCGCGACCTGACGCTCAGCGACGCGCAGCTCGGCTGGCTGGGCTCGGCGTACATCCTGGTCTTCTCGGTGGCGGCGCTGCCCTTCGGCGTGCTGAGCGACCTCCGCAGTCGCCGCGCGGTCATCGCCTGGGGCGTGACGGTCTGGAGCGCGTTCACTTTTCTCAGCGGCCTGGTGCGGAGCTACTGGCAGCTCTTCACCTGTCGCGCAGCCGTGGGCGTCGGCGAGGCGGCGTACGGACCGGCGGCCTCGTCGCTGGTCGCGGACTACTTCCCCGGCGAGCGGCGGGCGATGGCGATGGGGATCCTCGCCTCGGGCGTCTCGCTCGGCGGCGTGGCGGGGCTCCTGCTCGGTGGATACCTGGAGGAGCTGTACGGCTGGCGGGTCGCGTTCATGACGGTGGGGGTGCCGGGCTTCATGTGCGCGCTGCTGGTGGCGCGGCTGGTCGACCCCACCCGTCCGGCGGCGAAGCTGACCGTGCGCTCCTTTCTCCGTGACTTCCACATCGGGGCGATGGCCCTCCTCCGGCAGCTCGGCCCGCTCGTCGCCAGCGTTGCGGTCGGCGCGATCCTCGCGTACCAGCTCGACCGTCACTACGGCGCGGACTCGCGACTCGATGTGGCGGCGTTCAGCGCAGCGGTGGGCCTCGGGCTGGCGCTCAACATCCTGATGTGGGTCAGGCGTACGCCCGCCGATCCGCAGGAGGAGATGCCTTTCGGAGCGGGGATCAGCGGCGCGTTCACCGACATCCTCCGGGCGGGGAAGACGGTGCTGCACACCCCGACGCTGGTCTACGTATTCCTCGCCGGCGCCATGATCTCATTCGGCACCAACGGCATCGTGGGATGGGGGCCGACGTTCGTGGCACGGGAGCTGGAGCTCACCCCCGGCGAGGGCGCCGCGCTGCTGGGAAAATGGGGACTGCTGGCGGGTGTCTCAGGCACCCTCTTCGGGGGATTCCTGGCCGACTGGCTCCGGCGGCGGGTGGAGACCGGGCGCGTGGTCACCGTGGGGATCGGGCTCCTGCTCGGCGGTCCGTTGGCGGTGTGGCTCCTCACCATCCGGGACCAGGGGCTGTTCCAGCTCGTCTTCACCGTCGCCTTCTTCTGTCTCTCCTGGTACAACGGGCCCATCACGGCGGTGATCTTCGATGTCGTTCCGTCCAGGATCAGCGCCACGGTCGCGGGCGCCTATCTCTTGTTCATCCACCTCGCCGGCGACGCCATCGCGCTGCCGCTGGTGGGCATGCTGTCGGATCAGTTCGGGCTGGACCGCGCCATCCTGCTGCTGCCGCTCGTGGTGATCGGGGGAGGATGCGTCATCCTGGGGGCGACACGCACGGTGGGGCGGGACATGGCCCGGGTTTCCGTGGCGTCGCGGGGAGCTGTCAGCTAGGCGCTCTCCGCTCTCCGCTATCCGCTCTCCGTTATCCGCTACCAAGAAACACACCGGTGTGCTTACGGATCGCTGCTGGCTGATAGCTGATAGCTCCCAGCTCCTAGCTCCTAGCTCCTAGTACGCGCCGGCCGGCAGCGACCGCATGTAGGTCCACACCGCCCGAACCTCGTCATCGGTCATGAGTCCGCTCCTGACCCAGGGCATCTTGCTCGGGTCGAGTGTGCTGCCGTCGGGTCGCCTCCCCTCGCGCAGCACGCGGAAGAAGTCCACCTCCCTCCAGGCGGCGAGCCGCCCCCCCGTGATGTCCGGCGCGTCGGGGTTCGCATCCCCGGCGAGCCGCTGGCCGTGGCAGGAGCGACAGCCGCCGATGGTGGCGAGATACTCGCCGTACTCGACCGAGACCACAGGCTTCCGCGGCGCCCGCGGCGCGTCGTGCCGGGTGATCTCTACCGGCAGCAGTGGGAGCTTGCCGGTGAGGTACAGGAGCCGCGCCACGGGGCCGACCTTGGGGTCCGGATGCCCGCGGTCCACCGGCGGGAAGGACCGCAGGTAGCCGAGCATCGCGGCGAGGTCCTCGTCGGTCAAGATGCCGTACGCGTCGGAGGGCATGAAGATCAGGGGACGACCATCCCGCCCCACCCCATGGCGGATGGCGCGCTCGAAATCGGCGTCGGTGTAGGCCGCCAGGCCTCCGCGCCCCGCGGTCAGGTTGGCCGTGGCGAGCCGGGCAAAGGCCGCGTCGTCGATCATCATCTTCCCACCGAGATCACCTTCATGGCAGTCCTGACACTTGGCGACCGCTTCCACCAGGTGACGGCCCCAGGCGAGCGAGGCGGAGTCCGTGGCCGCCTTGACGGCGGAATCCGGGAAGTTGTAGGTCCGGCGAATGGCGAGGGAGGAAACCAGGTAAACGACGACGACGAGGAGCAGAATCAGCACCAGGAGACCGGCCAGGAGGCGGCCGGTCCATGCGAGCCAGCGGGGCACGGAGCGCTCCAGGATGGACGCGGGTGCGAGAAGATACCCCTACCGCACGCTCCTGTACACCAACTCCATGATCTCGTCGTACATCGCCTCGGCCTGGACGTCGTCACCCGAGCGGATCGCCTGGGTGGCGCAGTGGCGGAGGTGGTTGTGCAGCATGGCTCGGCCGACGCCCCGCAGGGCCTCCTGGACCGAGCTGACCTGGGTGAGGACATCGGCGCAGTACCGCTCTTCCTCCACCATCCTCTGCAGCCCGCGGACCTGCCCTTCGATCCGGCGCAGCCGGGTGAGCACCGAGCGCTTGATCTCGGGATCCACCGCGACCGCGTGCTCGCCGTCGCCCGGCCTCACGCCGCAGGCACATGCGACCGTCGCCATGTCGCTCCTCCCTTCGGGGTTCACCGGCTTCACACCTTGACGGCACGAAGCCGCAGACTGTTCGTCACCACACTCAGCGAGCTCACCGCCATCGCCGCCGCGGCGAAGGCCGGCGTCAGGCGAAGGCCGAAGGCCGGATACAACGCGCCCGCCGCGATCGGGATGCCCACCACGTTGTAGACGAAGGCCCAGAAGAGGTTCTGCCGCATCACCCGCATCGTCCGGCGGGCGAGGTCGATCGAGCGGGACACGCCGATCGGATCGCCCCGCATCAGCGTGATGTCGCCCGCCTCGATGGCCACGTCGGTGCCGGTGCCCATCGCGATGCCCACGTCGGCCTGCGCCAGCGCGGGCGCATCGTTGATCCCGTCGCCCACCATCGCGACTACCCGCCCCTCCGCCTGCAGTCGCCTGACCTCCTCCAGCTTGCCCTCGGGAAGCAGGTTGGCGGCCACCCGGCCGATGCCGACGTCGCGCGCGACGGCCTCGGCGGTGCGGGCGTCGTCACCGGTGAGCATCACACTGTCGAGACCTATGCGACGGATCGCCGCGACGGCCTCGGCCGCACCCGGCCTCACCGCGTCGGCCATCGCGATCACGGCGACCACGGCGCCGTCCACCACGACGAACACCGGCGTGTGGGCTTCCGCGGCGAGGGCATCCGCCTCGGCAGCGAATTTCCCGGCCTCGGTGCCGAGCGCGGCAAGCAGCGCACGGTTGCCGA
Source organism: Gemmatimonadales bacterium (assembly GCA_036556505.1). GTDB lineage: Bacteria > Gemmatimonadota > Gemmatimonadetes > Gemmatimonadales > GWC2-71-9 > CAVVWJ01. The sequence goes on from DATBJH010000009.1 coordinate 175,419, forward strand.
CGGCCACCCGACGCCCGTCTACGATGCCGGTCACGCCCCGCCCGGTGAGGCTCTCGAACTGCCGGGGCTCCGCCAGGGCGAGTCCTCGGTCGGACGCGGCCGCCACGATCGCTTCGCCGAGGGGATGCTCGCTGTGCCGCTCGAGCGAAGCGGCGAGCCACAGCGCTTGCGCCTCGTCTTCGCTCGCGATTCTCCGCACGGTAGGCCTTCCCTCCGTCACGGTTCCGGTCTTGTCGAAAACGACGGTGTCGAGCCTGCTGCTCCGCTCCAGCGCCTCGCCGCCCTTGATGAGAATGCCGAGCTCGGCTCCGCGCCCGGTGGCCACCATGACCGCGGTGGGGACCGCCAGGCCCATGGCGCAGGGACAGGCGATGATCAGCACCGTCACCGCGGACACGAGCGCGTGGAGATACGCGGGCTCCGGACCGAGCAGGAGCCAGACGACGAAGGTCACCGCGGCGATCGCCATCACCACGGGGACGAACACGGCGGCGACACGGTCCGCCAGGCGCTGGATCGGCGCCTTGCTGCCCTGAGCCTGCTGCACCAGCCTGATGATCCGGGAGAGCACCGTGTCGCCGCCGATTCGCTCCACCCGGAGGCGCAGCGCCCCGTTCCGGTTGAGCGTGGCGCCGATCACCTGATCGCCGGCACGCTTCCGGACCGGGGTGGGCTCCCCGGTGAGCATGGACTCGTCGACATGGCTGGCCCCGTCTACCACGATGCCGTCCGCCGGGATCTTCTCTCCCGGCAGGACGAGCACCTCGTCGCCGGGACGAAGCTGCGAGAGCGGAATCTCCTTCTCGAGGCCGTCGCGCAGCACCCGGGCCGTCAGCGGCTTGAGCTCGACCAGACGGCGGATCGCGGCCGCCGCCCGGCTCCGGGCCCTCGCCTCCAGGAGATTGCCCAGAAGTACCAGGGTGATGATCCAGATCACGACCTCGTAGTACACGTGGGGCTGAATGCCGCGTGCCGCGAGCCAATCGCCACCGATCGTCACGAACAGGCTGTAGGCGAACGCCGCTCCGGTGCCGACCGCGATGAGGGTGTTCATGTCGGCGCTGCGATGGCGGAAGGCCGACCACGCGCGGGTGTAGAAGTGCCGGCCCGCCCAACCCATGACCGGCGCCGTCAGCGCCAGCAGCAGCCAGGGACGCGGGGGCAAGCTCAGCGCCATGGAGAGCAGCGCGGCCCCCAGGGCGAGGCCGAACTTCAGGCGAAGCTGGCGTCGCTCGCGATCGCGCGCCGTCTCCTCGGCCTCCGCCAGCTCCTCTTCGGCTCCCAGCAGCTCGGCGCCGTAGCCGGTCTCGCGGATGGCCTCGACCAGCCGCTCCGGTGTGATGCTGGCCGGGTCATAGGACACCGTCGCGGAACCGGTCATCAGGTTCACGTTGGCGCCGCTTACACCCGGGGTGCGCTCCAGCGCTCGCTGCACGCGGGCGCTGCAGGCGGCGCAGGTCATGCCCTGCACCGGGATGGTGAGCTCGCTCGAGCGCGGGATACTGGCTGCCGTTGCCGTCATGCCGTCGCTCTATGGCCGCACGGTCGCCCGGTACCCGGCCTCCGCCACCGCGGTCTCCAGATCGGACGGCGTGGTGGTGGTGTCGTCGTAGCTGACCTCGGCGCGGCCGATCCGCACCGCGTCGATTCTGACACCGGGCACGGCGCTCAGTGCCCGGTTCACGGCGTTCAGGCAGTGACCGCAGCTCATGCCATCGATATGGAGGGTAGCCTGTCGCATCGGCATTCCTGGGCAGAGGTTACCAGGCCAAAATAAATAGGGGTGGGGGGTATGTCAACGCGACTGCAGATACCCGCAGCATGGTGCGAAGGGGAGCGCAGGACGCGAGGTGGGGCTTGTCCGCAACGCCTTGCGGGCGCAGCGCCCGGAGGCAAGTTGGCCCGGTGCAGTGGCTTCCACGCACTTCTGCGACGGCATGCCTCCTGCCCCTTGCAGCCGCCATGTGTCCACCCGAGGATGACCTTTCCGGAGACGCATTCCCACCAGCGGCAGGCGAGCCGCTGGTGCCGATCCTTCGCTTGGACCGGGGAAGTGACGACGGGGACGCATTGGCGACCTGGCACCAGGCGCTCTCCAACGCGCTCGCCGTGGACGTGCCCCACGAGCTCCTCGCCCTGTGGCTCTATCCCACCCGGGGCGGGTCCGTGCTGCTGGGTCCGGAGGCGCTCGCGCAGGACGATCTCAAGGCTCCGATCCCCTCACCCCGGCTCCAGCCTCAGCAGCTGACCCTCCTGGAGGAAATCGTCCGGGACGCGGGGTACGCATCCGCGGCATCGCTGCCCATTCGCTTCGGGCGGCGCGACGTAGGCCTGATGCTGGTGGCGAGCCTCGCGCCCGACCGGTACCGCGGCATCGAGCTCCTGGTCTTGCGGCTCGCCGCGCAGCGCCTCGCGCCGTCCCTCGGCCGGCTCGCGCGCCAGTGGGGCGGAATGGTGCAGGGTGCCGAGCGGGTCGCCACTCTGCTGGACGCGGTGTCTCAGGCGACAGCCGCAGGTGTCACGCCCCAGACGTTCGCCGCGGCGCTCGGTCAGGCGCTCGAGCGGCTGGTGCCGCATGACCGACTGGAGCTCATCCTCTCGGGTCCCGGCGGCGGGCGCTACTATCGGCTGGGCGAGCATCTCGGCGGGCCGCTCTGGGCCGACCCCTCGCTGGTGCTCGATGCCACCACGCTAGACCTGCAGGGCCTGACGGACGCGCACGGCAGAGTGTTGCTGGGAGACGCCGGACGGCAGACGCGCTGGCCCCGCGGCTACTTCACGGCCCTCGATCCCGCGGGTGCCGACCTGCGAGCCGTGGTCGGCGCGCGGACCACCGGGCCGACGAGACTCACGGCGTATCTCCTCCTCGGCAGTGTGGGTCCCGATCTGTATGACGAAGCCGATGCGGAGCTGCTGAGCCGGGTGGGCGGACTGATCGCGCCACACGTGGCGCTGCTCGCCGAACAGGCCGCGCGCGACCGGGACGAATCCCAGCTCAGCCTGGAGCCGGTGCAGCTGCTCGAGATCAGCGAGGTGCTGGCGCTCACCCAGGAGCCGAGCCAGGCGAGCCGCCTGGTGGCGGAGCTGGCCGGCCGCTTCCTGCCGTTCGACCATCTGCACTTTGCGCTCCGGCTCACCGAGGGTGACCGCGTCGTGCTGCTCGATCCGGGGGAGCGCCGCGCGCTGCCGGACCTCGCGTCGGTGCCGGTGGCCGGAACCGCGCTCGGCGAAGTGGTCCAGGGCGAGCGCCCGCACTACTTCGCCCTGCACCAGGGCGAGGCGCGGCTGATCGTTCCCCTTCGGGTCGCCGGGCGGGTGCACGGCGCGCTGGTGCTGACCGCCGCTCCGCCCGCGGTGCTCAACCCCGCACACCTGGGACCGGCTCAACGCCTGGCCGACGTGGTCGCACCCCATCTCGAGTTGGTGCGCCGCGCGGCCATGCTCCCGACACCGTTCCATCCCGGCTGGAAGCGCGAGCACCGGCGCTAGAGCACCGCCGTCAGGTCGCCTGGGCCCTTCGTACCGGACCATCAGTCGGAAGAATGAACCAGAAGGTGGACCCGCGGCCGGGAAGAGACTCCGCGCCGATGGTGCCCCCGTGAAGCTCCACCAGCTTCTTGCTCAGCGCGAGCCCGAGGCCGGTTCCCTGCGCCTGCCGGCTGGCGGTACTGTCCACCTGACTGAACTCCTGGAACAGCTTCGGCATGTCCCCCGCCGCGATGCCGATTCCGGTATCCGCTACCGAGACCCAAACCACATCCTTGGTCACCAGCTTCCGTTCGTCGCCCGCGCGCTCGGCGGGCGGGGCCAGCGGCGCACGGGTGCTCAGCGCGGAAAGAATGATCGAGCCGCCTTCACCGGTGAACTTGGAGGCATTGGAAAGCAGGTTGAACAGGACCTGGCGCACCCGCACCCCGTCGGCGATGACATTGAGCGGCGAGCCGTCCAGTTCCACCCAGACGTTCTGCTTCTTGGCCCGCCGGAGGCTCTCGGTGTCCGCCACGGCACCCGTGATCGCCTCCCGCAGGTCGGTGGGGGCGAGCGAGAGCGACATCCGTCCCGCCTCGACCTTGGACAGGTCGAGGATGCCGTTGATCAGCTCCAGCAGGTGACGGCCGTTCCGGAGCACCGCCTCCAGGAACTCGCGCTGCTGGGGGCTCACCGGACCGACGCCCTCAGTGAGCATGAGGTCGGAGAACCCGATGATGGCGTTGAGCGGAGTGCGGAGCTCGTGGCTCATGTTGGCGAGGAACTCGCCCTTGAGCCGGGCGGCCCGCTGGAGCTCCAGGTTCTTCGCCGCCAGGGAGCGCTCGCTCCGGCGGATCTCGTCCAGCACCGCGGCGCGATCGAGACCGACCACCACCTGATCGCCCAGGGTCTCCAGCAGCTGGAGGTCGTGCTCGGCAAAGGGGCGGCCGTCGCGATGGTTGTAGACGCTGACGGTGCCGATGACCACGCCGGCGGAGCGGAGCGGCACCATCGCCGCCGTGCGGAGCAGGATGTCCAGCCCCGGCATCCGGTAACTGCGCGGGTCGGCGTTCATATCGTTGGTGACGATGGGCGTGTCGCTCGCGACCACGGCGCCGAGCAGCGAGCTGTCCATGGGAACCAGCGCGCCCATCGCCGGCGCGAGCGGTCCGGTCACCGCCGCGACCCGCAGAAACCGTCCTTCCTCCACCACCAGCGTGACCGCGCCGCTCTCTGCCTGCAGCAGTTCGGCCGCCGCGTCGGCGACCTCCTGAAGCAGCGTGCCGAGCTCGCTGCTGCCGAGCAGCGTGGCCGCGACCCGGCGGAGCCGCTCCAGCTCCCGGTTGCGGGCCGCCGCCGAGGCGAGCGCGTCGCGGAGCGCGGCGTTCTGGGCCCGGGCCCGGACGTCGCCCACGCGCACCGCAGCGACGGCGATGCCGGTCGCGAGCAGGGTAAGCAGAATCCCGAGCCAGTGGCCCTGGAAGGCGTAGTACACGCCGATCCAGCCGACGGCGACCGCGATGCCGCCGACCAGACGGATCGCGTGGGTCCCGGCCAGGTGCCACCGATTCATCCGCGGGGCTCGTCCCACAGCAGCTCGTGGAAAATGGTCTCGCCGGTCGCCAGCATGCGCCGGAGGTAGGGGCGGCACAGGCCGCACTGTGCGCCGCAGCCGGTCTCGCGCATCAGGGCCTCCAGGTCCCACCCGTCGGCGCGTGCTCGCGGCAGCAGCTCGCCGAACGACACGTCGCGACAGAGGCACTTCGTGACGGAAACCCCGGGCACTCGACGCCTAGGGGTCGGTGGGTCGCAGGTCCACTTCGCTCACGAGGGCGCGGAGGGGGAGGCGGAGGGTGTGGAGGATGGACTCGGCGACGTCCTCGGCCTGGAGAATGCGGTCGGGGTCCGACTTCAGCATCGGCTGGTCGCGGAGCATCCCGGTGGCCACCGAGCCGGGGCACATCGTGATGACCCGGATGCCCTCCTTGCGCAGCTCGAGCATCAGCGAGCGCGAGAAGCCGAGCACCGCGTGCTTGGAGGCGGTGTAGGCGGTGCCCCCCACGAAGCCGTTGCGCGCCGCCAGACTCGCGACGTTCACGATGTCGCCCCGCCGCTTCGCGCGCATCGGCGGCAGCACCGCGCGGGTCATCAGGAAGAGGCTGCGGAGGTTGGTGGCCATGGTGGCGTCCCAGTCCTCCAGCGTCAGCTCCGCGATCGGCCGTGCGATGAGGACGCCCGCGTTGTTGACCAGGACGCCGATCTCGCCCAGCGAGGCCGCCACCTGGTCCACGATCGCGGTCACGTCGCCGGGCTGGGACACGTCCCCGGCCCGGCCCGCCGCTTCGATGCCGGCACCGCGCAGCTCCTCCACCAGCCCCTCGACCTTCGACGCCGTGCGGGAGCACACGCCGACCCGATAGCCGGCGCGACCGAGGGCGAACGCGGTGGCCCGACCGATGCCGTGGGTGGCGCCGGTGATCAATGCGGTGGTCGAGGGAGTCATGGGAAGAAGATAATTACCTTCCGTCATGACCTTGCCGCTGCAACATCCCGTCGTCCGGGCCAACATCGCCGGCGGACGGCGGCCGGGAGAGCCTCCCGTCTCCTGGCGAGAGCGGCTCCAGGCGCTGCGTCATCTTCCCCGCCTTCTCCGCATGGTCTGGGAGACCGAGCCCAGGTATGTGGTCGGTATCCTGGCGCTGCGGGTGATGCGGGCCCTGATCCCGCTCGCGGTGCTGTGGGTGGGGAAGCTGATCGTTGACGAGGTCGTCCGGGCGATCGGTGTGGCGGGCGCCGGAGCGCCCGCGCCGTGGCTCCGTCTGGCCGAGCTGCTCGTCCTGGAGCTCGGCATCGCGCTGGTGGGCGAGGGCCTCAGCCGGCTGTCGGCCCTGCTGGAGAGCCTGCTCGGCGATCTCTTCGCCAACCGGACCAGCGTCGAGCTCATGCGGCATGCCGCCACGCTCGACCTGGAGCAGTTCGAGAACGCGGAGATCTACGACCGGCTGGAGCGGGCGCGGCGCCAGACGGTGAACCGCATCGGGCTCTTCACCCTCCTGCTCGCCACGGTCCAGGATCTGATCACCCTCGTCACGCTGTCGGTGGCGCTGGCGGTGTACGTCCCCTGGCTCCTGCTCCTGCTCCTGGTCGCCGTGCTCCCGTCGCTCCTGGGTGAAACCCACTTCGCCTCGCTGGGATACTCGCTGCTCTACTCCTGGACCCCCGAGCGCCGGCAGCTCGACTACCTGCGGTACATCGCGGCGAGCGATGTCTCCGCCAAAGAGCTGAAACTCTTCGGACTGTCGGACTTCCTGGTGGGCCGCTACGACCGGCTCTCGCAGGAGTTCTATCAGGCCAACAAGGCGCTCTCCGTGCGCCGGAGCCTGGTGTCGAGCCTGCTCGCGGCGGTCGGCACCCTGGGCTATTACGCAGCCTACGCCGTCATCATCTACCTCACCGTCGTCGGACACCGCTCGCCGGCGGGCGTGTTTACCATTGGCGTCCTCACCTTTCTCGCGGGCTCGTTCCGCCAGAGCCGCGATCTGATCCAGCGGGTGCTGCTTTCGCTGTCGCAGATTTTCGAGCAGAGTCTCTATCTCGACGACCTGTTCAGCTTTCTCGCGCTGGAGCCGCGGATCCGCCCCTCCGCCGGCGCCCGGCAGGTGCCCACCCCGATCCGGCAGGGGTTCACCTTCGAGGACGTCGGCTTCCGTTATCCGGGCGCGGACCATTGGGCGGTGCGGGGGCTCGACTTCACCTTGTCCCCGGGCGAGCGGCTGGCGCTGGTGGGGGAGAACGGTGCGGGAAAGACCACGCTGGTGAAGCTCCTGGCCCGGCTCTACGACCCCAGCGAGGGTCGCATCCTGCTCGACGGGGTGGACCTTCGGGAGTACGATCTCGACAGCCTCAGGCGAAACGTCGGCGTCATCTTCCAGGATTTCGTGCGCTACGATTTCCTGCTGCGGGAGAACATCGCGGTGGGGAACATCGGACGGCTCGAGGACGAGCCGCGGATCGAGGGAGCGGCAGCGCGAAGTCTGGCCGACACCGTCGCGGCCCGGCTCCCGGGGCGCTACGGGCAGATGCTGGGACGACGGTTCGAAGGCGGCGTGGACCTGTCGGGCGGCGAGTGGCAGAAGGTGGCGCTCGCGCGGGCTTACATGCGCGAGGCCCAGCTGCTGATCCTCGACGAGCCCACCGCGGCGCTCGACGCCCGGGCGGAGTACCAGGTCTTCCTCCGGTTCTCCGAGCTGACCCAGGGGCGGATGGCGGTGCTCATCTCGCACCGTTTCTCCACCGTTCGGATGGCCGACCGGATCCTGGTGCTTCGCGGGGGGGAGCTGGTGGAGCAGGGGACCCACGAGGAGCTGCTGGCGCTGGGCGGGCTGTACTCGGAGCTGTTCCAGCTTCAGGCCGCAGGGTACCGCTGATACCATTTGTCACCCTGAGCGCAGCGAAGGAACCATATCCAAGTTCCTGCATCCGACTAACAGGCTGAGCCGCAGATGAATGCAGAGTCGCGCATGCTCGGGGCTGCGACCGCATCAAGGATTTTTTTCTTCTCTGCGTTCATCTGCGTTCATCTGCGGCCAATTTTCATCCTCCCCTCCCGGGTCGCCGCACTGGAGTGTCCATGATGATGTGCCGGGTCGGTCTCATCGCCCTCTATCTCCTGACTCCGGGTATCGGTCGCAACGACGCTGCGGCCCAGACCCGCGCCTTCACCCGGGCCGACACCCTGCGCGGCAGCATCACCCCCGAGCGGGCGTGGTGGGACGTCACCTTTTACGACCTGCACCTCCGGCTCGACCCGTCCGACAGCACCGTGCGGGGCCACAACGCCATCACCTACCGGATCACCGGGAAATCCCGCGACCTGCAGATCGACCTGCAGCAGCCGCTCCGGGTGGACAGCGTGGTCCAGGCGGGCCGCCGGCTCACCGCGCGGCGCGAGGGGAACGCCCTCTTCGTGCGTCCGACGGGCCGGCAGCGCGTCGGCGAGACCGCCACAATCACCGTGTATTACAGCGGCAAGCCGCAGGTGGCGAAGAACCCGCCGTGGGACGGCGGGCTGATCTGGTCACGGGGATCCGGGGGCGAGCCCTGGATCAGCGTGGCCTGCCAGGAACTGGGTGCCAGCGTGTGGTGGCCGACCAAGGACACCCAGGCCGATGAGCCCGACAGCCAGCGGGTCGCGCTCACCGTGCCCGACTCGCTGCAGGCCCTCGGCAACGGGCGGCTGCGCGGCGTGGAGCGGGGGCCTGACGGCACCACCTACGAGTGGTTCGTCTCCGATCCGATCAACAACTACGCGGTGTCGGCGTACGTGGGCCGGTACGCCCAGATGAACGAGACCTTCATGGGTGAAGACGGGGCGCTGACCGTCACCCTGTGGCCGCTGGCCGCCAACCTGGAGCGGGCCCGCGAGCAGTTCACCCAGGTGCGGCCGGTGCTCCGCTGTTTCGAGCACTGGTTCGGGCCCTACCCCTGGTACCGTGACGGCTACCAGCTCATCGAGGCGCCCCACCTGGGGATGGAGCACCAGAGCGCGGTCGCCTACGGGAACGGCTACCACAACGGCTATAAGGGAAAGGATCTCTCGGGCACCGGCTGGGGGCTCACCTGGGACTTCATCATCGTGCACGAGACCGCCCACGAGTGGTTCGGCAACAACCTCACCACCGCCGACATCGCCGACATGTGGGTGCACGAGAGCTTCGCCAACTACTCGGAGTCGCTCTACACCGAGTGCCTCTTCGGCACGGCCGCGGGGGCGGAGTACGTCATCGGCACGCGCGCCCTCATCCGGAACGACGCCCCGATCGTGGGAACCTACGGGGTGAACGCGCGCGGCTCCGGGGATATGTACCCCAAGGGCGGCAACATGCTTCACACGATCCGGCACATCATCGGGGACGACGCCCGCTGGACCCGGATCCTGCGAGGCCTGAACCGGGAGTTCCGCCATCAGATCGTCACCGGCCGGCAGGTGCAGGAGTACATCACGGTCCAGGCCGGCGTCCCGCTCGGGAAGGTCTTCGAGCAGTACCTGACGACGACCCGGGTTCCGGCGTTCGAGTACCGCCTGGAAGGGTCCAGGCTCTCCTACCGCTGGGCCGACGTCGTCCCCGGCTTCGCCATGCCGGTGCAAGTGCGGGTCTCGTCCGACAGCACGGTCCGGCTCACGCCGACCGAGTCGTGGCAGACGGCGGTGTTGCCGCTCCGGCACCCGGAGGACTTTGCGGTGGACCCGAATTTCTACGTGATCCCCCGCCGGGCCGACTGAGCGAATCGTGCGCCGGTTTGACAAGCGCCGGAAGAGTCTCCACCTTGAGAATTCAACTCTCTCAAGGAGGTGGAGACCATGAAGGTCTATGGCTCCAACGCCATCCGGAATGTGGCGTTCGTCGGCCATGGCGCGAGTGGGAAGACATCGCTCGTTGACGCGCTCGCCTGGGTGTCCGGATCCAGCCGGCGGCACGGCAACATCAAGGACGGCACCACTCTCACCGACTATTCCCCCGACGAGATCGATCGTAAGCACTCCATCAATCTGGCCATCGGCTTCGCCGAGTGGCTGGACACCAAGATCAATCTCATCGACACCCCGGGCTACCTCGACTACTTCGGCGAGGTGGTGACCGGTCTCCACGCGGCCGACGCGGCCGTGGTGGTGGTGAGCGGCACCGGCGGCGTCGAGGTGGGCACCGAGAAGGTCTGGGAGGTCTGCGACCACCTGCACCTGCCGCGCATGCTCTTCGTGTCCATGATGGACAAGGAGCACGCCGACTTCGAGCGGGTGTACCAGGACATCCGGGCTCACCTGACCCCCAAGGTCGTGCCGGTCGAGGTCCCCATCGGTGACGGTCCGGCGTTCCACGGGATCATCAATCTGTTTTCGGGTCACTGCCACAACTACAAGAAGGGGACCGTCAAGAGCGAATACGACGTGATCCCCGTCCCCGAGGAGTACCAGCAGCGCTATCGGGGGTACACCGAGCAGCTCACCGAGGCGGTCGCCTCCACCGACGACGAGCTGATCGAGCGCTACCTGGGAGGCGAGGAGATTCCCCGGGAACAGTTCATCGGCGCGGTGAAGCGCGCCATGCTGGCGGGACAGATCGTTCCCCTCTTCTGCGGCAGCGCCACGCTGACCTACGGCCTGCGGACGCTGCTCAAGAAGATGGTCGAGCTGCTGCCGTCCCCGCTCGAGGTCAAACCGCCGGTGGAGGCACCCCTCGTCGGCCGGGTGTTCAAGACGCTGTCCGAGTCTCACGTGGGCGACGTCACCCTGTTCCGCCTCTACACCGGCGAGCTCCGGAACGGCGAGGAGGTATGGAACGCGGAGCACGAGGTCGCGGAGAAGCTGAACCACCTCTCCATCCAGCAGGGCAAGGAGCGGATCGAGGTGGAGCGGCTCAGTGCGGGCGACATCGGCTCGGTGGCCAAGCTGCGCGACACCCACACCGGCGACACCTTCTGTCAGCGCGATCGGCCGGTGCGGTTGCCGCCCCTGCCGTTGCCCGAGGCGGTCGCCACCTCCGCCGTGCTGGTGAAACAGCGGGGCGAGGAGGACAAGCTCGCCGCCGGGCTGCACAAGCTGCACGAGGAAGATCCCACCTTCCATTTCGAGTACAGCTCGGAGCTGGGTCAGACGCTGATCCACGGGATGGGTGAGCGGCACTTCGATACCATCCTCAATCGGCTGGAGCGCAAGTTCGGGGTGCACGCCGAGCTGACCCGGCCGAAGGTGGCGTACCGCGAGACGCTCAAGGGGAAGGCCGAAGGCCAGGGCAAGCACAAGAAGCAGACCGGCGGCCGCGGTCAGTATGGCGACTGCTGGGTCCGGCTCGCCCCTCGCCCGAGAGGGGCCGGCTACACCTTCGTGGACAGCATCGTGGGCGGGGTCATCCCCAACAAGTACATCCCGGCGGTGGACAAGGGGATTCAGGAGGCGGCGGAACGCGGCGTGGTGGCGGGCTACCCGATGGTGGACTTCCAGGCCGAGTGCTACGACGGTTCCTACCACGATGTGGACAGCAACGAGATGTCGTTCAAGATGGCCGGCATCCTTGCCTTCCGGAATGTCGCGTCGAAGTGCCGTCCGGTGCTGCTGGAGCCGCTGGTGGATTTCGAAGTCTGGACGCCGGAGGACGCGCTCGGCGACGTGATGGGCGATCTGAGCTCCCGCCGGGGCCAGATTCTCGGCACCGAGCCCGACGGTCGGCTCACCAAGGTGCGCGCCATCCTGCCCGAGGCCGAGCTCTACAAGTACTCCACCACGCTGCACTCCATCACCCACGGCCGGGGGACCCATCGGCAGCGCTTCCATGGCTATGCCGAGGCGCCACCCGAGGTCGCGGCGAAGGTGGCCGCGGAGAATCAGAAGGAGCACGCGGTGGCATGACACCAATCCTCTTTACCTCTCTGTCACCCTGAGCGGAGCGAGGGGGACCATATCGACATGGTCCCCCTCGCTCCGTTCAGGGTGACAGGCTGCCGTGACAACCGCTGCACGCCGTCGCGTCCGACCTGCGGCGTCGGTCCAGCGCATTGCGCGCCGGCGCAACGCTTTCCCCCCACCAGGCGCTGCGCCAGCTGTTCGGTAATCTGACATGACCTAGTTGCTGCGTTGCCGCCTAACGGTTTCGCCTACAGTGTCATACTCCTAGGGCCAGGTTTGGCATACCCAAAAACGCTACAGTAACACCCACCCCGGGCATAGAGATTGCCCCGGAGTCCACACGGAAGTGTCCCGCGTACCACCCCCGTCTAGTCGCGGGGGGCGGCGGCTCCGGGAGCCGCGGTATCGTCGCACGGCGAACAACCTCAACGGGGAGTGCCGTATGTCCGGTTGGCCACGCAGAATGACTGCCTTCGTCCTGGCCGTGGTACTCGCCGCGGGGGTGAGCTGTACCTCGAACGACGCGATGGGACCGTCGGAGCCGTCCGCGCCGACCCAGATGACCGCCGACGATCAGCAGTCTCTGCTCCTCGGCGGGCTCCTCGACGGGGTCAAGGACCTGAGGCTGCTGTCCTGCTCGACGCAGCCGTACGCGGTGGTCACCAAGGTCGTCGGGCCGGCCGGCGGCATCATCGTGGTCGGCACCCACAGGCTGGTCATCCCCGCCGGCGCGCTGGCGAGGAACTACACCATCCGGGCGGAGCAGGTCCCCAACCGGGTGAACTCGGTGCGGTTCTTCCCCGAGGGACTCAGGTTTGCCAAGCCGGCCAAGTTGACGCTGAGCTACTCGAACTGCTCGCCGTTGCTGCTGCTGAAGCGCGTGGTGTACACCGACGAGCTGCTCCGGATCCTGGAGCTGATTCCGTCGCTCGACAACCTCAGAACGAAAACCGTCACCGGCGACATCCGGCACTTCTCCCGGTACGCGGTGGCCTGGTAGACGTTGAGCTCCGAAGCGGCACCCCCTTCCGCCGCGCCATGGTCTCCCTCCCCGGGCCATGGCGCGGCGGAGTCTTTGGAGCTGGCCCGTGCCCACGAGCGAGCAGGGGCCATCGCCGAGGCCTTCAGCTGCTACCGCGCGGCCGCCGAGGCCGCCGCCGGGAACGGCGAGCACGGCATCGAGGCGGAGGTGTTGCGGCGTCTCGCCGTGCTGCACCACCGGCGGAACGATCGGGACGCGGCGGCCGAGCTCGCCGCGCGCAGCCACACGATCGCGCAGCAGATCGGTGACAGGGTCCTGGCTGGCGAGGCGGTCAACGTGCTCGCCGGGTTCGCCTTCGAGCGGGGCGAGATGGACGAGGCACGGGTCCGCTTCCAGGAGGCCCTGGCCCTGGGGGGAACCGACCCGGGACTCCGCGGAAGGATCGAGCAGAATCTCGGCATCCTGGCGAACGTCCGCGGCGAGCATGCGGAAGCGGCCGCGCACTATCGCCAGTCACTGGAAGGCTTCGAGCTCTCGGGAGACCGGAGGGGCTGCGCCATCGCCCACCACAACCTCGGCATGGTGTGCGCCGACCGGCAGCTTTGGGAGGACGCGGACCGCCACTTCCGTCACAGCCTCGAGATCACCCGCGCGGTCGGGGAGGTGCACCTCGAAGGCCTCTGTCTCTTGAATCACTCGGAAGTGCACGTGGCCCGCCAGCGCTACGACGAGGCGCGGACCAACGCCGAGCAGGCGCTCGCGATCTTCGACCGGCTGGGGTCACGCATCGACAAGGCCGACGCCTACAAGGTGCTTGGCGCCGTGTACCGGGAGACCGGCCGCTTTACCCTGGCCGAATCGCGGCTTCAGACCGCGGTGGATCAGGCGGTTGCGACCGGCTCGGTCCTCAGCGAGGCCGAGGCTTCGCGCGAGCTGGCCCGGCTCTACCAGGCCATGGGCCGCAATCAGGAAGCCCTGCAGCTTCTCAACGCCGCCCACCGGCTCTTCTCGCGACTGGATGCGCGGGTGGATCTGGTGGATGTCACCTCCAAGACCAACCGACTGGAGGAGACCTACTTCGCGGTGGTGCGCGACTGGGGGCAATCGATTGAATCGGCGGACAGCTACACCTTCGGACACTGCGAGCGGGTGGCGGGCTTTGCGGTCGCGGTGGCCACGGCGCTGAGCGCCGACCAGGGTGAGCTCACCACCATCCGGATGGGCGCCTATCTCCACGACGTCGGCAAGGTGAAGGTTCCTCACCAGATCCTCAACAAGCCCGGCCGTCTTACCGACGACGAGTTCGACATCATCAAGCGACACCCGGTCTGGGGTGTCGAGCTCCTGGCCGCGGTGGAGTTTCCCTGGAACATCAAGCCGATCATCCGCTACCACCACGAGCGCTACGACGGTACCGGGTACCCCGACCGTCTCAAGGGTGACGAGATCCCGCTGGCCGCGCAGATCATCTGCATCGTGGACGTGTACGACGCGCTGACCACGACCAGGAGCTATCGCGGCGCCCTGTCCCACGAGGAGGCGCTGGCCCGAATGGAGGAGTCTCGCCACTGGTGGCGGCCGGACGTGTACGCCGCCTTCCTCGGCTCGGTCCATCCCGGAGTCCAACCGGTCTGATCCTCCCGTCGCTCTTACAATTCAGCCGATGGCGTACCACATCCTGGCCGACCTCGTCGTCGGCGTGCACACGCTGTTCGTGGCCTTCGTGGTGGTCGGAGGGCTGCTGGCTCTGCGCTGGCCGTGGGTGGCCGTCCTGCATCTTCCCGCCGCGGCCTGGGGGGCGCTGATCGAGTTTCAGGGCTGGATCTGCCCGTTGACGCCGCTGGAGAACTCCCTTCGCGCGTCGGCGGGCCAGGCGGGGTATCGGGGCGGGTTCATCGAGCACTACTTGCTTCCGGTGCTCTATCCTGCGGGGCTGACCCGTGGGGTCCAGCTGGCGCTCGGCTCCGGGGTGATCGTGGTGAACCTGGTGGTGTACGGCTTCCTGATGGCTCGCTGGCGCCGAAGCAGCGCGGGCCGCCGCAGATGAACGCAGAAGCCGCAGATTGCTCCGTGACGATGCGGTCTCTCGTCCGCCCCGCATCACCCACTACCCAGACCACTCCCCCTCGAACCGCTGCAGCAGGGTGACGGCTCCGAGCGTCCGGAATAGGCCGATCGCCTCCGCCCACCGCTCCTCCGCAAGCTCCCGTCGTCCCAGCGCCCGGGACGCCAGCGCCGCGACGCCGGCGCACTCCGCGCGGAGCAGGGCGACGCCGTGCTCTTCCGCCGTTCGCCGGGCCGCCTCGACCTGCTCCAGCGCGTCGCCGTGGCGGCCCTGGCGCATGGCGGCCACCGCACGGACGCGGCCCAGTTCGGCCTGTCCGATGACGTCCCCCGCGACCTCTGCCAGCCGGACGGCACGATCCAGCTCGGACAGCGCCAGCTCGGCGTCACCCTGGTCGATCCGCAGCTCGGCGCGGCCGCCCGCGGTCAGCGCCATCAGGGCGGGCTCCCCTACGGACTCCGCGTGACGCACCGCCTGGGTGACCGCCCTCTCCGCCTCGTCGTAGTCCTCGAGCTGGCGGTAAACCATTCCCAGGTTGTGATAGGTCTCGGCCGTCCCCCGACGGTCGCCCAGACGCTGATAGCCGAGCAGTGCGCCGCGGTAGAGCCCGACCGCCTCGTCCGGGCGGCCCTGCAGATGCGCGACCGACGCGAGATTGTTGCACGCGCGGGCGGCCGTCAGGCTGTCTTCGAGCCGGTAGGCGATGCTCAGCGCCTCGCTCAGCCGGCGCTCCGCCTCCGCCATGTGTCCCCGCTCGAACCCGATCACCCCGAGCAGATTGAGCGCGCGCATGCGCCCGTCGAAGTCCCCCCGCTCGGCGAAGCGTCGCACCGCGTGGTCCGCCAGCGACTCGGCGAGGTTCAGCTCACCCAGCCGGGTTGCGGCGGTCGCGGCCAACAGACGGGCGTCGGCCCGCGCGGTCCGGTCGTCGGCTCGGCGGAAGCTGTCCAGCGCTTCACGGTAGCGACCGGTCCGGACCAGCTCACGCAGCTGGTTGGTCGAGTCGTCGCCTGGCAGGGACACCATAAGGGAGTCGGGCTCCTCAGTAGGCGAGGGCGTAGCGGCTGAAGCCGCCCAGCTCGGCCTCGACCTCTTCCAGGTTGTCGATCAGCAGCGAGCCAAGGCGCTCGAACGGGTCGCCGTCGTTCTCCTGGCGCCAGATGCCGATGGTGAGCTCCAGCGACTCGTCGTCCAGGTCCACGTCGCCGTCCTCGTCGAGGTCGTCGTCGGCGTGGTGGTAGTGAATCCTGAGCTCGGCCGGACGCGAGGGGTTGAAGGTGAGACCCGCCGGCTCGAACTCGAAGAGCAGCTGAGCGGGGTTCACGACCCGCACCGTGATGAGGACCGAATCGCCCTCCGCGATCGGCGAGCCATCGGGTCTCGCCGCCAGGGCCTCGGCGTCCACCCGGAGCTCGAGGTACCTCTCGCCCGGCTCACCGGGGTGCTCGTCGTCCACGAAGCTGATCTCGCCCTCGCGGTTGTCCCCCCGGACGGCATAGAAGCTCACCTCGGTGCTGAAGAGCGCCGGGCTGTCCTCGGCCAGTCGCAGAATGGTGAGGTCCGAAGGCGGCTTGACGGTGTCGTTCCCTCCGTCGTCCGGTCCGCCGGAGTCGGAGCAGGCCAGGGCGAGGGCGAGTGGGAAAACCAACAGTCTGCGCAGCGGCATCTGATTCACTCCTCCAGGTTTCCGTCCAGCAGCCGCTGCAGCCTCGGCCGGGAGATCCCCAGCCGTCGAGCGGCCTCGCTCTTGTTGCCACCGGTGAGGTCCAGCATCGCCTGTGCGGCGGTGCGCACCACCTCCGCCAGCGGCGCCGGGAACGGCAGGACACCCGCCGAGGTGTCCGCCCGGCCGCGGGCATCCTCCAGTGGGCCCAGCTTGAGCGTGCCGGGCGGCGACAGCACTACGGCACGCTCCAGCACGTTTCTCAGCTCCCTCACGTTGCCGGGCCAGCGATGCGCCCGAAGCGCGGTGCGGGTCTCCTGGCTCAGGTCCGGGACCGGCAGCCCGTACGAGGTCGCGATCCGCTCCACAAAGGTCCGGGCCAGCAACTCGACATCGGCTTCCCGTTCGCGCAGCGGAGGCAGGACCAGGGTGACGACGTTCAGCCGATAGTAGAGGTCCTCCCGGAACTCGCCGCGCCGTATGGCCTGTCCCAAGTCCACATGAGACGCGGCGACCACCCGCACGTCCACCTGCCGGCTCTGCTGACCCCCGACACGACGGATGCTGCGTGTCTCCAGCGCGCGCAGGAGCTTGGGCTGCAGCTCCAGCGGCAGCGTCCCGATCTCGTCGAGAAAGAGGGTGCCCCCGTGGGCGATCTCGAACAGCCCGGGCTTGGCTGCGACCGCCCCGGTGAAGGCGCCACGCTCGTGCCCGAAGAGCTCGCTCTCCAGCAGGTTGGACGGAATCGCCGCGCAGTTCACCTCGACGAACGGATCGCTCGCACGGGGGCTGCCGTAGTGGAGCGCGCGAGCGAGCAATTCCTTGCCGGTGCCCGTCTCGCCCCCGATCAGCACCGTCAGGTCCCGGAGCGGCGCGACCCGCGCCGCCTGATCCAGGGTCTGCCGCAGCGCCGGGCTGGAGCCGACGATGGCTTCGAACCCGGTGGCGCGCCGCTCCGCGTCGGCGAACCGTCCGGCCTCGATCCGGCTCGCGGCCTCGCGGGCCAGACGCTCGAGACAGCGCCGGAGCAGGTCGAGGTCGTCGGGCAGGGCGAAGTAATCGCGCGCGCCGCTCTGCAGCGCCGCAGCAGCGATTCGGTGATCGGTCGCCGCTCCGATCAGATACCGTGCGCCCGCGCTGCCGGATTCCGCGAGGAGGTCGAGCGCTTGGCTCTCCGCCCCGCCGGCAAGCAGGAGCATCACGTCCGCCCCGGCCGCGTGCCGGTCATCGCCCGGCCTTGATGCCGACACGGTTCCGCCCAGCTCCTCCACGAGACCGGCCACCGTGGACCTGAAGCTGTCGGAGAAGAGGGCCAACTCGACCCGCCACTCAGATTGCGCCATACCCTCCGCCCGAGATCAGCGATACCTCCTCGTAGTCACGGTTGCCGGTGCGGTTCGGTGAAAGGCAACCCACGTGCCGTCCGCGGCTCCAGGTAAGATGTTGGAGGACCGCCACCTCCGGCCACTGCACCGGCCTGCGCCGGCCGCCTGTCGCATCGTTTCGTTCCAGCTGGAATGGGCTGTTGCAGCCGGATCTCCCTACATTCTGTGCACGCACCGCCGACCACACCCACTCCGAGGTTTCCGTGAAGGTTGCCCGCTTCACGCTGGCCCTGCTCCTGGCCGCCTGCGGCCGAGACCGGGCGAGCTGCCCTACCTGTGACACCGCGGTGATCGCTGCGATCGGTGAGCCTGCCTCGATTTTGCCGCCGCTGGTGGAAGAGTCGGTCGGCAGGGACATCGGCGACCAGGTCTTCGAGCGACTGGCGGTGCTGCAGCCGGGCGGCCCGCCGATCGACCCCTCTGCCTACCAGCCGGCGCTGGCCGAGCGCTGGGAGCGGATCGACTCCCTGACGTGGCGCTTCCACTTGCGGCCCGGCGCGCGCTGGCACGACGGCCGGCCGGTCACGTCGGAGGACGTTCGCTTCTCGTTCGAGGCGTTCAGCGACTCGTCCTTCCGTTCTCCCGCGCAGCCGTACCTGGCCGGGAAGGTCGAGGTCGTTCCCGAGGACTCCGGCACCTTCACCATCCGCTTTGCGGCGCCGTCGCCGGAGCAGCTGTACGACGCCACCTACCACGTGCGCGTGCTTCCCGGGCACGTCTGGGGGGCCATGCCGAAGGAGTCGTGGGCAGCCGACACCAGCACCGCGCGGCTCGTCGGCAGCGGCCCGTTCCGGGTGCGACGCTGGGTCCGGGGTCAGTTCCTGGAGCTGGCGGCGGATTCGATGGCCGCCGATCCACCCGGGCTTCGGCGGGTCATCTGGCGGTTCACCAGCGATCCGGACGCGCAGCTCAATCTGGTCCTGAGCCACGAGGCCGATCTACTGGAGACGGCGATCGGCCCCGAGCGGGTCAGCCGCGCCGCCGCGGACAGCACGGTTCGACTCATCTCCTACCCCTCGGCCGCGTACGGCTTTCTCGGCTTCAACCTCCAGGATCGCGGGCGCCGCGGTCCCCATCCGGTCCTGGGCGACCGCGACACCCGCCGAGCCCTGGCGCTCGGCGTGAACCGCCCGGTGCTGGCACGCTCGGTCTTCGGCGACGAGGCGAAGGCACCGCCGGGGCCGATGTCCCGGCTGCTGTGGATCTGGAGCGACGACATCCGGACGCTGGCCTACGACACGACGGCGGCCCGCGACTCGCTCGAGGCGGCGGGGTGGAAGCGAGGAGCCGATGGGATGCGTCGCCGGGGTGCGCGCCGCCTCGCCTTCGACATCCTGGTGCCGACCACGAGCGGCTCGAGGCGGCAGCTCGCGGTACAGCTGCAGGAGGCCTGGCGCGGACTGGGCGCCGCGGTGACGGTGACGGCGGTGGACTTCCCGGTCTTCCAGGAGCGGTTGGGCCAGGGGCGGTTCGACAGTTACATCGGCGCCTGGCTGGACGAGCCGTCGCCCCGGGGCCTCGCGGACCAGTGGAGCCGGTCGGGGTGGGAGGCGATCAACTACGGGCGGTACGCGAGCCCCGTCTTCGATTCATTGCTCGCGGCGGCGGGGAGCGAGTCGGAGCCGGACCGGGCGGCCGACCTCTACCGGCGCGCGATGGAGACCCTCAATGGCGACGCCCCAGCGATCTTCCTCTACGCCCCGTCCAACACGGCAGTGGTGTCACGGAGGATCGGGAACGTCGAGATCGATCCGTACAGCTGGGCGAGCGGACTGCGGAAGTGGACGGCCGCGTCGCCTGCGGTCTCCGCAAGCCGGTAACGAACCGTGGGCCGTCAGTCTGCCGAGCCGTTGGAGTCGCCGTCGTGGAACGCGCGGAAGCTTTCCCGGATCTGCCGCTCCACCACCGACTCCAGCGGCCCCCCGTCGTTCGCGTCCGCCGGATTCACCAGGCCACCGCCCTCGGCGGCGAACCAGCCGGCCACCTGCACCAGGAGTGTCAGCGGGAGGGGGCCTTCGGACTCCACCTCCACCGGACCCGCGAAGGGCACCGTCTCGACGTCGGTGAGATCGGACGTGAAGGTGAAGGGCGTCCCGTTGTAGGTGCCGACTACCCGGATGCTGATGTCGTCATAGTCCGGGTGCTCAGCCACGAAGTCGGCATCCTCATTGGCGTTGGTTGGCCGGTGGAGCTGGAACTTGAGCCCCGAATAGCTCCCGACCGGCACCAGGGCGTCCAGCACTCCCTCGGCGTCCTCTGCCAGCGGAAGCTCGAACAGCACCGGCCCGAACTCCAGCTCGCCGCAGCCCGAATCGCCCTGCCCGTCCTCGGGGCAGGACTCGGTGGATGGCCCTTCCAGGCGAATTTTCCGCAGTACCAGCCCCACCTGGTCGAGCACGATCTCGTCGTCGCCGGCGTTGATTACCAGCTGGCCGGCCTCCACGGAGGCACTGGAGGACGCCGCATCGAGACTGGCGAGCTGGAGCCTGACATCGCCCAGGTTCGAATCGTCGCTGCAGCCGAGGAGGGCCAGCGCGAGCAGAGCAAGCGCAAGCCGGTGCATCACGGGGATGCGCATGGTTGCCTCTCTGGTGGGGATTCCGCGTCCGCCGAACGGCGGGCAGGAGAATCCCGGCAACTCCGATACCAGTCTCTCAGTGCGGCTAAATGCTTACAACAGGCCGCAAGAGTCGGGGGCCCCCTACCTGGCGGCCCCGGTGGAACGCACGATTGGCGGCGAATCCAGGCGGGTCTTATCCCGCTTGTGCCTCCACTTCGGCGGGGGTGGGGCCCTGGGCCCGCCACCACGCCTGCCCGGCCTCGGGCAGCAGATAGATGGGATCGTAATACTCGTACGTCCGGGACAGGGCGTCCGGTACGTCATCCTCCAGCCGGGTCCGGTAGTTCTTGGTCCAGTAGGAAATTCCGCGCTCGCGGTCGTAGCCCGTGACCTGGTGGACCCACCGCTTGCCCACGAACGGCACATCGCAGACCAGCCGCGGCGTCGCGAACCCCGGCAGATATCCCATGATGTCGTGCTGCAGCTGCTGCGCCTCGAACACCCCCAGACGCCAGTGCTCGGCGTTGGGTATCATATCGCACATATAGAAGTAGTAGGGCATGATCTTGGCATGATCGAGCAACAGGAAGCAGAGCTCGACCAGGTCGGCCGCGGAATCATTCACTCCGCGCAGCAGGACTCCCTGGTTGCGGACGTCCCGGAAGCCGAGCTCGAGCAGCCGGTGGACCGCCCGTCCCACCAGCGGCGTGATCTGCTCGGCGTGGTTGGCATGGCAATGCAAGGCCAGGTCGACCCCCCGCTCGAACGCCTTTTTCGCCAGCCGCTCCATGCCTTGCAGCACGTCGGGCTGCAGGAAGTGCTGGGGGATGCCGATCAGGCCCTTCGAGGCCAGGCGGATGTCGCGGATGCTGGGGATGTCGAGCAGGGCGTCGACGAACGGCTCCAGCTGAGTGATGTGCAGGTTCGCTATGTCGCCACCCGACACGACCACATCGCGGACCGCGGGGGTGCGGCGCAGGTAGTCGAGTATCTGCCCGTGCCGGTTCTTCTGGGGCACGGTGAACTTGAGCTTGTCTACCTGAGGGACGTCGTTGCCGACGAGGTCCATGCGGGTGCAGTGCCCGCAGTATTGGGGGCAGGTCGAGAGCAGCTCGGCCAGGACTTTGGTCGGATAGCGATGGGTGAGCCCCTCCACCACCCACATGTCGGCCTCGTGCAGACTGTCGCGTGAGGACATGGGGTGGCTGGGCCAGTCGCTCCGGCGGTCCGCCAACGCCGGGGCCATGTAGCGGCGCACCGGATCTTGCCATAGGTCGGACACGTCCATGGTATTGATCATGTGCGGCGGGATCAGCATCGACATCGTGGCCCGACGCTCCTGGTCCAGGCAGATACTGTCCGCCAGGTCATCGGGCAGCAGGTTGCCCAGGGCGGCTTTGAACTCGCGCAGGTTCTTGATGGTATGGCGGCGCTGCCAGGTGGCGCTCTCCCAATCGGCGCGGCTCACCCCGTGGAACCCGGGTATCCGGTTCCAGTCGGGTTCGGCGTACTCCCGGCGCGGAGGGTATGGGAGCGGCTGTGGCATGTTGGTGGCAGATAGGTCGCTGCGTGGTGATCCGGCGCGATCCCGGAAGCTGGTCCGACAGGCGTCACTAAGCGAAGGTTAGCGCGGGATCCGGCCGTGGCAAGAAGGGGCTGCCTGGGAGGCTAGCCTGTCGCAAGAGTCTTCACGTACACGACCTGATCGTCGCCCGGTGCGTAGAAATCGGGGATGATCGCCGCCTTCCGATAGCCGCGGGCCTCGTAGAAGGCGCGGGTTGGCCGGTAGTCGGGTCGCCCGGCCGTCTCCACGACGATGAGCCGCGCAGACCCGGCCAGCCGGCCTTCCATTTCCTGCAGGAGGGCGGCCCCGATTCCGCTGCCCTGCATCGCGGGATCCACCGCCATCCAGTAGAGATCGTAGGTACCGAGAGTGCAGGGGGTCGGTCCCCAGCAGATCCACCCCACCAGTCGATCGTCGACGGTGGCACCCAGGGCGATGTAATCGGGGGAGCCGCCGACCGCGCCGTCGAAGACTTCCAGGGCGACGGGGACTTCGTCGTCCCGGAAAACCAGGACCGCACGGGTAATCTCCTCGATGCGGCGGCGATCGGCCGCGGAGAGGGGGCGGAGGGCCGGCGCGGTGAGCGTGCCGCTCACGCGGCAGACACTCCGCTGACGAGGGCCGCGGCGGCGGTCTGGCTCTGGGAGCGCTGCAGCGCCTCGTCCACCACCTGCATCACGAGGTCGTCGTAGCTCCAGCCGAATGCCCGCCCCATGCGGGCCAGTCCCGCGTTGCTGGAGAGGTCGGGGCAAGGATTCACCTCGAGCACGTAGGGCACGCCGTCGCCGTTGACCCGGAGGTCGACCCGGCCATAGCCCTCGGCGCCCGAAACGTACATCCATGCCTCGCGCGCCACCTTTGTTATGGCGGCCTCGAGATCGTCGGGAATCTCCGCGGGGCAGACCGGAAGCGTGCCCTCGTCTTCGGGGCTCCCGGGAAGCCACTTCGCGGCATAGCCCACGATGGGCCAGGTGCCTTCGGGCATGCCGTCGAAGCGGATCTCGGCGATGGGGAGCATCCGCTTGCCCACGAAGCCGACGTTGAACTCGCGCCCAGGGACGTACTCCTGGACGAGGACTTCTTCGAACTGCTCCAGCATGAGCGCGACCCGCTTCTTGAGGGCGCGCTTGGAGGTGCACACGGCACCATTGTCGATTCCGACGCTGGCATCCTCCGCCGCCGGCTTCACGATGGCCGGGAGCGGGAACTCGGAAGGCACCTTGTTGGCCTGGGCCAGGGTGAAGGCCGGAACTGGGAGGCCCGCGGCCGCGAGGAGCGTGTTGGCCACGTGCTTCCGGTGAGCCATGGTGATGGCCCAGTGGCGACAGCCGGTGAAAGGCACGCCGGCGAGCTCCAACGCCCCCACCACGTAGTCTTCAAACCGAGCGTGGCCGTTCACCCCCTCGCAGAGGTTGAAGACCAGGTCGGCCCGACTGACCCGCTTGAGCCAGCGGAAGTCGCCGAAGCGAACCGGCAGCAGGTCGACCTCGTGGCCCCGCCGGCGGAGGATATCGCGCACCTCGTGCACGTTCCCCACCACCGCTGCGACATCCTGCGGGCTCCACTCGTCGCTGCCGGCATCGTACAGGATCGCAACTCGCATCAAGCCACCTCCGCCAGGAGTGAACGGCCGCTGATCCGCCGCCAGGCGATGTCGGCGACGGTGCGGATGAGGTCGTCGTAGCTCATCCCCGCGGCCCTCGCGGCCTTGGGGAAGCAGCTGTTGTCCCGCGGGTCGGGCAAAATGCCCGGCAGCGGGTTCAGCTCGACGACCATCGGGCGACCGTCCGCGTCACACCGCACGTCGACGCGGCACCAGTCGCGACATTCCAGGGCGTGGTAGGCCGCCAGCGACACGGCCCGGACCTGCTCGGCCAGCTCCTCGGGGAGGTGGGCCGGGCAGTCGAAGATCTCCAGCGGATGACTGGGCGAGTCCCAGAGCCACTTCGCCTCGTAGCCATAGATCGGCGGCGCACCCTGGGGCAGCGTATCAAATCGCATGCCGACGATGGGCAGACAGCGAGCCTCGTTTCCATTCCCCAGCACCGCGACCGTGAACTCGTGCCCCGGCAGATAAGTCTCGATCAGCACCGGCTCCGCGTAAGTGGCGAGGAGCTTCGAGACCTGCCGCACCAGCTGCGAGCGGTTCTTGCAAAGGCTCTTCGAGGTCACGCCCTTGCCCGAGCCTTCGAAGCAGGGCTTCACGAAGAGGGGGAAGGGGAGGTCGCACTTCCGCGCGTCGGCCGGGCTCCGCGCCAGCATGAAGGGCGCGGTGGGGACGCCGCGGTAGGTGAGGACCTCCTTGGCCCGCCGCTTGTCGAGCGAGAGGCCGAGGGTCAGCGGGTCGGAGGCGTGACAGGGGATGCCGAGGAACTCGCAGATCGCGGGAACGTGCCCCTCGCGGTTCGGACCATAGAGGCCCTCGGCGATGTTGAAGACGAAGTCGGGACGGATCAGCGCGAGCCGCGCGGGGAAGCTCTCGTCCGCCTCGAGACGGAAGACTTGCCCCACGGTGCTGAGGGCGGCCTCCACCGCATCGATGGTGGTGGGCTCGTCCCACTCGGCGTAGAGATCGGGCTGAGCGAGGTCGCTGCGAAGGGCTCGCGCGGAAGTGCTGTCGGAGGAAGAGGGGGAGGAGGGGTCCGCCCCGGCTGGGTTAGCCGGCGCCTCGGGTTTGAGATTGAAGGCTAGTCCTATCCGAACTGCCAAAGGCGCCCTCTACAAAAAAGGCCGTCTGCGGAGAGACGAGCCGGCACGGGTTGGGTTCGACGACTGAACTAAAGTAAGAAAAAGTGGACAGGGGCACAATAGTTTTTGGGGGTCGAGTTCGAGGAAAGCCCACGCCTTCTACACCTTGTGGAAGCCGACTCGTCCGGCCTCACTCCCGTCGTCCGCTTCGTAGATCTCGAAGTCCGCGAAGAGCGACGGCGCCTCTCGCTGGAGCAGTCGGAGACACGCGACCGCCATGCGACGGATCTCCAGCTCTGCGCCCTCGCCGAGGCGCAGCTCCAGCATGGTCCGCCAGGCACGAACGTTGGCGCTCGCCACGATCTTCACCTCGGTGGCGTTGGGCAGCACACTCCGGGCCGCCTCGCGGGCCATCTTGCGGCGGTGGACCTTGTCGTCGAGCCACTCGTAGCGCGCCATCAGCCGCTGCACCGCCGTCACGTAGGCCGCCTGCGCCACCTCCACCTGGCGGGTCCACTCGGCCTCCAGCTCCGGGTCGCCCAGGATCGCCGGCGGCATCACGAAGGCGGCGTGCGACTCGTCCACGTACCGCTGGGAGAGCTGGGAATAGCCCCAGCCGGCCCGGTGCCGCACCAGCTCGTGGCTGCACGACCGCGAGATGCCCTCGATCAGCACCACGTAGGTACTGTGCTCGAACACCGAGCCGTGTCCCTGCTTCAGAATGTTGCCGAGATACTCGGCCGTGGTCCGCCCCGCCGGGTTGTGCTGGCTCATATAGCAGAGTCGGCCGGCGAACTCGGCGAGGCGCTCACCGTCGGTGGAATCGCCCTTCCACTGCACCGGCAGATGCACCGGCTCGAGGAACTGGGGCCGGGCGAGCAGGGAGACGCGGGGTTCGCGAAGGATGTCCATGGAATGAACCTCGAGTGAGTTGCCCGGCTGTCGGCTATCCGGCTATCAGCTATCAGAAGTCGCTCCCCTGGCGCGCCGGAGGTGCCCGGGCACCTCTGATAGCCGATAGCTGATAGCCGGTAGCTCCTAGGCCAGTTCCAGCCGGCAGCGAGCGTAGCCGGCGCCTCGCTCGATCTCGCGGAGGGCCTGGGCGATGTCGTCGGGGATCGGCGCGGCGTCGCGTCCGACCTTGAGACGGCTGATGGCCGGCTCGCCGGACGGAAGGATAACGCCGGGCGCCAGGATGCCGAGTGGGTCGAAGGTCTCCTTGAGCCGGCGGAAGAGACCGACGATCTCCTCGCCGTACACCCGCTGGAGCAGCGCCGCCCGCAGCCGGCCGTCGCCGTGCTCGCCCGACAGCGTGCCGCCCAGCCGGACGACGGCGTCCGACACCTCCTCCAGCACCCCCGCCACGCCTTGCTCCCAGCCCGCCTGCCCGATCTTCGGCAGCAGGTTCACGTGCACGTGGCCGTCGCCGGCGTGTCCGAAGATCACGGCGGGGATGTCGCGCGCGGAGGTCAGCCGGCGCACGACCCGGATATACTCGCCCATCCGCTCCAGCGGCACGCAGCCGTCCTCGATCACCTGGAGCGAGCGGCGGTCCTCCGGCAGTCGGGCGAGGATCGGGCTCGCGGCATGGCGCAGCTCCCAGAGCCGGGCCGAGCTCGCGGCCGTCAACGCGGTGTCCACCGCCCCGGCCCAGGGGCGCACGCCCTCCGAGGCCTTCGCCACTGCCTCGCGCAGGGCCCGCGGATCGTCGCGCTCGATCTCCACCAGCAGGATGGCCTCCGCGGCCGCGAGACCGTCGCCCACCTCGGTGTGTCGGATGAGGTCGAGGAAGGTGCGATCCAGCAGCTCGACCGCCGAGGGCTGGCAGGCGAGCAGCGAGGCCACCACCTTGACCAGATCGTCCAGCGAGCGCAGCTCCACGCGGAGTCCCGCCCGGTGGGCGGGCTGGGGGTCGAGTCGCCAGTCCACTCGGGTGACGAACCCCAGAGTGCCTTCCGCGCCGATGAAGAGGTCGAGCAGGTCGCGTGAGGCGAGCCACTCGTCGAGGGCATAGCCGGAGGAGTTCTTCCGGGTGCGGGGAAAGCGGGCGGCGATGAGGGCGTGAGCCGCGGCGATTGCCGGGGCCACGTCGGCCTCGAACCCACCAACCGTCCCCGCTGTTCCCGCACCCGGGGATTCGCCTCGCCTCAGCTGGAGCACCTCCCCTGCCGCGGTCACCACCTCGAGCCCGACCACCCAGCGTCGCACGCTGCCGTAGCGCACCGTGCGGGCGCCCGAGGCGTTGGTCGAGACCATGCCGCCGAGCGTCGCGAAACGTCCGCTCGATGGGTCGGGGGGCAACCGGAGGCGATGGGGATCGGCTGCGATGTTGAGCTCGGCCAGAGTGACGTTGCCGCTGGTCACGGCTTGCTGCTCGGCGAGGCGTATCTCCAGCCGCCGGGGAAGCCGGGTGAGGTCCACGACCACGCCCTGGCCGACGTTGCCGCCGCCCATCGCGCTGCCGGCGCCCCTGGGCACCAGCGGCACTCGCTGCTCGGAGGCCCAGCGCACCAGCGCGACGAGGTCGTCGCGATCGGCGGGAAGGCAGACGGCGAATGGAAGGATGCGAAAGATGCCGGCTCCCTCGGCGTACGCGGCGCGGGCGCGTTCGTCGCTGCGGAACACGCCGCGAATGGCCGGGGGAGGCAGCATGGCCCAAAGCTAACTATCTTGTCTCCCTATGCCGGAGCACCCTCGCGCCCAGCTGATCCACATCGATGTGGATCGGCGGCTGGGCCACGAATGGG
This sequence comes from Gemmatimonadales bacterium, assembly GCA_036556505.1. Taxonomy (GTDB): domain Bacteria; phylum Gemmatimonadota; class Gemmatimonadetes; order Gemmatimonadales; family GWC2-71-9; genus CAVVWJ01. The sequence continues at coordinate 202,942 of DATBJH010000009.1, forward strand.
ACGAGTGGGACGGCCGGCCGCTGCCCCACCACGGCGACTACGACTCCTCGCCGGTCCTCTTCTTCGGGTGGTCCGCGGCCGCCCTGGCCGGCTTCTTCGCGGCCGCGGCCCTCGTCATCTATCTGCTGGGCCCCCGCCTCGCCCTGCTCCATCCCACGATCCCTACGGTCCTCCGCCTCACGCTTGCGGGTGCCGCGGCCGTGTGCTGGGTCTGGTGGGGCATTCTCTTCCTATCATATGGAACGGGTCGCGCGCTCCTGCCCGAGCAGCTTGCCGAGCGGGGGCCCTTCCTGCGCCTGATGTGGCTCACCTCCAGGCTGGCCCAGAGCCTCGGACGGCGCGACTGGGTCGAGAATGCGGCGGTAAAGGTCTACAACAGGCTGGCGGTGCTCCGCGGGCGGAAGGTCGGGAAGGGTGAGCTGCTGCTGCTGATTCCCCGGTGCCTCTCGAAGGAGACGCTGGATGGCGTGCTGGGCGTAGCGGGGCGCTACGGCGTCCCGGTATTCGTGGCTACCCGGGGGCAACTCGCGCGCCGGGTCATCCGGGAGCGCCGCCCGCGGGCCGTGGTGGCGGTGGCCTGCGAGCGGGACATGGTGAGTGGGCTGCACGACGTGGCGGGCAAGGTGCCGGTGCTGGGTCTCACCATGACCTTGCCGGCAGGGCCGTGCAAGGATGCTCTGCTCGATCTCGGAAAGCTGGAGGAGTGGGTGAAGGCGTACGTGGCATGAGCTCCTCTACTGCTGCTCTTCGTCGCCCTCCCGCGGGTCCTCGTTCGGGGGAATCTGCGGGGCCGCCTGGCGTCCTTCCCCGGCGCCAGCCTCCGGCGCGGGCGGGCCTCCATATCGCTTCAGCATCGCCTGCAGGACCTGCTCGACCTTCAAAGCCGTAGGGTGCTCGCGCGGCACCTGCCGCTCCAGCTCGCGCTCCGGCAGCGCCGGGTCGGCGAGCGGCCGGTAGAGCGTCTCCACCGTGAGCACGGTGAAGCCCGGCCGGCCGGGGTCGGCCCAGCCGCGCAGGCGAACCACGTCGGTACCCAGAGGTCGGCGGCTGGTCGGCCGGCCGGTGGCGGAGTCGAGCCATCTGGTCTCCAGGTACCCGTCGCGCTGGCGAACCTGGGACGGCGGGAGCGAGTCGGCCTGGAGCGCCTCGGCGAGACGCCGGGTCGCCTCCTGGGGGCGCAGCCTGATCTCGACGCCGGCCGCCTCAGGATACGGCGTGATAGCCGGCCGGGTGCTGTCCGGCTTGCACGCCCCGAGAACCGCGAGGGCGACGAACGCGCGCCGACGCGACACGGGTCTAGTGCTCGTGGGCCGGCGTGCCGGGTGGATGGGAGTGATCCTCGCTCTTTGCGGGCTCGTGGCTGTGCGGTGGAGTGCCCGGAGGGTCCACATGCCCTCCCGCGCTCGCCGAATCGGTGGCTCCCCCCGGCCCGGGCACGGCTTCGTGGGAATCGCCGTCGCCATGCTCTTCACCGGGTTGGTGATGGTGGCCTTTGGCGCGCGAGCGGAGCTCCGAGGTGAGGACGTCCGTGGGGATTCCCCCGGCGTGGTCGAACACCAGCCGACCGCCGTAAGCCGCGGTCGCGATCAACACGCCGGCTCCCCCCAGTGTGGCCGCCAGTGCCAGCGCCCGCTCCCCCGCACCCATCTTCCGCTCGCGCAGCAGGCGCCACAACGCCAGCACGCCGAAGATCCCCAGCGTGACGAAAGCCAGAAGCTCGTGCGTCTCCATCACCCGATGCACCGCGTCGCCGTGAGCGATGTGCTCCTCCGCCTGCAGACCGGAGAGGACCGCAGCGACGCCTCCCAGCGCGCCGACGATCAAGGTCCAGAATGAGACCTGGCGGAATGCCTCCCGCCGCGTGGCCAGCGCCAGCAGATCGAACAGTGCCGTGATCACCAGCAGGGCGGTGGGCAGATCGTTGAGCGCGGCATGCAGACGCGGCCAGTCGTAACCGAACATCGGGTCTCCTCGAGGCCTGGGTCGGATTGCGGTATGTCGGGCCGTATTATAGCCGCTCAGCTGCTGAGGGCTTTCCGGACTTCGTTGGCGAGCAGATCCATGAGCCGTGGCGGCGGCAGGCCACGGGGCGAGCTTCGGCCATGCTCCAGCTGATCCAGGACACGCTCAAGGCCCTGCTGGATCCGTTGCACCACCGGCCCGTACCGTCGCACCACGATGTAGCCGAGTGCGAGGCCGACCGGCAGCGGAACCAGTACTACCGGCAGGAGGGCCCCTACCGCCGCCAGCAGGCCGGTCCCCGCCGCACCGGCGCCCGCGAGGGCGGCACTGCCGGCGACCGACTCGGTCCTTCGCTTCTTCGCGGTGGCGGTGAGCGTCACATTGCAGTAACCCGGCTCCAGCGCCAGCACGGTTGCTGAGACGGTATCCGCCTTCGCCAGCATGATCGGCCGCTTGCTGCCGCCGGCCGCGCCCACCGCCCGCCGGTAGGCGGCCTGAAATCCTCCGGTGGGCTCCCAGGTGATGCGGCCCGGCTGGTGCCGCTGCACCGTGAACAGTTCCTGCTTCTCCATCCAGTCGACCAGGGCGGTCTCGAGGTTACCGACCTCGCCCTGTACCACGCGTTGCGCGCTGATGGTCGCGGGACCGACCGTCCGGCCGAGCAGGCCCTCGGGCCCGGCTTGCACGATGCGGGTCCGTTCCTCCAGCATCGCCTGCTGGAGGTAGCGACCGGGGATTCCCACCTCCCGGCCCAGCTCGATGACCTGCTCGGTGCTGAGGCCCTCGCCGATCTCCCGATCGGCGGTCTGGAGTTCGGCGGCGCGCTGGATGATGCGCTCGAGGGCGGCCCGGTCGATGCGAGCCGGCAGACCGTCCACCATGCTATTCCTGCGGGGTGCCGCGAGCGGCGCCGATCCTCAGCTGCGACATCAGGGTGGAGAGCTCACCCGCGCTCAGGGCCGGCGTGGCAGGCGACCCGGGCTCGAGGGAGGGACTCGCTTCGGAGGATTGCGCGGCCTTTGCGGCCTGGAGGAAGGGACGGAACAGCTCGATCGGTACCGGGAAGATCGTGGTCGAGTTGTTCTCGGTGGCGATCTCGGTGACGGTCTGCAGATAGCGGAGCTGGAGTGACGTCGGCTCGGTGGCGAGGGTGCGGGCCGCCTGCGCCAGCGTCTCCGACGCCTGGAGCTCGCCCTGGGCCGCGATGACCTTCGCGCGGCGCTCCCGCTCCGCCTCGGCCTGGCGCGCCATCGCCCGCTTCATCTGGTCGGGAAGGTCCACATCCTTGACTTCGACTGCGGAGACCTCGATGCCCCAGGGATCGGTGCGGGCGTCGATCAGCCGCTTGAGGACGGCGTTGATCTTCTCCCGGTCGGCCAGCAGCTCGTCCAGCTCCACCTCTCCCAGCACCGAGCGCAGGGTGGTCTGGGCCAGCTGGCTGGTGGCGTAGAGATAGTCCTCGATCTCGATCACCGCCTTGGCCGGGTCCGCCACCCGCATGTAGAGCACGGCGTTCACCTTCACCGACACGTTGTCACGGGTGATGACGTCCTGCGGCGGGATATCCATGGCCACGATGCGCAGCGAGACCCGCCTCTGGCCCGCGAAGCCGGCGGGAAGAAAGATGACGCCGGGACCCTTGGTTCCCCAGTAGCGTCCCAGGAAGAACGTGACGCCGCGCTCGTACTGCCGCAGCACCCGCAGGCTCATGAAGGAATACAGGACCGCGACGGCGAGGCCGCCGAGCAGGATCTCCATCAGCTCGCCTCCACGATGAGGGCGATACCCTGGCCGCCGCCGATGCACGCGGCCCCCAGGCCATAGCGGCCCCCGCGTCGCCGGAGGGCATGGAGCAGGTGCAGGGTGATGCGGGCGCCGCTCGCCCCCAGCGGATGCCCGATGGCCACCGCGCCCCCGTCCAGGTTGGTGCGCTCACGGTCGAGGCCCAGCTCCCGCTCCACGGCCAGGTACTGCACGGCGAAGGCCTCGTTGATCTCCACCAGGTCCATGTCGTCGAGAACGAGCCCTGCGCGCTCCAGGGCACGCCGCGCGGCGGGCACCGGGCCGATCCCCATGATCCGCGGGTCCACACCGGCCGCGGCCCACGCGACCAGTCGGCCGAGCGGCAACAGGCCATGCGCCTGAGCGTACCGGCCGCTCGCCAGCACCAGAGCGCCCGCGCCATCGGCGATGCCCGAGGCGTTGCCCGCGGTCACCACGCCGTCCTTCCGGAAGTAGGGCGGCAGCTTCGCGAGCGCCTCCGGAGTGGTGTCCGGCCGCATATGCTCATCGGCGGCCCAGGGACGGGTCTCGCGGGTCTTTCGGTCCTTGAGTGCGATCGGCACCACTTCGTCGGTGTAATCCCCGCGGGCCCAGGCCTCGCGGGCGCGCGCCTGGCTCAACGCCGCGAAGCAGTCCACCGCCTCGCGCCCGATCCGATACTGCTGGCCCAGATTCTCCGCCGTCTCGGCCATGGAGAGCCCACACTGTGCGTCGCGGATCGCCTCCCAGAGGCTGTCTTCCAGGGGCGGGGGCGGACCTAGGCGAAGGCCCCAGCGCGCGCCCCGGACCACGTGGGGTGCCTGGCTCATGCTCTCGGTTCCCCCGGCCAGCACCACCTCGGACTCGCCCAGCAGGATCTGTTGCGCTCCCTGGACGACCGCCTCGAACCCTGATCCGCACAGCCGATTCACCGTGACCGCGGGAGTCTCGATCGGAAGTCCGGTCCGGAGGCCGACGTGTCGCGCGAGGTAGGGGGCGTCGATGGAGGTCTGCAGCACGTTCCCGAAGACGACGTGATCCACCTCCGCCGCCGGTACCCGGGAGCGCGCCAGCGCCTCCCCCGCGGCTATGGCGCCGAGGTCGGTGGCGGACAGGTCCTTGAGGGCCCCGCCGAAGCTGCCGAAGCCGGTGCGGACGCCCGACAGGAAGACCACGTCGGTGGGGAGTGGGCGGGGGGGAGAGGGCATCTGCGAAATATATCGCCCCCGCCGGAGGTCACTTCCAGGACACGGCTAGATCTCGGTTCCGCTCATGATGACGGCGTTCTTGGGGATTACCACGATGCCGTCGCGCACGTAGAAGTTGGGGCCGTCGAAGTGGGCCGGTTTGCCCTCGGGGGTGATGCGGACCGCGTCGCCGATCCGGGCATTCTTGTCCACGATGGCGCTCTCGATCCATGCACCCTGGCCGATCCCGATCGGCGGCGCCCCCGACGGCGGCGTGCGGTCGGGTGTCTCGTAGTAGTCCGCCCCCATGATGAGCGAGTCGCGGATCGTGGCGCCCGCCTCGATCCGGGCCCGCACCCCCACCAGGGAGTGCTCGATCACCGCGTCGTTGATGATGCAGCCGTCGGCGATCACCGAGCGCTCGATGCCGCCCTTGATGAGCTTGGTGCCGGGCAGGTAGCGCGCGTGGGTGAAGATCGGCGCGGTGGCGTCGTAGAAGTTGAACTTCGGCAGCGGCTCGCAGAGGTCGAGGTTGGCCTCGTAGAAGGACCGGATGGTGCCGATATCCTCCCAGTAGCCCTGATACTGGAAGGCGTGAACCCGGTGGGTCGCGATGATGTGCGGGATGATGTGCTTGCCGAAGTCGGCCTCGCGGCCCCGCAGCGCGTCCGCCAGCACGGCGCGATCGAAGACGTAGATGCCCATCGAGGCCGGAAGTGCCTCCGGGTGCACCGGACTCTCCAGGCCCTCGACCCGCGACCAGTCCACCCTGAGCGAGCGCTGCAGGTCCGGGTCGCGCGGCTTCTCCTCGAAGCGGACCACCCGGCCGCTGGGGTCCATGCCCATGATGCCGAACGCGTGCGCGGCCTCGGGCCGGACCGGGGTGGTGGCGACCGTCACCTGGGCGCCGCTCGCCGCATGCCGCTCGAGCAGGACCCGGAAGTTCATCCGGTAGAGCTGGTCCCCTGACAGGATGAGCACCAGGCGGTGGGGGTAATCGCCCAGGTGGACCAGGTTCTGGCGCACCGCGTCGGCGGTGCCCTGATACCAGCTCTCGCTCTCGGTCCGCTGCTGCGCCGCGAGGATCTCGACGAACCCGTGGGAGAAGCTGTCGAAGCGATAGCTCTCCTGGATGTGCCGGTGCAGCGAGCTGCTGTTGAACTGGGTCAGCAGACAGATGCGCCGGAGATCGGCGTTGAGGCAGTTGCTGATCGGGATGTCCACGATCCGGTACTTCCCCCCCAGCGGGACCGCGGGCTTGGCCCGGTCCTTGGTGAGGGGGAAGAGCCGGGTGCCCGCGCCGCCGCCCAGGATGACCGAGAGCACGTCCTTAGGGCTGAGAGTGCTCCAGGCCGTCACCGGTCAGGCCTCCCCGACCACTGCGCCGCAGTTGACGCAGTGCCGCCAGCCGGGCTCGACCTCGCTGCGGCACTCGGGACAGAGGATCTGGGTCTGGTTCTGCCCGCAGTGGGGGCAGAAGTTGACGGCGCGGCCGGTGGGGAGCGATCCGCCGCAGTAGAGGCAGGTGGGCCGGGCGGGCTGGACGACCTCCGCGACCTCGTCCTGGTCCGGGCTCTGGAGGCCCGGCTCCTCGAGCGGTGGAGGCATCTCGGGCCTCGCGGCGCCGAGCACGAGAACAGGCTCGTCGGCTGCGGCGGCAACCGGCGCAGGCTCAGGCTCCGGCGCCATGGGAGGGGGCTCCGGCGCGAGCGCCCAGAGGAGCGGCTCGGGACGGAGGCTCACATACACGTTCTCGAAGGCATAGAGGGAGCTGAGGTCGGGATTGTTGCTCCGGCTCTCCTCCACGAACCGCTCGCGGGCCTCCTCCGGCTCGGTCCAGACCAGGTCGCCCTCGCCGGCGCAGAGGCGCAGCAGCACGGCCTCGTAGTCTTCGACCGTATCGAGCTCGAGGGCCCGCCGGTGGGTACGGTAGGGCAGGATCGAGCCGGTGATGTCGTCGAGAAGCAGAGCGCCCTGGAGCCGGGTGGGACTGCTCGCGGCCAGGGTGACGACCAGGCGGCGGAAGAATCTCTCGACCTCGGTCACTGGCGCCCCCCTGGGAAGCGTCACGGTATGGCAGGTTACGGAAGGTCACCCGGTGGTGTCAACCGTCCGAGCGATCATTCGACGAGGATCAGCGGAATCGCCTCGCCCTCGACCACTCGCGCCTCCAGCGCGGCGAACGCCGCGTCCGGGTCGTACCCGGGGTAAAGCCCTTTCTCCTGCTCGGCCGCCAGCCACTCGTTGAATCCCGAGGGCACCACACCCGCACTGCTCTGCTGTTCCCGCGCCGCCCGCACCGCGAGACGGTCGGCGTACTCGTTCTTCGGGTGTCGGGCATGGCCCCGGAGCCAGGTCCACTGCACGTCGTGTTTCGTGCGCACGCTGTACAGACGCTTCCAGAGCTCCAGGTTCTCGATCGGCCCGCCTTTCCGGGTCCAGCCCCGCGCCTGCCATCCGGGCACCCATTCGCGGACGCCGCGCACCAGGTACTGGGAGTCGGAGACCATCAGCACCACGAGCCGCACTCCCTTTCCTGCCAGGATCTCGAGTGCCTTGGTCGCGCCCTGGAGCGCCATCCGGTTGTTGGTGGTGGCCGGCTCGTGCAGGGAAAAGTCGCGCCGCTCGATCCTCCCGCCCGGCGAGCGCACCTCGATAAGCCCGGCGCCGCCTCCCGGATTTTCACCTTCCCGACCGTTGCCCAGACAGCTCTCGTCCAGGTGCACCACGGCGACGGGCTGGCTCAATCGATCACCTGAAACTGGTCGATCTCACTCAGGATGAACGGCAGCTCCTCACCGGTCATCGGCAGGTGCCCGATCAACGCCTCCTGCCGTCCCACCATCGCCAGCCGACGGGCGACCACGACGTACTCGGTCCCTCGCCGGGTGAGCGAGATACGCAGCCCGCGGCGCACCGCGTTCTCCAGCTGATCCATCCGTTGCGACGTCCAGCGGAGCGGCATGCCGGTGCCCTAGAGCCGGCGAACGACGCGGATGTGCCCTGCGGGGCCGGCGACCAGGTGGCCGATCACCGCCGCGGCGGGCGTGTCGGCTTCGCGGAGCGCTTCGAGCAGGGCGATCTCGTTCTCCCGTGGGACGGCGAGCAACAGACCGCCCGAGGTCTGGGCATCCACGCAGAGAACGCGCTCATGCGGGTCCAGGTCCTCCGCCCAGTCGACTTCGGCCGCCGCCTCCAGGTTGCGGTGCGTGCCGCCTGGTACCACCCCGCGGGCCGCCAGGCTCAACGCATGGGGCAGCACCGGCAGCGCCTCGAACGCCACCTCGGCCGCGACGCGGCTGGCCGCCAGCATGTTCCCCAGGTGCCGCAGCAGTCCGAAGCCCGTCACGTCGGTGGCGGCGCTGACACCGACCCGGAGCGCTGCCCGTGCCGCCCCCGCGTTCAGGGTAGTCATCGAGCGAACCGCGTCGCGGATCCCGCTCTCGATCAGGGCGTCGCGTTTGAGGGCGGTGGTCAGAATCCCGGTCCCGAGCGGCTTGGTCAGCACCAGCACGTCCCCGGCGCAGGCGCCCGCGTTGGTGAGCATGCGATCGGGGTGGACGTCGCCCAGGACGACCATGCCGAAGAGCGGCTCCACCGAATCGATCGAATGCCCCCCCACCATGGGGCAGCCGGCCTCGGCGACGACGGCCGAGGCCCCGGCCAGCACCTCGCCCAGCATCTCGAAGGGGAGCTTGCCCCTGGGCCAGCCCACGAGATTGAGCGCGAAGAGCGGCGTTCCGCCCATCGCGTAGACGTCGCTCAGCGCGTTCGCCGCCGCGATGGCGCCCCAGTGACCCGGGTCGTCCACGATCGGGGTAAAGAAGTCCACCGTGGCGACCAGGGCCCGGTCATCGGAGAGACGGAAGATCGCGGCGTCGTCACGGGTGGCGGCGTCCACCAGGATCCGAGGGTCGGCCACCTGAGGCAAATGGGCGAGGACTTCGGACAGCTCGCCCGGGCCGAGCTTGCAGGCGCAGCCGGCGCCGTGGGAGAACGCGGTGAGTCTGACGCGGGGGTGCTGCTCCAAGACCTGTTCCGCCATCTATCCCGCGGCGGCCTCCACGAACCCGGCCACCAGCCGGTGCATGCGGGGATCCCGCTCGGTGAGGGACTCGGGGTGCCACTGGACGCCGAGGATGAACGGGCTCTCGGGCGACTCCACCGCCTCGATCAGCCCGTCGGGCGCGACCGCGGTACAGACGAGTCCCGGCGCGAGCTCCTTGATGGCCTGGTGGTGCATACTGTTCACCCGAAGGGGAGCGGTGCCCACCAGGGCGTCCAGCCGAGAGCCCGAGGCCACGGTGACCGGATGCGCCAGGTGATCGCGCGAGAAGCCGGCCGTGGGGAAGTAGTCGTGCTTGATCGCGTCGCTGCGCTGGGCCGCGATGTCCTGGTAGAGGGTCCCGCCCAGCGCCACGTTGACGATCTGCAGCCCACGGCAGAGGCCGAAGAGCGGCTTGCCTTCCTCGATGGCCCAGCGGGCGAAAGCGAGCTCCACCCGATCGCGGGCGGGGTCAAGCCTGCCGCAGGCGGGCAGCGGCGCCTCGCCATAGGTGGCCGGGTCGAGGTCCACACCGCCGGGGATGAGTACGCCGTCGAGCCGGTCGTAGATGGCGCGGAGGATGTCCTCCTCCTCCAGCAGCGGAATCATCACCGGCAGCCCGCCCGCCGTCGCGACGACGCGGGAGTAGCGCTGGTTCATCACCCACGACTCCGGCAACACCTCGGGGATGCCCTCGATGGAGTGCAGCGTCTGGGTAGGGATACCGATGACGGGTCTGCGGCGCACCTGTGCTCCTCGATTACGGTGTGTCATCCCAGCGTCAGCGGGTGATCTTGCCCGGGCAGCCAAGATCCCTCTCTCGCTCGGGATGACGGGCTGACAACCTTAATCTAAGCCAACGCCCCCTCGGCCCTCGGGGTTCCACCCACCACCACGCCCTCCTCCGTCTCCGCGATCAGCTGGTCCACCACCACCTTCAGGTCGCCGGTCCGGCGGTAGGTCGCCAGCTGCCGGTCCGCGCTTGAGCCTTCCGACAGGATGCGGTAGGCGTAGTCCACTTCCGCCCGGCTCCCCAGTTCGTCCACCACGTCCCCGATGAACCACTCCAGCAGCTCACGAATCAGGTCGGCCGCCGGGAGCTCCTGCTGCTTGCCGAAATCGATCAGCTTGCCCCCGAGCCCGTGTCGCACCGCCCGCCACTTGTTCTCCTCGATCAGGTCGGTCGAGTAGGTCCGGAAGGTGATGTTGTCGCGCCGCATCTTCCACAGCTTGGCCACGATGGCTTGCAAGATCGCGGCCACCGCCACCGCCTCGTCCACCCGGGTGCACACGTCACAGACCCGGAACTCCAGCGTGGGGTAGTTCCAGTTGGGCCGGACGTCCCACCAGATCTTGGACCCGTTGGGGATGCAGCCGGTCGAGGTCAGCGTGTCGAGATAGCTCTCGTACTCCGCCCAGTTGGGCACGATGCGGGGCACCCCGGTCCGGGGGAAGCCGCGGAATACGATGCTGCGGTAGGACTTGAGGCCGGTGTTGCGGCCGTTCCAGAAGGGCGAGCTGGTGGAGAGGCAGAGAATGTGGGGCAGAAAGTAGCGCGACACGTTGAGCGCGTCGATCAAGAACTCGCGGTCTTCGATCCCGATGTGTACGTGGGTGCCGAAGATGAGCAGCCGCTGCGCCAGGTCCTGCATGTCCTCCTTCACCCCCAGGTACCGCTCGAGCGGAGTAATCTCCTGCTTGATCCAGGAGGAGAAGGGATGGGTCCCGGCGGCGGCGATCTTGAGCCCGCTGCGGGCGGCGAGCTCGATCACCGCCCCACGGAGGTCCACCAGCTCGGCGCGCACCTCCGCCGGCGTGCGGCAGACCTTGGTGCCGACTTCGACGATGGACTGGTGCAGCTCGGGCTTCACCTGCTCGAGAAACCGGTGATCCGCCTCGAGGATCTGGGTGATGTAAGACGTCAGCTCCCGGGTCTTCGGGTCGATGATCTGATACTCTTCCTCGACACCGAGCGTCAGCGAAGGGGCCTGCATCCCGGTCTCCTTTCCGGTCGAATCACCGCCGCTCCACCACGAACGTCGGCACGGTAGAGCCGCCGCCGGCCGTGACGTTGAGCAGGGCGGCGGTGGAGAGGCGCGTGAGACAGCCTTCGGCGTAGTCACCGTGGCACACGAAGGGCGCGGTGTCCATCATCCGCTCGGCGAACACGGCGCGGCCGTCCACCACGCTGGGGTACGGCTCCGAGGGAATCTCCACCCGCTCCTGGACGATGTAGGGGCTGGCGAGCGCGTCCGCCACCGCCCGCCCCCAGGCCGGGGCGTCCACGGTCCAGCCCAGCACGATCCCCGCGCCGCCGTAGTCATCGTTGGGCTTGAGCACCAGGCGCTCGCGCTCCGCGACTACGAACGGCACCAGGTCCACCGGGGCGCCGGCATGCTCGGTCCGGCGCTCTTCCATGACGCGGGTCCACGGGATGTACGACTCGATGCCGGCCCTCTCCTCGGGCGTGAACAGCGACTGGTTCCGCTCGTCGGACAGCACCGCTAGACTCGCCTTCTTGTGGAGCACCTTACAGTGTGGCGGATTCACCATGCACACCGCCCGGGCGGTGACAGCCTGCAGCAGCGGCGTGTCCACCCCGCAGCGCTCCACCAGCTCCGCCAGCAACACCCGCTTGTACACCAGATCCACCCGGCCGCCCGGCCCGTAGAGTCGGCCGCCGCGCAGTTCCAGCTCGCGTGGGTCGGCGATGACGGCCTCCATACCGACCGCCGTGAAGTACTCCTGGAACAGCACGAACTCGCTGCGGGTCGGCACCTCGGGCCAGTCCACGATCGCCACCCGCGGCAGCTCCCGGCGTCCGGCCCACGACTCGTAGGCGTCGAGCAGCACGTGCAGCACGCCATGCCGCGCCGGCAGCGGCACCGCCTCGTACTTCCGGCCGAACGCCCGCATGATCGGAAGGTCGGCGAAGGAGGCGACCAACGCGTCGTTGTACCCCGCGCCCGCCGGCGTCTCCCCGTTGTACTCGGTGAGCGCCATGGTGCCCGCCTCGTCCATCACGAACGCGTCGAGCCGCGAGCTCGGGCTGGGCTCCGCGAGGCCGGTCTCGCCGGCGATGAGCCGCTCTTCCCAGTCGGCCAGGCGGAACTGACGGCGGAAGGCGGGGTCGGCGATCGCCCGCTCGTAGGCCTTCCCGAATGCGCTCATCAACAGCCGCACCCGGTGCTGGAGCAGGCGATACCGGTCGAGGGTCATGAACCGCGGCCGCACGACGGTGGCGAGCGGCCGGTCGCCGAAGACGAGGCCCCGGCGCCGGAGCTGGTCCGAGAGCATCGCGTCGGACGCCTGGGCCAGCTCGTCGGTCAAGAGCTCGTGGTAGTGGGCGATCGCCTCCTGCACGGGGCCCCGCCTAGCGGCCGGCGGTGAACGCGGCGTCCCACTTGAGCGCACGGGACTGGCGGCGCGGCTTCTTCGCCAGCCGGATCGCCATGTCCGTCATCGCCCGCACCGTCCACTCGAAGTAGGTCGGGGTGAGGGAGTAGATGTCCATGTCCGGCGCCGGGTTCATGAAGTCGATCGCGTACGGGATGCCGCCCCGAACGGCGAACTCGATCGAGTTCATGTCGTACCCCAGTGCCCGCACCAGGGTCCGGGCATCCTCCGTGATCCGCGCCTCGAGCTCGGGAGTGAGGTAGCCCGGCTGCACCAGGTACTTCCGCTCCCGCGGGTCGTACGGCATCACCAGGATCTCCTCCTGGCCGATGCAGAGGCAGCGGACGAACTGCTCCCACTGGATGTACTCCTGCACCACCATCGTGAGGAGCCCCGAGCGGTCGTAGTGGTGCAGCAGCTCGTCCAGCGAGCGGCAGACGTAGACCTCTTTCCACCCGCCCCCGTGCGCGTCCTTCAGGATGCAGGGCATCCCGATCTCCCGGGCCAGACCCTCCCAGTCGAGCGGGTACTCCAGATTGCGCAGGCTCTCGTTCGGCACGATGCCCGGCATGTACGACTTGTTCGGCAGCGCCACCGTCTTGGGCGACGCCACGCCGAGCTTCGTCGCCAGCGCGGCGCCGAAGAACTTGTCGTCCGCACTCCACATGAACGGGTTGTTGACCACGGTGACCCCGTCCAGCAGCGCCTTCTTGAGCCAGGTCCGGTAGAACGGCACCTCGTGGGAGATGCGGTCGATCACCACATCGTAGGGGCAAGGCTGGTCCATGACGGTCGCGCCGATCCGGGCGTATTCGACCGTGACGCCCTCGCCCCGCTTCGCCACCTCCTCGATGAAGGCGGGCGGGAACGACCATTCCCTCCCCAGGATGAGTCCTACGGTCTTCGCCTTCGCCATGCTGGTAACTCCTGTTCAAAGCGCTATCAGTTATCCGCTCTCAGTTGTCAGTCAGCACACCGGCCAGCCCCGGTGTGCTCGACGGATAGCCGATAGCGGATAGCGGACAGCTTCCATCATCAGTCGTGCCCCCCGATATACAGCCGGATCATCTTCTCCCAGTATGGCCAATCGTGCGCCCAACCGTCCCAGATGCGCAAGGCGTTGCCGATTCCCTTGCTCCACAGGATGGCCGACATCGCCTCGTTGTCGGGGTAGGCCGGATCGGTACGGCCCACCGCGAGGATGATATCCTGCCGGCGGAACGCATCCAGCCGGCCGGGGTCCTGCTCCAGGGCCATGAACTCGGCCGGATTGCAGGCGTAGACGTTCTGGTCCGAGTACCCGCCGGTCAGCCGGCGGACGTCGTACGTGCCGCTCATGCCGATGATCCGGTTCACCAGGTGCGGGTGCCGGAGGCCCAGGCAGGCGGCGTAGTAGGCGCCCAGGCTGGCGCCGGTGGCGATCACGTAGGGGTTGCCGTTGCGGCTGGCCGTGAACGGCAGCACCTCGCTCACCAGGTAATGGTCGTACTGGAGAAACCGCCAGGCCCGCGCACCCGGATGCAGGTGGTCGGCGTTCCAGGTCTCGCCCGGCAGGTGGTCGAGCAGAAAGAGCTGGATCCAGCCCTGCTCGATGTGATCGGCGAGGACCTCGTGCATCCGGCGATCGAGCCACTCCCGGTGGGTGCCCAGGGAGGTGGGGAAGACCAGCACCCGTGCGCCATGATGGCCCACCACCTCGATGGCCATCTCCCGGCCAAGGGTCGGGCTGAACCAGCGGTGAAATTCGTGATGCACGGATCACCCCGGGGGCGCAAGGAGGAACGGCAGCGCGGCACGGAGGCGATGGCCCCACGCGGACTCCTCGTGGCCGCCCGCCCGATCCTCGACGTAGCGGAGCTGGTCGCCCTTGCGGTAGCCCTTGGCGAGCAGCAGATCCCGGAGGCGGCGCGCGTCTGCCAGCGTGTCCTCGCCCTCCCGGCGTCCCACGTCCAGGTAGATCCGGCCGGGCTGGAAGGGCGCCGCCTTCACCGCCTCGAAGATGGCGCGCTCGGCGTACCAGAGCGATGGGCTCATCGCCGCCACAGCGCCGAAGACGTCGGGCCGGGCGAGGAAGGCGAAGAGGCTGATGAGGCCTCCCATCGAGGAGCCCGCCACGCAGGTGGTGCCGCGGTCGGGGATGGTGCGGTATCGGGCGTCCACTAGCGGCTTGATCCTCTCCGCCATGTGCTCCACGTACTCGCGCCCTCGGCCAGGCCCGACCTCGGGATGGTCGAACGGACTGTACTCCGCCAGGCGCTCTTCGCCGGCGTGCCGGATCCCGACGGCAATCCCCTCGAATCCCCGCGCCGCCGCCTGGTCCATGGCGATGTCCACCCGCCACGAGCCGGCGAAGCTCTGCTCGGGATCGAACAGGTTCTGCCCATCCTGCATGTACAGGACGGGATAGTGCCGTTGCCCCCGGGCGTAGGAAGGGGGAAGGTACACCGTGAGGTCGCGGTCCAGGCCCGGAGTCTCCGGCCCGGCGTGGATTCGCTCGACCTTCCCGCGTGGCCGCCGCTTCTGCTTCCTCATCGCTCTCCGCTCAGGCTGGAGCTTGAGCCGCCCAGAGCAGCGCGCGCAGACCGATGAGGGCGCGCTCGTGCTGGGTTCTCACGCCGAAGGTGCCATCGGGTCGCTGCCGCGCCGTCAGCGCGGTGGTCGCGCGGCGGACGGCGACCTGGGCCTCGGGGGTGGCGGCCGCCAGCAGCGCATCGAGCACCTGAATGAGGTCGGCCGCCGGCCAGTCGCCCTCGATCCCCTGGTTGGCGGTGATGAGGTCCACCAGCCGACGCACCGCCGGGCGATAGTCCCGGCCCCCGTCAGCGAGGGCGTGGAGCCCCGCCACGATCACGTCGGGGGCGAAGTAGCCGTTCCACTCGGTCCACTGCTCGGAGATCTGCGCCAGGCTCTGGAGGTGGCGACGGATGGCCGGTCGCTCATCGTAGCCGGCCCGCAAGGCGGCCCGAAGGGCGAGGCAGCTGATCGCGAAGCGCGCCGCGGGCTCGACCCGGTACACCTTGCCGTTGGGCAAGGTGACCGGCGCGAGCCGCTGCGTCGGCGGCGCCGGCGCGAAGAAGCCGGCGACGTAGTGCTGGCAGAGCCGGCGAGCGTGGCGGACCCGGTCGCAGCCGTAGTGAAAGGCACCGGGACGATCCTGCAGCTCGAGCATCCAGGCCAGCGCGCGTGTGACCGCCTGCGAGGCCTCCACGGATCCCAGGTCGAGCAGCTCGTGGACTCGCCAGATCGTCGGGACCGCGCCGCCACTGACGGTGCCGTCGGCTCGGACGCCGGATGCAAGCTCGTCCCGTAGCCGATCGGCCAGCCGGAGATCGTCCGGGAGCGGCCGGCCCAGCGCCTGCCGGGCGAGATAGGCCTGGCGAGTTGCCCCCGAGCCGAAGTACTGAGCGAGCCGCTGGATGGCGTCGGTGTTCATGGGGGGGCCAGCCGCCACGCGAGGATGCCGCCGGCGATCACCGTCCGAAGCACCCGGAGGACGGAGAGCCCGATGCCGATCGAATCGGACTCCTCGGCCGGGCGCCTCCCCGGCGGCCCGGGCCATTCGCGGAGGGCGCCCACCAGGCCGAAGACCAGCCACCACGCGCCCGTGCCCAGACTGGCGAACCACAGCGCCCCGAACATCGTGAGCAGGAGCGCCTCCACCAGAATGATCCGAGCACGGCGCAGCCGGCCGCTTCCGCGCGCCGTGCCGACGCGGGAGAGCAGGAGCTCCCAGAGCAGCAGCCAGACCGCCACCGCGAGCCAGGCCAGGGCGAGTCGGCTCAGGGCCATGCACCGCTCACCACTTGGCCCGGATGCTGTCGGGTGAGAGCATCCGACCTCGGCTCATCACCCGGTCGATGGCGAGGGTGTTGCGGATATCGGCGAGCGGGTCCTGCTTCAGGATCACGAGATCGGCCACCTTTCCCGGGGCGACGAGCCCCAGCGAATCCACCCGCAGAAGGAGCGCGCCGTTCCTGGTCGCGGCGCTGATGGCCTCGGCGGCGGTGAGCCCCGCCCTGACCAGCAACTCGAGCTCGCGGTGCAGGGAGTAGCCCGGAATCAGCATCTGATTGGCCGCGTCCGTGCCGGCAGCGATCCTTCCACCCTTCGCGTGAAACGTTCGCAGAAAGCGATCCTGCACCGCCCGGGCGTTGCGGAAGGCGGCGAAGTCGGATGACGTCCAGCCGGTGCGCTCGATGATGTCGGCCGCGTTCCACCGGCGCCGCTCGTCCTCGGGAACCGCCGCCAGCATGGTGTCGGCGGCGACGGCCGGATCGTCCAGCCGGCTCAACGTCTCGTGGAGCACCAGGGTGGGGACGACGACCACGTTGCGGGCCGCGAGTACACCGGCCACCCTCGCCAGCGAGCCGGAATCGAGGCCGACCCAAGCCCGCTCGAACGCCGTCCACCCGGTGAAGAACGACCGCTCGTGGGCGGCGAAAAGTGGCGACGGATCCTCCAGCGCCGCCTCCGGAATCCCACTCAGGTGCTCCAGGGAGGCCAGTCCGAGGCGGGCCGCCGTCGCCGCGTCGGTGAGGCCGAGATGGCCGGCGACCGGAAGGTTGAAGGTGCGGGCCTCGTCGACCAGCGGGCCGATCAGGGTCCGGTCCATCCGGGTGTAGATCTTCACCAGGTCGGTGCCCGCATCCACCAGCCGATCCACGCCCCGACGCGCGTCCTTGGCGGTCCGGACCGTGATGGCGTCGGGATAGGTGGACGGGGCCCCGTCCAGCATCGCGCCGGCAGTGTAGACCCGCGGGCCTGGACGCCAGCCGCGGTCCAGCTCCCGCCGAACGGCGAGGACGGTCCGCAGCGGGCCGTGCATGTCGCGCACGGTCGTTACACCCCAGGCCAGGTAGCGTGCCATGGACCATCGCGCCACGCCCGCCTGCGGATCGACCAGGTGCACGTGCGCGTCCACCAGGCCGGGAATGATCCAGTGTCCGGTGAGGTCCAGCTCCGCGGTGCGCGGGGGGAGCTGGAAATCCGCCCGGGACCCGACCGACTCGATGCGGCCCCGGCGGACGACCACCGCCGAGGCGGGTATCGGCGGACCACCGCTCCCATCGATGAGGGTGGCGCCGAGCAGAGCGATGCCGTCCGGCTCCCGGGAGCGGCAGGCGAGGAGCAGACACAGCCAGACGGCCGTGGCCGCGTGGAGATGGCGATGGGACATCGACTCTGCGGGATGAGGTGCTGGAAGGTGGGTATGCGTGCCGGTCGATGCAAGCTCCGGAAACACCAGCGCCCCGCCGATAGCGGGGCGCCGGTGAAGGTCGCGATCTCTAGCGGCGGCGACGGGCGGACTTCCGCGCGCTCCTCCTCACCTTTCGGGCGGACTTCCGCGCGCTCCTCCTCGCCTTTCGGGCGGACTTCCGCGCGCTCTTCCTCGCCTCCCGGCCGGACTTCCGCGCGCTCTTCCTCGCTTTCCGGGCGGACTTCCGCGCGCTCCTCCTCGCCTTCCGGCCGACTTTCCTGGCGGCCTTCTTCGCACTGCGCTTGGCGCTCTTCTTGGCGCCGCGCTTGGCACTCCTCTTGGCGGCCTTCTTCGCCGGACGCTTCGAAGACTTCTTGGCCGCCGGGCGGCGCTCTTCTGGGGAGACAGGGGCGAAAGAAGTGTTGGAGGAGGGGGTCGCGGGTGTGGAGGCCGGAATCGGGGCCGGGGTAGGGGCAGGTTCCGAGGGCAATGGATCCATCCACCCCGAGCCCGACCAGCCCATCTCCATATAATGAAGGTCGGCCATCTTCGCTCCTTCCGAACGCGGATGCGGCGCAACCCGCCGCCGGTCGCGAGACGCTACAGCCCCCCGCTCACGGTCGAGTTACATAACTTGCACATCTTGAATCCTTCTGCAAGCCTGACGGCCACGCGCTATACTTACGCCATCTCCGACCTCATCCCGGACCCGCTCACCCGGTGATATCACGCTCCCTCAGCCGGCTTCTGCTCGCGGCAGGCCTGGCCCTGGCGTCTGCGGTCTCGGCTCGCGCCCAAACCGTGACCGAGGTCCAGGTCACCCCGGAAACCCTCACCCTGGCCGTAGGGGGGAAGCAGCGGCTCTTCGCGACGGCGTACGACCGTCAGGGGAACCTGATCCCGAGCGCCCGCTTCACTTTCTGGAGCTCGGATACCAACGTGGCCAAGGTGGCACGGGACGGGGCTGTCCTGGGGGTGGGGCCCGGACTGGCCAAGGTGGAGGCACGGATTCAGGGCCTGCAGGCTTCCACGGCCATCCTCATCACCGGCTCAGGGGCGGGCGACACCGCCGGATCCGGTGGCGCGCGGGGCAAGCCGGTGCTGGCAGTGGAGCCGACCTCGGCCACGCTGCTGCCGGGCGAGAGCCTCCGTATCGAAGCCCGGCCGGTCCGGGAGGACGGCAGCCCGGTCGCCGTGGGAAGGATCAGCTGGAAGCCGCTCCACCCGGAGGTCGTAGCCGTGGACTCCAACGGCATGGTGATCGGGGTGACTCCGGGCCGCACGATCGTCCAGGCGTCCGCCGCAGGAGGACTTACGGCCACGACCGCGGTCGAGGTGGCCGCGGCGGAGATTGCCCTGGCGGAGACCCGACTCGTCCTGGGCCCCGGGGAGACGGACACCCTCCGGGTCCTGGTGCCCGGGCAGGGCAACCGCGAGCTCCGGGCTGGGCTGCAGTGGCAGACGAGCGACACCGGGGTGGTGCGGATCGGGCCCACCGGGATCGTGAGCGCCCGGGTTCCGGGACGGGCCGAAGTAGTCGCCACGGGCTTCGGCCAGGAGCGGCGCGCATCCGTCCTGGTGCACCGGGAGCCGAGGACCCTGGTGGTGACGCCCCGGCCGGCCGCCGGTACGATCCAGCTCCCGGCACGTGCCGTCCGCAAAGTGACGGTGGTCGCGGAGGCCGGGGATTCGACGCCCATTCCCGAGGCACGCAGCGAGTGGGAGCTGGGCGACACGACGGTGATCGCCTACGACACCACCAAGGGCGAGCTTCAGGGGCGCGCGATCGGGACCACGACTCTGACGGCCCGGCTCTATGGGTTCGACCCCGTGGTCTGGACGGTCCAGGTCATACCGGGTGTTCTCGGCCTCGATCGCCGCCGCCTCGGGATCGGCGTCGGTGAGCGCGACTCGCTCCGTCCCCAGCTCCTGGATGAGAACGGCAAATCTCAGGGCGCGCCCTCCGAGCTCACTTGGTCCGGCAACGCCCCGCAGGTACTCCAGGTTTCTGGGGCCGGTGTGATCGACGGCCTGCGACCGGGGCGGGCCACCGTCACCGCGACCGCGCCCTGGGGCAAGACCGCCACGGCCGACGTGTTTGTCGTCGCCGATCTGTTCGTGTCTTCCAACCGGGGCGGGACGCCGGGCATCTATCAGCTCCGCAGCGGCGTTGCCGACACGCTCCGCGCCGTGCTGGCGGACAGCTTCGCCAATATCCAGCCCGCGCTCTCCCCCGACCGCACTCGACTCGCCTTCAGCTCCGATCGGGCGGGCAGCTACGACCTCTACCTGATGGACGCCGACGGCGGGAATCTCCAGCGACTTACTACCGATCCCGGCCGGGAGGCGGAGCCGGTCTGGACTCCCGACGGGAGCCGTCTGGTGTACACCGTGACCCGGCAGGGCGCCCAGCCTCAGCTCTACTCGCTCCGCCCCGACGGTCGTCCGGCTCAGGCGCTGACCGGGGAGCCGGGCGGCAATCACTCACCGGCGATCTCGGTCGACGGACGCAGCCTGGCCTTCGTGTCCACCAGGGACGGCAATCCGGAAGTCTATCTGATGCCGGTGAACGGCGGCACGCCTCGGCGGGTGACCCGCACCGGCCAGCGTGAGTCGCAGCCGCGCTTCCTGCCGAACGGTGACCTGATCTACGTGGTGGAACGGGGTAAGGGGTCTCGCCTGGTGCGCCTGGCGGGCACCGAGGGGGAGCCCCGGACAGTGCTGGAGACGGAGGAGCCGATCAGTGGTCTCGCGGTATCGCGGGACGGGCGCCGGCTCGCGTATGTGGTCGGCCGCCCCACCGACGCCGGGAAAGCCAAGGCGAAGTTCCAGCTCTTCGTGCGCTTGCTCGCCGCCGAGGCCACCCCCGCCCAGGTGACGCTCCGGCCGGGCGAGAGCGTCCTCAGTCCCGCGTTCTAGGCTCGGTCGCATCCGGCGCCGATGAGGGCTCTGACACTCACGGGCATCGGCGGCCTGGAGTACCTGGCGGTGCGGGACGTACCCGCGCCCGAGCTCCGGGCGGATGACGACGTGCTGGTCCGGGTCCGCTGCGCGGCACTCAACCGCATCGACCTGTGGATGACGGGCGGCCTGCCGAACATCAGGCCGGTGTTCCCGCACATCGTCGGATCGGACGGTGCCGGAGAGGTCGCGGCGGTGGGACCGGCGGTCCGCGGGTGGCGCCCCGGCGACCGGGTGCTCATCAACCCCGGGATCTCATGCGGGCATTGCGGCGCGTGTGAAACCGGCGAGGAGTCGCTCTGCGACCGCTTCGGCATCCTCGGCGAGCATCTGCCGGGCACCGCCGCGGAGCTGGTCGTGGTTCCGGCCGCGAACCTGGGGCGCGTGCCCCAGGGGATGTCGTGGTCCGAGGCGGCAGCGTTCCCGCTCGCGACCCTCACCGGGTGGCACATGCTCACCGCGCGTGCCCGGCTCCAGGCCGGTGAGACCGTGCTGATCTGGGGCGTTGGCGGCGGCGTGGGGATGGCGGCACTGCAGATCGCCGTGCTGCTCGGCGCGCGCGCCATCGTCACCAGCGGCTCCGATGACAAGCTCGAGCAGGCGGCACGACTCGGCGCCCCGCTGGGGGTGAACCACCGCACCGGCGACGTCGTGACGGCGGTTCGCCGGGAGACCGCTGGCCGGGGTGCGGACGTGGTGGTGGACTGTGTGGGTGAGGCCACCTGGACCAATTCCCAGCGGGCCCTCCGGCGGGGTGGCAGGCTGGTGGTGTGCGGGGCTACCACGGGACCCATGGTGTCGCTGGACCTGCGCCGGCTCTTCTGGCACCAGTGGAGCATCCTCGGGTCCACGATGGGCAGCCACCGCGAGTTCACGGACATCGTGCGGCTGGCGCACGAAGGCCGGCTCTGGCCGGTGGTGGACAGTGTGGTGCCGCTGGAGGAAGGCGCGGCGGCGTACGGACGGATGCAGCGGGGTGAGCAGACCGGTAAACTCGTGATCGAGGTGTCGCCGTGAACGAACTCTATGAGCGTCTCCTCATCGGCGCGGAGCAGATCGGCAGCGTCGTGCCCGCGCTCGTAGGCGCGGCCGTCATCATGCTGACGGGCTATTTCCTGGCCCGTCAGGTTCAGCGATGGGCGGACGACACGCTGAAGAAGGTGGACTTCAACCGAATGGCGGCGGCCGGCGGGTTCGACGAGGTGGTGGGGCGCACCGGGTCCCGGCTGGATCCGGTCCGCGCGCTGGCCAAGCTCATCTTCTGGCTGGTGATGCTGGTGGTGATCCTGCTCGCCAGCACCGCGCTGGGGCTGGAGAGCATCAACCAGATGTTCGGGATGATGCTCGCCTTCATCCCGACGCTCATCGCCGCGATCGTGATCATCATTCTCGGCATGATCGTCGGGGAGTTCGTACGGGGGCTGATCCTGGCGTCGGCGGGCGGCGTCGCGGGGGTGCCCACGGTGGCCAAGATCGCCAAGGGCGCCGTCATCGTCATCGCCCTGTTCATGGCGCTCCAGCAGGTGGGTGTGGCCGAAGAGATCGTGACCGCGGCGTTCACGTTGATCCTCGGCGCGGTCGCGCTGGCGGTGGGTCTCGCATTTGGGCTGGGCAACCGGGATCTCGCGGGCGAGATCACGCGGCGATGGTACGAAGAGGGTCAGCGGCGCGACCGGCGTCGCAGCGACCGGCAGGGGCCCAACACGCCGCCGGGCGGGGAGCCGCCGATCCTGGATTAGCTATCCGCTATCGGCTATCAGCAATCAGCTAATGGCGTCACGGATTCCCGGTCAACCGATACCGCCCCACTGACCGCGTGCCGTCCTCGTTCTTCGCCGACCCGTAGATCGCCCCGCTCTCCCCGAATCCCGCCAGCACCACCCCCGAAGGGAAGGTGACCTGCCGCAACCAGGTGCCCTTCACGTTCCACACATCGTAGACCAGCGCCGCCGTCTCGGCGGCCCGTGGACGCTGGAGCCAGACCTCACCGTTGGGCCGCCCCAGCGCGAAGTCGAAGGGAGGCTTCGTCTCGGCGAACGGATACTCGATCGACAGCTCCTGCGGCATCCCGTACTGCTTCCCCTGCTCCCGCACCTGGGCGAGCACACGCTCACGGTCCGCCCGGGTGACCGGCTGCGCCTGGAACTCCCGGCCGGTGCCGAGGCTCCAGGTTCCGTCGGTGGCGCGCCAGTCTACCCGGTTCTCCTTGCCCCGCGCCACCCAGGCGCTGCCGTCGGCCCGCACCCCGAAGAAATCGTTGGGCGCGAAGATCGTCGCGGCCTCCTGTACCTGCTCCCCGAACTTCGCCTTGCCGAATGGCGGAGCGGCCAGATTGGCCACCGTATCCAGCTTCCCGTCGGCCAGGTGGATCCGCAGCACCGGTACGCTGTCCGCCCGGTGGGTCACTCCCGGCTCGGTGCCGAGCATCGTCTGATAGTCGATCTTGTAGCCGTGCCCGACCGTGTCGTACACCAGAACCGGAGCGGTGCCGGCAACAGGGTTAAGGTGCAGGACGCGGAGCGGCTCGCCCTTGCGGCTCCAGAGCGTGGTGCGGAGGGCCGCGAAGTCCACTAGCGCCACGGTGTCTCCCGCGAGGCGCGCCACCCAGCCGGGGAACTTGTACTCGGCGGGTCCGGCTTCCTTCCCGATCGCATCCACCTGGGTGCCAAGCGTGTCCAGCGTCCCGCTGGCGAAGCTTCCGGTGAGGAACAGCTTCTCGCGGGTGTCGGCAAACGCCACCCGGTCGCGGTCCAGCTCTACCACGTTGCTGATCTGACCGAAGCTGGCGGGCAGCTTCGACTCCAGGACGAGCCCGGCGCTGTCGGATATCCCCGCCTCGTGAGCGACGGCGCCGCCTGCGGCCTCGGACCTTTCGGCTCCTTCGGTGCCGGAGCATCCGGCGAGGCCGAGCAGGGCGAGCGTGCAGAGGGGCAGAAGCAGCTTCATGAGGGGTCTCCCGATGCAGGGCTGGTGGTTGTGCGTGGGACGGTGAATCCGATGAACCGGGTGCCGTTCGTCATCCGTTCCGCCACCAGAACGCCCTCGGCACCCACGGCGACGATGCGCCCCGGCCCCGGCACCCGGATCTCCCGGATGAGGTGGCCCTGCCGGTCCACCTCATGATAGCGGCGCGACGAGTCCGCCGGGGCCCGGCTCTTCTCCAGCCAGACCGTGCCTGCGGGCGAGGTGATGCCCGCCTCGAACGGCGGCTTCACCGCGGCAAACGGCAGCCGCTCGGCGGTGGTGCGAAGCTCGGGAGGGAACTTCCGGTAGAACAACTCGCGGTCATACTGGGTCACCTCGAGCACCCGGTCGGGGAGGCCATCCCCCTCCTCCCATTCGCCGTCGGGGGAGCGCCAGTCCACCCGGTTCTCGATCACCCGGGCCACCCAGACCCATCCGTCGGGTGTTACGCCCCAGTGGTCCTCACCGCTGAGCGCCCGCTGCTCGAAGCGACGACCGGCGTCGCCCATCACCTCTGCGAGGTCGAGCGGCGCCAGCCGGGCCACCGTGTCCATACGCTCAAACTGCGGGGCCGCGAGCACCACCGCCGCGGAGTCGCGATTGCCGCTGCCATCCCTTCCCGATACCGGCTTGAGCTCGGCATACCAGCGCCCGGCGGCATCCCGCGCCTGCGGGAG
The DNA here is from genome assembly GCA_036556505.1 of Gemmatimonadales bacterium. GTDB lineage: Bacteria > Gemmatimonadota > Gemmatimonadetes > Gemmatimonadales > GWC2-71-9 > CAVVWJ01. Next base: position 227,092 of record DATBJH010000009.1, read on the forward strand.
CGCACCACGGAGCAGATCGGCCGCCGGAACGGCACGGACGAGCTTGCCCTCGCGGGTCCACAGGCTCACCCGGCGCAGGCCCCAGTCTCCTACGTACAGCGTGTCGGCCGTGAGGAACAGGACGGCTGGGTTGCGAATGTCGCTGGTGCCTTCGCCGCCGAGGGGGACGACGTTGCGGCGGTCGAGGTCGATGATACCGACGGTGACGTCGAGCGGCGCCACCACGGCCCAGCGACCTCCGCCCAGCCACTCGCCGTCGACGATCTCGGCGTAGCCGGTGGAGACCGTATCGGCGCCCGGCGCCAGCTCGACCACGGGGGTGGGGGGCGCCGAATCACCGCAGGCGACGAGCAGGGCGAGAGCGGCGGCGAACGGCCGGGGGGGCGGCATGGCGGGAAATGTAAGGCTATCGGCTATCAGCTACCGGCAGTTGACCAGTGATAGCCGATAGCCGATAGCTTCACTGCGCTGTTGTTACGGGGTCAGCAGCTCCTCGAACAGCGAGATCGCTCGCGGATCCTCGCTCTGCCCCAGCCAGAAGAGTGCGGTCTTCCGCAGCTCCGGATGACGGTTCGTCCGCGCAATCCGGATCAGGGCCGGCACCCCTTCCTCCGCCGGCCGCTGGGAGAGGGCGAACACCGCGTGCTTCCGGACTTCGAGGTCCTCCTCGCCGCCCTGCTCCACGATGGAGTCCAGCCCCCGTGTCGCGGCCTCGCCTGCCGCTTGTCCCAGCCAGAACACCGACTGCCGCCGGGTTTCCTCGTTCACCCCGGTGTTCCGGGCGATCCGGAGCAGGTCGGGCCAAACCACCGCGCTGTCCGCGAGGGTGGCCGCGGTGATCAGCTCTCCTGCGTCGTCATCCTGAGCTTCCACCGCGAGCTTGAGCATGACATCGGCCGCCTCGCGGGCAGGCACCAGGCCCAGGTCGGTGACCTTGGCGGTCCCCGACCGCCAGCGCCCGCCCACGTGGGTCTCCGACTCCGTGACCCGGCCTCCCCGAAGCTGCATCGAGACGCGCACCGGTCCCCGCTCGCATGTGCCCTCCCATTCCGTGTCGTCGTCGGCGTCCATGATCGTGATGCTATTGGGTCCGCTACTGCAGACGCCCTCCCTCGCCGCGAAGCTCAGCCGGACCGTTCCGTCGGGGGCCGCCCGCACCTGCTCCGCCAGCGATTGGCTGTGAAGCGGGGCCGGGAGGAGGGCGATCAACAGGCCGGTGCGCCAGGAGATTCTCATGGGCCATTCCCTCACGGCTGCTCGATGATGTCCTGGAGGGCCTTGGCGGCCCGGGGATCGTCGCTCTGCCCCAGCCAGAACAACGCCTTCTTCCGGAGCTCGGGGTCCGGGTCGCGCTTCGAGATCTCCAGCAGCTTGTCCACGGCGGCGGACTCATCCCGCTGGGAGTAGACGAAGATGAGCTGCTCCTTCATCTCACGGTCGTCCATGGTGTTGTAGAGGCTGGCCAGGTCTGCCAGCGGCGCCCCGCCCTGGCCCGCCCAGAAGAGGGCCTGCTTCCGGATCTCGACCGGCTGGGTCCGATCGCGGGCGACACCGATGAGCCACTTCAAGTTCTCGGTCCCGCCCATCTGGGAGACCGAGAAGAGGATCTTCTTGCGCAGCTCCTCGCCCTTGATGCGGCCGAACAGCTGTCGCAGATAGGTGCCGCTCTCCGGTGCGCCGCTCTGCCCGATCCAGAAGATCGCCTGCTCCCGCAGGTGCTCCGGCGCGTCGGCCCGCTCCGCATAGGTGCGGAGGGCCTGGCGGGCCTTGGGGCTGTCCTGCTGTGAGAGCGCGAAGATGGCCTTGTCCTGAAGGTTTCGATCCTTCGAGGTGCGCAGGATGGAGTCGAGCGCGCTGACGGCCCGCTCCGAGCCGACCTGGGACAGCCAGAACACCGCCTGCTCGCGCACCTCCGGATCCGGATCGTTCCGCGCGGACGCCAGCAGGATCTCCTCGGCGCCTTCGCCGCCGCCCTGGGAGATCAGGAACACCGCCTTGCGCCGCAGGCAGACCGACGCGGCGTCCCGCCGCGCGAGCACCTTCTTCAGGATGGGCTGCGCGCGCTCGCTGTCCATGTGGATCAGCGCGTTCATGGCCGCGATCTTGGTGTCCTCGTCGTCATCCTGGCACCGGTCGTCGCCATCGTGGTCCGGCGGTTCGGGGGCTTCCGGAGGCTCCGGGGCCTCCGGGGGCACCGGGGGCACCGGGCGCGTCGGCGGCGTCGGTGGGCTCGGCGGTTCGGCGGCCTGGCCCGCCATTTGGGTGACGCTCTCCGCCGCCTGGCTGTCGCCCCGCCGCGCGAGCTCACCCTGAATCCGAACCTCGAGCGCGGCCGCATCACCCTTGGCGGCCGCGTCGGGGTACTTCTTCTTCTGCCGACTCAGGGCATCGCGGGCCTCGCGAAGCTGGGACGTTCCGCCCATACGATAGAGCGCCCATGCCTGCCAGTAGAGCGCATCGGGTGCATAGCCCGACCTGGGGTAGTCCGCCGCGATGCGGGCGAAGAGATCGGCGGCCTGGCGGTATTCGCGCCGGTTGAGGGCTTCCCGCGCGGCGCGATAGAGCGAGTCCGCCGGATCGCCCGGCAAGGAGGCGGGTGGCGGCAGCTCCGCGGCGCCGGCCGTCTCCTGCGCCACCGGCACGGAGGCGAGCTCCTGTCCGGGCGTCCACCAGCCGCCCGCGCCGATCGCCGCCGCCAGCGCGAATCCGAGTTGCATCCGATACATCACGACACTCCTTGAGTTGGTGCCGAGCCCGCGGGCACGGCCGTGCGGAGCCGGGGCATCACGTCGCCCTGCTCGATGCCCTTGCGAATGAGCTCCAGGTCCTCCGCCCGCGAGCTGGGCGACAGCTGCGCGATCTCGGCGAGGACCAGCTCCAGGTCCTCGAGCAGCAGTCGGGTCTTGGGATCCACCGCCGCCGGCGAGTCGAGCAGGAGCCGGTTGGTGGCGAGGAGCTGGCGGGCCGACGCGGCCGGGAGCCGGTGCTCTCCCGGTTGCCGGAGCGAGGCACGGAACAGGGTGAGAAAGGCTTCCGACTGGCCCAGATGCTCCTGCGCGGCGAGGCGGTAGGCGGCGCCTTGGGCGGCCGGGGCTTCCCAGACCGACACCTCGGGAGCGACCGACACGCGGCCGATGCCCACGCCGACCGCCAGGATCGCCGCGGCCGCGGCCGCCAGGGCAGCCCAGCGCCAGGGCCGGCGGTGCAGCGGGATGACCCGGGGCTCCGGCGCCCGGCCTCGCCGCGCCTCCGCGATCCTGGCCCACATCTCCTCGCGCGGGGTCTCGGGAGGCGCGTTGTACTCCCGGGCCGCCGCACGAATCCGCTCCTCCAGCTGGTCGTCGGTCATAGGTTCCGGTCCCCCGCGAAGTCGGCCAGCGCCTGCCGCAGCTTGGCTCTGGCCCGGAAGAGCTGGGCCTTCGAGGTCCCCGGCTGGACGCCGAGCGCCCGGCCGATCTCCTCGTGGGTGAATCCCTCCACATCGTGCATCACGAACACCGCTCGATACCCCTCCGGCAGATCCTCGATCGCCCGCGCCAACCTGGTCTTGAGATCCGGATCCGCCTCTCGAGGCGTGAATCCGATCGGCAGCGCGTCGTCCAGAGCGACCTCCCGCTCACGAAACCGCTTGACCTTGCGGAGCCCATTGAGCGACACCGACATCGCGATGGAGCACAGCCAGGTCGAGAGGGCCGACTCGCCCCGGAAGTCGGCCAGCTTCTCGAACGCGCGGATGAAGGTCTCCTGGACCCAGTCCTGGGCGCGGTCGAGATCTCCGGCCATGCGGTACACCAGGCGAAAGACCCGATCCACGTGCGCGTCGTACAGCGCGCGCTCGGCATCCGGATCGCCTGCCAGGACTCGATCGATCAGCTCAGCGTCGCTCACAGGCTCCGGCGCGTGGGGGTCTCTGTCCTCGGCGATGGGACAACGGTGCGGCCGAAAGGGTTGGCTGAGAGGGGCCGGCAACCATTCCAGGCCTGGCTGCATCTCATGTACGTCGCCGAGCCATCGGCCGCTTCAGAACGGAACGACTTTCGGACGAGGTGTCTTATGCTGCAGTTGCCGCGGCGCGAGCCGCTGACCGAATATGTGCTCCGGGATGCCGCCGGACGGGTTCTCGGGACGGTGCTGGCGCCGGCGGGTGGGCTGCGGACCGGCCCCGGAGCCGACGACGTCCTGCTGGTTCGATGTCCTGCCCGGTCGTGCCGGGCGCAGATCCCCACCGCCGCCTGATTGAAACGATTGTGCCCCCGCCCGGGTAGTGCTGGGACTATTTTCCCCTCTCCCTCACACCCGGGCGGTCGTACATGCGTGGTGCCAGGCTCCTTGCGCTTCTGATCCTCCCCCTTGCCGCCTGCGGCGGATCCACCAGCACCACGATGAAGGAAGTCCCCACCCCACGCGGCCCGACCACCGGCGGAATCACGGCCGGGGACCTCCGCAACCGGATCGCGATCTTCGCGGACGATTCCATGCAGGGACGGCGGACCGGAACGCCTGGGAACGTGAAGGGCAACGCCTACATCGCGAGCGAGCTGCGGCGGCTGGGGCTTCGGCCGGCGGGCGACACCGGGAGCTACCTGCAGCGGGTTCCGCTCATGAGCTACGCCGTGGACTCGGCGCGCGCCACCCTGCGAGGCGGCTCAGGCGAGCTGGCCCTGTGGCACGACTATCACCCGTACCAGGCCCAGTTCGAGGTGCCCGCGCGACCGATCAATGGCGCGGAACTGGTGTACATCGGCTCGGGGGCGGACTCGGCCTCGATTCCTTCGCGGGAAACGCTCCAGGGTAAGGTGGTGGTGTACAACAGCAGCGGGAGCGGCATGACGCTGGACATACCCGATATCAACCCGCAGGGGAACCTGGGGCTCATCGCGGGGGTCGCGGTAACGGGTGTGGATACGCTCATTGCGACGTTCCAGCAGGTCTTCCGGACGCCGCACATCGTAGTGCGGCAGAACCTGCAGGTGCCTCCGGGCTTGACCCAACCCCGGCTCCTCATTCTCCCGACGGCGAGCCTGCCCAAGCTCTTCGGCAGGCCGCTCGACCAGCTCAAGCCGGGCGACACCGCCCCTGCGATCCAGGGCGAGGTGGCGTTCGAGGGCAGTGACATCGGGGCCAGCAACGTGGTCGCGGTGCTGGACGGGTCCGATCCCGCGCTCCGCGGAGAGTACGTGGCGCTCGGCGCGCACAACGACGCCATCGGGATCGTACCGCCGGTGGACCACGACTCGATCCGGGCCTACAACACGGTCATGCGGCCCGGTGGGGCCAATGACCCGCCGGGAGAGCCGACCGCGGAGCAGGCGTCCCGCATCAAGGCGATGGTGGACAGCATGCGGAAGCTGCGGCCCGCCCGCCTGGACTCGATCGTGAACGGCGCGGACGACGATGGCTCGGGCTCCATGGCCCTGCTGGAGATTGCCGAGGCCGTGGTGCGGAGCAAGGCGCGCCCGAAGCGGTCGCTGCTCTTCGTGTGGCATACGGGGGAGGAGTCGGGGCTCCAGGGCTCGCGCTGGTTCACCGACAACCCGACGGTCCCGCGCGACTCTATCGTCGCCCAGATCAACAGCGATATGATCGCCCGCGGCGGCCCCGACGACGAGGCCCGTAGAGACCCGGCCTACATCCAGGTGATCGGCTCCCGCCGGCTCTCCACCGAGCTGGGCGACCTGGCCGAGGCGGTCAACCGGGACGGCGGCTTCAAGCTCTCGTTCGACTACAGCTACGACGCCAACGGGCACCCGGACAACTTCTACTGTCGATCGGACCACTACATGTACGCCCGCTACGGAATCCCCATCGCCTTCTTCAGCACCGGCGGGCACCGGGACTACCACCAGGTGACGGACGAGATCGAGTACTTGGACTTCGAGAAGTACGCCCGGGTGACGAGCTTCGTCCGGGCGGTGGTGGAGCGGGTGGCAAACCTGGATCACCGATTGGTGGTGGACAAGCCGAAGCCGGATCCAAACGCGCCCTGCCAGCAGTAGGCGGTCCGGCGATCCGGCGGAGGGGCTGTGTTTCCGGGGATATCGACCCGTTCCTGCCCAACGTAGAATCACCGACTCTCCCGTTGTAACTCCTTGTCGCGTCGTAGCTTCGGGACCATGTGACCAGTTGCGTCGCGCGGCGGATACCGGGTATATTTCCACGGTTCCGCCAGTAGCGCCGCTGCCCCCTGTCCTCCCTTAGCACCCGACGGATATGACCGCACCCAACTCGCGCGAACGGATTCTGCCCCGCCTCATCGAAGAGGAGATGCAGCAGTCGTTCATCAACTACTCGATGAGCGTCATCGTCTCCCGGGCCTTGCCGGACGTGCGGGACGGCCTCAAGCCGGTGCACCGCCGGATCCTGTATGCGATGAACGAGCTGGGATTGGTGCCAGGGCGGCCGTACAAGAAATCGGCCACGGTGGTGGGCGACGTGCTCGGTAAGTACCACCCGCATGGCGACACGTCGGTGTACGACGCGCTGGTCCGGATGGTCCAGGAGTTCTCGCTCCGCTATCCGCTGATCGACGGGCAGGGCAACTTCGGCTCGGTGGACGGTGACCCGGCTGCGGCCTACCGCTACACCGAGGCCCGGCTCACTCGCGTCGCCCTGGCGATGCTGGAAGACATCGACAAGAACACGGTCGACTTCCAGTCCAACTTCGACGACCGGCTCCAGGAGCCGACCGTCCTTCCCAGCAAGATCCCCAACCTCCTGGTCAACGGCTCCAGCGGCATCGCCGTGGGCATGGCCACCAACATCCCGCCCCACAACCTCCGCGAAGTGGCCAAGGCGGTCGAAATGCTGGTGGACAACCCGGAAGCCGGCATCGCCGAGCTGCGCAAGGCGATCAAGGGGCCCGACTTCCCGACCGGTGCCTTCATCTACGGCCGCGAGGGGATCAAGGAGGCCTACGAGACCGGCCGCGGCCGCGTGGTCATGCGCGCCCGGGCCCAGATCGAGGAAAAGGAATCCTCCGGGCGCTCCCAGATCGTGGTGACCGAGATCCCCTACCAGGTCAATAAGGAGAACCTGGTGAAGGCCATCGCCGAGCTGGCGATGGAGAAGAAGATCGAGGGCATCACCGGGGTGAACGACGAGTCCGACAAGGACGGCATGCGGGTCGTGATCGATCTCAAGCGCGACGCGATCCCCAACGTGGTGCTGAACCAGCTGTACAAGCACACCGCGATGCAGTCCACCTTCGGCGTCATCATGCTCGCGCTCGACAAGGGCGTGCCGAAGGTGATGAACCTCAAGCAGCTGCTGGAGCGGTACGTCGAGCACCGGCACGAGATCGTCGTCCGCCGGACCCAATTCGACCTCGACGCGGCGCAGGCGCGGGAGCACATCCTCGAGGGGCTCAAGATCGCCGTCGACAACATCGACGAGGTGATCAAGATCATCCGCGGCTCCAAGGATACCCAGCAGGCCGACGAGAAGCTGCGCAAGAAGTTCAAGCTCTCCGAGAAGCAGACCGAGGCGATCCTCAACATGCGGCTCGCCAAGCTCACCGGCCTCGAGATCGACAAGCTGGAGGCCGAGCTCAAGGAAGTGCGCGCCACCATCAAGGAGCTGAAGAGCATCCTGGCGTCCCGCGACAAGCGGATGGGCATCCTCAAGGACGAGATGGACGAGGTGGTGAAGAAGTTCGGCGACGACCGGCGCACCGAGATCCTGGCCGACCAGGACGATTTCTCGGTCGAGG
>DATBJH010000010.1:0-5898 GCA_036556505.1 Gemmatimonadales bacterium
GAGTACTGTTTGGTGGGGAGACTGTCGGTTGGCATACTGTGGCTGGAGGAGTGGCAATTCTCGGCGGAGTGGCGTTGGCGGTGTTGTGAGGATAAACGGTGAGCGGTGAGCTCACCGTTTAGACCCACCATTCCCTGACTAGGCCGCCGACTCACTCGCGGTCCTCGGCCTCCGGGTCTCGACCTGGCGCTTGAGCCAGTCGATCTGGTCCTTGATGGTCTGCCGTGTGGCCTTGGTGGCCAGCCACTCGAGTGCCCGGCGCCGCTCGTCCTCGGAGAAGACGGGTGATTCCGCCAGGCGCTGGTAGAACGCGACCTGCTTCTCGGTGGGCGCGTACGGCCCCACCCGACTCACCGACTCCGGCCGCTCGACCGCCGGCGCGGAAGTCGAGACCGAAGTGGTTTCCTCCACCACGCGCGCCTGGCCGCCCTGCCGCGCGGAGGCGATGACCTGCGCGCGAATGTTGCCGGGGATGAGCCGGAAGCGGGCGTTCCGCGCCGCCTTCATCGCGCCGGCCTCGTACCAATGCGGGTTGAGCTGGGGACCGCGCCGTGACACCACTTCCTCACCCGCGAGGATGCGCCGTACGAAGTCGCGGATCTCCGACTCGCCGAAGTTGTCCGCCATCCAGGCCAGGTAGTCACGGCCCTCCGCGCTGGCCAGCAGCTCACGATAGGTCTTGCCGCGGTACTTCTTGCTGGGCACGCGCGAGTCGAGGTCGAGCTGCGCCGGCTCGTAGTACAGCGGCTGCCGCTTGACGCCGATGACTTGATCGAGCCGGACCTCCTGTCCTGTGGGCGACACTGCAAATCGCGCCGCTCTCACCTTGAACAGCGCCTCACGGTCCTCGCCTTCGCCGATCAGCTCGTACTGGAGGTTCTCCTCCCTGATGACCTGTCCCTGGGACACCAGCGCCATGCAGCACTCATCCACTCCGGTCTTGCTGAGGCCGACGACCTCCTGTCCGCCCTCCTTCACCACATACACCAGATCGGTCGAGGCGACGCCGTCCAGCTCCCGCCGAAGCGCCTCCTCGTCCATCCGATCCATCAGCTGAAACGGGTCCCACTGCGGGGCCGCCGGTACGGCGGGGGCCTCGTTAGGGTTGGGCATTGCTTCCGACATGTCCGACTCCTGCTCTCTGTAAACCGGGCCACGACCCGGGAATCCGGATACCAATCGCCCCATGGACCTGGTCCGGGGCGAGTTACGTAACACCAAATCTAACAATAGGTTAACCGGTGTCAACGGGGGCTATCTTCGCTGGGGATATGAGCTTAGCTTCGGGATTGTTTCGGGCTGGGTGGCGGGGATCGGAAAAAGCGAAGAGGGACCGGCCGTCGGCCAGTCCCTCTCACCATCTCGCTCGAGCGGCGCGGTTATTCATCGTCGCTCTGATTTTTGTAGAGCCAGTACTCCGGGCCGGCCAGGCTCTCGGGCCAATCGTCCAGGTGGAGATCTCCCCGCCACGCCTCGCTATCGGCGGGCTCCCACTCCTCATCCGGCGTGTCCCATGGCAGATCTCCCTCTCCTTCCCAGGGACGCCCATCGCTCAAGCTCATACCCGCTCCTCGGTTGGTCTCCGGACCGCTGGGGCAACTCTTTGCCAAGCAAATGCCGGGCCGCACCTCGGGTTGCACGCCGGGCGGATGACTCGATTCAGTATCGGCGGGGCGAGGGCGAACCCGAGGTGGGAACCGTCACACGCCGTCAGGCCATGCACGCGAGACAAGGCCGTCTCGTCGGACTGCCCTGGTTAAACCCCGTCGGAGGCCTACCGCGCTCCTGGCGGCTACACTACAATTCCGTCCCGCAACGACGGGACGTGGCGCAGTCCGGTAGCGCACTGCAATGGGGTTGCAGGGGTCGCGGGTTCAAATCCCGCCGTCCCGATGGGCACAGAGCCGACCGCAGCCGGTCGGCTTTGTCGCACCCGGCCACATCCTTCGCATTTCCCCTACCCATGAGGTATTCCATGCGTGGCTCGACCCTGGCTCTGCTCGCGCTCATCCTCGCAGCATGCGGCGGCTCTGACAGCGGCGGCGGTGCGGCGTCCGGGGGTGACTTCAAGCTGGATTCCGCCGCGCTGAGGAAGACGGCGAGCGGGCTTCAGTACCAGGACGTCAGCGCGGGGAGCGGGGCGGAGGCGCGCGACGGTCAGGTCGCGGTGGTGCACTACACCGGGTGGCTGACCGACGGGACCAAGTTCGACAGCAGCCGGGACCGGGGTGAGCCCTTCTCGTTTCCGATCGGCGCCGGCCAGGTGATCCCCGGGTGGGACGAAGGGGTGGCCGGCATGAAGGTCGGTGGCCGCCGCAAGCTCGTGATCCCAGCCAGCCTGGGATATGGCGACATGGGTGCGCCACCGGTCATCCCGCCCGGGGCCACGCTGGTCTTCGACGTGGAGCTCCTGGAGCTGAAGTGAGATGGATCACAGCCCCCCTGCGATATGTGACCTATAGTCACAGGCCTTCTCGTTTCACCAGCAGCGGATGCCGTCCAGACCGGTGGGTCCCACGCGGACCGTGGCCTGGCCGTGTCTGCCTGTGATCCTCAGCCAAAAGGGGGGACCGATGTCTACTCGTCACGGCCGTCGCACCATGCTGGCCGTCGGTGCGCTCGCGATGGTCGTCGGGCTTGCCGGGTGCGCCGCCAAGGTGAAGCAGGAGGACTTCAACAGCGAGGTGGCGAAGATTCGCCAGGAGATGCAGGCCGGGGATCAGGCCGTGAACGCCAAGCTCGAGTCCGCCAGCCAGGCGGAGGCGGCTCAGGACGCCAAGATCGAGGCGCTCGCGCAGGACCTCGAGGCCTTCAAGAGTGAATACCAGGTGAGCATCGAGAAGGTCCGCACCATGGTGACCTTCGACGTCCCGGTGCACTTCGAGTACGATAGCGATGAGCTGCGGGAGGGTGACCGCCCCGTGCTCGACAAGTTCGCCTCGGTCGTGAACGAGCACTACCCCGGCTCCACGGTGACCGTGGAAGGCTTCACCGATCCGTCGGGGAGCGCCGCTTACAACATGCAGCTGGGCCAGGCGCGGGCCGACGCGGTGAAGGAGTACCTGGGATCGAGCCTCAGCGGCGCCACCATCCGGGCCGTGAGCTACGGTGAGGCACGCAACCGCCAGATCACGCCGGGAGCCCAGGGACCGGGCGAAGAGGGCGTGGAGAACCGTCGGGTCGCGCTGGTTATCGACTACAGTGGGACCAGCGCCGCTCCGGCCGCGTACGCTCCCGAGACGACTGCGGCTCCCGAGGCGACGGACACCACCGCAGCCGCGCCGGAGGCCGCTCCGGAGACTTCGGCGGTGGACAGCACTGCGGCGGAGCCGCTGCACGATCAGGCACCCGATACGGCGCCGGACAGCGCCTCCGCTCAGTAAGCGTTACTCCTCGTCGCCGTCGTCCTCATGTGCGCCCCGGAATTGTCCGGGGCGCACTAGTTCTATGGTCCCCTGGAAGGACTCCAGCGTCACCTGCGCGCTTCCGCCGCCGATGGTGAAGTTGAAGCGCTTGCCCTTCCGCGTCTCGGTGAGCGTCACCGGGAAGGCGGACTCGAACTCGCCGTTGAAAGTCGAGACCGAGACCGAGGCGCTGGTCCCTTCCGCCACCGTCACGGTGACGTCGCCGTTGTGGGTGGAGAGGGCGTAGCGGCCGGTGCTCTTGATCGGCCCGTTGTAGGCGACGTCGCCGTTGAGCGAGGTCGCCGTCACGCTGGTGGCGTCCACCTTGTCGAGCGTGACGTCGCCGTTCACCGTCTCCGCGGTCACCTCGCCCGAGCTCCCGATCACCTCGACGTCCGCGTTCACCGAGCTCACGTCGAGGCGTCCCTTGGCCCCGGTGAGGCTCACGCTGCCTTGCACCGAGCGAAGCGAGACCAGGCCATTGCCGCCGGTCGCGGTCACGTCACCCTGCACCGTCTCCGCCGAGATCCCGGCGCGGGCGCCCGTGATCGTCATCTCGGTGTTCACTCCCGAAAGGTCGAGCGGCATCCAGGCGGGCGCCGTGATCTGGAGGTCCACGTTGGACGGTGGTCCGCGGCGGCCGGAGGTACGCACCGTCACCGTCGTCGCGTTGCGATCGATCTCCACCCCGGTGCTCCCCCCGACGTCCGCCTGCACCCGCACGGCGTCACGGTTCCAGGCGGTCACCGTGACCTCGCCGGCGAAGGCGTTCACCTCGAGCCGCTGTCCCCGTCCCACCGGAACGGTCGAATCGATCTGCTGGAGCAGGGCGAGTAGCAGCAGCACGTCCGGGTCCTTTCAGCTCGTGGCCGCGACCAGGGCGGCGGCCTGACGGAGCAGGTCCACCTTCCGCCGCATGGTCTCGGCCAGATGGGTGTTGAGATACACATTGGCGGAATCGGCCGCCACCGCGCGGCGGGCGTCCGCGATCGCCCGGTCGATCAGCGCCAGGTTCTGCTCCAGCACTCGCACCGTGGCGGTATCGAGCCGGCCCCGCCCCTGGGCCAGGACCTGCTCGAGGTCCTGCACGGCAGCGTCATAGCTCTGCGCGGCGCTCGGGGCGCCTACCGGGGTGATGGTCACGTCGCCCGGAGCGCCGGGTGCCGGCTGGACCAACGCGACCGTCGGCGCGCCGGGGTGCAACATCCACGCGCCGCTCGCGGAGAGAACCGCGAGCGCGATCCCGGCGGCGAGGAGCTGCGGCAGCGAGAAGGTGAACCGGCGAACCGCCGGCAGCACGACCGTTCGCGTGGGCGCCCCGATCCGCTGGGCCACGCCGGCCCACAGATCGGTCGCCGGCGGGCGGTCTTCGAGGGAGCGGGCCCGCATCATGACCCGACGGAGACCCGCCAGCGTCTCCTGACAGTCCTCGCAGCGCTCGAGATGCGACTCGAGAAACGCGCGCTCCGACCCCTTCATCTCGCCGTCCAGGTACTCGGACAGCCGGTCGGTCCACTGGTCGCTCATGGCTCGCTCCTATCGGTCCAGGTGCTCGCGCAGCGCCATCCGGGCGCGGTGCAGCTGCGACTTCGAGGTGCCGGTCGCCAGCCCCAGCATCTCGGCGATCTCCTCGTGGCGATAGCCTTCGACGTCGTGGAGGACGAAGATCTGGCGGGCGCCGTCGGGGAGCTCCGCGATCGCGGCCTCCATGTCCATCGAGGTCTCCGGCGCCACCCGGCGCCCCGCCACCGTCTCCAGCACTCCGTCGTCCTCCAGGTATCGCTGCCGTTGGATCCCGCGCCGTTCCCGGCGTCCGAGTATCACGTTGATGGCCAGCCGGTGCAGCCAGGTGCCGAAGGCTGCTTCGCCCCGGAACGTCCCCAGTTTTTCCCAGGCCCGCACGAACACGTCCTGTGCGGCCTCGTCCGCCTCGTCATCGCTCAACATCCGCCGCGCCAGGCTGTGAATCCGCGCGATGTGCCCCCGGTAGAGCCGCTCGAAGGCATGCGCATCCCCACTCGCGGCCAGGGTCGCGTCGACGGCATCCGAGTCGGATCTAGGAGACTGGTCTTGCCGCAGCTGCACCGGTCCTGGTCGGGTTCGGGTCATCGCGAAGTGTTGGATCGGCTTACGGGTGGAAAGGTTGCAGCGGGCAGGGGGTTGCGGGAGGGCGGGAGGCGTGGCCGGCCGAAAGGGGCTGGTGAGACGGAAAAGAAGCGCACAGCGGACCGCCCGACCGCCCGACCGCCCGACCGCCTGTCTTGTCATCCTGGGCGCGGCGAAGGATCTTGCCCGGAGATGCCACGACCATAGTCCCTTCCGGAAGACACCCATGACGGCAACCTCCGCGCTTGGCCCGATCCACGCGCCCACCGGCTCGACCATTTCGTGTAAGGGATGGCACCAGGAAGCCGCGCTGCGGATGCTGATGAACAACCTGGACCCCGCCGTCGCCGAGCGGCCGGACGAGCTGATCGTGTACGGCGGCAGTGGC
>DATBJH010000011.1:0-21351 GCA_036556505.1 Gemmatimonadales bacterium
ACGCCCAGCTCCTCGACGATGATGTCCTTGACCTTCTCTTCGACGTTGCTCATGTGGTCCTCGATTGGAGATTCAGGGTCACGTCAGACGACCAGACCGCCGTCCACCACCAGCACCTGGCCGGTGATGTAGGAAGCGAGATCGGAGGCGAGGAACAGGGCCGTGCCGGCCACGTCCTCGGGCCGTCCCAGGCGCCCCAAGGCGATGCCCTGTAATAATGTGGCCTTCGCGGCCTCGGGCAAGCCGCTGGTCATGTCGGTTTCGATGTAGCCTGGAGCGATGCAGTTGGCCAGGATTCCGCGCCCGGCATACTCCTTGGCCACCGACTTGGTGAATCCGATCAGCCCCGCCTTGCTGGCGGCGTAGTTCGCCTGTCCCTTGTTGCCGGACAGGCCCACCACGCTGGTGACGTTGATGATCCGTCCGCTTCGGCGCTTCATCATCCCTTTGACGGCGACCCGCGTGGTGTGGAACGCACCTTTCAGGTTGGCGTCCAGCACCGCGTCCCAGTCGGCATCCGTGAGCCGGAGCAGGACGTTGTCGCGGGTGAGACCGGCGTTGTTCACCAGGATGTCCACCGGACCGAGCGCGGCCTCCGCCGCCGTGATCGCGGCCTCCACCTGCTCCGCCACCGCGACATCGCAGCCGACGCCCGTGGCACGGTCTCCGAGCTCGGCGGCGACCGACTTCGCGCGCTCGGCGTCCCGTCCCACGACCGCGACCTTCGCGCCGGCGCCGTAGAAGGCGTGCGCGATGGCGAGGCCGATACCGCGGGTGCTGCCGGTGACGAAGGCGGTCTTGCCGGTGAGGTCGATGGTCATCTGGTGGCGCCGCTCACGCGAGAAACTTCTCCACTTCGTCCGCCGTCCCCAGCGTCACGCTGCGCGCGCCGGGCACGATCCGCTTGAGCAGCCCCGAGAGCACGCTTCCCGGCCCCACCTCGACGAAGGTCGCGTCCGGCGACAGCGCCGCCGCCGCCCGCATGCACTCGACCCATCGCACGGGGGCGGTGAGCTGATCGGCGAGCAGCCGCTTGGCGTCGGCGCCCGTGCTCACCGGCTTGCCGCTGGCGTTGGCGATGACGGGAAAGGCGGGGTCCGCGAAGCGCACGGCGGCGAGCGCCTCCCGCAACCCGTCCACCGCCGGTGCCATGAGGGGCGAGTGGAAGGCGCCGCTCACCTTGAGCGGGAGCACCCGCTTCGCGCCGCGGGCCTTGCACCCTTCGCCGGCGGCCGTGACCGCCGGCGGATCGCCGGAGATGACGGTCTGGTCGGGAGCGTTGAGGTTGGCGGCCACGGCCACCCCACCGTCGTGCGAGGCCGCGTTGCAGGCGGCCTCCACCTCCGCGGTGTCGAGGCCGAGGACCGCCGCCATGGCGCCGGGTCGCGCACGCCCGGCTTCCAGCATCAGCTCGCCGCGCCGACGGACCAGCCGCGCGGCGTCCGCCGCGGTGAGGGCGCGCGCGGCCACGTGGGCGCTGTACTCGCCCAGACTGTGCCCCGCCCCGGCGGCCACCAGACCGAGCCGCTCGGCCACCACCGCCAGTACGGCCGTCGAGTGAGCGAGAATCGCAGGCTGGGCGTTGTGCGTCAGGGTAAGCTCGTCCTCCGGGCCTTCCCACATGATCCGGGACAGGGGCACGCCGAGCGTCTCGTCGACGGCACCGAAGGTGTCGCGGGCGACGGAAAAGCGCTCGGCGAGGTCCTTGCCCATGCCCACCTTCTGGGCGCCTTGGCCGGGGCACATCACCACCGTCACCACCGGACGACGGCGCTCCCCCAGGTGAAGCCGGCGCCGAACGCGACCAGCAGGATGAGCGACCCGGGACCCACCCGGCCCTCCGCGACCGCCTGATCCAGCGCCAACGGGATCGAGGCCGACGAGGTGTTGCCGTACCGGTCGAGGTTGACCATCACCTTGGACATCGGAATGCCGGCGTGCTTCGCGGTGGCGTCGATGATCCGGAGGTTCGCCTGGTGCGGAACGAGGAGATCGATCTGTTCCGCAGTCACGCCGGCGCGCCTGAGCGCCTCGTCGCACGCTTCGGCCATCGTGAGAACCGCGGCCTTGAACACCTCGCGGCCCGCCATCTTCATGTAGTGCGACCGCTCGCAGACCACCTTCTCGCTGATGGGATCGGCTGCTCCGCCGCCGGGGCGGTAAAGCAAGGGCGCGAGTCTCCCGTCGGACTTGATGAAGGTCGAGAGGATTCCGCGGCCAGGCCGGGTCGACGCCCGCACCACCGAGGCCCCGGCGCCGTCACCGAACAGGATGGCGGTGGCGCGGTCGGTGAAATCGGTGATGGTGGAAAGCTTCTCCGCTCCGACCACGAGCACCGTGCGACTCTGCCCCGAGGCGATCAATCCCTCGGCCACGGTGAGCGCGTACAGGTATCCAGGACAGGCCGCGCCGACATCGAAGGCGGCAGCGTTGTCGGCCCCGAGCAGCGCCTGGAGATCGCACGCGGCGGAAGGCAGCAGCCGATCGGGGCTGGCGGTGGCGAACACGATGCTGTCCAGCTCCCCCGCCGCCACGCCGGCGCGCCGGAGCGCACTCTCGCTCGCCTCGCGGCTCAGCAGGGCCACGGTCTGCTCCGGTCCCGCGATCCGCCGCTCGCGGATGCCGGTACGCTCGACGATCCACTCGTCCGACGTATCGAGCATCCGAGTGAGGTCGTGGTTGGTGAGCACGCGATCGGGCACGGCGGTGCCGACGCTCGCGACCTCGGCAAAAGGCCGCGGGATCATGCCGGGGCCACCGGGTGACGCTGGGCGAACTCGGTGGCGATGTGCTGGCTCAGCCCGGAGCGGGCGGCCTGAATCGCGACGCGGATCGCGTTCTTGACGGCGTTCGGGGTGGAGGCGCCGTGGCAGACGATCGGCACGCCCTTGACGCCGAGCAGCGGCGCGCCGCCATAGGTGGAGTAGTCGAGAATGCGATTCAGGTCCGCCATCTCCGGCCGGCCGAAGACGTCGGGGATCCGGGCCTTGAGCAGACCGACGAACACTCGCGCCGACGACTCGTAGAACTTGAGCACGATGTTCCCGACGAAGCCGTCGCAGACCACCACGTCCACCGGAATCCGCTGCTGCGGGCCGGGAAGGATGTCGCGGCCCTCGATGTTCCCCGCGTAGTTGAGACGGGGTGCCTGCTTGAGCAGCTGGTGCGCCTCGCGCACGACCGCCGTGCCTTTCTCCTCCTCCTCACCCACGTTGAGCAGCCCGACCACGGGATTGGACCGGCCCATGATGTCGCGCATGTAGATGGTGCCGAGATAGGCGAAGCCCAGCAGCTCTCGAGGGGAGCAGTCGAGATTGGCGCCGCCGTCGAGGACCAGCACGGGCTCGGAGCCGGTGGGAAACAGCGTGGCCACGGTCGCGCGCTCCACGCCCTCGTGGAGGCCGAGCAGCATGGTCGAGCCTGCGAGCATCGCACCGGTGTTCCCGGCGGAGATGAAGGCGTCGGACTGCCCGTCGCGGTGCAGGGCGAGCCCGACCACCATACTGGACTTGGGTTTCTTGCGGATGGCCTGGAGGGGCTTGTCGCTCATGCCGATGACGTCGGCCGCCTCGTGGACCTCGACCCGGCTGAGGTCCACGCCGGGATGCCGGGTGAGTTCCTCCTCGATCGCGCTCCGGCGCCCGACCAGCTGGATCAGGAAGCCATCGGAGAGCTCGGTGAGGGCCTCAACGGCCCCCGCGATCTCGTTGCGCGGAGCGCTGTCTCCCCCCATCGCGTCCAGGCCGACGCGAATCACGCTCAGGCGTCCTCGACCTCGACCCGCTTCTTGCCGCCGTAGTAGCCGCAGGAATCACAGACGCGGTGTGGCAGCTTGGGAGAGCTGCAGCGCGGACAGGGCTGGGTGCGCATGCCGGCGCCGGAGTGGTGCCCCCGCCGCAGTCGCTTCTTCATCTTCGAGGTTCGACGCTTCGGTACGGCCATGAGGTCCTCAGGAAGGTTCGGCGGGAGTGTGACAGGCGCACGGCCCCGCGTTCAGGTCAGCCCCACAGCGAGGGCAAAGGCCGGCGCAGTCGTCCCGGCAGAGCAACAGGTTGGCGTGGGCGGCAAGGGCGAGCTCCTCGCGCACGACCAGCCCCACATCCACGGCGGCCGCGCGGTCGGACAGGAGATAGAAGTCGGGATCATCCACCGCGTCGGGATCGGAGCTGAACACGGCCGCGTCCACCGCCACGTCCACCTCATCCAGCACTTCGGTCAGGCAGCGCCGGCACTCGCCGCGGACCACGCCGTGAAGGTCGCCTCGCCAGAGATATTCGCCCGCTCCGGTGGCCTGGAGCTGCCCGTGCACCACCACCGGTCCCACCAGGTCGAGCCCCAGCCCCTCGAAGGTCGGATCGTCGGGTGGGAGCTGGCCCTCGGTCCGGACGGGACCCCGCTGAAGGTCCCGTATGTCCACGCGCAGCATAGCCCGTTAACTTAGCCGGGACAACCACTTGAAGCAAGCCGGCAACTCCGCGAAGGCTAGCGCCAGAGCCCCGCCAACCCCCCCTCACTGAAGAAGAATCCGACCTCCCGGACGGCGTTGTCCTGGCTGTCGGAGGCGTGGATGGCATTCTTCCCCTTGGACTCGGCATACAGCCTCCGGACCGTCCCCGGCGCCGCCTCCGCGGGATCGGTGGCGCCGATGACCGCCCGCAGGTGCCCCACGGCATCCTCGCGCTCCAGGGCCATCGGAAGGCAGGGTCCGCTGGTCATGAACCGGACCAGCTCCTCATAGAACGGCCGGCCGCGGTGTATTTCGTAGAAGGCGCCGGCCTGGGCCTCGGTGAGGCGTACCAGACGGGCGGCGCGGAGGACGAAGCCGGCGGCCTCGAGATGGGCCAGGATCTTCCCGGTCTTGCCGCCGGCCACGGCGTCCGGCTTTACAATCCCCAGTGTCAATGTCGCTGCCAAACGATCCCCCCATTGCGAGCCTGGGTGAAACGTGAAAAGTCAAACGTAAGAAGGGCAAACGGGACCTCAGTCCCGTTTCACTTTTTGCTTTTCACCTTTCCCGCCTTTCTGGATTGCAGCAGTTGAACCACATCCACCGGCCGTCTCATGATTCCGATCCCCGCGGTCTCGAAGGCCGCCAGCTTCTCTTCCGCGGTGCCCGAGCTCCCGGAGATGATCGCGCCGGCGTGACCCATGCGCCGGCCTTTCGGCGCGGTCTGCCCGGCGATGAATCCCATGACCGGCTTGGTCACCTTCTCCCTCACGAATGCCGCCGCGTTCTGCTCGTCGGTGCCGCCGATCTCCCCGATCATCACGATGGCATCGGTCTCGGGATCGGCCTCGAAAGCCGCGAGGCAGTCGATGAAATTGGTGCCGATGATCGGATCGCCGCCGATCCCCACGCAGGTGCTCTGGCCGATACCGTTCCGGGTGAGGTGGTTGACCACCTCGTAGGTGAGCGTCCCGCTGCGCGAGACCACCCCCACGCGGCCCGCACTGCAGATGTTGCCGGGAATGATGCCCACCTTGGCGCGCGCGCCCGGGGTGATGAGTCCCGGACAATTCGGCCCGATCAGCCGCACGCCGCGGCTCCGCACGAAGGGCATGGTGCGGCTCATGTGCATGACCGGAATGCCCTCGGTGATGCACACGATCAGTGGCAGGGGGGCATCGGCGGCCTCGGCGATCGCGGCGGCGGCGCCCATCGGCGGCACGTAGATCACGGAGGTGTTGGCGCCCGTGGCGCGAGCCGCCTCGGCCACGGTGTTGAAGATCGGCACCTTCCCTTCGAACGTCTGCCCGCCCTTGCCCGGCGTGACACCGGCGACGACCTGAGTGCCGTATTCGATCATCTGCCGGGTGTGGAACGAACCTTCGCGGCCGGTGATGCCCTGCACCACCAGCCGGGTGGAGGCGTCGGCGAAGATGCTCATGCCGCCTCCCGAACCAGCCGCACCACGCGCTGCACCGCCTCGTCCATGTCGCTCAGCGCGGTCATCCCTACACCATTGAGAATGCGGATCGCCTCCGCCTCGTTGGTGCCGGTCAGGCGGATCACGATCGGGACCGCGACCTTGAACTGATTGGTCGCCGCGACGATGCCGTTGGCCACATCGTCGGTCCGGGTGATGCCGCCGAAGATGTTGAAGAGGATCGCCTTCACGTGCGGGTCGGCGGTGATGATCTTGAGGGCGTTGATCACCTTCTCCGGGCTGGAGCTGCCCCCGATGTCCAGGAAGTTGGCCGGCTCGCCGCCGTAGTACTTCACCAGGTCCATCGTCGCCATGGCGAGCCCGGCCCCGTTCACCACGCAGCCGACGTTTCCGTCCAGCTTGATGAAGCTGAGATTGGCCCGCCGGGCCGCCGCCTCGCTCGGCTCCTCCGCCGAGTCGTCGCGCAGCACGCCCAGATCGGGTCGCCAGAAGAGCTCGTTGTCGTCGATGGAGATCTTGGCGTCGAGCGCCAGCACCTTCCCGTCCGGGGTGGTGACCAGAGGGTTGATCTCCGCCAGCGACGCCCCGTTCTCCAGGAACGCGCGGTAGAGCTGCTCCATGATCTTCGCCGCCGCCTTCACGTGACTGAAGTCCCGGTAGAGAGCGAAGGCGAGCGACAGCGCCTGGTGCGGGAACAGGCCGTAGGTCGGATCCACCGCGAGCCGGACGATCTTCTCGGGCGTCTTCGCGGCCACTTCCTCGATGTCCACCCCGCCGGCGGAGCTCACCATGAAGACGGGCCGCTGGGTCTCGCGGTCCATGATCAGTCCGACGTAGCTCTCGCTGGCGATCTCCGCCGCGGGCACCACCAGCACCTTGTGGACGGTGAGCCCCTTGATGGTCATGCCCAGGATCTGGGCCGCCTCGTCCGCGGCCTCGGCCGGATTGCGGGCCAGCTTCACGCCGCCCGCCTTGCCCCGGCCGCCGGCATGCACCTGGGCCTTGATCACCACGGTGCCGCCGATGCGGCGCGCGATCGCCTCGGCCTCGGTCGGCGTGGAGGCGACGTCGCCGTCGAACATCGGGATGCCGACGGCCTGCAGCAGGGTCCGAGCCTGATATTCGTGCAGGTTCACGTGTCCCCCACGATCGTTGTGCCGGTCTCTCCTCGAAGGGCCGCCGCGCCCGAGCCGAGGTGGGCGATGATCGCTCGGCCGCCCGCGTCGCGCGCGAACCCCGATGCGGCCTCGACCTTGGGCCGCATGCCGCCGGCGTCGAACGCCCCGGATGCCATGAGCGACTCCGCCCGGGCCACCGTCATCCGACGGATCGGACGAGCCGCCGGCGTTCCCCACCCCTCGTAGACCGCCTCGACGTTGGTGAGGATCAGCAATACCTCGGCCTCGAGCTGCCGAGCCAGCACCGCCGAGACCCGGTCCTTGTCCACCACCGCGTCCACCCCCTCGAGACCGAGGATGGGGTCGTCGTACACCGGCGGCCCGCCACCTCCTGCGGCCATCACGATCACGCCGTCGTCCAGGAGGCTCCGGATGACCGGGAACTCCACCACCCCGAGCGGCCGCGGACTGGTCGTCATCCTGCGCCACGCGCCGGCTCCGTCCCGACCGACGGACCGACCGGCTTCCCGCAGCCGGCCCGCCTCCTCCTCGGTCAGCGCCTGTCCGATCGGCTTGGTCGGGGCGCCGAGCGCCGGATCGAACCGGTCCACCAGCGTCTGTGTCACCAGCGTCGCCACCGGGCGGCTCACCCGTGCGCTGGCGAGTGCGTTCTGAAGCGACTGCTGGAGCATATAGCCGATCCAGCCCGCCGTTTCCGCCACCAGCACGCCGAGCGGCAGCGGTTCCACCACGCGGCGGGCGACCTCGTTGCGAACCAGCGAGTCGCCCACCTGGGGTCCGTTGCCGTGCACGATGACGATCCGCCAGCCCTCGCGGGCCAGCGGGACCACGGCGGCCATGCTTTCCCGCGCGCGCCGGAACTGGTTCGTGATCGTCGCCGGCTCGTCGGCCCGAGCCAGCGCATTCCCACCGAGCGCCAGGACGGCGGTGCTCATGCGCTCACTCGGAAAAAACGCGCTGCAAGCTAGTCCTCCCCCCGGGGGCGAGCAAGCTCGCCGGCCCGCGGGCTCGCGGGGGTTCCGAGCACCTCGCGAAGCTGGTCCCAGGCCGTGCCGAATCCATTCCAGTCGCCGGCACGGAGCGCGGAATCGGCGCGCTGGAGCCACCGGCGCGCCTCCTCCAGCCGGGTGGCCTGCGCGATGCCCGCGACCGACGGGACCGTGGCGCCGAGCAGGTTGCTCCATGCCTCGCGCAGGGAGCGGCCCGCCCCCAGCAGGCGATCACCCGGAGCGGCCACGCTTACCCAGGAGAGGGTGACGTTGCCGCGGCCATCGCGGGCGAAGTGCGACTGATAAGCCACGGGCCCTCCGCTGCCCAGATCCAACCTGACCGGGCCCCGTTCCAGTCTGCCGCCGTCCTCGGCGATCGAGTCGCCCAGCGCATCGTAGGTCGCGAAGTGACTCCAGCGGCCCTCCAAGGCACTTCGACTCTCCAGCGCGCCGGCCGAGTCGAAGCGCACCAGTCGCAGCTCGTCCACCCCGCTGGCGCCGATCCCGGTGAGCACCGCCGCCACGCGGTGCTCGCCCGCCCGCTCGTAGATGGCCATGCGGACCGGGCCGGTGGAGTCCTCGCCCCATACCCCGTCCGTCGCGGGAAGCTCGATGCGGCGGGAGCCTGGAGGCCCCCCGAGGCTGCCGAGCTGAGGCTGCCGTTCCTCCAGGTAGCGGGCCTGCACCCGGAATTGCTCGACCGGATAGGGCGCGGCCCGGAGAACCCCTTCGGGGATGGCCGAGGCGGGTTCCACGACCCCCTGGGCGATTGCGGCCCAGGCCGCCGCCGCCGCGTTGGCGCCGGGCCTCAGGTAGATGCGGGGGGTGCCGGTGGCCGCCTCGACCGTCGCCAGAAAACCGGCATGCAGGGCGCCGATCTCGCGCTCGCGCCACAGGAGCCGCGTACTCAGGGGAAAGGAGCGCGGCGCCACGTAGCCGTGGGCCACCCACACGAGGGCGCGGTTGAGGATCCTGGGCACCGGCTCACCCCAGCGGACGAAGGGCGCCAGCGCCGCCAGCCGCTCCGTCGGTGAAAGACGCCAGTCGACCTTCGAGCCGGGCGGCAGGTCGCTCAACAGCCGACCGGCCTGGAGCGCCCAGGCGAGCATGACCCGGCGCCCCACCCCGCCCACCTCCACGCCATGCCGGTCAGCCCCCTCGAACCGATACGGCGGAGCGTCGGGGCGGAATGCTTCCGGGCCGAGCTCGAGGAGGCCGTCATGATTCATCCCCGGCATGCTGTCGCTGGCCGAATAAAACAGCGGCTGACCCGCGTTGCCGGTGCGATCATCGGCCACGGCGGCGACGGAGGTGCGGCCGTTGGGCGCGACCCGCACGGCCAGCCAGGCGGCGCGCGGCCTCCCGCGCACCGTCACCAGGGCGGGATCGATCGCCACCACCTTCTGCGAATCGGTGGACGCCAGATGCCCGATCATCTCGATGTTCCACAGCGCCGGAACTCGAGGCGGGGCCGGGGAACCTTCGGCGGTGTAGCGCTCTTCGGCGAGCCCGCTGACGCCGTACGCGAGGCCGTCGAACTGAGCGATCAGCCGGGGATTGGCCGCGGGCTCGCCGTCGCCGTCCATCGCGGGGGGAACCATCCAGTGGCCGACGAGGGAAGCGAAGGAGAGGACGATCCATCCCGCGGCAGCGAGGGCATGGCGCGGCCGGAGCGCCCAGGCGGCGGAGAGACCGGCCGTCGCGAGGCCGACACCTACCAGGAGTGGTGACACCAGCTGGGTGGCGCGCCAGGCGGCGAGGTCGATCGGTCCGCCGAGCCCGGCGACCAGCTCGTAGGGCTCGAGCACGTAGCCCCACACCAGACAGCACGCGAGGGCGGTGAGCAGCCAGCCGAGATGAGATCGAGCGTGGTCATTGATCGCGGGCCGGCCCTCGAGCCACCGCACCGCGCCCATCAGCACGTAAAGCCCGAACACGATGCCCAGCGCCAGGACGACCAGAAGGAGGGCGAAGCCGTGCGCGAGCCGCCACACCGGGAGCTGCGCGACGTAGAGCCCGGCGTCCTTCTGCAGCAATGGATCGGCGACGCCGTAGGTCACGCCCTGCCACGCGAGGGCGACCTGCTGCCAGCGCTCGGCCCCTCCAGTGCCGACCAGGAGCCCGAGCACCGCACCGGCGCTCACGGCCACGCCCAGCAGGATCCCGGGCGTGAGCGCCTCGCGGAACTCCAGGTTCGCGACGTGCCGCCGGATCTGCACCGAACCGACGGCCCGGTAGACCACCAGCAGGTGACCGATGAACCACGCGGCGGCGAGGAGAAAGCCGGCGAGATCGAGGGTCAGGCGGAGGATGTGCCAGTCGGTGGCGAACTCGACGGCGGCCGGAGAGATCTGGGCCGCCCACCAGCGATCGGTCAGCAGGCCCGCCGCCCACCGGCCCGCGAACAACAGGGCGACGGCGCCGGCGATCGCGGCGATCAGCCGACGGCCGCGTCGGTTCACGGCGCTAGACGCGCACGCCCTGTTCGGCGAGCCAGCCGGCGACCTCGCCGCGGTAGGCGTCGAGCGCGGCCGGGTCGGTGGCCTCGAAGCGGAGCACCAGGATGGCCTGGGTGTTCGAGGCGCGGAGCAGTCCCCATCCCTTGGGGAAGGTGATGCGCACGCCGTCGATGGTGTTGACCGGGTATCGGGCGGCGAAGTGCGCGGCCGCGCGCTCCACGATGGCGAACTTCTCCTCCTCCGGCGCATCCACCCGAATCTCCGGCGTGGCAAAAGTCTTGGGCAGGTCGGCGAGGTGCGTCGCCAGACCGAACGGCCGGCTGCTCACGATCTCCAGCAGCCGGGCCGCGGCGAAGATCGCATCGTCGAACCCGAGGTAGTCGCCGCCGAAGAACATGTGGCCGCTCATCTCGCCCGCAAGCGGCGCTTGCAGCTCCTTCATCTTCGCCTTGATCAGCGAGTGCCCGGTCTTCCACATCACCGGCTCCGCGCCGGCCGCCCGGAGCGCGGTGGGAAGCACCTCCGAGCACTTCACGTCGAAGATGATGGGCGTCCCCGCTCCGTAGCGTCGCACGGCGTCGCGTCCCAGGATCACCAGGAGCTGGTCACCCCAGACGATCTGGCCGGTCTCGTCCACCGCCCCGATGCGGTCGGCATCCCCGTCGAACGCGATGCCCAGTTCGGCCTCCGTGCGCCGCACCGCCTCCTGGAGATCCTCCAGGTTCTTGGGAACCGTCGGGTCGGGATGGTGGTTGGGAAACGTCCCGTCCGACTCGCAGAAGAGCGGTGTGACCTCGGCGCCGAGGGCCTGGAGCGTGGAAACGGCGACGACGCTGCCCACGCCGTTGCCGCAGTCGGCCACGACCTTCACCGGCCGGGCCAGCTTGTGCCGCGAGACGATGGCTTCCCGGTAGCGCCGGAGCACCGAATTGTCGGTGCTCTCGTTTCCCTTCCCGCTCCGCCAGCGCTCGGCGACGATGATCTCCCAGAGGCCCAGGATCTCGTCCCCGTGAAAGGCCTCGCCGCCCAGCACCATCTTGAAGCCGTTGAACTCGGGGGGATTGTGGGAACCGGTGACCTGCACTCCGCCGTCGGTCTTCAGGGCCGACACGGCGAAGTAGAGCGCCGGCGTCGGAAGAGTGCCTACATCCACCGCGGTGCCTCCCGCGTCGGCGATGCCGAGACGGACGCCCTGCGAGAGGATCGGGCCCGAGGGACGGTTGTCGCGCCCGACCGCGATCACGGGCGCGCGGCCGAGACGGTCCCACGCCACGCCGGCGAACGCGCGGCCCAGGGCCCGGGCGAAGTCGGGGGTAAGCTCGGTATCCACCACCCCGCGCACGTCGTACTGGCGGAAGATGGACTTGGGGACGTTCATCGGCCCGCCATGGGCAGGGCGGTCTGGGTCAACGTGCGCGCGCTGGAGGTCGCCAGCTCCAGCAGGCCGTTGGGCCACAGACCGAAGAGGATCACCGCGACGATGGAGACCGCGATCAGTCCTGCCGCCGTGGGACTGAGTCGGACGCCGGCATGGCGTTCGGCGGTCGGCGCCGGGCGCATGTACATGGCCATGATCACGGGGAGATAGTAGCCCGCAGACAGGACGCTGGTGAGCACCAGGATGACCGGCAGGATCATCTGCTCCTCGGCCACGGTGGCCGTGAGGATGTACCACTTGCCGATGAACCCGACCGTGCCCGGGAAGCCGAGCAGCGACAACATGCAGATGGTGAGTCCCAGGGCAATCCAGGGCCGAGAGGGCGCGAGGCCCGCGATGTCGTCGTAGCTCACGTCACGCTCGCCGCCGCGGCCCAGCGCGGTGAGAAAGCCGAAGCTCGCCAGCGTGGTCAGGCCGTACGCGAGCAGATAGAACAGCACCGCGCCGGCTCCCTCACTGGTCCCGGTCCACACCGCCACCAGCATGTACCCCGCGTGCGCGATCGAGCTGTAGGCCAGCATGCGCTTGAGCGTACGCTGGGCCAGGGCGATCAGGTTCCCCGCCACCATCGAGGCGATGGCCAGCGCCGCCACTACCGGCTGCCACAGCCCGATGGCCGAGGGGAACGCCTCCATCAGGAGTCGCACCAGCGCGGCGAACGCGGCCGCCTTGACCCCGGTCGCCATGAACCCGGTGACCGGGGTGGGCGAGCCGTCGTAGACGTCGGGGGCCCACATGTGGAACGGTACGGCTGAGATCTTGAACCCCAGGCCGATGAGCAGGAGCCCAAGCCCGAGCGCGGCCATCAGCGGAATGGGCCGACCGGCGAGCTGCGCGCCGATCAGCGGCAGGTTGGTCGTGCCGGCGACGCCGTAGACCAGCGCGATGCCGTACAGCAGAAACCCGGAGGCGAACGCGCCGATGAGGAAATACTTGAGCGCCGCCTCGGAGGAGAACGGATCGGCGCGGTTGTAGCCGGCGAGGACGTACACCCCCACCGACATGACCTCGAGCCCCAGGAAGAGGACGATCAGATCCTCCGCTCCCGCGAGAAACATCATGCCGGCGGTGGCCAGGAGCACCAGGGGATAGTACTCGGGGGCCAGGAGCCGCTCCCGCTCGAGATAGCCCAGGGAAAGGAGGACCGTGCCCGCGGCGGCCAGCAGGGCGATCGCCGACGCGCCGTAGCGGAACGGGTCCAGCGCCACCATCTGGGGCAGACCTGCAGGCGTTGCCCGACCCACCCAGAGGGCCGCCAGGGCCGCGCCGGTAACAATCAGGCCCGCCAACGAGAGCCACCCGGCGAGCCGGCTGTCCTGGGCGCTCTCGTGGCGCCAGCTCACCACCAGCAGCACGATGAGCGACCATCCCGTGAGGATGATCTCCGGCAGCAGCGCGAGGGTGAGGCCGAGAGGCTGTCCCAGGTCGATCGGATTCATGGGGCCACCCGGGCGCTAGTACCCTGCACCGCCACCGGATTGGTATTGCGCGCCGGCTGAGTCAGCTGCACGTAACGGCGCGTCGCCGACTCCATCCGCTTGAGCACCGGCGCGGGATAGAGACCCAGCCACACGATGCCGATCAGCAGCGGTGCCATGAGGACCAGCTCGCGTCGTCCGAGGTCGGTCAGCTGCTCGTTCTCGGGCTTGTCGAGCCGGTTGAAGATCATCCGCTGCAGCGCCCAGAGCAGGTACGCTGCCGCGAAGATGACCCCGGTCGTGGCGATCACCGTCGCCACCGGGTAGGTGCCGAAGCTGCCGAGCAGCACCAGAAACTCGCCGACGAAGCCGTTCAGGCCGGGCAGCCCGATGGAGGAGAGTGCCACCACCGTCAGGATCAGGCTGAAGAGCGGCATCACCCGGGCGATGCCGCCATAGTCCTCGATCAGCCGCGTGTGCCGGCGCTCGTAGACCATGCCGACCAGAAGGAACAGCGCGCCGGTGGAGAAGCCGTGGCTGATCATGATCATCAGCGAGCCCTGCACGCTCTGGAGCGTTCCCCCCCAGATGCCCAGCATGACGAAACCCAGGTGGCTCACGGACGAGTATGCCACCAGCTTCTTGATGTCGGGCTGGACCATCGCGACCAGCGCGCCGTAGATGATGCCGATCAGCGCCAGCACCACGATGACCGAGCTCACCGTCGGGCTCAGCGCCACCTCGGGGAAGAACGGCACGGCGAACCGGAGAAAGCCGTAGGTGCCGATCTTGAGCATCACCGCGGCCAGGAGCACACTCCCGGCGGTCGGGGCCTCGACGTGTGCGTCCGGCAGCCAGGTGTGGAAGGGGAAGACCGGCACCTTGATGGCGAAGGCGATGGCGAAGGCGGCGAAGAGCCAAGGCGCGAGCGAGCCGACGGCGCCGGCGTGAGTCAGCAGGAGGTCGTAGGAGAACGTCAGATAGCCCGTCACTTGCCGGACCCGCCATACCAGCGCCACGATCGCCACCAGCATCAGCAGCGACCCCGCCATCGTGTAGATGAAGAACTTGATCGCCGCGTAGAGCCGGTTGGCGCCGCCCCAGATCCCGATGATGAAGTACATCGGGATCAGCATCACCTCGAAGAAGACGTAGAAGACGAACAGGTCCAGGGCGATGAACACGCCGACGAGACCGGTCAGGAGCGTCAGCATCAGCGCGTAGAAGCCGCGCTCCTGCTTGGTGATGTACTGCCAGCTCCCGAGCACGCTGATCGGCATGAGAAGCGTGGTGAGCAGGACCATCACCAGCGAGATGCCGTCGATCCCCACCCGGTAGGCGATGCCCCAGTCGGGAATCCAGGCCGCGTTGGAGACCAGCTGCAGCGTGCCCCGCGAGGGGTCCAGGGCCCACCAGAGCCCCAGGGAGAGCAGGAACTCCACGACGGTGACGAGGAGGGCCGTCCACTTGGCCGACGACTCGGGCCCGAGGAGCACCGGGACCACGCCGAGCAACGGCAGCACCACCAGGGCGTGGAGGATCCACTGGCCGTAGCCGATGGAGTCGAGGAACTCGGTCATCGGATCACCGGATCACGGCGCGCAGGATCCAGAGCGCGCCCACGAGGAAGAGCACCACGTACACTCCGACCTGTCCGGTCTGGAGGCGGCTCCCCAGCCAACCGAGCCCGCGCGAGAGCCGGGCACTCCCGTTGACGGCCGCGCCGTCGATGATGCCCTGGTCCACGCCCTTCCAGAGCACCGTGCGGGAGAGCCGAATGAGGGGCCGGACCACCGCGGCGTCGTACAGCTCGTCCACGAAGTACTTCCGGTTGAGGACCCGGGCGAAGCCGCTGTCCTCCGGCGCTTCGCCCGCGGTGGGGATCCGCCGCGCCAGTGTCCGCCGGTATCCGAGCGCGAGGCCGACCACCCCGACCAGCACCGCTCCGCCGACCAGCAGCAGCTCGGTGGACCCGTGCGGCAGCTCCACCGTGGCGAAGGCGGCCGCGCCGGCCGTCACCGGCTCCAGCCAGGACTCCAGCCAGTGGTGCCCCCCGACGAAGACGGGGAGATTGATGACGCCGCCGGCCACGGTCAGCACGCCGAGCACGACGAGCGGCCCGGTCATGACCCAGGGCGCCTCATGCAGGTGGCGGCGCTCCTCCACCCCGGTGCGGTTCTCCCCCAGGAACGTCATGGCCATGAGCCGGGCCATGTAGAACGCGGTGAGGAAGGCCGCCACCACGCACAACGCGTAGAACAGGTAGTACACCGGCATCTCCGCGCCGCGCGCGAAGGCGGAGGCGAGGATCTCGTCCTTGGAGAAGAAGCCCGAGAGCGGCGGCACGCCGGCAATGGCGAAGGTGGCGATCGTCATCAGCCAGAAGGTCCACGGCAGGTACTGCCGCAGCCCGCCCATGTTCCGCATGTCCTGGGCATCCTGGTGGGAATGGGTGGCATGATAGGCGTGATGCATCGCGTGGATCACGCTGCCCGAGCCAAGGAAGAGGAGGGCCTTGAAAAAGGCATGGGTCGCCAGATGGAAGATGCCGGCCGCATACGCCGCCGACCCCACGCCGACGAACATGTAGCCGAGCTGGGACACGGTGGAGTACGCCAGCACCTTCTTGATGTCGTACTGCTTGAGGGCGATCGTGGCCGAGAAGAGGGCGGTCACCGCGCCGATCCCTGCCACCACGGCACTGGAGACCGGGGCCATGGCGAAGAGCACGTTGGTCCGCGCCACCAGGTAGACCCCCGCGGTCACCATCGTGGCCGCATGGATCAGCGCGGAGACCGGCGTCGGGCCGGCCATGGCATCGGGGAGCCAAGTGTACAGTGGGATCTGCGCCGACTTGCCGGTGCAGCCCAGGAAGAGCGCCAGGGTGATCAGGGTGACCACCGTCCCGCCCGCTGCCAGCTCGGTGGGCGCCAGCTGCGCGATCCGGACGAAGTCGAGGGTCCCCAGCTCCCGCCAGAGCAGGAACATCGCCACCAGCACGCCGAAGTCGCCGATGCGGTTCATGATGAAGGCCTTCTTGCCGGCATCGGCGTTGGCCTTGTCGCTGAACCAGAACCCGATCAGGAGATAGGAGCAGAGTCCAACCCCCTCCCAGCCGATGAACAGGACCGGGAGGTTGGAGCCCAGCACCAGGACCAGCATGAAGACGACGAAGAGATTGAGGTAGGAGAAGTACCGGGCATAGCCCGGATCCTCCCGCATGTACCCCACGCTGAAGATGTGGATGAGGCTGCCCACCCCGGTCACCACCAGGAGCATGACCATGGAGAGCTGGTCCACTTGGAAGGCCAGATCGAGCTGGAGCGCGCCGACCGGCATCCAGGACCAGAGCCGCACCACCTGCGGCTCGTGCGGCGGCGCGCCGAGGAGCTCGACGGCGACGGCGAGGGAGACGAGGAACGCGGCCACCAGCACCCCCGGCCCCACGATCGAGACGGGAACCACGGCTGGCTTGCGGCGCAGGGCCAGGGCCCCGTTGACGAGGAACCCGGCGAGCGGGAGCGCCACGACCAGCCAGATCCACTGAGTTGCGGTCATCAGCCCCGGAGCAGGTTGATGTTCTGGAGATCCACGGTCTGCTTGTGCCGGAAGATGGCGAGGATGATGGCGAGCCCCACCGCCGCCTCCGCGGCGGCAACGGTCATCACGAAGAACACCATCACCTGGCCGCTGGTCCCGTGCAGCTGGGCCAGTGCCACGAAACTGAGATTGACGGCGTTCAGCATCAGCTCGATGCAGACGAAGAGCACGATCACGTTGCGCCGGAGCAGCACGCCGGCCACACCAAGGGTGAAGAGGATGGCCGAGAGTCCGAGGGCTGGGCCCAGGAGCGGAGCGATACTGGCCCGCATCAGATCCTCCGCTTGGCCAGCACCACGGCGCCGACGATGGCCACCAGGAGCAGAATCGAGGTGAGCTCGAACGGCACCAGGTAGGTCTGGAACAGGGGTGCCGCCACGGCGCCCACCACCCCCTGCTCCGCCACGGCGTGCCTGGCGGCCTGACCACCGAGAAAGAGTGTGGCCGGGTCGCGCAGCTGGGGGGCCTGCGCCACCTCGACGGCGAGGCGGTCGGGCGAGTAGCGCCACAGGGCGAACAGCTGAATCGCGAGCAGCCCCGCGATCACCACCGTGGCGGCGACCGTCGCCGGTCCGCGCATGTCGCTGGTGGCGTGACCGAGGTTCAGCAGCATGATCACGAAGAGGAAGAGCACCATGACCGCGCCGGCATACACCAGCACCTGGATCGCCGCCACGAACTCCGCGCTGAGCAGGACGAAAATTCCCGCCAGGGAGAGCATGGTCACGGTCAGCCAGAGGACCGCCGACAGCGCGCTCCGGGAGAGGATACAGAGCGAGGCGGTCACCACCGCCACGGCCGCGAAGACCCAGAACACCGCCTCGGTCATCTACTCCCCCTTCGGGTCGGCGGGGTCCCACAGGGTCGAGACCGCGTGAGTCTGGGACGACAGCCGCTCGAGGTCGTAGACGAACCGGCCGCGGGAGTACTCCGAGTTCTCGAAGTGGGTCCCCACGTGGATTGCCTCCTCGGGGCAGACCTCCTGGCAGTAGCCGCAGAAGATGCAGCGGAACTCGTCGATCTCGTAGATGAGCGGGTAGCGGTGACCCTGCTCGTCCTCCCCCGGGACCAGCTTGATGCAGTTGGCGGGGCAGATCTGGGGGCAGAGGCCGCAGGCCACGCACTTGGAGCGGCCCTGCTCGTCGGTCAGCATCCGGTGGGTGCCCCGCCAGCGGGGCGAGAGCGAGTAGGCGCCCAGCCCGTGCTCGCGGTCGGTGCTCTTCTGCTCCGGGTACTGCATCGTCACCTTCTTCTCCAGCATGTGCTTGAAGGTGAGGACCATCCCCTTGAGCGTGGCCCGGACGTAGCTGACCTGCTTCTCCGGGCGCTTCATGACCTTCACGCCGATCGCCATCAGCCCGCCACCGCGGCGCGGGCTTCGCGCGCGCCGCGCTCCTTGAGCTTCTCCTGCTGCCGGTAGCCGGAGCCCCGGATGAACACGCCGCTATCGAGCAAGCCGAACACCAGAATCCCCAGGCCGACGTTCAGCCCGAACAGCGCCAGCGAGGCCGGGACCGGGCCGGTCAGGCCGAACACGCGCTCCACCACATAGATCGCGACGCACATCACCATGATGTAGGCCAGCGCGATCGGCATCAGGACCTTCCAGCCCAGCGCCATGAGCTGGTCGTAGCGGAACCGTGGCAGGGTCCAGCGGATCCACATCACCACGAAGACCCAGAAGAGCACCTTGAGGAAGAACACCAGCCAGGTGACGAGGGTGGGCAGCAGGCCCCCCGACCGGTCCCAGTTGGTGAAGGGGATGTCCCAGCCGCCGAAGAAGAGGGTGGTGATCATGGCGCAGACGGTCACCACGTTGGCGTACTCGGCGATGAAGAAGAACGAGAACTTCATCGCGCTGTATTCCGTGTGGTAGCCGGTGATGAGCTCGGACTCGGCCTCCGGCAGGTCGAACGGCAGCCGGTTGGTCTCGGCGAAGCCAGCGATGGTGAAGATGAAGAAGGAGAGGAAGAGGGGCATCACGTACCAGAGCCCCGCCTGCTGCTGCGCCACGATGGTGCCGAAGCTCACGCTGCCGGACATCAGGAGCACGGGGATCAGGCTCAGCCCCATCGCGACCTCGTAGGAGATCATCTGGGCGCTCGCGCGGAGCCCGCCGAGGAGGGCGTACTTGCTGTTCGACGACCAGCCGGCGAGGGCGATGCCGTACACCCCGAGCGAGGAGATCGCGATCACGAAGAGAAAGCCGACAGGCAGGTCGGCAACGACCATCGGCATGGGGCCGTGGTGGACGAAGCGGCCCAGGGGGCCCAGTCCGAAGTCGAAGTCCACCGGAAGCGGCGCCGCGAACGGGATCACGGCCGAGAGCAAGAGCGCCGGGATGAACGAGAGAGCCGGGGCTACCGTGAACAGCCACCGGTTCGCCTGGGCGGGGAAGGTCTCCTCCTTGAGGATGTTCTTCACGCCGTCGGCGGCAGGCTGCAGCAGCCCCGCCCAGCCGACCCGGTTGGGCCCGTGGCGGTTCTGCATCCAGGCGCTCACCTTGCGCTCCATCAGGGTCAGCAGCGCAACCCCGATCATGATGATGGTGAACACGATCACCATCTTGATGACGCTGAGGAGGAGATACCCCTTCAGCTCGGGCGTCACCGTGCGCCTCCGGCCGCCGTCGAAGCCTCGGCCAGTACCCGGCCGGTGAAGCCCAGGTCGTCATGGGTGAGCCCGGCGAACACCGGCCACCGCTCGCCCAGGAGGGCGAACGCCTCCGCCGCGGTCGCCGGCGCGGAAGCATCGGGTCCCGGCCCCGCGATCACCTCGCCGGCCACCCACCACGCCGGGCGCGCCATGCCCGGCTGTGCCTTGGCCTGCTGGTAGCGCTGGATGCGGCGGTCGCGGTTGACGTAGGTGCCGTTCTCCTCCGCCATCGTCGTGACCGGCAGGATCAGCTCCGCGTTTCTGCTCTCCGGCATCACCGTCGCCAGCCGGATGACCAGGCCCGGCGCGGCCGCGAGCGCGGCCTCGTCCTCGGGGGTCAGGTCGGCGTCGAGGACCAGCACGACGCCGGCCGTCCGGACCGCCTCCATGGCCGTCGCCCACCGCACCTCAAATCCCACCAGCTGCGCCCCGACCAGGTTGGCTGCCCGCTCGCGCCGCAGCGCGAGGTTCGGGATCCCGGCCAGAGCGGCTTCGTCTCCCAGCGGCACCTGGATCGCGGCGGTGACCTGGAAACCGTCCAGCATCCGACGCACCAGGCCCAGGGACTCGGTGCTGGCACGACCGGTCGCGAGAATGGCCGCGGTGCCGGAGGCTCCGCGCACCGCCTGCCCCAGCCGGTCGAGCGCGGTGTCCCAGTCGGTAGCGACGTGGCGGCCGCCATCTCGCACCAGCGGGGCCTCCACCCGATCGCCCCGGTTCATCCACCGGTAGTTCATCCGGCCGTAGTCGCAGATGAAGTGGCGATTCACCTCGAGATTGGGCCGGGGGCGGATCCGCACCACCACCTCGTCCCGGGTGTCGATGCTGATGTTGCAGCCCTGAGTGCAGCCGGGGCAGATACTGGCGCTCTTGTCCAGGTCCCAGGCCCGGGCCTTGTGGAGGAAGTCCTTCGACAGGAGCGATCCTACGGGGCAGAGATCCACCACGTTGCCCGCCCAGGCGTGGTCGAGCCGCTGCTGCTCCGCAATTCCGATGTACGCGCGGTCGCCGCGCTCGGACACGTTGAGCACGGCGGTGTCGGCGACATCCTCCATGAAGCGCACGCAGCGGGTGCAGAGGATGCAGCGGTTGGGGACGTACAGAATGTCGGGGCCGAAGTCTTCGACCGGACTGTAGCGCTTGGCGTACTCCTGGTACCGGGTGCTCGGCCGGCCTTCCTGGAAGGTGTAGTCCTGGAGCTCGCACTCGCCGGCCTGGTCGCAGATGGGGCAGTCCAGGGGGTGATTGATCAGCAGGAACTCGAGCACGCCCTCGCGAGCCTTTTTTGCCGTGGGGCTGTTCACGTGCACCACTTGTCCTTCGGCCACCGCGGTGACGCAGGCCGGCATCAGCTTGGGCGCCTTCTCGACCTCCACCAGGCACATCCGGCACACTGCCGGCGAGGGCAGCGACGGGTGGTAGCAGTAGTGAGGCACGAGGATGCCCGCCTGCTTGGCGGCCTCGATGATCGGGATTCCCTTCGGCACCGCGACCTGCATGCCGTCGATCGTTACTGTGACCAGCTCTTGATCAGCCATCGTCTTCCTTTAGAAGGGCGGTCGGCCGGTCGGGCGGTCAGGCGGTCGGGCGGTCGACTTCGTGTCCGGGCGTCTCCAGGGTGGCCGCATCGGGCAGTTGACCGCCCGACCGCCCGACCGGCCGACCGGCCGACCGGCCGACCGCCCTTCTAAAGGAAGACGATGGCTGATCAAGAGCTGGTCACAGTAACGATCGACGGCATGCAGGTCGCGGTGCCGAAGGGCAT
>DATBJH010000012.1:0-12726 GCA_036556505.1 Gemmatimonadales bacterium
ACCCCTTCACAGCTTGCTTGGCGAACGCTCGCTCACTATCGGCGACGAACTGGATCGGCATGGTGCCGACCAGCACTCCAGCTCAGAGCAACCCGCCGGCGACGGCGGCAACGCAGAGCCAGGGGTCTCTCCGAGACAGCCCAGCCGCCTGGAGGAAGCATGTGGCCGTTGACGCGGAAATCCACCACGGTCGTCTCGTGGCGGGGCAGCCCCTCAGGGGGCAAGCGCTCCGCCCGCGCGGGCTTTGCCCTCGAGGCGACGCTCATTCTGCTGGTGCTCCTCACCGCGCTGATCAGCGCCGCGCTCGCGACCACCATCATGGTGCAGCGCACCGCCGGGGTGGACTATCGCGCCGCCCGCGCGACCTACGCCGCGGAATCCGGCGCCGATCACGTGATGGCGCAGCTGGAGGCCGACGTCCAGGACGGCTCGATCTCCGATGCCGAGCTGGCCGCTCTGACCCCGCCCGCGATCAGCGGCTTCAACCTGACGGTGCGCGGCACCCGGGTCGGCGCGGCGGTTCCGCGGACCATCGCCAACGGCCCCTACGCCGGCCTCTTCGGTCTCAATCAGCAGATCGACATCACGGTCCACGCCGACGATCCGAACGCGAATCGTGCCGATGCGGTCGTGTCGGTCAACGCCCAGACCATTCCGCTCTTCCAGTTCGGCGTGTTCTACGAGGAAGATCTCGAGATCCACAACGGCCCGCCGATGAGCTTCGCGGGGTGGGTCCACACCAACGGCAACCTGTACCTGTCCTCGGATAACACCTTCTTCCAGGACCTGATCACCACCCCGGGGACCGTGACCTGGGATCGGAAAGCCTACGCCGATCGGCGGAACGGCATCTGGATCAACAACGCGGCCGCCGTTCCGGTGAATCTGACGTTCGACAGCCGATCCAAGCCCGTCCCCAACGACTTCCGCGCCGCGAGCCAGGCCAGCTTCGACGGCCGGCTGATGACGGCGGCACACGGCGTCACCCCGCTTCGGCTCCCGCTTCCGGCGGGCATGCCCGCAGTCGAGTTGATCCGCCCCCGGGCCGGAGATCCGCCCGAGGTGCAGAAGGTCAAGGAGGCCTGGCTGGCGGACCTCTACGTGACCGTCGACCTCAACCAGCTCGGCGCCACCTGTGCCGCGCCCGGAACGCCGCAGTACCTGCCGCGGCCGAATGGTCGCCAGGCACCCGACGCGGTCGATTGCGCTCTCATCTTCCGCGGCCGTCCGAACGCGTTCTTCGACGGCAGGGAGGACATCGGCGTGGACGTGCTGGACGTCGACGTGGGCGCCCTGGGGGACTGGATCGCAGCCAACCAGCCCGGCCGGCGGGTGGACATCCTGTACATCACCTTCATCAACGCCAATGCGGGCGTCGCCACGGCGGACTTCCCCGCGGTGCGGCTGATCAACGGGAGTGTGCTGCGCTACCCTCTGACCGTGGCCACCGACCGGCCGGTGTACGTCAAGGGCGACTATAACAGCGGGGCCTGGCGACCCGCCGCAATCCTCAGCGATGCCGTGACCTTCCTCTCCGCCGGATGGGACGACGCCGCTCACGCCGGGTTCCCCGCCAACCCGACGGCGGCCAGCGGCGAGATGTGGGTCTTCGCCGCCATCGCGGCGGGGCATTCCGCGACGCCCTGCGACTATCAGGTCGCCGGGTGCCTGGTCCAGCGGTATGGGGGCGGCCTGGAGAACTTCCCCCGCTTCCTCGAGCGCTGGAGCGGGGTCCAGATGCATTATCGCGGCTCGCTGGTGTCGCTCTTCCAGAGCCAGTTCGCCAACCTCCACGATTGGAACTGGCGCCACTACTACGATCCGCCGAACCGCGACTGGCAGTTCGACACCCGCTTCCGCGATCCGACGCAGCTTCCGCCCGGCACACCGGTAACGGCGACCGTGAGTCAGATCGCCTTCCGGCCGGTGTACTGAGGAGGCGGGCGTGACGCAATCACGACGCGGCTTCACCCTGGTCGAGATGCTGGTTGTGGTGGTCCTCATCGGACTGAGCCTCGGCATCGTGGTGCCACGGTTCCGGGTGTCGGAGGCGACCAAAGCCCGTCAGGCTGCCGATCAGCTGGCGCGCGATCTCGAGGTCGTGCGATCGCGGGCCCTGGCGTCCCGCAGTCTCGCCCGCGTCGCCTTTGACGCTGCGGCCGGGAGCTACACCGCGTATCTCGACACCGACCGCAACGGCACCCTGGCGCAATCTGCCGCGGAGACCGCCGCCCTCGGCTCGTTCCGCACCCGGGCGCTGGGTGGCGATGTCCAGATCGGGCGAGGGGGTGAGCCGGATGTCCCGGGGTACCCGGCGGCGGGAAGCGTGACCCTGCAGAACAGTCGGGTGGACTTCGACTCGCGCGGGTTGACGACTCCGCTGGGCACCAGCGGTGTCATATACCTGAGGTCGACTGCGGATCCCTCCGCGCTCGCCGCCGTCTCGATCAGCGCCGCGTCGGGGATTCGGACCTGGGTCTACCGCGGGGGGAACTGGCAATGAGCGGGAGCCGGCAGGCCCGGGGATTCACCCTGGTCTCCGTGCTGTTGGCCATCACGATGCTCACCATCGGGCTGGTGGCGCTGGCCCGCACCCAGGCGCTGCTCACGGCGGCCGAGAGTGGCGTCTCCAGCCGGTCGGTGGCCCTCGCGATCGCCACCAGCCATGTCGAGCAGCTCCGCAGTCGCGACCCGGAGACCCTCGTCTCCGAGGCGCCGGCCATGGTGGACGGCGATGGTCAGCCGAACGCAGCGGGACCATACCGCCGATCCACCATCGTGACCGTCGATCGGGACAACCTGCTGCGCGTCCGAGTCCTGGTGGACTATCCCAAGGGGCAGGCACCGGTGGAGCTTGCATCCCTGATCTACCGGCCGACCCCATGAGCACTTCACTCGCCCGCAGCCGGCGCGCCGGCTTCACCCTGCTCGAGCTCATTCTGGCCCTGTGCATTGGACTGGTCGTGCTCACTACGGCGACCGCCTTGACGGCGGCGACATGGCAGAGCGTTCGGGGGTCGGTCATCCGAGAGGATGTCACCCGCAACGCCCGCTACATCGGCGTGACGCTCCAGCGCGACATCCAGGAGACCGGCGTTGACCTGGCCTCCTCGGTGGACTTCGGAACGCTCGCCGTGTGGAACGACACCATCGCCATCCTGCGCGTGCCCTACGCTCCGGCGGCTCCCGGCCAGTACCCACTCAGCCAGGCCAATTTCCCGAACGGCGTGTGTGGCCAGGCTTGCCTGGACATCCAGACCGGTGGCGCGGTGCCTGAGCTCTCGGTTGGAGATCTGGCCCGGGTGCAAGTGAACAATGTGCGGCGCCTGATCTACGTAACGGCGGTGAACCCGGTGAACGGCGGGTACCGGGTCCAATTCGCCAACACTGCGACGCTGCTCCAGCACGGCGCCGGTATCCAGGGTCTGGCGATCAACCCCGCGAACGCCTTCATTCAACGGCTCGGCGTCGCGGTCTACTGGCGCGAGAACGGCCGTCTCCTGCGAGCGACCGTCCTCAATCCGGACCTATCGCTTCGCGCGGAGGCGGTGGCGACGGGCGTGCAGACACTCACGGCGAGGTTGATTTTCACCGACGGGAGTGAAGCCGCGCGGGCGGACGATGGAAGTGACGGCAACGCCAACAACGACTACGACGATATCACCGCGTTACGGGTTCAGGTCATGCTCCAGGGCGAGCGAACCGATCCGCGCGTCAATGGGGGCCGTCCCGTGCAGCGCCTGCTGCAGTGGTGGTTCGCCCCCCGAAATCTCACCTACGATCGCAATCGAGGGTAATTCCCCACCGACAATGGCTCGACAGCGGCACCATCGCAGCGCATCTTCACTGCGTTGCCTGGTGATCTCTCCGAACCGGAGGAAGCAGCTCTTGCCCGCTACGTACACCATCGACGCCGCGTCGGACCTTGTCCGGGTGGAGTGCTCCGGTGTCTTCACCAACCAGGACCTGCTCGACTGCGTGGCGCGGCTGTACAACGACCCGGCTCGCACGCCCGGCATGCTCACCCTGATGGATTGCCGCGGCGTCGATCGCACGCTGGTCACACCGAGCGGCATCCAGGCGGCGGTGATGGTGGAAGTCACCATGGTGGATCGGCGGCAACCGCCCTGGGCCATGGCCGTCGTGGCCCCCCAGGACGAAATGTTCTGGATGGCGCGGACCTATGAGGTGCTACGAGCAGGGTCGCCGGAGAGTGTCCGCGTCTTTCGGCAGATCAGAGCGGCGGAGAGGTGGCTCCACAGCTTCCGGTCCAGGGCCCATCGCACCAGGCCAGGGACCGCCCTCAACGCCCGCCGCCGTCCGGGCTCGCGAGGCGCAACCCCTCCCTGGTGAACCACCCGGCGACCTGTCCGTTCCGACGCAGCTCGAGCGCCAGAGTGTCCGGTTCGTCCGTCGCAGCGCTGTAGGCGAGATAGAGGCGCTGGAGATTGTACGAAGCGCTGGGAACGCTCAAGCCGTCCGGCGCGAGGTGAAGGACGAGCAGTCCGAACCGCGCCTCGACGACGCGCTCGGCGAGACCCACCCGCATCACGTCCCCGATCGCGAGACGCAGTGGCGGATCCTCTTGGAGCTCGGTGAGAGGCCTCGGCGGCCTGCCGGGGGGAGTCTTCGGCGCAACGGCGGGAGCCGGGCTCGGCTGGGGAGGCGGCGGCGCCATCTCGACCGTAGCAAGCGGGTCTGAGCTGCTCGGCTGGCCCACGTAGCCGAGCGCTTCGGAGGCTTCGTCTTCGATTTCGGTCGGCGGGTCGCGGGCAGGCCCGCCAGGTGGGCGCTCGGGCGTACGGGGGCGCCCGCGCGCTTCCCTCGGAAGCCTGCCCGCCTCGGTCGAGCGACGCGGCTCGGCCTCACCAACTTGGCCTGCGGGCGCTTCGACCCTGGTCGCCTCCGAGTCGGCCGGGGCTGCCGAAGGGGCCGGCGCGGACGGGGGCGCAACGGCTGACGTCGGGTCCCGGCCGATTGCCACGCTTCTCCAGACCGGAGCCAGCAGCAGGCCGCTCGCCAACAGCACCAGCCCGGCCACCAGGGCTCGGCCCAGAATCTTGCGAGCGGCCAATGTGTCGGGCGAAGTCACGGCCGCCGCCGCGAGTGCCTCTACCGCCTCCCGGAACTCGGTCATCGTCCGAAAGCGCGCGGAAGTCTGCGGCGCGAGCGCTCGTTCAAGCACCGGACGGGCGATCCGGGGCACATCGCCGACCGGCGGATCCCGAGGGGGCGCTTCCCCACTGAGCAGGTAGTGGAGCAGCGCGCCGGCG
Organism: Gemmatimonadales bacterium; assembly: GCA_036556505.1. Classification (GTDB taxonomy): domain Bacteria; phylum Gemmatimonadota; class Gemmatimonadetes; order Gemmatimonadales; family GWC2-71-9; genus CAVVWJ01. The sequence continues at coordinate 5,274 of DATBJH010000012.1, forward strand.
CTGAAGACGTCGCCCCGCACGTCCGGCGGGTTACCAGCCAGACGTTCGGGACTGGCGTAGTCGGCCGTCCCGTCCTCCACACTTACGTGGCGCTGCCCTTCCGCGTCCAGACTGAACCCGACCAGCTTCACCTGAGACTTGCCGAACGGAGGTCGGGTCACGACGACGGCGCCAGGCGAGACACTCCCATGGACCAGACCGCCGTGATGCAAGGCCTCCAGGCCGGCGGCTATCTGCACTGTGAGATCGAGCGCTTCCCCAATGGGCAGGGCCGTCATCCCGTTCAGGAGCTCCGGCAAGGGATCCCCGATCACCTGCTCGAGAATCACATAGGTGGAGCCATCCTCCAGGTTGCCCAGGCCATAGACTCCGGCGACGTTCGGATGCCTGATCCGGCTGGCAAACCGGAGGGACCGCACGCCCGCGGGCTCCTGCCAGGGAGCCTGGCTGGGAAGGATCAGCAGAACGACCTTGCGGCCGTCCGGGTCCTCGGCTTCATAGAGCGGACCTTGGGGAGAGAGCCCCGTCCGCTCCACGATGCGGAGCCCACCGGCGATGATCCGTCCGATCAGGTCCAGGTCGTCGGTACGAGCGTGATCGAGCACCATCGAGGCCAGCGTTGAAAGGTGGAGTTGGCCGCAGGCGCCCCGGCCAACCGGCATCAGGGGCCGATGCGCACCCCCCGAATTTACGCCTTTCCGAACACTACCGGCCAGTACCTGTGGGTCGGGCCGGTGAAGTTGGCCGGAAGTGGTGGCATGGTAGAGGGATAGGCGTGTTATGCGGCGGGACGGTCCGCGCCCTCCGGCCTTCGGCCTCAGGGCGTTGTTGCCAGCTCCGCTAGCGGCGAGGGCTCGTCTGCCGGTGCTTCGGGGACGCAGCCGGCGATCCCCACGTCCAGGAGCCGAGGGTCGAAGGCACCGGCGTGCCCGATCAAGGCCAGTGCCGAGTGACGGGGCTCAGCGGCCCAGCTTCCGGTGTGAGCGACCGACCAGCGGGATCCCACCAGCTGGAACCGCTGGCGCTGGTCCGGCTCGGCGGTGAAGTGAACGACTCCTGTCCCCCGCAGCACTCCTTCCGGAAGCGAGGCGGCCCACCAGCGGAAGGCGCCCAGGTCGAGCGCCGACGACCGCGCCCAGCTCCAAAGGGCGAAATCCCTTTCGGCATCCACCGGCTCGCGACTCGGCTGCCGAACGGCGACTGCCGGCTCCGGACTGCGATCCACGACGAGCGAGACCGGAACCCGACCGAACGAGACCTCGACCACCCGCGGCCTGGGGATGAATCCCGCCAGCCAGTCGCGGACGCTGGTGCGCTCGTGCCGCCCGAGGAGCTCGGACTTGTTCAGGACGATCAGGTCGGCGGCGAGCAACTGGCGGCGGAGTCTGCGCCCCCGCCGTGGGTCGACCGCCTGAGCGCGGATCGCCTCCGCATCAGCCACGACCACCGTGGCCTCCACCCGCAGACCGTGCAAGCGCGCGGATTCGGCGACCGCGGTCAGATCGCTGGCGCCGCTCGCCTCGACCAGGACGTGGTCCGGCCGGGAGTGATGACTGCGGACGTGCGCCAGGGCCATGATGAATTCGGTGGTCGCACGACAGCAGATGCAGCCCGAGGAGAGACGAACCTCGACGCAGGGTGACGCCACCCGCGGCCGCGCGCGGCGGACCTGGCCGAAGTCGTTGATGATGACCGCCAGCCGGCTGTCGCCGGCGTTTTCGAGCAGGTGATTGACGAGCGTCGTCTTGCCTGCGCCGAGACACCCACCGACGATGGTGACGGGGATGGGGGCGTCGGGCGTGCGTGCGCGGTACATATGACGCTTCTATCTGATTCGGGGTCAGGGTCATTCTGCAGCCGACGCAGGGCGAGCGGCAATTGGACCTTAGTTCAAGCGACGGAACATGCCTGCTGTCGGGAACTCGACGGGGTAGTAGAAATCACCTGAGATGCTAAACGCAATCTGCGTAAAGATAATGACTTGGAGCGTTCACTTATGAAGGATTCGGGAATGAGGTGTTCCCGCCGAGCCGGCGCAGATTTCCGGCGCCGGCCCGGCGAGCCGATCGCTACTCAATAACCGTGAGTCCAGGCGAGTCCCAGCCCGATGCTCAGGTACGCCTGGTCATCCACACTGCCGGCGGCGAGCGCGTAGTTGTAGCGGCCGCTCAGCACGGCGGCCACGTTCGGCTGGACCGGAATGGCCACTCCGGCCTCAGGTGCGAAGCCGAAGTGCAGGTTGGTCTCCTCGATCGCGTAGAGCCCGATCTCCAGACGGTGCTCCATCACGTACGCGCCGACGTTGGCGCTGACATAAGGCCGGGGCCCGCCCTCTTTGCCGAGGAAGTAGGACACGTTGGCCAGCAGGGGAAAGGAGTTCACGTACCGGAACTGATCGCCGCTGATGTCCACGCCGAAGGCGGAGACGACGTCGTCGGTCTGTTGGTCGAAGACCTGCCATCCGAAGCTGAGTCCCGCCGTCAGGTTGGGCTTCACCTGCTTCTTGAAGTCGAGGCCGACCCCGCGCCAGCCGAAGTTGTCGGTGAAATCCTTGGTGTTGGACAGCGGCGCCGCCGGCTGATAGCTCAGCGAGGTCCACCATTGCGCCGCCGCAGTGCCGCTACCGAGCAGCGCCAGCAGGAGGACCATCCCCACGACCCGTCGAATCGGTTGCATGGTGTCTGCTCCTCTACTGGTTGCCGAGGTACGGTGACTGGGCGAAGGCGCGGTCGATCGCCTGGGTGATCCGGGGCGCGGCGTCGGCCGAGGAGCCTTCGAGCAGGCCTCGCAGCGCCGCCACCCAGATGGTGGGGATCACGCCGTCCTCCTGGCTGATGTCGACGCGTCTGGGATCCCACATATCCACCAGAATGGTCCCGACGTCATACTGCGACACGCTGACGACCGGGTAGCCGACGCCCCAGCCCGGGCCATAGCAGCAGGGCCAGCCGTACCATCCCCAGTAGCCCCACCAGGGGTAGCTCACGTAGACGTCGGTGTTCCTGAGCGCGATGCCCCGAACGGTCACCACCACGTCGGGCGGGTTGTTCGCATCGTACGTCGGCAGCCGGGTGTAGCCGATAGCCTCCAGGTGCGATGCGATTCCGTCGAGGATGAGCTGGTCGTAGTCGTGGTTGAAGGGAAGCGCGGTGGCGACGCTCTCCGGCGGCACGATCTCGACCACCGAATCGGGCATGACGAAGGTCCCGATGGCGCCGAAGTTCACGGTGTCCTCGTGCGCGGTCGCGACGACGTCGAAATCGGACTCGCTGGTGGGCCCGTCGGGATGGCACGCGGTGGCCAGAGCACCCGCGGCGAGCACGAAGGTCAGGAGGCCGTACAGGGCGCCTCGCGAATAGGACGAAAGGGAGTGCTTCACGGAAAGTGCCCTCCACGTTGGGGTGCAGCCTGGCGCTTCCACCTCGATCTACGGCCGGATGCGGGTTCGGAAAAATGGGTGGGCCGGCTGGTCCGAAAAAGTACCGCCGAGCCACCATGCACTTTGGTATAGGTGTCGGTCTCGGGCCGGCCGGAGTCCGTATTTTCCCCGGTATCCGTTGAGGTAGAGACGTGTCGACCGACCAGTGGAACACGATGGCGCTCGTCCTCGCCCTGGCGGCCTCGCTCGGCTGCGGCATGGACCAGGGGACACCGCCGGCTCGGGCGAGCGACACATCGCCCGCCGGGGAGCAGCCGGTGGCGGCTGCTCCGCCGGATACCTTCGGTGTGCCCTCGCTCGACCAGCTCGGCCGGCTGGCCTCGCAGCGCTGGACCTTCGATCTCGACAGCATGGTGGCACGGCGGGTCATTCGGGTTCTCGTCGTCCCGAGCAGGATGTTGTACTTCGTGGATCGGGGGTCCCAGCGGGGGACTGCATACGAGACCGTTCAGGAGTTCGAGCGCACCCTGAATCGGAAGCTGGGCACCGGCGCGCTGCCGGTCGAGTGCGTGTTCATCCCGGTCGCCCGTGACGAGCTCTTCTCCCGGCTGTCCGAGGGCCGCGGGGATCTCGCGGTCGCGGCCCTGACCGTCACGCCCGAGCGCGAGCGGTTGGTGGACTTCTCCGTGCCGATGTACACCGAGGGGCGGGAGATCGTGGTGACCGGGCCGGGCGCGCCACCGCTCCGGGCGATAGAGGACCTCGCCGGCCAAGAGGTGTACGTCCGGGCCTCGAGCAGCCACGCCGAGCACATCCGTCGCCTCAATCAGCAGTGGGCCCGGGAGGGCAGGAAGCCGATCGTGATCCACCCGGCCGACGAGAACCTCGAGGCCGGCGACATTCTGGAGCTGGTGAACGCCGGCGTGGTGCCGATCGCGGTCGTGGACGGGGCCTACGCCGATTTCTACCGGCCCTTGCTGCCTTCGCTGATGGTGCGCGACGATCTGGTGCTTTCCTCGGGGGCCTCGCTGGCATGGGCGCTGCGCAAGGGCACCCCCCGGCTCCGGGCCGAGGTCGACGAGTTCGTGCGGCAACACCGCGTGGGGACGACGTTCGGCAACGTCGTCGCGCGCCGCTACTTCGAGCACAACCGCTGGATCACGAACCCCGCGAGCCCGGAGCAGACGCGGCGGTTCGAGGAAGTGGTGGGGGCGTTCGAGCGCGCCGGTGCCGAGTTCGGTCTCGACCCTCTGCTGCTGCTGGCACAGGGCCACCAGGAGTCGGGGCTGGACCAGCGCCGCCGCAGCTCCGCCGGCGCGGTGGGCGTGATGCAGATCAAGCCCTCGACGGCGGCCGGGGATCCGATCAACATCACCGGGGTGGACCAACTGGAGAACAACGTGCGCGCGGGAGCGAAATACCTGCGCTTCATCATCGACCGGTATTATCGGGACGCGTCGATGACGCCGCTGGACAAGGAGGTCTTCGCCATGGCCTCCTACAACGCCGGACCGGCGCGCATCGCCGGACTCCGGCGCCAGGCGGGCGCGGCCGGACTCGACTCCAACCGGTGGTTTCAGCACGTGGAGCTGCTCGCGGCCAGGGAGATCGGCCGGGAGACCGTCGATTACGTGAGCAACATCTACAAGTACTATCTCGCGCAGCGCCTGCTGCAGCAGCGTCGCGCCGCGCGGGAGCGGGCCCGACCGTCGAGCTCACCATGAGCGAGAGACGAGCACCCATTTTCCCGTAGTTCGGCGCACGCAGCTGCTCGGAGTGCCTTATGCCCAGGCTTCGCAGAATCGCGCTCCTCCTCCTCACCCTGGCCACCGGCTACCAGGCCCGGGTACCCGCACAAGACTCCGACGCGGGCCAGACGGGCGAGCCGGCAGTCGCGCCGGTCGTCCTCGACGGCGACACCCTCTTCAGCGTGCGCGGGATCTCTTCCTTCCCCGCCGAGCGCCGCGCGTCCCGGATCGCCGAGGCAATCCGGGACTTCGCCGCCAATCGCGCGGCTCCCGTGGAGTCGCTCGTCGTCGAGGAGACGGGACTGGGCTCCGTGCTGACCGGCGCCGGCAAACGGCTGATGGCACTGGTGGATGCGGACGCCGAGCTCGAGGGCGTCTCCCGCGGCCTGTTGGCGGAGGCCTACCGCCAGCGGATCGCCGAGGCCGCGACGGAGTACCGGCGCGAGCGCGAGCCGGCGACGCTGTGGCGCAGTGTCGTCCGAGCGGTCGCCGCGACGCTAGGAACGCTGCTCGCAGTCTGGATCGCGGCCAGACTCCTGCGCCGACTGCGCAACACCCTGGATCGCCGGTACCGGGCCAGGATCAGCAGCGTTCACATTCAGAGCTTCGAGATCGTGCGGGCGGAACAGCTCTGGCAAGCGCTGCATCGCGCCATCAACGTCCTGGCCATCCTCGTGGCCCTGGTGGCGCTCTACTTCTACCTCAACTACGTCCTGCTCCTGTTCCCCTGGACGCGAGCGCTGGGGCAGAATCTGTTCGCCGTGATTCTCCGCCCTCTCACCACCCTCGGGAATGGTGCCGTGAGGCTCCTGCCGGACCTGGTCTTCCTCGTGGTCCTCGCGGTGTTCACTCGCTGGCTTCTCAAGCTGGTCCGGCTCTTCTTCCGGCGGGTGGCCGACCACACCATCACGCTGTCCGGCTTCGATCCTGAGTGGGCGCTGCCCACCGAGCGGATCCTTCGGCTGTTGCTCATCGCCTTCGCCCTGGTGATCGCCTACCCCTACATCCCGGGCTCGGAATCGGAGGCGTTCAAGGGGATCTCGCTCATGCTCGGCATCATCTTTTCGCTGGGATCGTCGTCCATCGTCAGCAACGTGGTGGCAGGACAGAGCCTCGCGTTTCGACGGGCGTTCAAGGTTGGCGACCGGGTCAAGATCGGTGACCACGTCGGGGAGGTGACGGATATCAAGCTGCTGACCACCTTCCTGCGCTCCCCGAAGAACGAGCAGATCGTGATTCCGAACTCGAACATCCTGAACAGCGACGTGGTGAACTACAGCACCCTTGCCAGCCAGTCGGGGCTGATTCTGCACACCCTCGTCGGTATCGGCTACGAGACCCCCTGGCGCCAGGTCGAGGCGATGCTGCTGGAGGCTGCGGGGCGCACCCCCGGCTTGCTGCGGCAGCCCCCGCCGTTCGTACTCCAGAAGGCGCTGGGGACCTTCGCGGTGGATTACGAGATCAACGCCTATTGCGACAACACGCGCGGTATCCTCCTCCTGTACACCGCGCTGCACCGCAACATCCTCGATGTGTTCAATGAGTTCGGCGTGCAGATCATGACCCCGGCTTACGAGGGAGATACCGAGCAGCCGAAGGTGGTGGCACGAGAGAACTGGTACCTCGCCCCGGCCGGGGCTCCGACTGGTGGGGATGGCAGGGAGACGCATGGCAACGGGACGCAATCGGCCCCGGACTCGGCGGGTGTGTCGCGGGGGTGACGTCTTCTACGCCCGCCCCGCGGCGAGCTTCTAGGCCAACCGGCCGAAACCCTGTACCTTGGTCCACGTGAGCCCCGGGGCGCGCCCGCCCTATCTTTTTGACGGGCCGCAGCGAGGCGGCTGCCCTGGAAGGCCCGTCAAGGAAGGACCCCGAACATGAACGCGATGCCCCCTCGAAGTCGGCGGCTCGACCGGCTGTCGCCGGGCCTGCTCGTCGTTGCCCTGCTTCTGGCTGGCGGACGCCCGGCACTGGCCCAGGATTCGGCGGCTACGGCGAAGCCCGCGGCCGCAACGGCCGCGGCGCCGGCCGACAGCGCCACGAAGCTTACCGCCGACCAGCTCCAGTCACTGGTGGCGCCGATCGCGCTCTATCCCGATGACCTCCTGACCCAGACGCTGGTCGCCTCCACCTACCCCCTCGAGATCGTCGCGCTCCAGCAGTACCTGGCGAAGCACCCCGACCTGAAGGACCAGGCCCTGGCAGACTCCGTCGCCAAGCAGCCCTGGGACCCGAGCATCCAGTCCATGGCGGCGATACCCGAGGTGGTGAAGCGGCTGGCCGACGACATCCAGTGGACCACCGAGCTCGGCAACGCCTTTCTGGC
>DATBJH010000013.1:0-47577 GCA_036556505.1 Gemmatimonadales bacterium
AGGTCGCCAGCACGTTCAAGACGCTGTTCTCCAGGCCGGTGACCGAGAACGGCTTCAACCAGGCGCCGGAGCTGCTGCTCACGCGCCAGCTCGTGCAGCGCCCCGGCATCGAGAAGATGGACGAGCGCCTGCCGGCCGACAACCCGCCGGCGCCCATCGCCGCGCCGCGCTTCGAGGTGGAGATGGAGGCCAACAAGCCGACGCCGCCGTCGGCGCACGCCATGTCGGTACCGGCGGTCGAAGTGGGCGACATCACGATAGGCAACGGCGACGTGCTGATCGCCGCCATCACCAGCTGCACCAACACCTCCAATCCATCGGTGATGATCGGCGCGGGGCTGCTGGCGAAGAAGGCGGTGGAGCGCGGGCTGGAGACCAGGCCCTGGGTGAAGAGCAGCCTCGCTCCCGGCTCCCGGGTGGTGACCGATTACCTCGAAGGCTCGGGTCTCCTTCCCTACCTCGACCGGCTCCGGTTCAACGTGGTCGGGTACGGCTGCACCACCTGCATCGGCAACAGCGGACCGCTGCCCGACGTCATCGCGGGGCTGATCGACGAGCACTCGCTCGTCACCGCCGCGGTCCTGAGCGGCAACCGGAACTTCGAGGCCCGAATCCACCCCCAGGTGCGCGCCAACTACCTCGCCTCTCCCATGCTGGTGGTCGCGTTCGCCCTGGCCGGCAGGGTGGACATGGATCTCAGCCGCGAGCCGCTGGGCACCGGGCGCGACGGCAAGCCGGTCTACCTGCGGGACATCTGGCCTACGGCGGAGGAGATCCAGACGGCGATGAGCGGCTCGCTCAAGCCGGAGCTCTTCGAGCGCCGGTACGCTTCCGTGTTCGAGGGCGATGATACCTGGCAAGCGCTGAAGGTGCCGGAGGGCAGCCGCTACGCCTGGGATTCCGGGTCCACCTACGTCCAGGAGCCGCCCTTCTTCGTCGACCTGCCGACGGAGCCGCCGGCGCTGCGCGACATCACCGGCGCGCGCGCCCTCGCCGTGCTGGGCGACTCGGTGACGACCGATCACATCTCGCCCGCCGGCTCCATTCCGAAGAACGGACCGGCGGCGGCCTACCTGCGGGAGCACGGGGTGGAGCAGGTGGACTGGAACACCTTCGGCTCTCGCCGCGGCAACCACGAAGTGATGATGCGCGGCACGTTCGGCAACGTGCGCATCAGCAACGCGCTGGTCCCCGGCAGGGAGGGGAACTGGACCGTCCACTTCCCCTCCGGCGAGGTGGTCTCGATCTATGACGCGGCGATGCGCTACCAGGACGCGGGGACCCCGCTCGTGGTCCTGACCGGCAAGGAATACGGGACCGGGTCCAGCCGGGACTGGGCGGCCAAGGGTCCGGCACTGCTGGGCGTGAAGGCCGTCATCGCGGAGAGCTACGAGCGCATCCACCGGAGCAACCTGGTCGGGATGGGTGTGCTTCCGCTGGCGTACGAGCCGGGCGCCAGTCGCCAGTCGCTCGGCCTGACCGGCCGGGAAACGTTCTCGATCTCCGGGGTCGCGAAGGGGCTCGTCCCCGGCGGACGCGTCAAGGTCATCGCGCGCGACGAATCCGGGAAGGAGACGGTCTTCCCCGCGGTCGTGCGTCTCAACTCCGCGGTGGAGCTCGACTATTACCGGCACGGCGGCATCCTGCAGCGCGTGCTCCGGCAGTTCTTGGGCCGATGAGGGGGAGGCGCGTGGCGGGGCTCCCGGCCGGCGCTTCGCACCGGGCGGGCGAACCGCTACCGGCTGGAACGCGAGCTCGGCCGGGGCGGCATGGCGCGGGAGCAGGTCGCTCACGACCCCAAGCACGACCGCCCGTTGGCGCCCAAGGTGCTCCTCGCTCAGACCGGCCTCACACTCGGGACACCCGCCTACACGGTGCTCGCCAAGCGGCTCACCGACCTCGATCCTATGAGAGAGCAGAGCGATTTCGGAAGGTTGATGGATCGGATGCGGTACTGACCGTGTAGACCATGCCCGCAGGCTCACCGGGTGGCCAATCGCAACGACACGAGCCCCAGCGGGCTGACAGCCGCGCCTCCTCCAGCACGCCGCTGATGGTTCGGCAGCAGGTCCCCCGGTATCCGGCCAGCGGGGAGCCGTTCAGGCCACTCCCGCGAGCTCCCGCGTCAACGGCCCCGCCGGCACGTCCGGACCCCGGCGGATGTGCTGGCCCGCCCACAGTCCCGTGAAGTCTCCGCTGCCCTGCTCCTCCGCCCTGGCGCGCAGCGGCATGATCGCGCCGAACGCCAGGGGGAACGCCGGCGCCGCAGCGTTCATCGGCCCGATCTCCCGCATCAGCCGGTTGACCACGCCGCGTGCGGGGCGGCCGGTGAAGAGATTGGTCAGCGCGGTGACCTCTGCCCCTGGCGCCTTGAGCGCCGCGCGATGCACAGCGCTGGTCGTCGCCTCGGGACATCCGAGATAGCCCGTCCCGACCTGCGCGGCCACGGCCCCGAGCGCGAGCGCGGCACGCACACCGGCATTGTCGGCGATCCCGCCTGCCGCAATCACCGGGACTCGCACCGCCTGCACCACCTGCCGCACCAGCGCCAGGGTGCCCACCTGGGTGGCGAGATCCTCCGTGAGGAACATGCCGCGATGCCCCCCGGCCTCGAGGCCCTGCGCGATGATCGCGGACACCCCCTGCGCCTCCAGGTACCTCGCCTCGGCGACCGTGGTGGCCGAGGCGATGACCTGCGACCCCCAGCTCCGCACCCGGTCCAGTAGCGCCGCCGCCGGCAGCCCGAAGTGAAAGCTGACGACCGGCGGCCGGAACGCCTGCAGGACCGCGGCCGTCTCTTCGTCGAAGCGGGTGCGCCCGGCCTGTGGCGGGATCGCCGCCGGATCCGCGCCCAGCTCCCGGTAATACGGCGCGAGCAGGGCGCGCCAGCCCGACTCGCGCGCCGCGTCCACCTCCGGCTCGCGGTGGACGAAGAAATTGACGTTGTATGGCTTCCCGGTCGCCGACGTGATCGCCGACAGCTCGGCACGGATCGCGTCCGGACCGAGGAGCGCGCACGGCAGGGAGCCGAGGCCGCCCGCGTTCGACACTGCGATGGCGAGCACGCTCCCCTGCGATCCGGCCATCGGCGCCTGGATCACGGGAAGCTCGGCCAGAAAGGGCATCGGTGGTCATCACCAGGTTGAGGTCGCGGGCGGGAACGCGAAACGTAATCCTACCGTTGGGCTGGTCCAGCACCGCGGCCTGCCGAGCACCCTGCTAGGCGCAGGGATACTTGGCGGCGAGCCGTCGTATGGTGTTCACGTTGCGCAGGGTGGCCGGTTGTCCCAGGACCCTTTCCAGCACCGCGCCCGAGACCATCGACTCCATCGAGGGGACGGCGCAGCGCCAGTACACTTCCTTGCCGTGCACCGCCAGCGCATCCTTCGCCGTCGTATGCTCGCTCAGCCGCGCTCGGGCGGAGGCGGAGGGGGCCTCCCGCAGAAAGCCGACGTAGAGTCGCCCGCCAGGCGGAAGCGGCGCGTCGAAGGGGTCATATTCGGCCACCGCGGCGACTTCCGCCGTAGTTCGCAGGAACGTCACGACGGAATACCCCAACGTCTCCCGCAGCCTGTCCTCGATGATCGGCTCCAGCCGTGCCGCTTGGGACGACGAGCTGAAGACGACGTTCCCGCTCGCGATGAAAGTCTCGACCTCGGCCAGCTTCACTGCCTCGAAGATCTTCTTCAGCACCGGCATCTTCACGACCCGGCCGCCGACATTGATGGCGCGAAGGAAGGCGACGTAGCGACGGTGCGTCACGGCGTCTAGGAGGGCAGTGCGGCGAGCAGCTCGGCCATGGCGGCGAAGCGATCGGCGCGAGCCTTCGCCAGCGCCCGGCCGATCGCGTCGTCCACCGGCGCAGGGACCTCCGGTCGCAGTCGGCGGACGGAGGGAATGGGCCCTCGCAGGATTCGGCTCGCCACCTCGGTGAGGGTGCGACCGGTATACGGCAGCTCGCCCGACAGCATCTCGTACAGCATGCAGCCGAGGCTGTAGATGTCGGTCCGCTGATCGAGGTCGGACTCCTCCCGCAGCTGCTCCGGACTCATGTAGTACAGCGTCCCCACGATCACCCCGGTCGCCGTGAGCTTGGTGTAGTCCGCGGCGCCGATGGCACGGGCGAGACCGAAATCCGCGATCAGGGCGCGTCCGCGAGCGAGGAGAATGTTCTCCGGTTTCACGTCACGATGGATCACGCCTCGCCCGTGGGCGTACCCCAGCGCCGTCGCCACGTCGCGGGTGATCCCGATCGCGTCGGGCACCGGCAGGCGCCGGTCCCGCAGGAGACGATCATACAGCGACTCGCCCGAAACGAACGGCATTACGTAGAAGAGCGCGGAGCCGGTATGCCCCGAGTCGATCAGCGGGACGATCAGCGGATGGTCCAGCGAGGCGGCGACCCCCATCTCGCGGACGAACCGCTTGCTGTCGAGGGCGTCGGCCAGGTTGGGATTCATCACCTTGATGGCGACCGGCTCGGCACGTCCCGGGGCTCGAGCCTGGTAGACGGAGGCCATGCCGCCGTGCCCCAGCTCGTGCTCGATGACGTAGCGGCCCGCCAGCGCCTCGGCCAAGGCCTCGGGACCACTGCTCACCGGAGCATCCTCTCCCGCCGGCTCAGACGTACGCTCTGCGCAGCATGGCCGCAGCCGATTCGTCCAGCCGGTCGGCCCAGCGGAGCCGATCGAACAACTGCAACAGGTCGCCCTCGGTGAGGTGCAGACCGCGGGCGCCCTCCAGGTCGTAGGCCAGCCGTCCGCGGTGCATGATGAGGATGCGGTCGCCGAGGCGTAGTGCCTGAGGCATGGAATGCGTCACCATCAGGGTTGTAAGCCGGCCCGCCATGATCACCGACTGCGTCAGGGCGATCACCAGCTCGGCGCTGCGCGGGTCGAGCGCCGCGGTATGCTCGTCCAGCAGCAGGAGACTGGGACGGAGCATCGTCGCCATGAGCACCGTGAGCGCCTGGCGCTGCCCCCCCGAGAGCACGCCCATGGGTGTGTCGAGCCGTTCCTCGAGGCCCATGCCCAGCCGGGCCACCTGCTCGCGGATCGCGCGCCGGCGATCCGGCGTCACCGCCGGCCGGAGCAGCCGCGCGCTGCCCCGGCGACTCGCCAGTGCCAGATTCTCCGCCACGCTGAGGTTGGAGGCGGTGCCCATGAACGGGTTCTGGAAGACCCGGCCGATCAGCCCGGCCCGCCGCTGCTCAGGCCACCGGGTCACGTCCTGGCCCTCCAGGAACACCTGCCCTCCCGTTGCCTCGAGACTGCCGGCCACGGCGCCGAGCAGGGTGGACTTGCCCGAGCCGTTGGTGCCGAGCACGACCGTGAAGCTTCCCCGGGCCAGGTCCAGGTCCACCCGGTCGAGGGCTTGCACCTCGTTCGGGGTGCCCCGGTGAAAGACGTGGGAGACCCGCTGCAGGCGAAGGACGACGTCAGACTGCACCTTCCACCCCTTCCACCAGGCGCGCCCGGCGCACTCGGCGACCGAGCCGCGGCAACACCAGCACCGCCAGCACCATGACCGCGGTGACGAGCTTGAGCGCGTTGGGGCTGAGGCCGGCTCGAATCGCGAAGGCGACGATCAGCCGGTAGACCACGGCTCCCGCCACCGCGCCGGCGAGTGACCGGGCCAGCGTCCGGCGGCCGACAAGAGTCTCGCCCACCAATAGCGTCGCTATGCCCATGACGACCGCGCCGACGCCCATCTGGATGTTGGCGAATCCCTCGTACTGGGCGAACAGCGCTCCCGCCAGCGCGACGAGTCCGTTGGAGAGCGCGAGTCCCGCCACCACCATCCGGTCGACGTCGATGCCGACCGATCTGGCCATCCGGGGGTTGTTGCCCGAGGCGCGCATCGCCATGCCGAGATCGGTCCCGAGGAAGCGGGCCAGCGCGACGGCCAGTGCTCCGGCGAGCAGCGCCATGAACACCAGCTCGGCTACCCGGCTGCCGCTCACGACCGTGCCGAACAGGGTGACGCTCTCGGGGATCCCGAGGAACCGGCGTCCAAGTCGCTCGGCCGCCGTCATGACCGTGTCGGAGGCGGTGAGGGAGACGTTGCCGCCGCGCATCAGGACGAGGTTGACGGAATAGAGGGCGGTGCTGGTCAGCACTCCGGCCAGCAGCGCGCTCACCAGCAGCCGGGCATGCAGCAGCCCGGTGACCAGACCGGCGACGCCCCCACCGATGGTCGCCACCACGGTCGCCGCAACCGGAGGAGCCTCCCGCAGCAGAAGCGCGGCGACCACCGCGGCCCCGAGTCCGAAGGAGCCGTCCACGGTGAGGTCCAGCGTGTTGTAGACGCGGTAGCTGATGAAGACGCCAAGGGCCAGCGGTGCGAGGATGAGGCCGATCGTCACCGCCCCGATCAGGAGGTTCACGAGCGGAACTCAGCTGAACTGGGTGATGGGTGCGATCCAGCCGACGCCGCGGACGAGGGAGCTCTCGGGGACGGGGTCGTCACGGCGGTCGTCCCACAGAAGGTGCAGGACATCGAGGAGGTGCTGGTTGGTGAAGAGACCGCGAACCAGGTCGTCCAGCCCCACGGTGCGCTGGGGCAGCGGATGATAGGAGAAGACCGCGGCATGGAGGTGTCCGAACAACCGCTCGGTAGACCCGTGGGGACGAAGATGCGCCGCCCAGGGCCCTCCGGCGCCGCTCGAGACCACACCCGCGATGATCGTCGTGGTCATCGCGTGGGTGCGCTCGGGCGCGAAGCTGAGCCAGTCCCGTACCTTCGGGAGTTCGAACCGTACCGGTGACTCCCCATCCGCCGGAGAGCGGCGCAGTTTGACTCCGCAGAGCCCCGCCGTCTCGCCGACCAGGACGAGCCCGGCGACCCGTCCGCCGGCCGCCTCCAGCGCCACGCTCGCCAGTTCCGACAGCGGCACCGCCTCCGCCTCCGGCCTGGTGCTGAAGCGGAGCAGTTGGGAGTAGGTGCCCTCACAGATGAGTCCGGAAGCCAGCACCGAGCAGGGCGCCTTCTCCGCGGCTCCCAGCAGGTAGTCCGCCATGCGGGCACCATCGCTGGGGAAGTAGGCAGCACAGCCACCGATCGCGATCAGCTCTCCCAGGCGCTCACGGCATTCGCCATACACCGACCCGAAGGCGCCGACGCCAAGGCCGAACCCCGAGGCCGGAAACGTCACCCTGCCGCAGTCCTCGGCCCCGATCGGACCCTGGGTGATGCGACCCGGATCACCCACCGCCCGGCAGGCCAGGGCCCCGCTGGATGCCCCGGCGGACAGCTCGTACTGGCCGCTGGCCGCGAAGTCGGCCCTCGCGTGCCAGTAGGAGCGCCGATCGACCGGCGCACTTGCCGCCGCCGCCGGCGGACAGCCGTCCCGCCATCCCGCGGCGGCGAACAGGTCGCTGAGGGTCGGCGACAACGCGCTCAGCTGCACGTCACCCCGGAGGATGGCGAGTTCCTCGTGCCACCGGGTGAGCACCCGGGTCACCGCCGAGCTGGCGTAGGTCACCTGCGAGAAGTCGATACGCAGGGAGCGCACGCCTTCCTGCAGGAGATCCTCCAGCGTATCCGACAGTCGCTCCGCCCCTTCCCGATCGAGCCGTCCCTCGATCCGAAGGACGGCCGAGCCGCCCGTGCGGGCGGCGTCGATCCTCATGGACGCGGAGCGCCGCCGACCACGGAGTCCGCTTCCTTTACTACCTCGGGGGGGATCGGAACTCCGAGCTTGCTCGCGTCCTCCTGATTGACCACGGTCTTGGTGGTCACCAGTCGATGGAACGGGATCTTCGCCGGGCTTTCACCCCTGAGCACCCGCGCGATCATTTTGCCCGCCTCCACGCCGCCTTCCTGGAAGTCGGGATAAAACGAAGCCACCGCCCCCTGGAGCACCTCGAACGGCGAAGGCGAGAACACCGGCACCTTGCATTCCCGCGCGGCCTTGATCAGGCTGGCGAACCCGCCGTGGGCGGCGTTACCGAAGAGCTCGATGGCGTCCACCTTCTTGCTGCAGAGCGTGCGGGTCGCCTCTCCTACCTCCGTCACGGCGCTCACCGGCACGGCGGTCACCTTCAGCCCCGCCTTTTGCGCGGCCTTGGTCAGCCGGTCCTTGAAGTCCACCGACAGCTTCTCCTCCGGGCTGAACAGCACGCCGATGGTGCGCGCCTTGGGCACAATGCGCTTGATCAGGGCGACCCGCTGGGTCTGCTCCGGATCACCGAATCCCGGAGAATAGACTCCGGTGACGTTGGGCAGATGGTTCGTGTCGCTGGTGCCTGCTCCGGCTGCGAAGGGATCAGACAGGAGGTTGAAGACGACCGGGACGGTCTTGACCCGCTGCACCGCCGCCTGCAGCGTGGCGTCCTGAAGGGTGACGATGACCTTGGCACCGCCGTCCAGGGCCGCGTCGAGCAGGCTGGGCAGGGTGGCCAGGTCTCCCTGGGCGCTGGAGATCCGGAGCTCGTAGTCCCGCCCCTCCTCCATGTCCGCTTCCCGCAGCCCCAGCTTGATGGCATCCTCGCTCCACTCCCGACCCATCCAGTCCGCTGCCCTGACGATCGCGATGAGCGGCTTCGCTCCACCACCTCCCGCGGCGCCGGCCGTGTCCTGATCCGTTCCCGGGTTCTTCGCGTCCGGCTGCCCGCCGCAGGCGGCGCTCAGAGCCAGCAGGAGAGGTACCATCGACAGGCAACGCATGTTCTATCCTCCGGATGGGAGTGACGGGCCGGGAGTATCCTCGACGACTTCCAGAGATGGGGAAACGGCGGCCGGAATCAACTGATGCCGAGCTTCTCCACGAGCGCGGGGTATCGCGGGTCGTCGCGCAGGGACTCGGCCCAGGGCGCGACCTTGAGGAACAGCAACCCGGGCTCTCGCATCTGGAACGCGCGCTCCAGCTGTTCGAACGCCCGATCCCGCTCTCCCAACGCCGCGAAGGGGAGTGCGGAGAGCAGAGCCAGCCTGTGCTCCGAGGCCAGCTTGGGCTCCAGCTCCCAGAGCAGCCCGGTGGCCTCCTCCTTGTTGCCCGCCGCGGCGCAGGCGTAGGCCAGGCTCAGCTTCTTGATGGTACGTAGCCCCGGCTTTTCGACTTCGCGCCGGATATCCGCGATGGCCTGATCGTGAGCTCCCTTCGCGATGTAGGCCCACCACAGCACCAGGCGGGCGCCGAGAAACTCGGCGTTCATCGCCAGCGTCTTCCGCAGCTCCTCGATGGCGTCGTCGTACCGGTGTCCGAAATACAACACCCAGCCCACGGTGCGATTCACCGGCACCGCCAGCGGGTCCAGCTGCTGGGCGCGCTTGGCTTCGACCAGCGACTCATCGTGCCGGCCCACGGCCGCGAGGTACTCGGCATACCACTCGTGGGCCATCACGTAGCTGGACATCAGCTCGAGCGCTCGGCGGAGCCCCTTCTCGGCTCCCTGCCAGTCCAGGTCACCCAGCCACCGCGCGTAGGCCAGCGAGGTGTGGGCCTCAGCCAGGGTCTCGTCCATCGAGAGCGCCTTGAGGGCCATGACTTTCGCCTGCTCCAGATACTCCGCCGGCGGCTTCGAGCTGAAGCCGATGCTCAGGAGCTCGTAGGCGTCCGCCAGCCCGGCGTACGCTACGGCGTAGCCCGGGTCCTTGGCGATCGCGAGCTGGTAGTAGTCGATCGCCTTGAGCACCTCGGCCTCGGCCCACTTGTTGGAGTGGAAGCGGCCCAGCAGGTAGAGATTGTAGGCGTCCGCGTCGCCGGTGGCCTTCTTCTCCACCCGTTGCTTCTCTTCCGGCGACAGCGCCACCGAGAGCGCTCCGGTGATCTGCTGAGCCACCTCGCTCTGTACCTCGAAGATGTCGCTCAGGTTGCGGTCGAAGGTGTCGCCCCAGAGGTGCTTCTCGCTCTTGGGGTCGACCAGGTGCGCGACGATCCGCACCCGCTGGCCCGCCCGGCGGACACTGCCCTCGAGCACCGCGCCGACGCCGAGCTCCTCCGCGATGGCCGCGATCTTCTTGGTGGTCTTCTTGTACTGCATCGAGGAGGTGCGGGAGATCACCTTCAGCGCGCTGATCTTGGAGAGCTGGGAGATGATATCGTCGGTGATCCCATCGCTGAAGTACTCGTTCTCGGGATCGGTGCTCATGTTCTCGAACGGCAGGACGGCCACCGACTTGGCGGCCACGATCTCCTCCACCATGGCCTGTGCGGCGCCCACCGCGATGGCCACCGTCGCCGAGGTGCCGAGCGCCTCCGCGAACTGCGCGGCCGTGGCGAATCGGTCGGCGGGCAGAGTGGCCATCGCCTTCTTCACCGCAGCGTCCACCGCCTCCGGCACCAGCTCCCGCGCCGCGCGCGCCGAAGGGACCGGGGAAGTGAGCCGGTTGGCGATCACCGCGGTGAGGGTGCTCCCACGGTACGGCGCCTGCCCCACCAGCATCTCGTAGAGCACGCAGCCGAGGCTGTAGATGTCCGTCCGGCCATCCAGGTACTTGCTGCCGTCGATCTGCTCCGGGCTCATGTAGGCCGGCGTGCCGATGACGTGCCCCGTGGTGGACTCGCCCTCGCCGATGGCGCGCGCGATCCCGAAGTCGGCCACCACCGCGTGCCCGGCGTCCAGCAGGATGTTGGCCGGCTTGATGTCCCGGTGCACCACGTTGGCGCCGTGCGCATAGGTCAGGGCATCGAGCACCTCGCGCGCGAGCTGGATGGCCTCGTTGACCGGCAACTGCCCTTCCCGCTCCAGTCGCTGCCGCAGCGTCTCACCCTTGATGTAGGGCATCACGTAGTAGACCAGGCCGTCGGCCTGGTCCGAATCGTAGAGCGGAAGGATGTGCGGGTGATGGAGCCGGGCTGCGGTCTGGATCTCGTGCAGGAACCGGGTGGGCCCCACGCCGCCGGCGACGTCGGGTCGGAGGACCTTGACTGCCACTTCGCGGTCGTACTTGAGGTCGTGGGCGAGGAAGACCTTCGCCATTCCCCCCTGGCCCAGCTCGCGCTGAATCCGGTAGCGGGTGGAGATCGCTCCACCGAGGCGCTCGATCAGTTCCGGCATAGGTGGCAGCGAGCTCGTGACATGCTACCCCGACCGTAAAGCGTAGAATTAGCCAAGATATAGTGCGTGCGCAGGCGCGCTAGTACTCACTCTCCATTGCCCGCCTTGCTGCGAGCATTCACTACGCAACGCTCTTTCCCGGACGGCGCGGCCATCGGTCAGGGCGAGTCGGAGGCGCGGCGCCCCGTCGGTCCCCCGCGAGTGGTCACCGGGGCCGGCACGATCGCGCCATCGGCTCCCCGGACGCCTCGCCGCTGGCGCCGCTCCGGGAGCAACGATCCCAGCAGCGAGAACGGGAAGTAGACCAGGTCCCGCACCGACGGGACGGTGGTGATGGCCCGCAGCGGTTGGGGCATCTGCTCCCGCATCTCGACGAACAGGGCGCCAAGGACCTCCCGTCGGCGTGGCGTGGCCCGGGCGCTCACCCCCAGGATCCGGTGGATGGCGTACAGCCCGACCACGACCGAGGCGAGGAAAAGGAAATCCAGGCCGTGAACGTCGATCGGCCGCAAGGCGAGTTCCTCGCCCGCCCCGAACGTCGAGCTCCACGCCACGGTCATCGACAGCCGCTGCGTCTCCAGCCAATCAGCCGAGAGCCCGGCCAGAATGGGTGCCAGGGCCGACGCCGCGCCGGTGATCAAGGCGTTGGTGGCCAGGTAGCCGGCTGCCGCGCCCCTAGGCGCCAGCTCCATGACCACCGTACCGGTGGCGAGATTGACGCCCGCGGTGGATAGGCCGCTGAGCACGTGAATGAGGGTGAGCCCGCCGATCACCAGCCAGGGCGAGCCCACTTGCCCGACTACCGGCCACCCGGCGACGGCCAGCAGGAATACCGCGCAGCTCACCCGCAAGACCGCCAGGGTCGAGAATCGGTCCGCCATGGCGCCCCAGGCCCGGACGACCAAGGCCGCGGTCAGCTGCGACAGGACGGCGAAGGCGATCACCACCGCCATGGGAAGGTCCAGGCGGCGCAGGAGATAGACGGTGAAGAACGGGGTCGAAAGATTCACCGCGAAGGTCCAGGTGGCCAGAAACGCGACCAGGGAGCGGAATTCCCGGTTTTGAAGCGGCGCGCGGACGATGTCGCGCCAGGGGCGGTGCGTCGCCGGGGGCATGGTGGGCTCGGGGATCTGACTCAGAAACAGCAGACCGAGCAGGGCCGCCGCCGCACCCGCTCCCAGGACCACGGCGTACCCGCCGCACGCGGAGCCCAGCCTCGATCCCAGTTCCTCGACCGCAAGGCCGGCCAGGAGACTGAGTACCGCTCCGATCGTCGTCGCGATCGCGATGCGCCGCGCGAACGCCCGGTTGCGGAGATCCTCGGGGAGGAAGTCGCGGATCCATGGATTCCATGCCGCACCCGAGACGGTCCCGAGGGCCGAGGCCGCCAGTAGGAGGGCGAACAGGGCGCTCGGCCTCGCCCCGGCGGGTACCGCCCAGGGCACCACCAGCACGCCCAGCCAGGTCACCCGGGCGGCGCAGGCCGCCCACCAGCAGATCGCTTTTCGCGCTCGCCAGCGCTCGATCAGGGCCACGGTAGGCAACTGGAGCACCTGAGTCGCCGGCCCCAGGGCGGAGAGGGCACCCACGCCCACGTTCGAGGCGCCGAGAAGGAGCGCGTAGCCGACCAGCAGCGGTCCGCTCAACAGCGAGTCGCGCACCTGGGAGCAGACGCCGTCGGCCTGAAACGCGCGCAGCCCCCGGCGCAGTGACTCGTCGTCTACGTGGGGAACAGGATCCCAGAATGCCATGGTAATGGCGGTGTCACCTGAACGAGCGGGTCACCCTGAACGAAGTGAAGGGGGCCATATCGAGCATGGCCCCCTTCGCGGTGCTCAGGGTGACAGCGGAGTTGTGTTTACGCTACCAGGTCCCGCAGCCGGTCGCCGGTTTCACCCTCGCGGAGCCGGAGCAGCGCGCGGTCCCGCAGTTGGCGGATCCGCTCGCGAGTGACCCCCATCATCCGGCCGATCTCCTCGAGCGTCCGGCTGTTGCCGTCGTCCAGCCCGAAGTAGAGCCGGAGCACCTTGGCATCCCGGGGCGGCAGCGCGGCGAGGGCGGCCTCGATGTCCCGGGTCTGGCTGTTCGCCATGGTGGTCATGTCGGTGCTTTCCTGCTCCCCGCTGGTGAAGCGCTCGATCCGCTCGTTCCCCTCCCCATCTCTGGTCGGATGGTCGAGGCGGACGGCCTCGGAGTTGAGGGCGCTGAGCGACCGGACTGCTTCGACCGTGAGGCCGGTAGCGCGGGCCAGCTCCTCAGTGGTGGGCATGCGCCCGAGCCGGTCCTTGAGGAGGGTGGTGGTGCGGCCCAGCCGGCTCAGGTCGGCGGTGCGGTTGAGCGGCACCCGGACCGGGCGGCCATGGCGGGCGATGGCGGCCTGCACCGCCTGGCGGATCCACCAGACGGCGTAGGAGATGAACTTGACCCCGCGATCGGGGTCGAACTTCCGGGCCGCCGTCATCAGGCCCAGGTTGCCCTCGCCGATCAGGTCGACCAGCGGCACACCACGATTCTGGAACTTCTTGGCCACCGAGACCACGAAGCGGACATTGTGCCGGGCCAGCTTTTCCTGGGCCACCACACTGCCCTTGAACGCCTTGCGGGCGAGCTCCATCTCCTCCTCGCGGCTGAGGAGCGGAACCCGACTGATCTCGTCCAGGTACAGGTCGAGACTCTCACGGCCTTCGTCGATTGCACGGGCGATCTGCGCCGGCCGCACCGGGCGGCGCTTGCTGCGTGCCTTTATCGTCACGCTGATTGCCTCCTGGACTCCCGTCCCCCGCACGTATACCTGCAACGGAACCTGGGGCCGCCCCCGGGTCGAGACGCGCGAATATAGCACCTAAGATGCGAAAATTCAACACCTTAGGCTAAGCTATGAAGGGATGGCGATTTGCGCGCAGCCGACCCAGGCCACAGCAGCTATGTGATGTGTGGCCGACCTGGCTGCAACTTTGACAGGCAGCCTGCAGTCAGAGGTGTAAGACCGACCGGTGGGCGATAGGGACTCCCCCTATTTACTTGGTCCTCCCATCATCTCCTGCGGCTCCTCGCTGATCGAGGATGTCGCCCCGTCGCCTGAGCTTGCCAGCGCGATCTCGTGGTTCTTCCCCACCGACTTCACCAGGTAGAACGGCTGGTTCTTCACCATCCAGGCGTCCGAGTTGTGCTTCTCGTTGTGGAAGTGAGTGGCACTGAACGTCCCGGCCGGCACGGTGACCGACTCTTCCCCTACCAGGCTCACGCCCTCACACAGGTTGGCCAGGGCGGAGTTCTTGCCCATCTGACCCCGGATCATGCTGATCATGGCCCCGCTCATCTTCATCGCGGGCCGATCGCCCGTCTTGAAGACGACCTCCTCGATCTTGTCCATCTCCCCCGGGTTCCCCGGTGTGAGCATCTGATATACCGAGGTATCCTTGCCCCCCGCCATGCGCATCTCCAGCCACTTCATCGGCGCGCCCTCGCGGGACTCCTCGCCGATCACGGCGTAGCGCATGGTGGTCGCTTTGCCGTTGAAGGTGGCCTGATACTCCGCCCAGCGTCCGACGCCCGGCATCTGATAGTCCTTCAGGCATTCGTTCTGGGCGGCTGCCGGTGTCGCCACGGCGGCGAGAACGAGAAGACTCCGCAGCGAGACTCCGTGCATGGTGTGCTCCGGTCGAATGTCGGGGAATGTTTGAAGCTAAGCCCCGGCGCTCGGGGCCGATAGTACCGCTGCCTGGCTGGCTGTCATGCCCTTCCCCAATGGGGGTTGGGTGGGTGGCTCCGTGGTCCTCCGTGGCCTCCGTAAACTCTGTGGTAAAATGGGGCCGGGTGGGGCAAGACCGGAGAACCGCTCAGTGCATCCCGCTCCCGCCGCTCATCTGCTTCACCAGCTCGCCGATGACGTTCTTGGCGTCCCCGAACAGCATCCAGGTCTTGTCCGAGAAGTACAGCGCGTTGTCGATCCCTGCGAAGCCTGGGTTCTTGCTCCGCTTGATCGCGAATACCGTGCGAGCGCGGTCCGCGTCGATGATCGGCATCCCGTAGATCGGGCTGCCCTTGTCGCTTCGCGCGGCGGGGTTCACCACATCGTTCGCCCCGACGACCAGCGCCACGTCGGCCTGGGGCATGTCCGGGTTGATCTCGTCCATCTCGACCAGATCGGTGTAGGGGATGTCGGCCTCCGCCAGGAGCACGTTCATGTGCCCGGGCATCCGGCCGGCGACCGGATGGATGGCGAACTTCACCGTCACCCCGCGCTTCTTGAGCTGATCGTAGAGCTCCCGGACCTTGTGCTGCGCCTGCGCCACCGCCATGCCGTAGCCGGGCACGATCACCACCAGGTTGGCCTGCTCCAGGACCTGGCTCGCGCCCTCCACCGTCTCGGCCTTGTACTCCCGGGCCTCGCCACCCGCGGCTGCCTGCTGCACCTGGCCGAAGGCGCCGAACAGCACGTTGGTGAAGGAGCGGTTCATCGCCTTGCACATGATGATCGCGAGGATCAGACCGCTGGAGCCGTCGAGGGCGCCCGCCGTGATGAGGAGCTTGTTGTCCAGCACGAACCCCATCGCGACCGCGGCGAGGCCGGCGTACGCGTTCAGGATCGCGATCACCGTCGGCATGTCGGCGCCGCCGATCGGGATGATGAGCAGCACGCCGAAGAGCAGCGCCAGCGCGATCACCGCGGCGAACCCCACCGGCGCCCAGGCGGCGGTGGGATGCATCACGATCGCCACCCCCAGCGCCGCGGCGACGACCAGGAGGCCGATGTTGGTGACGTTCTGCCCGGGGTAGGTCACCGGCCGCTGCGGAATCCACTTCACCTCCTGCAGCTTCCCCGCCGCCATGAGACTGCCGGTGAACGTCAGGAAGCCGAGCAGCACCTCGGCGATGATCGCGGTGGTGCGGAAAGCGGTCAGCTGCGCCGATCCTTCGCCGGTCCAGAGGTAGAACTTGGCCGTCCCGACGAGCCCGGCCGCCAGGCCGCCGAACGCGTGGGAGAGGGCGGTCCGCTGGGGCACGGCCGTGAGCGGCACCCGCGAGAGCGGGACGCCCACCGCGAAGCCCAGCACCACCGCGATCACGATCCACAGATGGTGGACCACCTCGGGCTCCGCCCACGTCGCCCCGACCGCGAGCGCCATGCCGATCACGCCGGCATATACGCCGCGCCGGGCGGTCGCCGGCGTGTTCATCCAGTGGAGCGCGAAGACGAAGAGCGCCGTCGCGACCAGGTAAGCGAGCTGGACGAGGCTGTAGGTCATGGGCGGTGGCCCTCACCGGGCTTCTGCTCGCGCTTGAACATCTTGAGCATCCGCTCGGTGATCAGGAACCCGCTCACGATGTTGGTCATCGACGCGAACACCGCGATCGTCCCCAGGATCCGGATCGGAATCGGGTACTCGGGTCCCGCCACCAGGATCGCGCCGACCACGGCGATCGCGGAGATGGCGTTGGTGAGCGACATCAGCGGGGTATGCAGCAACCGGGACACCCGGCGGATCACGCCGAGCCCGATGAACGTGGCCAGCACGAAGACGAAGATCTGGGACCAGAAGTCGCTGGTGTCATGCATCAGGCCGCACCTCGCTGGAGCGCGTCGCGGGTGCGCGCATGGCGCACCTCGCCTTCGTGGGTGATCACGGCACCCTGCTGGATGTCGTCGTTGAAGTCGAGCTGGAAGGCCTTGTCCTTGGTGAACGCCAGGACGAATGCGGTCAGGTTGCGGGAGAAGAGCAGGCTCGCGTGCAGCGGCATCGTGGCGGCCAGGTTGAGCGGCGCCAGGATGGTGACCCCGCCCACTCGGGCGGTGTCGCCGGGACGCGAGAGCTCGCAGTTGCCTCCGCCGTCGGCCGCGAGGTCCACGATGATGGCGCCCGGCCGCATGCTCCGCACCATGTCGGCGGTGATGAGTTTGGGCGCGAACACTCCGCCGATGAGCGCGGTGGTGATCACCACGTCCGACTGGGCGACCTGCGCCGCCAGCAGCTCGCGCTGCCGGGCCTGGTCGGCCTCGGAAAGCTCCTTGGCGTAGCCCCCGCCCGCCGACGCCGCCTCGCCCAGCTCGATGCCGACGTACTTGCCGCCCACACTCTCGATCTGCTCCTTCACCTCCGGCCGGACGTCGGTCGCCACCACGTTGGCGCCAAGACGCTTGGCGGTGGCGATCGCCTGGAGCCCGGCCACCGCCGCCCCGATCACGAACACCTTGGCGGGCGGCACCATGCCCGCCGCCGTCATCAGCATCGGGAAGTACTTGTTCAGCTCCGCCGCGGCGAGGAGCACGCCCTTGTAGCCCGCGATGTTGGCCATGGACGACAGCGTGTCCATGGACTGGGCCCGGGTAGTCCGGGGAATGGCGTCGGTGGAGAAGGCGGTGATCCGGCGGTCCATCAGCGCCCGCACGGCGGCCGGGTTCCGCAGCGGCATCAGGGAGCCCAGGTAGATCGACCCGGCCCGCATCCAGCCGACCTCGTCGCGTGCGGGAGGCCCGACCTTCAGCAGCAGATCGGCCGATACGGCCAGCGCAGCACGGTCCGCCTGGACGGCGGCCCCGGCCTCGTGGAACGCGGTGTCGCCGTAGCCTGCCTCGTCGCCGGCGCCGGCTTCGACGGCCACCTCGTAACCGGCCTGGATCAGCTTCTTGACGGATTCGGGCACCAGGGCGACGCGCCGCTCGCCCGGGGCGGTTTCCTTGGGGACACCGATGCGCATGGGGACTCCGGTCGGGAAGGAGCGGGCTGAAACTTACGGCGTTCCGGCTATTGCGTCAGGGGGAGCGGCTCCTGATGCACCGGGGCGATCTCCGTCGGCCGCGAGCGCGGCCACCAGCGCCAGCGCGACTTTCGTTTCCAGCGGGTCCAGCTCGGCCCGGCGCGCGCGTTCGGCTTCGGACTCGGGCCAGAGCCACCCGAGCAGCTTGTCGCGGCTCATGCCGGTGTCCTGGGCCACGGCCAGGAGCGCGAGCAGCGCGAGCCGGCGCCACTGCGTCACGGCCCCGGTGAGGTTCTCCTCGCCTCGCGCAAGCGTCAGACCGCCGAAGAGACGCGACCGCAGCATCGTGTCCAGTCGACTCCGCGCCGACCGAGGATTGACTGTCGCGCTCTAGCATATGTGCAGTCCGCGCAGGCCGGCAAGCAGGGGCCAACGGGTCGGGAGAAGCTCGCGATGCGCCAGTTCAGCCCAAGCCTGGTCCTGCCGATCGCCGCCTTGGTCCTGCTCGGCTGCGGTGATCAGGGGCACGGAGCCGGAGCCTGCCGAGGCGTCCATCGAGGTGACCTCGGCCACCTCAGGCTTCCGGGTTCTCCTGAGCGGTTACACCGTGGTGCCGGACGGCGGCATCGACTGCCGCCACGCCAGCGGCACTCTCGTGGTCGAGACCGCCACGGAAGGTCGTCCGGATCCCGATGGGTATCGCCTTCTGGTGACTGGGTACCAGCGACCGCAGCGGCGTCTCCGCCGCTATCGTATCGACCAGGACGGCATGGGCATGGTCCCCTTGACGCCCTCACTCGAGGTCTGTTGCGGCGCTGGTCACCTGGTGGATCGCGCGCAATGCGTATCCGACATCCTGGCGGTGACCGGTCGTCTCCTCCGCCGACCTAAATCCCCAGCTTTGGCAGCTTGATCTCCGGTGCCAGTCCCCCGGAGAGCCGCTTGAGCTCGGCTTGAAGCTCGCGCTCGACGCTCTCCACCCGCTTCCGCTCCGACCCGAGCCGCGACTCCGCCTGGCTCTGCACGGCGACGATCTGCTTGCGCACCGGCTCCACCCGCCCGGCCACCACGCTGTCCACCTTGGCCCGCACCATCTTCTCGGCCTTCGCGACCTCCTCGCCGATCACGGCCTGGAGCCGGTCCGCAATGGCGCGGTCGAGATTGCTGCTGACCGCGAGCTTCGGCGCGCGCAACCCACCGCTCACCCGGGCGTCAACCGAGAGATCCTTCAATCCGGAGACCACCCGCCAGACCAGCCCCTCGAGCGTGTTGAGCTTTCGTCCTGCGCTGTCCAGCGCCCAAGCGACCTGGTTCGAGGAGAGGGACCAGCGCCCCGAGAGCTGGTCGTTCCGCAGTGCGAAATCGAGTCTCGCAGCGCCACGGCCCGGATTCAACCTGAATGGCAGACCCGGCACGTCGAGCGTGGGAAGGTCGACGCCGCGCAGCCGCGCCGAAGCGGAATCGCGCACCCGTTGCGGGTTCACGTGGTCGATCAGGGCGGACACGTCGATGCCCGCGATCGCGCTGCCCTCGGCGGTGCGACTCGTGCGAACGATCGTCGGCTTGCCGTACAGCGTCGGATCCGAGGTGAGCCCCTGCACTACGGCCTCGTACGCCCCTCGCAAGGGGCTGTCGCCGCCGATCTCGAGATCCACCTGGCCGAGCTGGACCAGGAACTTCGGCCAGGCCTGCTCCTTGGGGAACCGGACGTTGACCCCGGCAGCGCGAAGCCGCTCGGGGCCGGGGTCCTGCTTCGGCAGGAGGCCGGGCGGCATGTAGCGGCGCGCCAGCTCGGTGTAGTAGAGCGCCTGCTGGAAGCGGTCGATGCTGACCTTGCCGAAGAACGCCTCCCCGATCTCCGGCGCCGAGAAGGTCGGGAGCTTGAGCAGCCCGCGGGCGAAGGCGTAGTCCTTCTTTCGCGCCTCATCGAGGTTCTGGAGGCCGGCGCTGAGCGAGCCGGCTCCGCCCTTCACCTGCCGCTCCAGGTTGTCCAGTTGCCGCTTGGTCGCGTCCAGCTGCTTGAGGCTCGCGCGAGTGTCCTCGACTGCCTTGCGGGTGCCCTCCAATCCGAGCTTGCGGGGATCGGTCGCCTTGAGGCGGGTTGCCAGGGCGCGGGCGCTGTCGACCGTCTGCTCGACGTTGAGCTGCTTGAAGGACTGCTCCAGTCCCTTCTTTGCCGAGTCCGCACGACCCGCGAGAGCTTGGGCGGTCTTTACCGTCGTCAGCTGCGTGGGATTCAACACCAGCTGCTTCACCGTGTCGATCGGCGTGAGCTTCAGGATGGGAACGTCGAACCGCTGTGCCCACTCCCGCACCGAGCGGAGCGCCTGGGGGGCAAAGCCGTCGCCCTCGACCGGCTTCGCCGGCGTCTTGCGGGTGGTGCCGAACTTGACCCCGCCGAGGCGGAGGTTTTCCACCACGAGCTTCTTTTCCGCCAGCGCCAGCGGATTGAGCTTGAGCCGGATCTCCTCCGCCTCGACCAGGTTTCTGGCAACGTTGAACGGATCGGCGATCTCCAGCAGGTGGAGGTCCACCGCGGCCTCGCCGGCGTGGATGTCGAGCTTCCCGATGTCCACCTGCGTCCCGAGGAGCTCGGTCCCCACCTCTTCGGTCGTGTCCTCAGCCACCGGCTCGGCGAAGAGCCAGAGCAGGATCGCGATGATCGCCAGGAACAGGAGCAGCGGCCCGATGGCCTTCCAGCGGAAGATCTTCACGGCGGTGAGCTCACTCCGGCCGGAAGAGGCGGTAGATGTTGTAGGCCTTGGACGCGGTGATCGCCTGGTAGAACTTCGACTGCTGCACCCGCTCGCCGATGGTGGCCCGATAGCGCGCCACCGCCCAGCGTGCGGCGAAGAAGATCGGCACCGCGAGCACCACCCACCCCACAACGCTGCCCAGGACCACCGTGTTATTGAAGTTGGTGTAGGGGACCAGCGGCGTGTTGTACATCGAGGTCCACAGTTCGCGGAGCGACGGCGCCTCCAGCAGCTGGAGGCCGATCGCGTGGAACACCGGGTCGAGGATGAAGCCCAGCGGCACGAACAGCGCCCACCCCAGCATCCCGCCGCCGAACGAGACGTTCAGGATGACGATCAGGGAGAACACCAGCAGGTTGTGGACGTTCATCAGCGGCGTGAGCCCCAGCGCCGCCCCCAGCGCCATCCCCGCCGCGACCTGGCCCGGGGTGCCCTCCGAGTGGAGAGTCTTGATGATGGACTGGATCAGCTTGAGGAGGGCGAGCATGGGGGCAATGTAGGCGATCAGGCGGTGAGGCGGTAAGGCGGTCGGGCGGTCAACATGTCGTCCGAGCGAAGCGAAGGAGACCGCATTCCGCGTGACACACTGGCACGCGCACCTGACCACCCGACCGCCCTACCGCCCGACCGCCCGACCGCCCTACCTTCCCGCCATGCCCCGACCCCGCCGCGCGCCCCACGTGCACAAGTTCGGCGGTGCGTCGCTGGCCGATTCCGCCGCCGTCCGCCACGCCGTCGAGATCGTTCGCCGTCATCGTGCCGAGCCCACCGTCGTGGTCGTCTCCGCGATGGCGGGGACGACCGATGCGCTGCTGGAGGTGGCGCAGCAGGCGGGGAGTGGCGAGTCGCGCACCGTGGCCAGTCTCATCGCCCGGCTTCGCGCTCGCCACGTCGAGGTCGCGCGATCGCTCCTTCCGGGCGGGCGGCTTCGGGCCGACGTGCTGCTCTGCGTCAGCGACCTCTTCGCCGAGCTGGAAGCCCTGGTTCAGGGACTCCGCCTCCTGCGCGAGCTCACTCCCCGCACGACCGACTATCTGATCTCCCGCGGCGAACGGCTGAGCGCGCGGCTCGTTGCCGCCGCGCTGGAGGCCGGCGGCACCCGGGCACGCTTCGTGGATGCGATGGAGCTGGTGCATACCGACGCGCACTTCGGTCAGGCGGCGCCGGACTACGCCCGCACCGACCGCGCGGTGCATCGGGTCCTCTCCCCGCTGCTCGGCCGGGGCGTCGTGCCGGTGGTGCCGGGATTCATCGGCGCCACACTCGAAGGCGAGGTCACCACGCTGGGCCGCGGCGGCTCCGACCTCACCGCCACGCTGCTCGCCCGCGGCCTGGGGGCCGCGCGCGTCTCCCTCTGGAAGGACGTGCCCGGCCTGCTGACCGCCGATCCGCGCGTAGTGCCTGATGCCCGCGTCATTCCCCAGCTCCACGCCCGCGAGGCGGCCGAGCTCGCCTACTACGGCGCCAAGGTCCTCCACCCGCGCGCGCTGATTCCGGTGACCGGCCGCCGGATTCCCGTCTTCGTCCGGCCCTTCGCCGACCCCGACGCCGCCGGCACCGAAGTCTCCGAGCGGGTGGGCGCCGGGCGGAAGCCGGTGAAGGCGCTGACGGCCGCCGGGGGACAGGCGCTGGTCACCGTCACGGGCAACGGGATGCTGGGCGTGCCCGGCATCGCCGCCCGCACCTTCGCCTCCCTCCACGGCCGGCGGATCTCCGTCTCCCTGATCTCTCAGGCGTCCTCGGAGCATTCCATCTGCTTCAGCGTCCCCGAGCCGTTCGCGGACGACGCCCGGACTGCGCTGGAGCGCGAGTTCCGGGACGAGATCGCCCAGGGAGAAATCGACGGGGTCGAGGTGAGTCCCGGCATGGCGACGATCGCCGTGGTGGGCCTCGGCATGCACGGGACACCCGGGATCGCCGCGGGCGTGTTCTCCGCGCTCGCGGCCGGCGGGATCAACGTCGTCGCCATCGCCCAGGGCTCCTCCGAGCTCAACATCTCGGTCGTGGTCGAGGCGACGCAGGCCGCCGATGCGCAGCGCCGGGTCCACGCCGCGTTTCAGCTCTCGCGGATCGCCGGCGGTTCGGTGATCCAGCCCGAGCGGATGGAGATCATCCTGGTCGGCTTCGGCCAGATCGGACGCGCGCTGGCACAACTCATCGGCCGGGTGCGGCGACCGGCGCTGTCGCTGCGCGTCGCAGCGGTGGTCGACCGGAGCGGCTTCGTGTTCGAGCCGCAGGGCATTCCCCCGCGGCGCCTGGCGGCCCTCGCGGCCGACAAGAAGCAGGGGCGCGGGCTGGCCGACGCGCCTCGCGGGCGGCGCGGCACCGCGGAGGAGGCGATCGCCCACATCGCCGGCTACGCGCTCACCCGGCCGGTGCTGGTGGATCTCACCGCCGACGACACCGGCGCCCTGCTGGAGTCGGCGCTCACCCACGGGATGGACCTGGTGCTCGCCAACAAGCTGCCGCTGGCGGGCCGTCGCCTCGCGAGCGAGTCCCTGTGGCAGACCGCCCGCGCGCGAGGCCGGCGGATTCTGCACGAGGCCACCGTCGGCGCCGGACTCCCCATCATCGACACCTATCACAAGCTCACCGAGTCGGGTGACCGGGTCGAGCGAATCGAGGGCCTGCTCTCGGGCACGCTCGGGTATGTGCTGACCGAGGTCGGCGAAGGGGTGGCGTTCTCCCGTGCGGTTCGCGCGGCCATGCGGCTCCGCTACACCGAGCCCGACCCACGGGAGGATCTCTCGGGGATGGACGTGGGGCGGAAGGCGCTCATCCTCGCGCGGCTGCTCGGCTACCGCGGTGAGCTGAACCGTGCCGGGGTCGAGTCCCTCGTCCCCAAGTGGGCGCGGACCCTTCCGCTGCGGGAGTTCCTCCAGCGGCTGGAGGAACTGGACGCCGGGTGGAAGCGGCGGGTCAACGCTGCGCGGGCGCAGGGGAGCGTGCTTCGCTACGTCGCCACGGTGACGCCGTCGAGGATCGCCGTCGGCCTGCGCGCGGTGCCACACTCGAGCCCGCTCGCGTCGCTCAGGGGCTCGGACAACCAGCTGGTCTTCACTACCGCGCGGTACAAGGCGAACCCGCTGGTGATCCGCGGTCCCGGTGCCGGCGCCGAGGTGACGGCCGCAGGGGTGCTGAACGACATCCTCCGCCTGGCGGGGGCATGAACGCCCCGGTGACGGCATTCGCGCCGGGCAGCATCGGCAATGTCGGTCCCGGTCTCGACATTCTCGGGCTCGCGGTCGCCGGGGACGGAGATACGGTGCGGGCGGAGTGGCTGGACGAGCCGGGCATCCGGGTGCTCGATGCCGGCCATCCGGAGCTCCCCAGCGAGGCGGAGCGCCACACGGCGGGGCTGGCCGCGCGCGCGATCCTCCGGCGGGTGGGCGAGCAGGCAGCTCGGGGGAAAGGCATCGGCCTCTCCGTTCGGAAGGGCCTGCCGCTCTCGGGAGGACAGGGCGGGAGCGCCGCCTCGGCCGTCGCCGGCGCGGTGGCGGTCAACGCGCTCCTGGACGAGCCACTCGGCCCGCTGGAGCTGATCGAGGCCTGTCTCGACGCCGAAGAGGTGGTCGCGGGCCGCCACGCCGACAACATCGCCCCTTCCCTGCTCGGCGGTCTCGTGCTGATCCGCTCGATGGATCCCCTGGACGTGGTGCGGCTCCCGGTGCCGGCCGAGCTGCACGTCGTGCTGGCGAGGCCGGAGCAGCGGATGCGGACGGCCGACGCCCGCGCGGTGCTGCCGCGGGACGTGTCGCGCGCGGTCGCCCTGCACCAGGCCGCCCAGGTCGCCGCCATGGTGGCCGCGTTCGCATTGGAGGACTACACGCTACTGGCCCGCTCGGTGGACGATCGGATCGCCGAGCCGGTGCGGGCCGGTCTGCTCCCCGGCTTCGCGGAGGCCAAGGCGGCCGCGCTCGAGGCGGGCGCGCTGGGGAGCTCGATCTCGGGAAGCGGACCGACGGCGTTCGCGCTGGCCCGGGGACGCGAGAGCGCGGAGCGGGTGGCGCGGGCGATGATCGCCGCCTACCGCGCGCGCGGTGAGCGCTGCACCGTCCGCGTGGGCCCGGTGGACCGGGACGGCGCCAGGGTGACGCGTGAAGGGCGGTCCGGTTGAGGTTCCAAACCGAGCGGCCGGCGAGCTGGCAGGTCTGCCTCTCCTGCGGCAGCGAGCTGACCGAGACCGATCCCCATCCGCGATGCCCTCGGTGCGGCGGCATGCTCGAGATCGCCCATCGCCCCCCCGACCTGACGGCCCCCGAGCTCCTGCTGCGATTCACCGAGCGACGAGGCCGGGCTCCCGGCGCGCCACCCTCGGGCGTATGGCGATTCCGGGATATTGTCCTCCCCTCGGCGCACGAGATCGTCTCTTACCCCGAGGGGAACACCCCGCTGCTGCATCGCGGGGCGCTGGACCGGTGGAGCGGGACCGAGGGTCTTCTGCTGAAGCACGAGGGCCACAATCCGACCGGTTCGTTCAAGGATCGGGGCATGACGGTCGGCGTCACCCAGGCGCTCCGGATCGGCGCTCGCGCCGTGGCCTGCGCCTCCACCGGCAACACGTCCGCCTCACTCGCGGCCTACGCGGCGCAGGCGGGACTGCCGTCGCTGGTGCTGGTGCCGGCAGGGAACGTGGCGACGGGGAAGCTGGCGCAGTCGCTCGCCTACGGCGCGCGCACGCTCCTGGTCCGGGGCGGCTTCGACGACTGCCTCCGCCTGGTGCAGGAGGCCAGCGAGCGGCTGGGCGTGTACCTGCTCAACTCGATCAATCCGTTCCGGCTCGAGGGCCAGAAGACCATCGTGCTGGAGCTGCTCCAGCAGCTCGCCTGGCAACCGCCGGATTGGATCGTGCTGCCGGCGGGGAACCTGGGGAACACGGCGGCCTTCGGAAAGGCGCTGCGGGAGGCGCGTGCGTGGGGGTTGATCGACCGGATGCCCCGGCTCGCGGCGGTCCAGGCGTCGGGGGCGGCCCCGTTCGCCCGGAGCTTCGAGGAGGGCTTCCGGCAGCGCTATCGGGTCGAGCCCGAGACCGTGGCGACCGCCATCCGCATCGGGGACCCCGCCTCGCACGATCGCGCCGTGCGCGCCATTCGCGAGACCGACGGCGTGGTCCTCGCGGTGAGCGACGCCGAGATCCTGGAGGCGAAGGCCGCGGTGGACGCCAGCGGCGTGGGGTGCGAGCCCGCGAGCGCGGCGAGCGTGGCCGGCGTGCGGGCGCTGGTGCGGCGGGGAACGATCGCACGCGGCGCCAGGGTCGTCGCGGTGCTCACGGGCCATGTACTGAAGGATCCGGGGATGCTGCTCCAGTACCATGTCGAGACGACTCCGCCCCCGACCGGAGCCAATCGCCCGATCGAGATCGAGGCCGATCTGCGAGAGGTGGAAAGGGCGCTCGCGAGGGCGTGAACAGTGAAAGGTGAAAGGGGGATCGAGCCTCCCCTTCACCCTTCTCTTCTCACCTTCGACGCCCTTCCCCTCCCCGCTCTCCCGGGGGAAAATCGACCTTTCCCTATTGCAGTTATGGGGCGCTTGCTTACTGTTGGTCACGGGAGTTCTGCGGTACCGCGGCACGCACGGTCCTCACAATCACTGGGAGACACGCGATGGCCACCAGGAAGAAGGGAAAAAAGTCCGCCAAGAAGAGCGCCCGGAAGCCCGCTAGGAAGACCACCGCACGGAAGAAGGCCACCAAGAAGTCCGGCAAGAAGAGGACGCCGAGCGCGGCGTTCATGAAGCCCATGCAGCCCAGCTCGCAGCTGGCCGCCGTGGTCGGCTCCAGCGCGATCCCCCGCACCGAGGTGACCAAGAAGCTCTGGGCCTACATCAAGCGGAACGGCCTGCAGGACTCCAGGAACCGGCGCGCCATCAACGCCGACGACAAGCTCCGTCCGGTGTTCGGCGGCAAGAGCCAGGTCTCCATGTTCGACATGACCAAACTGGTGAACAGACACCTGAGCTGACCCTTCGCCACCTTCGACCTTCGAGGGCGTCCCCGCTGGGACGCCCTTTTGGTTATTCTGGCCCCGTCGCTGTCGCATGCACTAAAGTCCAATGTCTAGCCTGCCGTCGCATCCTCATCTTTCCTGGGCCAAGGACGGTTGGTCCTCTGCCTGCCGTAGGTCTCGACCATCAGAATGCGGTGGATGAACGCCCTCCCTGAAGACCAGCCACCACAGCATGAGTGCAGGCCCGGCGAAGGATTCAGAAGGTGCGGAATCCCGTCGTGGCGCCCGGCCAGCGTCATCCAACTAGCGGGAACCGTACTATGAGCTCATCGAATAGGAGGCGGAACCATGGCTCGGAGGAGCGCAGCGCCGAAGCCGGCTGAGCCTGAGTTGGCCACCAGGCCCCGACGTCAGCGGAAGCCCAAACACGAGTCCGTCAGTGCAGCGCGCTCGAGGAAGACGGAGCAGGACGTCACCCAACTGATCAACTGTCTCGCCGAATGGACGCGGGAGCTGCAGGCAGCGCGCTCCGTGGGTGCAAGAGTGCCCCCCCGCGGAAGTCGCTCCCGCGCCCCCGCCCGAAGGGGTAGGGTCTCGCGGACGCCGTCTTACCCCCGAGGGAATCCCCTCACCGAGTCGATGGAATTCAAGGACCGGGACGGAGCGGTCTGGCTGGCGTACATCGAGGGTGCTGAGCTTTTGCCAAGGCAAGAGCCGACCACCGCTACCGTCTTACCGGAGCGTCATCTCCGTTTCGATTCCGTTACCGAGTCGCGATTCACGTCCCAGCTGCCGGCGGGCTCGCCGTTCCTGGCGGAAGCCCGACTCCAATCCCTCCTGGACGAAGCCCGACCCGATCTGCCCTCGGCAACAACCGGCGGCTCGGCGAGAGCCTTTTCCGGCCTGGGGAGCCGGATGAGCCGGTGGTCCACGCGAGCCCTCGCATCGTATCGAGGAGCGATCGCGGACTGCTCTCGAGGGTTGAGGCAAACAGCAATCCGGGGCGAGACGGTGCGCCGTCACGTCTCCGATCTGCTGGCGGCAGTCGTCAATACGATGCACGGGCTGGTCGAGGTCATCGTCGGTCACCGGCCAGCCCGACCTTAGGCCTCGCTCCACGGATGCCGACGACGGCTCCAGACGGAGCGCCGGGGTTGCCTCCGCGTTATCCCCGGCGCTCCCAGCTCCGGGAGTAGGCACACGCTGGTCGCCTTCCCCCTAGGCACCACGGCCTCCCCGCTTATCTTCCCGCCCCATGGCCGGCGAATACATCTTCACCATGCGCGACCTCCGGAAGGTCGTGCCTCCCTCCCGCGAGATTCTCAAGGGCATCTACCTCGCC
Organism: Gemmatimonadales bacterium; assembly: GCA_036556505.1. Lineage (GTDB taxonomy): Bacteria > Gemmatimonadota > Gemmatimonadetes > Gemmatimonadales > GWC2-71-9 > CAVVWJ01. The sequence continues at coordinate 27,743 of DATBJH010000013.1, forward strand.
TTCTACCCTGGCGCCAAGATCGGCGTGCTGGGCTCCAACGGCGCGGGGAAGTCCACCCTGCTCCGCATCATGGCCGGCGTGGACAAGGACTTCCTCGGCGATGCGCGCCCGCTCCCCGGCATCCGGATCGGATACTTGCCGCAGGAGCCCCAGCTCGACCCTTCGAAGGACGTTCGCGGCAACGTGATGCAAGGGGTGCGTGAGCAGCAGGCGTTGCTGGACCAGTTCCACGAGATCAGCGCCAAGTTCGCGGAGCCGATGGACGACGAGGAGATGAACCGGCTGCTGGAGAAGCAGGGGAATCTCCAGGAGCGGATCGACGCACTCGGTCTCTGGGAGCTGGACCACAAGATCGACCTGGCGATGGACGCCCTCCGGCTCCCGCCGGGCGACGCCGACGTCGGCAAGATCTCGGGCGGCGAGCGGCGCCGCGTGGCGCTCTGCCGCCTGCTGCTGGAGCAGCCGGACATGCTGCTGCTGGATGAGCCCACCAACCATCTCGACGCCGAGAGCGTCTGGTGGCTGGAGCGCTACCTGGCCGAGTTCAAGGGAACGGTGGTCGCGGTCACCCACGACCGGTACTTCCTCGACAACGTGGCGGGCTGGATCCTGGAGCTGTACCAGGGCGCGGGCATTCCCTGGGAGGGGAACTACTCCTCCTGGCTGGAGCAGAAGGAGCAGCGGCTGGCCCAGGAGGAGAAGCAGGCCTCGGCTCGGCAGAAGACCCTTCAGCACGAGCTGGAGTGGATTCGGATGTCGCCCCGGGCCCGCCAGGCCAAGAGCAAGGCGCGCATCACCCGCTACGAGGAGCTGCGCGAGGCCGCGGAGAGGCAGACCGACGGCTCCGTCGAGATCCTCATCCCCGTCCCCGAGCGTCTGGGCGACGAGGTGGTCGTCGCGGACAGGCTGACGAAGGGCTTCGGTGACAGGCTCCTCATCGACGAGCTGACCTTCTCCCTGCCGCGGGGCGGCATCGTGGGCGTCATCGGCCCCAACGGCGCCGGCAAGACCACGCTCTTCCGGATGATCACCGGCCAGGAGGAGCCCGACGGAGGGGCGCTGAAGGTGGGCTCGACGGTGCAGATCGCCTACGTGGACCAGAGCCGCGACGCGCTCGACCCGAACAGGACGGTGTACGAGGAGATTTCCGGAGGAGAGGACCAGCTCCAGTTCGGCCGCCGCACGGTGAACGCACGGGCGTACGCGGCCGGCTTCAACTTCCGCGGCGCCGACCAGCAGAAGAAGGTGGGCACTCTCTCGGGCGGGGAGCGGAACCGGCTCCACCTGGCCAAGCTGCTCCGGAGCGGCGGCAATCTGCTGCTCCTGGACGAGCCCACCAACGACCTCGACGTCGATACCCTGCGTGCACTGGAGGAGGCGCTCCTCCACTTCGCTGGCTGCGCCGTGGTCATCAGCCACGACCGCTGGTTCCTCGATCGCATCGCCACCCACATGTTGGCCTTCGAGGGCGACAGCGAGGTGGTGTGGTTCGAAGGGAACTACCAGGACTATGCGGCGGACCTCAAGCGTCGGAAGGGCGCCGACGCGGGGCAGCCGCATCGGATTCGATACAAGAAGCTGGTGCGGTAGGCGGTCAGGCGGTCAGGCGGTCAGGCGGTCAGGCGGTCAGGCGGACCGATCCTACTCTGTCATCCCGAGCGGAGCGAGGGATCTTCTCATAGAGTGAGAAGGTCCCTTGTCGCATTCGCTCCCAAGAACGACACGCGGTCCGCCCGAGCACCCGACGCCCGACCGCCGTCCCGCTGTCCACCCGCCCCCGCTATACTTACCGCCCTATGACCCCGCATACCGCCCACGTTCCGTACCTCCCGGCGCGCGTCGAGGGCCTCGCCGCCCTGGCGAAGAACCTCTGGTGGAGCTGGAACCGGGAGGCGCGTGCCCTCTTTCGCAGCATCGACCCCACGCTCTGGGGCCTCACTCGTCACAATCCGCTCGAGCTGCTCTGCCGGGCGGACCCCGAGCGGGTCGCCGCCTGCGCCAGTGACGCGGGCTTCCTCCGGCGCTACGACGAGGTCATGACGCGGCTGCACCATGAGACCACCAGCCGTGAAACCTGGTTCACGCAGAACTACGGCGAGCTCGACGGCCGGCCGGTCGCGTACTTCTGCGCGGAATTCGGCCTCCACAGCTCGGTGCCGATCTACTCGGGCGGCCTCGGCGTGCTCGCGGGAGACCACTGCAAGGCCGCGAGCGACGCCGGCATCCCGATGGTGGGCGTCGGTCTGATGTACATGAAGGGCTATTTCGACCAGCGGCTCCGGCTCGACGGCTGGCAGGAGGACAGCGACGACGAGTACGACATCTCGGTCACGCCGCTCGAGCCGGTCGTCGGACCCCAGGGGCGTCCCTACCTCGCCACGGTCGAGACCTCGGGCCGGCCGGTGCACGTGCGGGCGTGGCGGATGATGGTCGGTCGGGTGCCGATCTATCTGCTCGACACCAACCTCGACCTGAACCACGCCGATGACCGGGGGCTGATGAACAAGCTGTACGCGGGAGGACCCGACCTCCGCGTGCGGCAGGAGTGGATCCTCGGCGTGGGCGGGGTGCGAGTGCTGCGTGCGCTCGACATCCAGCCCTCCGTATGGCACGCCAACGAGGGACACGCCGCCTTCATGATGATCGAGCGGGTGCGCGAGCATCTGGCGGCGGGCACGCCATACGACGAGGCCGTGCGCCGGGTGCGCGCGCAGAGCGTGTTCACCACCCACACACCGGTGCCCGCCGGGCACGACGCCTTCACGGTCGAGTCTCTGGCCGCCTGCGCCGGACCGATCTGGGAGGAGATGGGCATCGAGAAGGACGCGCTGTTCCACCTGGGCAAGCACCCCTCGATCGAGGGCCAGTTCCACATGACCGTGTGCGCGCTCCGTCTGTCCGCCCGGGTCAACGGAGTCTCCCGCCGCCATGGGCAGGTGTCGCGCACCCTGTGGCGCGACCTCTGGCCGGGGCGTCCTTGGGAAGCGGTACCGATCGGCCACGTCACCAACGGCGTGCATCTCGCCACCTGGATGGCCACCCCGATCATGGAGCTGCTCGACGAGCACCTCGGCCGCAACTGGGGCGACCGCCTCGACGAGCCGGGCTTCTGGGACCAGGTACTCACCCTGGATTCGGACCGGTTCTGGGCCGCGCACATGCGCCTCAAGCAGGTGCTCGCCACCCGGATCCGGGAGGACGCGCGCCAGCGGTTCGCCGCCCGGTTCAAGGAAGCGGCGCAGGTGGTCGGCGCGGGGACGCTGCTCGACCCCAATGCGCTCACCCTCGGGTTCGCGCGGCGCTTCGCCACCTACAAGCGCGCCAACCTCATCTTCCGCGACATCGACCGGCTGCGGCAGCTGCTGGCCGACATCCGCCGTCCGGTGCAGATCATCTTCGCCGGCAAAGCGCACCCGGCCGACAACCCCGGCAAGGAAGTGCTCCAGAGCGTCTACCAGTTCACCCGCGACCCCGAGTTCGAAGGCCGAGTCGCGTTCGTCGAGGACTACGACATGCACATCGCCCACCTTCTGGTGCAGGGGGTGGACATGTGGATCAACCTGCCTCGGGTGCCGCTCGAGGCGTCGGGTACCAGCGGGATGAAGGCGGGGCTTAACGGCGTGCCGCAGCTGAGCACCCTCGACGGCTGGTGGCAGGAGGGCTACGACGGGCTGAGCGGCTGGGCCATTTCCCCGGCAGGCGATACCGAAGACGCCGATGCCGCGGACGCGGAGCGGTTCTACCAGCTGCTCGAGGACCAGGTGATTCCGCTCTACCACCACCGCAATGCCGCCGGGGTGCCGATCGGATGGGTGGACAAGATGCGGCACGCGCTCCGGCTCGCCGGCTCCCGCTTCACTGCTCGGCTGATGGTCCAGAACTACGTGCAGGAGTACTACGCTCCGGCGATCAGGGGCGAGACGGCGGGCGACGATCCGCCCACCGGCTGAGGCGCACGCGATGGCGGAGCTGACGAGCGCGGGAGGCGGGGAGCCCGTCTCCATCGTTCACGTGACCGCGGAGTACTTCCCCTACGCCCGCACCGGCGGACTGGCCGAGGCCGTGGCGGGGCTGGCCAACTTCCAGCACGCCGCCGGCCTCAACGTCACCGCCATCCTCCCGCTCTACCGCACCGTGCGCGACGAGGACCCCGACCTCGAGCCCGTCGGCCAGCCGTTCGTGGCGAGCCTCGGCGGCCGGCACGAGGAGGCACGGGTATTCCGCACCGGGGGCCCCGCGACCGGGCCGCAGGTCTATTTCATCGAGCACGGCGAGTACTTCAACCGCCACGGCATCTACGGCGAGAACGGCGCCGACTACCCCGACAACCACCGGCGGTTCGCCTTCTTCGCGATGGCCGCCTGCCTGGCGCTGCCGCGCTTGGTGAAGGGGCCGATCCTGTTGCACACCCACGACTGGCACACGGCGCTCGCGCCGGTGTATCTCCGCACTACGCTCGCGCACGAGCGCTACGCGCGGACCGCGATCAGCGTGGTGTCGGTGCACAATCCGGGCTACCAGGGCCACTTCGGGCCCGAGGTCATGCCCGAGATCGGTCTCCCCTGGGAGCTCTACAACTGGCAGCGGCTCGAGTGGTACGGCAAGGTCAACTTCCTGAAGGGCGGTCTGACCTTCGCCGACATGGTGACCACCGTGAGCCCGACCCAGGCGAAGGAGCTCCGTACCCCCGGCGGCGGATTCGGCCTGCAGGACCTCTTCCTCGCGCTCGGCGACCGACTGATCGGGGTGCTGAACGGGATCGACCAGCGGGTGTGGAACCCGGCCACGGACACCCAGATCACCGCCCAATACTCGGCCGACAAGCTCGAGGGCAAGCGCAAGTGCAAGGCCGGGCTCCAGCGCTCCTTTGGTCTGCCGCAGCGCCGCCGGGCGCCGCTCTTCGGCATGACCGGACGGCTGGTGACCCAGAAGGGACTCGACCTGATCCTGGGCGCGACCGAGCTGCTCACCAGCGACGCGCAGTTCGTCTTCCTCGGCAGCGGCGATCCGCGCTACGAGCGCGCGCTGGTGGACCTCGCCACCTCCGCGCCGAACCGGGTCGGGGTCCAGCTCGACTTCACTGACCGGCTGGAGCACCGACTCATGGCCGGTGCCGACATCTTCCTCATGCCCTCGCTCTACGAGCCCTGTGGACTCACCCAGATGCGCTCGCAGCGGTACGGGGCGCCGCCCATCGTGCGGCGGGTGGGCGGGCTCGCCGACACGGTCGAGGACGGCGTCTCCGGCTTCGTCTTCGACGGCTACTCGGCCGAGGCGTTCCAGGAGGCCGGCTTCCGCGCGCTTCGCGCCTACGCCGACGCCGCCAAGTGGCAGGCGATGCTGCGCCGGGCCATGGCTCGCGACTTCAGCTGGGAACGCTCGGTAGATCAGTACCTCGAGGTGTACCGCCGGGCCGTGGCCCACGCTGCGATGCGCTAGCCTGATGATGGACTTCGTCCTCGCGCTGCACAGTCACCTGCCCTGGGTGCTCAACCACGGTCGCTGGCCCCACGGCAGCGACTGGCTCTGCGAGGCCGCCCTCGACACCTACCTGCCGCTCATCGAGCAGCTGCGTGCCCTGGAGGCCCGGCGCGTGCCCGCGCCGGTCACGCTCGGCGTCACGCCGGTCCTGGCGAATCAGCTGGTGAGCCCGACGTTCGTGGGGGAACTGGAGGCGTTCTTCGCCCAGCGACTCCTGGCCTGTGACGAGGCCCCGGGATCGCTCGCCTCGACCGGTGAGGATCACCTGGTGCCGCTGGTGGAGTTCTGGCGCGAGCGTCTCACCCGCCTGCGCCGGCTCTTTCATGAGCTCGGGGGCGACATCGTCTCGGCCCTGAGGACCCTGGAAGAGAGGGGACGGATCGAGACCATCACTTCGGCCGCGACCCACGGCTTCCTGCCGCTGCTCGCGCGCGACGAAAGCGTTCGATTACAGCTCGCCGTCGGCCGCACGGAACACCGTCGGCTGTTCGGGCATCTTCCGCAAGGCATCTGGGCGCCCGAGTGCGCCTACCGGCCGCGCGGTCCGTGGCAACCCTGGAAGAGCGCGCCGCGCTCCGGTATCCGCCGCGGCATCGAGGAACATCTCGGCGACGCCGGCTTCCGGTTCTTCTTCGTGGACGCCCACCTGGCTGCGGCCGGCCGCCCGCTCGGCATCTACGGCGACCCGGCCGCAAGCGCCGTGGTGCAGCGCGCCGGCGACCGAACCGACGGTATCGGTCATCGCTCACCCTATCTGGCTTACGAAGTGGCGCCCCTGCGATCGGAGGGCATCGCCGCGCTGGTGCGGGATCCGCGATCGTCCATGCAGGTGTGGAGCCGCTTCCAGGGCTATCCCGGCGACGGCAGCTACCTCGAGTTCCACAAAATGCGCTGGCCCGGCGGGCTCAAGCTCTGGCGGGTGACCGGGGGCGGCGTGGATCTGGGCCAGAAGGACCGCTACGACCCAGGCGCCGCGACAGCACGGGCCCAGGAGCACGCGGAGCACTTCGCCGGGCTCCTCGCCGGCATTGCGTCGAGCGAGCGGCAGCGGCGCGGCGGGGTCATCGTTGCGCCGTTCGACACCGAGCTCTTGGGGCACTGGTGGTTCGAAGGCCCCGAGTGGCTGACCGGCGTGTACCGGTCAATCGCGCACGAGGAGCGGGGGGTCCGTCCGGTCACCGCCTCCCACCACCTCGCCGAGTATCCGGCGAGTCAGCCCATCGCCATGCCGTCGGGCTCCTGGGGCGCCAACGGCGATTTCAGCATGTGGCTGAGTGAGGCGACCGTCTGGACCTGGGAGCGGCTCTGGGCGCTGGAAGAGACCTTCTGGGATGCGGCGCCGGCGGCGATAGAGCGTCCGGCCGCGCGCCCCGTGCTGGCCCAGGCCGCGCGCGAGATGCTGCTGGCCCAGGCCTCCGACTGGCAGTTCATCATCTCGACCGGCGCCGCGGCGGATTATGCCGAGCGACGGTTCCGGCAGCACTGCGACGACGCGGAGGCGCTCCTGGCCGCGCTCGCCCCCGGTGCCGAAGCGCGCCTCGCGCAGGCGCAGGCGACCGCCGAGGCGCTGCACCGGCGGGACGACCTTTTCCCCGACATCCTTACCGCCGTGGCGGTGGCCGGCCGCGGCTCCAGGGCCCTGGCGTTTGGCTGACATGGCCCCGATCCGCTTCGTCTTCGGTCTCCATCTCCATCAGCCGGTCGGCAACTTCGACCACGTGTTCGCCCAGCATGTGGAAGACGTCTACCGGCCGCTGCTGGACCGGCTCGCCGGCCGCGGCTTTCTCCCGGTCGTGCTCCACCTCTCGGGCCCGCTGCTCGAGTGGCTGGAGGGCCACGAGCCCGGGTACCTCGACCGGCTGGGTGCGCTCGCGTCGGAGGGCGAGGTCGAGATACTTCTCGCCGGCTTCTATGAGCCGGTGCTCGCCGCGCTGCCCCGGGCGGACCGGGTGGAGCAGATCCGCTGGATGCACGACGCGGTGCAGCGCCGGTTCGGAGTGGACGCGTGCGGGCTGTGGCTCACCGAGCGTGTCTGGGAGCCCGAGCTCGCGGCCGATCTCGCGGGGGCCGGCGTGCGATACGCGCTGGTCGACGACCGGCACTTCCTGGCCACCGGCTTTCCCGGCGAGCGGCTGCATGCGCCGTTCTGGACCGAGAGCGACGGGCGGCGCGTGGCGCTCTTTCCGATCGATCAGCGGCTTCGCTATCTGATCCCCTTCCGACCCCCCGAGGAGACCGCGGGATACCTCCACGACCTGCGCGCCGCGGGGCACCGGCTCGCGGTCCTGGCGGACGACGGCGAGAAGTTCGGGGGTTGGCCCGGCACCAAGGAGTGGGTCTACCAGCACGGGTGGCTCGACCGGTTCATCGACCTGATCGGCGGACAGGTGGAGCGGGGCGAGGTGCGGCTCAGCCGGCTGGACGAGGCCCTGGACGCGGTGCCCAGCAACGGCATCGCGTATCTCCCGACCGCCTCGTACACCGAAATGGAGAGCTGGGCGCTGCCGCCCGACGCCGCGCTCCGTCTGGCCCGGCTGCAACGGGACCTCGGCGAAGCGAGGCTGGCCGGTCCCGATGGCGCGCTGGTCCGCGGGGGCCACTGGCGGAATTTTCTCGCGAAGTATCCCGAGTCCAATCGGATGCACAAGAAGATGCAGGCCCTCTCCGCGCTCTGCCGGCGCCGGGGCGATCCGCCCGACGCCCGTCGCGCGATCGGACGGGCCCAGTGCAACGACGCCTACTGGCACGGCGTGTTCGGCGGGCTCTATCTCCCCCACCTGCGCGACGCGATCTGGCGGGAGCTGGCCCGGGCGGAGGCGGAGCTGCGGCGAGGGAAGCGACTCGCCTGGGAGGTGGTGGACTTCGACGCCGACGGCCATCCGGAGATCTGGGTGCACTCCGGGTCATTCTCGGCCGTGCTGAGCCCGGTGCGCGGCGCGAGCCTCGAGGAGTACACCGTGTTCACCAGGGGGATCAACTACGCCAATGTGCTCACCCGCCGCCGGGAGGCCTACCACGACCTCGCGCTGGAGCGTGCCGCTGCCTCGAGCGGTCACGGAGACGGTGGGACCGCGAGCATTCACGACATCGAGGAAGGCATCCGGCTGGAGGTACGACCTCCGCTGGACCAGGAGGACCGGGCGCTGCTGGTCGATCGAATGTTGCCCGCCTCGCTGGATCTGGAGCGCTACGCCTCAGGCGACTACCCGCGCGCTCACTCGTGGGCCCGGGTGCCATTCGACTACGCGGTGGAGCGAAAACGGAGTGCGCTGGAGATCGCGTGTACAGCGGGTGGAGATGGTGTCCGGCTGTCGAAGCTGATCCGGCTCGAAGCGGGCGGCGACTTGAGCGTGCGCTATGCCTGGGACCCTGGCATGACTTCGGACGAGGTCTTCAGCACTGAGCTGTCGGTCGCGGGACCGCTCACGATCGACGCGCCCGATGGGGAGATCTGGCAGTATCCCATCGAGACCATTGCGAAATCCGAGCGGGGCCTGGATCGGACCCGGCAGGGAGAATCCCTCACGGTCCGCTGGCCCGCTCGCCGGGGCGAGGCCTCGCTGGTGGTCCGGCCGGCCTAACTCCCGGGGCGCTTGGGCCGGCCCGCCGGAATTCTCTTCTCCGCGCGGCCCGTCAGGTAGTGGTAGATCGCCTCCACCTGCGCCGGCTCGACCGATTCCTTGAACGCCGGCATGCCCTTGTTGGTCCGCCCGGCCATGACGACCGTCGTGAACGTCCCCTGGTCCGCGGCCGGTCCGCCCGGCGCGAGGCTGGTGAGGAGGTCCGCCGTCACGGGATTGGGCAAGGCGTCCTGCCCGTGGCAGCGGGCGCAGTGCACGTTGTACTGACGCCAGCCCTCGTACTCGACGTCGGTCACCGTGGCGCCGTCCTGGGCGCCTCCCTCGACGACCGAGCCGGCGGCGAGCCAGACACTCAGAAGCGCGATGCGGGGAATGGCGAACATGGCGTCATCCCCCCGGTCGCACCGCGGGCCGGCCTGGTGCGATCTTCCCGTCGCTCCGGCCCTTCACGTAGGCATAGATCTCATTGATCTTCGCCGGGTCCATGCCGAGCGCGCACCAGGAGGGCATGCCCTTCTCGGGACGGCCGGCGCAGACCGTTTGAACGAAGAGCTCCTGGGTGTTGATCGGCCCGTCCGGCTTCAGGGACATGATGAGATGCGGGGCGATGGTCGTCCCTATGACATCCTCCCCATGGCAGCGGGCGCAGTTCAGGTTGTACTGTTTCCAGCCGTCATAGGTCGTCTGATCCACGGTGTCTCTCGGCGCCTGATGGTAGGCGTCACGGAGCGGCGCCTCCTGCGGCGGCGCCGGTGGCTGGGGCTGGGTGGCCGTCTGCGCGCTCGAGGTGTCCTGTGATGGCGCGGCCGGCGCCGGCTTGGGCGCTGGCTTCGGACTGGGGGCCGGCTTTGGAGCAGGCGCGGGTTTCGTCGCGGCCTTCTCGACGGCGGTGTCGGTGGGCGACGTGGTCGTGTCGCCGGCCGCGGGTGCTACGGCGACGGCAGTGTCCGCCGGCGCGGGGGTGGCGGGAGCGGCGGTATCCGTCGCCGCGACGCTCTTGTCGTCTGCCGGAGGAGCTGCGTCTCGATCGCCGCCGCAGGCGGCGAGCAGCAGGAGTGCCAGAAGCCTGCCCCAGCGTGCCGCCGGACGGGCAGGAGCCGAGACCTCGTGCCAGACAGAGCCCATCGTTCTCCTATCCTTTCCGGGTGAAGGGTCGTACCCTGCGACGCTATGCTGGACCGGGCCCGAATGCCGCGACGGATGACCGCCGTCGCGGAGTGACCTGGATCACCCGTCGTCGCTGTCCCGACCGAGCCCGTTCATTATCTTCACTCCCATGAACCCATCCGGCAACACCACCGTCTCCCTCGGCCTGGTGCAGATGCGCTGCACCACGGACCCGGACGAGAACCTCGAGAAGGCGATCGCCGGGATACGCGAGGCCGCCGCCAAGGGTGCGCAGATGGTCTGCCTCCAGGAGCTCTTCCGGAGCCAGTACTTCTGCCAGACCGAAGACCACCGTTACTTCGACCTCGCCGAGCCGATCCCGGGCCCCTCCTCCGAGCGCCTCGCGAAGCTGGCCGGCGAGCTCGGCGTCGTCATCGTGGCCTCGCTGTTCGAGAAGCGCGCCGAGGGCCTCTACCACAACACGGCCGCGGTGCTGGATGCGGACGGCACCTACCTGGGTAAGTACCGGAAGATGCACATCCCTGACGACCCCCAGTACTACGAGAAGTTCTATTTCACGCCTGGGGATCTCGGCTTCCGGGCCTGGGACACGCGATTCGGCCGCATCGGCGTCCTCATCTGCTGGGACCAGTGGTATCCCGAGGCGGCCCGCCTCACGGCCTTGAGCGGCGCCCAGATTCTCTTCTACCCTACCGCCATCGGCTGGCTTCCGGCCGAGAAGCAGGAGCACGGGGCGCAGCAACAATCGGCCTGGGAGACGATTCAGCGAAGCCACGCCATCGCCAACGGCGTCTACGTCTGCGCCGTGAACCGCGTGGGACATGAGGGTGATCCGGCCGGCGGCATCGAGTTCTGGGGCGGGAGCTTCGTGTCCGATCCCGGCGGCCGGGTGCTGGTGCGCGGCGGCACCGGCGAGGAAGTTCTCACCGCCAGCTGCGACCTCTCCAGGGTCGACGCCAGCCGGACGCACTGGCCGTTCTTCCGCGACCGGCGGATCGACGCGTACGCGGATATCACCCGGCGGTACCTGGATTGAGAGCCGGACCGACGGACCGCCGGACCGGCGGACCGGCGGTCCCTCGGTCCGGTTTCCACATGCCAGCCGAGTGGGAACCCCATCGCGGTACCTGGCTCAGCTGGCCGCATAAGGAGGCCTCCTGGCCCGGCAAGTTCACCGGGGTCCCCGCCATCTTCGCGCGGATGGTGCGGCTGCTGGCCGACCGGGAGGAAGTCCACATCAACGTCGCCGGTCCGGAGATGGAGGCCGGGGTCCGCGCGCTGCTGGCGGACGAAGGCGCGGATACCGGGAACGTCTACTTCCACTACCACCCGACCAACGACGCCTGGTGCCGCGACCATGGGCCCATCTTCGTGCATCGGGACGCGCAGGGCTCGGTGGAGGAGGCCATTCTCGACTGGGGCTACAATGCCTGGGGAGGGAAGTATCCGCCCTACGACCTGGACGACGTGATCCCCACCCGGATCGGCGAAGAGCTCGGCATCCCCGTTTACCACCCGGACATGATCCTCGAGGGCGGCTCGATCGACCTGAACGGCCGGGGTACCCTGCTCACCACCGAGGCCTGCCTCCTCAATCCCAACCGCAACCCGCAGCTCGGTCGCGAGGAGATCGAGACGAGACTGCGGACGTACCTGGGGGTGAGCAACATCCTCTGGCTGGGCGATGGAATCGCGGGGGACGACACCGATGGCCACGTAGACGACCTGACTCGCTTCGTGGATCCGACCACCGTCGTCACCGTGCTTGAAGACGATCCCGCGGATGAGAACTATGCGCCGCTCCAGGAGAATCTCGAGCGGCTTCGCGGCATGAGAGACCAGGATGGCACGCCGCTCAGGGTCGAGCCCCTGCCGATGCCGCGCCCCGTGCATCACGAAGGGCAGCGCCTTCCCGCCAGCTACGCGAACTTCTACATCGCCAACGGGCTGATCCTTCTCCCCACCTACGACCCCGACCGGGATGAGGAGGCGAAGTCCACTCTGTCCCGGCTCTTTCCGGGTCGGCAGGTGGTCGGCATCGACTGCACCGATCTGGTCTGGGGACTGGGCGCCTTCCACTGCGTCACCCAACAGTGGCCAAGACTCCCGTAAGGCTTCAGCCCTTGGTCCACGTCCCCACCAGCGCCGCGCGCCGCCCGCCGCAGGGATCCATGCCTATTCCCGCGATGTGCAGCTCATCCTCGGTGCGGTTGACGACGTACCGGGCGTCGGCGGTCTGGCAGGCGCTGCCGGCCGTATCCGCCTTGAAGACCAGGGTGTCGCCGGCGAAGCTGGCGCGTCCCTTCATGTCCACGCTGTCGGGCCACCGGGGCGAGGGCAGCATCAGCTCCACGCCCCCGTTCGAGGCCAGCTTCATCTGCACATCGCCTTCGCCGTACAGCTCCCGCTTCCAGTCGCCGGCGTATTTCGACCCCTCGCCGCAGCCCGACAGCAGGGCGACGACCGCCAGCAGGCCGACGACGGGAACCCTGGTGATGCGGTGGATCATTGCGGTGTCCTCCATGAAATGAACGAGACCTGGAATCGTCGAGTGAAGGCAAGACTGGGGTCTCACTGCCTTGGCAGCGTTTCGTCCGTCGGAATCGGCAAGGTCGAGAAGACCACGTCGCCCGCTCGGTCGAGCGGCAGTGAGTCGAGTCTCCCGTAATGCCGAGCGTCGATCCAACGGTGCGCACCCTCGAACATGAGCGAGTAGACCTTGTTGTACAGCAGCTCATTGAGGGCGGCATCAGCGCTGGCGAAGCCCGCGAGCGCCGGCAGTCGGCCCGACAGCGTGCGGACCGTGTTGATGTCGGGCAGCGCCGCCGCCAGGTTCGATTGCCCGATGTTGGCCTCGGCCCGCAACAGAATCAGCTCCTCGTTCTTGATGATCGGGATCGGCGTGTTCGGCGTGGGATAGCGCACCCAGCCGAGATCCGAAGTCAGATCGTCGAAGCTGGTGACGGTGCGAGGCACGGTCTTGTCCAGGAATCGCTGGTCGAGACTGACGCCGTCCTCCTGCAGCTGGGCGTCGGTCTCCAGCGATGGATGGGCGAAGTTCTCACTTTGTTGCGGATCGAGCGCGTGCGGGTTGGCGAAGTCGCCCGGGCCGGTGCCGTAGTCCATGTATACCCCGAGATCGAGCGGCGCCGCCGGGTCGACGAACGATTCGGCCAGCGCCGCCAGGGCGCCGGCGAAGTCGTCCCGGTAGACCGCCACCCTGGCCCGTAAGGCGCGGTTGAACTGCAGGAACGTGGCAGGCGTGTCGAAGCCGCGGAATCCCTGGGGAAGGTTGAAGGGGAACGCAGCCCCGCCCGCATCCAGCTCCGCCCTGCCTTCCTCGAGCAGCGTGATGAGGAAGTCCCAGGCCTGCTGGTTGGTCGAGAACGGGACCGGTGGGGCGACTACCGTCGTGTCGGTCACGATCGGGATGGAGTCCTGGGTGTGGGTGTTCAGAATCATCAGATAGTTGAGCGCCTGGATCGTCTTCACATATCCCGACAGCGCGCTCTGCTCCTCCGCGCTGAGCTCAGCGGCGGTCGGAAGCACGGAAAGGATCAGGTTGCCACCCCGGACCGACGCGTACTGATCGGCCCAGTGATCGCCGCCGAACGGATCGCCTCCCGGATCCAAGGGGCCGGCCAACAGCTCGCCGGTGAACCGGGGATCGGAGGGATCGAAGCGAAGGACCTCCCGGCCGAAGATTCCCATGTCGAGGGCGAAATCGGCGAAGTCGGTCCGGAACGCGATCAGCATGCCATCCACGGCCGTCTGCACCTCGGCCCGGTCTGGGTTTGCGCCGATCGGGTCGGGGCTGTTGGGACTGGTGGACTGGTCGAAGTCGCAGGCTCCCGCGGCGAGGGCGGCCAACAGGAGCATCGGGTGCCACTGTCTCATGGTCGGCCTCATGGCTAGAACCCCAGGTCGATGGAGAAGAAGAAGCTGCGGCTCGGCGGGAAGGGGGCCACGTCGATGTTCCGCACGATGGCCTGGTTGCCGAAGTTGCTGACTTCCGGATCGAGCCCGCGATACCCGGTGAATCGGAGCAGATTCCGACCGCTCACGCTCAGCCGGGCGTAGCGCACAGTGGAGCCGAACAGGCTCCGGGTGAAGCTCTCGGGCAGGTTGTACGCCAGGTTCACCTCGCGCAGCTTGAGGTACGAGCCGTCCTGGACATACACCTGGGTCTTCCCGGTGCCGAAGGTCTCCAGCCGGTCCGCGCCGCCGCCCTCCTCCAGGTAATCCACCGAATTCTGGGCCGCGTCATACAGGAACTCGGTCAGGTTGATGACGTCGCCGCCCTGCTTCCAATCCGCCAGGAAGCCGAGGGTGAACCGCTTGAAGTCGATGTCGCTGGAGAACGACATCTGGAAGTCCGGTGTCGCGTCGCCGACCTTGCCCTCGGTGCCGAAGATCTGGGTCGCCGAGCTGTCCTCCTCGATCTGGTAGGTGCCCAGCGACAGGGCGAAGCCGCCGGTCTGGAACGTGGGAACCGACAGCTCGGTCACGATGCTCGTGTTCTTGAAGAAGGTGGTGCGGAACAACCAGGTCACATCCCGGCTCTGCACCGGGGTGACCGTGAGCGCCAGCTCCAGGCCGCGGTTCCGCAGCTCGCTCTCCGAGGTGAAGATCCGAGTCTCCAGCCCGCTGCTCGGTGGGAGGGTCTGCTCCAGCAGCAGGCTGCTGATGGTGCGCTGGTACACCGTCGCGTTCAGCTCCGCTCGGCCTCCGGCGAGCTGGGCGTCGAATCCTCCCTCGAACTCGGTTTGCCGCTCGGGCTCGACGAGAGGGTCGCCCGCCCGGGTGCCGGGGAACTTCCCGAAGATCCCGCCGATCGAGCCCGTGGTGTCGGACGAGAACTTGTAACCGAAGAGGGGTTGGTTGCCGGTCTGGCCGAAGGCCCCCCGCAGCTTGATCTCGTCCACACCGCCGAATGGGCGGATGATCCGGTAGGACGCCGCGGCCTTCGGGTAGAAGAAGAACTTGTCCGTGTTCCCGTTGTTGCTGCTCCGGTCGGCGCGCATCCCCGCGGTCAGCAGGAGCCGGCGGTCCATCAGCAGCAGCTCCTCCTGCGCGTAGAGACCCAGGTCCTTCACCGGGCGGTCGTCCTGGAGCACGCTGAGGCTCGCGGTCTGATCGGGATTCTCCTGACCCGACAGCAGCGTGCGCCCGACAATGCGCGTCGCGTTGAGATTGCGATCCTCGTACTGCACGCCCGCCGAGGTCGTGGCCTGGAAGCTTTCGGACGGGGAATAGGTGTAGTTCCCGTTGACCGCGAAGTTCAGGTTCAGGTTGGACGACTTGCTCAACACCACCGTGCCGGGCTGTCCGTCGTTGGGCTCGTACTCCAGCTCGGGCGGAGAGACGAAGTCGTTGTCCTGGTTGAAGTAGTCGCCGCCGGCGATGGTGGTAAGGGAGATATTGTGCTCCCGCGAGGTCTTCAGAGCCATCCGCGCGGTGATGGTACCCAGGACGCGCCAGGTATCCTCGTTGTTCTTCAGGAAGGTGAAGGTCTGGATCGGATTGCTCCGCTCGAACGGATTGAGCGGAAAGTCGGTGATCAGCGGACCCGTGGCGCTGAGATCGATGAAGTTGGGAGTTGCCGGAAACACCAGGTACGGGCTGGTCCCGGAATTGTCGTTGTTGGAGAGCCCGCGGTCGGAGTTGCTGTGGAGCACGTTGGTGTTCACCGAGATGTTGATCCAGTCGGCCAGCTCCTGATCGATATTGGCCCGCAGCCCCTGCTTCTCGTAGCCGGTATTGATGCCGATGCCTTCATCGTCCTTGACCAGCCCGGAGAGGAAGTACTTCGTGGTCTCGGTTCCTCCGCTCACGCTGGCCGACGTCTCGTAGGAGAGCGCGTTGCGACCGTAGATCTGGTCCTCGATATCGAAGGTCCGGCCCGGCTGGAAATTGGCGGTCACCGTGGCGGTGTCGGAGTAGACCGACAGCGCCTCTTCCAGGCTGCCGAACGTCCGCCGTCCCAGCTCGTTCGCCCTCCAGAACGATCCCAGGCGCTGGGTGATGTTGAACTGCGGCTTGCCCTGAACCCCGCGCTTGGTGGTGATGATCACCACCCCGTTGTTCGCCTTGGAGCCGTAGATGGCGGCCGCCGAGGCACCCTTGAGCACCTCGATCCGCTCGATGTCCTCGGGGTTGATGTCCGCGATGCGGTTGACCGGGTTGTCCTGGTTCCGAGGATTGCCGCCGGCCTGCGCCTGCGTCACCGCATCGGCCCCGTTCGGGATCGCGTCGTTGCTCACCACGACGCCGTCGATCACGAACAGGTTGTTCACCTCGCCGACGATGGTGGACACGCCGCGCAGGTTCACCTGGATGCCGCCGCCAGGCGCCCCGGAGTTGGCCTGGATCAGCGCGCCCGGGATCTTGCCCTGGAGCGCGCTCTCCAGCGTGGGCGTGGGCGCGCGGGTGAGCTCGCTGGCGCTGACCGTGGCGACCGCATTGGGCAGGTTCCGCCGCTCGATGCCGGTGGACTGCCCGGTGACCACGACCTCCTCCAGCTTGAAGGGGTCGGGCTCCAGGGCGATCTGCACCTCGCCCTGCGTCGCCGGAACCACCACCGAATCGCGCTTGAAGCCGATCGCCCTGACGGACAGGGTCTGGTCGCCGTCCGGGATGTTGAAGGCGAACCGACCGTCGGCGGCGGTCCGGATGGCGATTCTGGTGCCCTCGACCGAGATCACCGCCTCGCCTACACCCTGGCCGGTCTGCTCATTCGTGACCCTGCCGCTCAATTCGCGAACCTGGGCCGAGAGCCTAGGAGCGCTCGCCAGCACCAGCAGAATGCACCCTCCCCACAGGTGTCGCTTCATGGCGCCTCCGTATCATGTGGGATCGCACTTCAGTTATCGCGAGGGATCCTGCTGGGGACTACACTGCAGATTCCTGCACCATCACGCAAGCTCTCGACCGACCGGATGACCGGGGGCTCGCCAGATCACCCGCCCGGCCGCCACGGTGAGCCGACAGGCGTTCGGTCGCAGGTGGTAGAGCCAGTGGTCCACGTCCGGCGCGTCGATGACGGCGAAATCCGCGGCCTTCCCCCGCTCCAGGGAACCGACCCTCCGCTCCAGGCCTAAGGCCTTGGCGGCATAGTAGGTTGCGCCCTTGAGCGCCTCCGCGGGGGTCATCCGTTGGAGGGTGCAGGCCAGGGTCATGGCGAGAGGCAGGTGGTAGCTCGGCGCCGAGCCCGGGTTGAAGTCGGTGGCGACGGCGACGGGGACGCCGGCGGCAATCAGCCGACGGGCCGGCATCGGCGGCTGGTTCAGGTAGAGAGTGGCGAGCGGAAGGCTGACGGCCACGACTCCGCGTTCCGCCATGGCCGCGATACCGCGTTCCGAGACGTGCTCCAGGTGGTCCGCGGAGAGGGCGCCCACTTCCGCCGCCAGCTCGGCTCCTCCGCATGAGCCGAGCTGGTCGGCATGGAGTCGGGCTCCCAGTCCGGCAGCCTGGCCGGCCAGCAGGATCCGCCGAGCCTCGTCCACGCTGAAGGCCGACTCCTCCACGAATACGTCGCACGCCGTGGCCAGCCGCTCGTCTGCTACCGCCGGGATCAGCGCGTCTGTCAGGAGCGCGACGTATTCCTCGCGGCGGTCCCGATACTCGGCCGGAACGATGTGCGCGCCGAGAAACGTGGCCACGATCGCGACCGGCTCCACCTGGGCCAGCCGCTGGTAGACCCGCAGCAGCTCCAGCTCGTGCTCGCGGTCGAGACCGTATCCGCTCTTGGCTTCGACGGTGGTGACGCCCAGCGTCGACATCTCCCGAACGAAGCCACGGGCCTTGCTCAAGAGCGCGTCGGCGCCTGCTTCCCGCGTCTGGCGGACGGTCTTCGCGATGCCGCCGCCGGCGCGGGCGATGTCGAGGTAGGTGGCGCCCTCGATGCGGCGGGTGAACTCCTCCGCGCGCCAGCCCCCGAACGCGAGATGGGTATGGCAGTCGACCAGGCCGGGCACCACGGTCCCGCCTTGAGCGTCGATCCGCTCCGCATTCCAATACTCGACCGGCAGCTCTCGCTTCGGGCCGACCCATCGGATCGTGGCCCCCTGCCACACCATGGCGGCGTCGAAAATGGCATGGATGTCGCCCTGGCCACCCTCCTGCGCGCAGGTGGCCAGCAGCGAGATGTTCTCGATCAGCTTCATCCCACTCGCCATCATCACCCCTTCAGCCCCTCCCCTTCAACACGGAGGCACTGAGGCCACAGAGGGGCACGGAGCTCCGCCACCAGCCTCAGCGATTCTGCACCGAAGGCAGATCCACTCCCCGCTCGCGCGCGGTCTCGATCGCCAGCTCGTACCCGGCATCGGCATGGCGCATGACCCCGGTACCGGGATCGGCGGTCAGGACTCGCTGTAAACGACGCTCCGCCGAGTCGGTGCCGTCGGCGACCGCCACCATGCCGGCGTGGATCGAGTACCCGATCCCGACACCACCCCCGTGGTGCAGCGAGACCCAGCTCGCGCCGCACGCGGTGTTCAGGAGCGCGTTCAGCAGCGGCCAGTCCGCGATCGCGTCGGAGCCGTCGCGCATCCCTTCGGTCTCCCGGTTGGGGGAGGCCACCGACCCCGTGTCCAGGTGGTCCCGCCCGATCACGATGGGCGCCGAAACCTTGCCGTGACGCACCAGCCAGTTGAAGCGAAGTCCCATTTCGGCCCGCTCGCCGTATTCCAGCCAGCAGATGCGCGCGGGCAAGCCCTGGAACGCCACTCGCTCGCCGGCCTGCCGAATCCAGCGCGCCAGCGCCTCCTTTCGCGGAAACGTCTCCAGCACCGCGCGATCGGTGGCGGCGATGTCGGCCGGATCGCCCGAGAGCGCGACCCAGCGGAACGGTCCCGCACCCTTGCAGAAGAGCGGCCGGATGTAGGCCGGGACGAAGCCGGGGATGTCGAACGCCTCCGCCATCCCGCGGTGATCGGCCACCTGGCCGCGAAGGTTGTTGCCGTAGTCGAACGCCACCGCCCCGCGGGCCTTCAGATCCAGCATCGCGCGCACGTGCACGCCCATCGAGTCGAGCACCTTGGCCTCGTAGCCCGCGGGATCGCGGCTCCGCCACTCCGCCGCCTGCTCCAGCGTGCACCCGGCCGGGATGTAGCCCAGCCTGAGGTCGTGCGCCGAGGTCTGGTCGGTGACCACGTCGGGCACCACCCCGCGCCGTGCCAGCTCCGGCAGCACCTCGGCGATGTTGCCGACCAGTCCCACCGAGAGCGGTCGGCGGGAGCGACGGGCCTCGTCCACCAGCCGGAGGGCTCGGTCGAGGTCGGTCTCGAGGCGATCGCAATAGCGGGTGTCCACCCGCCTGCGGATGCGCGACTCGTCCACGTCCACCCCGAGGAACGCCGCTCCGTTCATCGTCGCCGCGAGGGGCTGAGCACCGCCCATCCCACCGAGGCCTCCGGTGACTACCAGCCGTCCCTCGAGGGTGCCGCCGAAGTGTTGCCGGGCGCACTCGGCGAAGGTCTCGTAGGTCCCCTGCAGGATGCCCTGGGTCCCGATGTAGATCCAGGAGCCGGCGGTCATCTGGCCGTACATCGTGAGACCGAGGGCTTCGAGCCGGCGGAACTCGTCCCAGGTCGCCCACCGCGGCACCAGGTGCGCGTTCGCGATCAGGACCCTGGGGGCCTC
>DATBJH010000014.1:0-19673 GCA_036556505.1 Gemmatimonadales bacterium
GGAAAGCCCGAGTGCGATGACCGAAAGGGAGACGAACCTCATACGGTGGCTCCGTCAGATAGTGACGACACCATAGCATCGCCGGCGTAACGGAGATATGAAACCACTCTGAGAGCGACCGAACGGTTTCTTCACAGTCGATTCGACGGCGATCATCGTCCTCGTCGTGCTCGGAGCACTGGCGGGCTGTCCGCGGCGCTCGGCTGGGGACGGTCTGGTCCGGGCGTCGCCGGCGTACTGGCCGGCGCCATGAGATCAGCTCAGGGCGCGTGCTATAGGAGCCGGGCGCTCATGTAGGAAGGATCGACCTCGCCGCGCTGTTAGCGGCGCCACGTGTAGCCAATGCCTAACAGGGCGAGGAGCTCTGTTTCCCCGCCATCGGCCGAGACCATGCCAAGCCCGACGGCCGATGTAAATGTGAAGCCCGCCGAGCTCAAGAATCGATAGCCCAGCGACAGCCCAGGACCGTAGTGTCGGTCGAGCTCACCAGTGCCCACCCTGCAGGTGATTCTGAGGAGTGAAACCGAGGTCTCGAGAAAAGCCCGGTGCCGGTGACGGCCCACGAAGCCCCGCACGGCTGCCGCAGTCGCCGCGGTCCCGCGCGGACACAACGACACTTCGGGCCAATACCCGAGCCCGACCGCCCCCGACAGCCGACCCTGGAGCCAAGAGTGCTCCAGCCCAATACCCAGTCCGCCCAAGGCGTTACCAAGTCCCGCGGTCACCGTCACGTGGGGTTCCTGAGCACGGGCTCTCGTTCCGGTACCCAGTCCCGGCTCCTGGCTGGCGGCAGGAAAAGTCACCAGCACGCTGACGGCAGCGAGAGCGGTTACCATCGCTGAGAGCCGGAAGCCGCACCGCTGCCCACGCGACATCACCTGCTCCTGTTGGGCCCTTGGGACAGAGGTCACTCACGCGGCCTGGCGACGTGCAGATCAGCTGCAGTCCTCGAGCTTACAATGCCTCCGCCGCTTGACCACCCGAGCGCTGCGCCGGAGCGGAGTTCCGGCCCCCACGACTGGTTGGAGGACAGCGGCCCGCCTAAGCGCCCTGCTTCCGCATGGCGGAGAGCAGAAGAGCCATGCCGGCGACGATCAGCATGATCGGCACCAGGCTGAACTGGAGGCCCAGGAGCTCCCATACTCCGCCAAGGAGCAAGAAGAGCCCCACGATGATCCAGAACGGCTCAACGGCAAGAGCGAAGAACATGCGGGCTGCCTGCCCGACCAGTGTGATGACACCCACACCGAGCAGACCTACGCCCCACCCCATACCGGTCATCAGCGCCACGCCAACCCAGACGAAGAACAAGCCCCAGGAGACAGCATCCAGTTTGTGGGCGACGACCAGCGTGTTCGCCGCTGGTACATGCTCAACATGTGTCATGGTATACCCCCTCCCCGTGCAGTGAACTGACTTCCTTGACACACTATGTGAAGAGGGAGGTACCCGGGGTGAAATCGGGATTAAAATGCCCTCATAGTCAGCATCTCACAGGCCTGCGGCTGGAAGGTCGTATGCGGAACAACGTACTCGCGATCGTAGTCCTGGGTCTCACACAGATGGGCAGCGTGGCCGCCCAGGAGCCCTGGCGTTCCCCTACCACGGCGGTCGCCGATGTCCATCAAGTCCACTGCCTCGACTCGCTTCCTTCCTCCGCCCCGGTGGCAACTTGCGCTCAGCTTGCCGCCTCCGCCGCGCTTCACCCCGGGACGGAACAGCGCATCGTGGAGGCGCCGACGCGCGCATCGGGGGGCGCAGGTAAAGGCGCTCTGATTGGCCTGGGATTGGGACTGGGGGTGGGGGGCTGGCCGCATTTGTCTTCGGCGGTGAGTGTGAAGAAGGTCACGCGGGTTGCACGGCGGGGCTCATCGTGGGTGGTGCTGCCTTGGGCGCTGGTGTCGGCGCCATCCTTGGGGCTGTGAGCGATTGACCCCCCTGAGGAACCCGGCGCTGCCGCGGCGGTGGGCGCCGGCGCCGGACTCGGACTGCGTGCCGGCAGTGGTACCGGGCCGTCGGCCTGACCGCGTGCACGCCGGAGCGCGACCATGCAGTTGAGAACCTTTGCGGGGTGGCTCGAGCGGCTGGGGGCGACCCGGTCTCGCCTGACCGCCGTGAGCACCGTCGCTGGGCTCCTGGCCGAGGCCGGTCTCGCTTCGATCGAGGCGGTCGTATACCTGTTACAGGGTCAGTTGCGGCCGACCTACGAAGGCATCGAGATCGGAGTCGGTACCAGGCTCCTGATCCAGATCCTGGCGAAGACCTACGGGACGAGCTCGGAGAGCATCATCCGGCATTTTCGCAGGGTGGGCGATCTCGGCCTGGTGGCCGAGCGCTTCGCGCCGGCCAGGCGTCGCGCCACGCTGAGTGTCCGGGAAGCGCATCAGGCCATGCTCGAGGGCGCGAGGGCCGTCGGGACGGGCTCGATCGAACGCAAGATCGGGCTCCTCGCCGCGCTGCTTCGGCGGGCCACTGCGATCGAGGCGAAGTACCTGGTCCGGGTGCTGGAGGGCCGGCTCCGGCTCGGGGTGGGGGACCAGACGATCCTGGAGGCGACGGCCCTGGCCGCGTTGGGAGACCGGCGCAATAAGCCGCTGGTAGAGCACGCCTACAACGTGCGTTCGGACCTGGCCGGCGTGATACGCCTCGCGTTTTCAGGCGGCCGGCGAGCGCTTCAGCGGATCGGGCCCCGCCCGGGTATCCCGGTGCGGCCCGCGCTCGCGCAGCGGCTGGGCTCGGTCGAAGAGATCGTCGGGCGGCTGGGGACGGTCCAGGTCGAGCCCAAGTACGACGGCTTCCGGCTCCAGCTGCACCGGGACGGCAACCGCGTGTGGGCCTTCAGTCGGCGGCTGGAGAACGTCACCCTCATGTTCCCGGAGCTGACCGCCGGACTGCTGCGGCAACTCAACGCGAGAAGGGCGATCATCGAGGGAGAAGCCGTGGTGCATAATCCCGAATCGGGGGAGTTTCTCCCGTTCCAGGTGACGATGACGCGCAAGCGGAAGACCGGCATCGCCCAGGCGGCGGAGCGGTTTCCCCTTCGCCTGTTTGCCTTCGACCTGCTCTACGCCGATGGCCGGAACTACATCCCCCGGACCCAGCGGGAGCGGTCCCGCCGGCTCGGCCAGCTGCTGCGATCCACTGCGGACGATCCGCTCGCGGTGACCGAGGCGCGCACCACGAACCAGGCTCACGAGGTGCAGCGTTGCTTCGACGAGATGATACAGCGAGGCCTCGAGGGCATCGTGGCCAAGCGCCCCGATGCGCCCTACCACGCCGGCGCCCGGGAGTACAACTGGGTCAAGTTGAAGCGGGCCTACCAGCGGAAGCTGCGGGACACGGTGGACGTGGTGATCGTGGGCTACCTGGTCGGGCGCGGCAAGCGCGCGCGCCTGGGCATCGGCTCGCTGCTCGGCGCGGTGTACGACCCCATGCACGACCGGTTTCGAACCGTGGCGAAGATCGGATCCGGCCCATCAGAGCGGCAATGGCGGGAGCTGCGTACCATGCTGGACCGGCAGGCCGTCCCCTCCAAGCCGCGCCGAGTAGACTCCCGCCTCACACCGGATGTCTGGGTCGAGCCGACGTACGTGGTCGAGGTGCTGGCCGACGAGGTCACCCGTTCGCCTTTCCACACCTGCGGGAAGGTCGGTGACGCACCGGGGTACGCCCTGCGGTTCCCACGCATGCTGGACGGGGTACGGACCGACAAGGCCCCGGAGGACGCGACGAGCGAGCGCGAGGTCGTCGACCTCGCCGGATTGCGTCGGCCTCAGCGGGCTCGGCGACGCCGCTAATGGCCGCCGAGGTGGCCCCAACTCCCACCGACTCCGGTGCAGCCGAGCTGAGCGTGTCGTGAAGCGTTCTTGAACATCGGTTCACGAGGACTTCACCCGCGCGCGTCATATTGGAGGCGAAGGGGGACGTTTCCATGACGGCAGCGACATTTGGAACCATCCTGGTTCCCCTCGACGGTTCCACCAACGCCGAGCAGGCGCTTCCGGTCGCGGCGACGCTGGCACACCGTACCGGCGGGACCCTCCACCTGGTCACTGCGCACGTGCCCGTAGCGACGCTGCTGGCGTCCGCGGAGGAGCCCGTGGTCGACGGCGAGCTCGAGCAGGAGCTGCGGCAGGGGCAGGAGACCTACCTGGCCTCAACGGCGACCGCGGTTGCCACCCCCCATGGGGTCAAGGTGACGCACGCCGTTGTCGACCTCCACGGCACCGTCGCGAAGACGCTCGCGGACCATGCGCAAGCGAAGCGCGTCGGTCTTGTGGTCATGACGACGCACGGTCACGGCAGCGTCAACCGCTTGTGGCTCGGGAGTGTTGCGGACCACATGCTCCGCCGAGTCCACGTGCCCGTGCTGCTGCTCCGACCCAGCCAGAGCACGCTCCATACCGAGTTTCGCCGTATCGTGGTCGCGCTCGACGGCTTGCCAGAAGGCGAGCGGCCCCTGGAGCCCGCCCTGTCGCTCGGATCACTGACGCGCGATGCCCAGTACACGCTCGTGCAGGTGGTGGAGCCGCCCGTGTCGCTCGTCACCCGCATGGCGATGTCGACCGCACGCGTCCGGCCGCACTGGCGCGAGCAGGAGGAGAACTGCGCCCGCAGCTATCTGGAGCGGGTCGCGGCTCGGCTCCGGAGCCGGGGCGTCAGCGTCGCCACGGAGATGATCGCCGCCCGCGGCGTTGGTGAGCAGATTCTGGGACTTGGCCACCGCATCGGCGCCGACCTGATTGTGGTGGGGACTCACGCCGCCCGTGGGATGCAGCGCCTGCTACTCGGCAGTGTCGCCGACAAGGTGATCCGCGGAGCCACCCAACCTGTGCTCGTGGTACCGACACTGCAGGAGGACGGCCGGGTCTCTGGTCCGTGATCTGATGAACCGCGATGTCATTACCATCGACCCGAATGTAACGCTGCGCGATGCTGAGTTCTTCGCCGCTCGCCGCATCGGCGGCACGGGCTGGCCGTGGCCCAGCGCCTGCTGAGGCTTCACCGTAGAGGACCTTCCGGAGCAGCCATCCTGCAGGAGGCTCGCTGCGAGACAGCGTCCACGCCCCCTGGCCCAGTGACCACAGGCATCGCAGTCAGACAATTGCCCAGGGCAGTTGTCGAGCCAGGCGACAATTTTGTGGTCGTGTTTCGTCACGGTGAGTCCGAGGACAACCGCAACGGAGTGTTCTCGGGCTGGCGGGATCCTCCCCTCACCGAAACCGGCCGCGCACAGGCCCAGGCACTCGCGCGGCAACTCGCCGGGGTGCACCTTGACTTGGTGGTCACGTCGGACCTCCTCCGTTCTAAGGAAACGGCACGGCTGGCTCTGGTGAATCGACCCGGCCTCCGGTGGGAGGAGGAATGGCGTATCAAGGAACGGGACTATGGAGCGCTGACCGGACAGAGCAAAGCGAGCTGGCTGAGGCGAGCCCCCGAGGCTACGGCTGCATGGCGGCGCGGCTATGATGTCCGTCCGCCGGGCGGAGAGAGCCTCAAGATGGTGGAGCAGCGCGTCTGGCCTTTTCTCGATGCGCTCGTGGCACGGATCCGGCGCGAGCACATGAGCGTGGCGCTATCGGTGCACGGAAATTCGATGCGTGCGATCCGGCGATACTTCGAGGGGATGAGCATCGAAGAGGCGACCACGCATGAGAACCCTCTGGGAAGCGACTATGCGCTGTACATCGTGCGGCGCGGCGATCTCGGGAGGAGCGGGGTCATCCTAAGTGGTCCGGCGGTCGTGAATCTGGTGGAGCTGCTCTGTACCGCGGGCCTGCCGGCGGTGTACACCCATGTCTTGGGGAGCTACGACCTGACGCGGCCAGTATACTATGGGTACCTGCTGCTCTACGTGGTGGCGTACGTGCTCGACGACTCGCTGGTGCTTGCGCTGGCCACGGTTACGCTCGCCGGCGGCAGGCTCCAGGAGCGGGCGGGCCGGTGGCTCAAGCTCGTGAGCGGGTTGGTAATGGCGGGACTGGGTGTGGTGCTGTTGCTCCGGCCGGCATGGCTCGTCGAGCTCAGATGAACCCAGCTTCACTCGCAAGCCATCAGTGGCCCAGGGTTGCCCTGGTACGGTGACCGTCCTTCTCTGGATTGTCCTCGGCGGCGTTCTCATGAGCGGGCTGGCCCTCGTGGGCAGCGCGACGCTGCTGTTCCGCCCTGGGACGCTGGAGAAGTCGTTGCGCCCCATGGTGGCGTTCGCCGCCGGCACGCTCCTGGGCGGGGCGATGCTCCACATGCTCCCCGGTGCCATCGAAGCCATGGGGACGACACCGGTGGTGTTCCTCTGGGTGCTGGCGGGCTTTGGGGCGTTCTTTGCCCTGGAGCAGTTCCTCCACTGGCACCACTCCCATCACGAGTATGGCCGGACTCGGCGGCCGCTGACGTACCTGATCCTGCTGGGGGACGGCCTGCACAATCTGCTGGGCGGGCTCGCGGTGGGCGGAGCCTTCATCGCCGACGTGCGGCTGGGGATCGGCGCCTGGCTGGCCGCCGCGGCGCATGAAGTGCCGCAGGAGCTGGGGGACTTCGCCGTCCTGGTGCACGGCGGGTGGGAGAAGCGGCGGGCGCTCCTGTTCAACCTGCTCTCGGCGCTCACGTTCCTGCTCGGGGGCCTGCTGGCCTACGGGGGATCCCTCTCATTCGACGTGAGCTTCCTCCTGCCTTTCGCGGCCGGCAACTTCATCTACATCGCAGCTTCCGACCTGATCCCGGAGGTGAAACAGGACCGCGACTGGCGCATGAACCTGCTCCATTTCGCGTGTCTCGGCTCGGGCATCGCTCTACTCTACTTCATTCGCGTGGCTCTGGAGGCCTGACCGCCCGGGTCCCTCAGCCTACGGAGATGAACCGTCGGCGAACCCGGTACAACCTTCGGGAACAGTTTCATGCCCGCTTCATCTTCGAACCCCTACCCTGGAGCCTGACTTCTCCAGGAGAGCGACGATGGTGCGCGGGCTCGGTTTCACTCTGGGTATCGCATTGCTCGCAGGCGGGGCGGCCCGGCGGGCCCGCTCAGGAGGCGGCCCAGCTGCCGACGGGCGTCACGGCCGCCGACACCGCCGCCGGTGATTCGCTGTTCCACACCCTGGGCGGCTGCCAGTCCTGCCACGGTGAGGGCGGCGTGGGCACGGACCAGGGACCCGGCTTCCGTGAGGGCCGGTGGAAGCTGGGTGACGGGAGCTACCAGTGGCTGGTCCACATCACTCGGCACGGCGGCTACGGAATCCGCAATCGCGGCGACGAGCCGATGCCGATGCGGGGGCCGACGGTGCTCGACTCCGCGCAGGTCCGGCGGGTCGCGGCCTACGTGTGGGCGATCAGCCGCGCCCGGCGCCCGGCGCGCCCCGTGGCGGCGCCTTCGAACTGAAGCAGTCGCCGGGACGTTCGGACTTCTAACGCCACGCAGCTGTCGAGCGTGGCCGTGCGCTGGTACCCGTCAATCGCTGCCAAGACACTTTCCTCGCTCCTTCATCGTCGCTTCACGGCCGCAGACATAGCCTCTTGAGGACGCCGCTCGACGTGACGGCGCTCCAGACGGGAGGCAAACATGTCGCCAAGGAATTCCATCGGCCGCGTGATCACTGGCGCCGCTGATTGGCATCGCGCGATCCTGCTCCTCATGCTCTTCGTCGTGCCGGCCTTCACCGGATGCGAAAACCCGCAGGAGCCAGACCTGGAACCCGCCGCGGCCCCGCCGGCTCGCTCGGCCGCCAACGACAGCCACACGCTGCTCTTGCTGCGCTTCAACGGCAGCCTCGTGGGCTATGCGGGCGAGCAGCCGACCCAGGCCTCGGGACTGACGTTCGAGCCCGGGGTTCTGGGCTCCGGGGTACTCGTGAACGGCGCAGACCGGTTGGCCTATGCCACAAGCGGAGACATCCAGGCAGCAGCAGGCACGATCGAGTTCTGGATCAAGCCCGCTTGGAACGGCAACGACCAACTCGATCACTGCTTCGTCTGGCTGCAGGGGGCCCTTATGCTCTGCAAGGACGGCGCGGACAATTTGCGATTCTTGATCAACGAGGACGATTCCGAGCAGTACCAGGTGTACAACATGGGGCACTGGCTCGCCGGCGAGTGGCACTACCTCGCGGTGACCTGGACGGTCCCCGGCGTAATGACGGAGTACATCGACGGCGTCCAAGTGGTATCTCATCGGTCACCCGATCTTATCGCCTCGATGCCGGCAGAGATGTTCATCGGGAACGGGGGCGGGTCACGGCAGGCCGGCGGAGTGATCGACAATTTCCGGATCAGCGATGTGGCGCGAACGCCCGAGGAGATCGCCGCCAGCTACGCCAGCGACCTCCGGATCGTGAGTCTCGCCATCGAGCCGATCACCAATGCGCCGTTCGAAACCTGGCGCCAGCCAGCGAAGCTGAGGGCGGCGACCAACGTCGGCACGCAGTACTATCCCCCGTCCCAGGCAACGTGGGCCAGCTCCAACCCCACCGTGGCGACGGTCAACGCCAAAGGCGTGATCAAGGCGATCAAGGCCGGCAGATCTACGATCACCGCTACCATCGGCAAAGTGCAGGGGAGCCTGCCGATTAGAGTCAAGGCACCGCGACTCCCCCCGAAGGTGGAGCCGATCCACCCCTATCTCGCGACGCCGGCGAGCAGCAGCCTATACCAGATTCCGGTCGTGATCTTCCGTTACCTGCCGACCGCAGACGGTGTCACGCTCGACCAGGCAGTCAGCCCCGGCTACATCAACCCGATCACACTCCGAGCGATGAAGCAGCGCCTGGATACGTTCGACCTGCGGGCCAAGTTCATGCTGGAGGAAGGGAGCAGGTTCCGCGGCTATCAGAATCCCGTCGCCCTTCCCGCGTTGGGCTACAGGGTCGTCGCCCTGATCACCGTCTATGAACCGCTGCCTCCGGGCGAGAATCGGGGCGAGGTCGACGGGTTTCCTGTCTATGGACCCGACCATCATCAGATTTTGCAGCGATTCAACGGCCGGCACTTCGTCGAAGACCTCGGGGTCAAGGAGTTCTGGCTCTGGCACGGCGGGCTCGCTCCAGGCCTCCCGGAGTACGACCCGACCATCCATAAGCCCGAGATGTTCCGCTGGATGTGGGAATCGAACATGTCGAGTCCGACCACAGGTGACATCTCCAACAGTGATCGTAATCCCACGGATCTCCCGGTCTACACCCGGAGCTATATCCTCTACGGTCAGAACATCTGGCGATCCCATAACGAGGCGATCCACAATCACGGACACCAGTTGGAAGCGATGCTCTCACACGCCAACCTCCGGCAGGATGGAAACCTGGAGCTCTTCTGGCAGATGTTCGTGGGGAGGCTCGGCCGCGCGGGTTGCACCGAGATACCGCCGAACACCACGTTCCCCTACGACTATCGAGAGAACTACAACCCGGTCGCGAGCGACATCGCGGATTGGAGTCCTCGCGGGATCGGACTGAAGGGGCTGGTCAGCGCCCACACCTGGGGTGAGCATCCCTATCCCTGGCCACTGGGCACCAGGAGCAGCTCCCAGCTCGATTTGAATGAGGCGCATTGGTACATCTACTGAATGCAGAGCATGCCCGGCCGCGGCAACACCATTCCCTATGGGGTGGACGGAATGGAGAACTGGTGGCGGTTCACCGGGGACTGGGACGGCAGCATCAAAGCCGGCGCCGGTCTCTATGTGTCCTCCCTCAAGCCCATGTCGCTCCGCACCGCGCGCGATGCGGTCCGGACGCTGAAGGGGCAGGTGGCGGCACTCGTCTCCCTGGGCAAGCTGACCTCCACCGATGGGACCGCGCTCCAGGGCAGGTTGGATGCGGCAGCCAGGGTCCTCGACGGCGGTCAGGTGCGGCCGGCCGCCAACGTCATCCGCGGCTTCCGGATGCAGGTCGTGTCGTTGATCGAAGGCGGTCGGGTTGCGCGCCCGGATGTACGGACGCTGCTGGCAGGAACCAAATGGCTGATCAGCCGGATGGCGGCGAGCTGATGGCGGCTGGCGAGGAGATTCAACCAGCCGCCACACGTGGACCTTTCAGCCGGCATCACGATGGCGCCGGCGCGGCTATCCCCTCCAGCAGGCCGGGCGCCTGCGTCTGGACCGGTGCCGAGGCCGGCGCCGGGTTCCACAGGAGCAGGGTGATCTCGGCCCCGCGAAGCACCCGATCCGCCACGCTGCCCAGCAGCAGGCGCTCGAGGCCACCGCGGCTGCGGGTGGCCATCGCTATCAGGTTGAACTCGTTTGCCGCGGCATAGCGCAGGATGCCTTCCGCCGGATCATCGTCCACCACGACCTCCGGTCTCACCAGAAGGCCGCGCGCGCCAAGCTCCCCGGCCTTGACACCCAGCGTCACCTGCACCATGGCGCGCTGAGCCCGGGAGCCGGGATCCTCACCGCGCCGCGGACGTGGCGGACGGACCGAGGGCGCGCCGCTGGTGACCACGCGCAGCAAGGTGTACTCGACCCCGGTCGTCCCCGCGACGGCGATCGCGTGCTCGATCATCCGGTCCTCGGCGGGCCCCCCATCGACCGGCAGGAGCACCCGCCGGAACACGGGCGCGGCGGCGGGAGCCGGGGGGGCCGCAACCCCCGGCCGAACCAGAAGCACGGGCGCGACCGAGTGCCGCACCAGCCCGTCGGCCACACTGCCCAGCACGGCGCGGCCCACGCCGCCTCGAGCGTGCGTGGTCATGACGACCAGGTCGATCTCATGGTCCCGCACGTAGCCGCTCAGGCATTCCGTCACCGGTCCGCGCAGGTAGGCCGTCACCGTGCGCCACCGCTCCCGGTCCTCGATCCGCCCCAACAGGTACTGCCGACCCTCGGCCTCGAGCTCCAGGTCGAGCCCCGGGTCGTGCACGGCCCCGCCCCCACCGGGGACGACCACCGGCAGCGGTGGCTGGTGCACTCGCACCAGGTGCATTCCCGATCCATTGCGCCGGGCCAGGAAAGTGGCCGTCTGCAATGCCCGCTCGGCGAAGGCCGAGCCGTCCAGAGGAACCATGATTCGACCCAACATGTGCCGCTCCAGTCGTGATGTTCGTCGTTGTCGAGCCCCTTGCTCCGTCCCACCCGGCGGTTCGCACGAGGTCCATCGACCTGACAACCCCGCGACATGAGATACTGCCGGACCTATGATTCCGGCCTGAACCGGAGATGAAGAGACCTTCACGGGGGCTTCATGGCTGAATCAGCGCACGGACCGCATGCTGCAAGCGGCTGATACCGGCGAGTGGGTGGAGAACTCGCCGGAGTTGGGGACCGATCCTAACGAGTGGGGTGGCCATGCGACGCTCGAGAGCCGACCAATCCGCCGGTATGGACCGCGAGCACCTGACCCGGATACTGCTGGAGCAGATGGAGCGCGCCTACGGGACCGAGGGCAGTGCCGGCCTGAGCCGCATGCTGGGTGAGCTGCTCCGCCGGCTCGACGACCGCGCTCTGCGGGACTACGCCTTGGCGCTGGGCCTCACCAGCGAGCTGGAGCTCGAGGACGAGCCCGATCGCGACCGGGGAGGACCTGCGTGAGCGCGCGGCAAATAGTGGCAGGAATCATGATCGTCGCCCTCGCGCAGGGCTGCGGGATCCAGCCGCGCGCCGCTCCCGTGCCGGTGAAGGGATCACGGCCCCAGTTGGATTCCATGAGCGGGGATTGGAACGGAACCTATCGGGCGTCCGGCGCCAGCCGGCACGGCATTCTGCGATTCAGCCTGCGCCCGGGGGCAGATACGGCGTACGGAGAGGTAGAGATCACCTTTGCCAGCGCCCTGCGACTCTATGGAGATCCGCCCGAGGAGCCGCTGCCGCGGGCTCCCTGCCGGATGCTCGAGATCGCGCTCGTCCGGGTGGATGCGGAAACCGTTCGCGGTACTCTCGCGCCCTACTGGGATCCCGACTGCGAATGCCAGGCGGTGGCCGTGTTCGAGGGCCGACTGGCCGGAGCCGACCGGGTGGAGGGCACTTTCACCTCGCGTCGCGCGCCGGACGGACCCGTACTGCTGTCCGGCCGCTGGAGGGCGGAGCGGCGCTAGATCAGCGCTGCGCAAAACGCCTGCATGGCCTTTCGACGCGAGCAGAAGGAACGATCGCAGCACCACTCCTCCGAGTTGTCCCTTTTCGAATTGAAGGATCCTTCACGCTGACTTCAGCGGCGCATGCGGTCTCCAGGTGTACAGTGTGCCTTGCTGAGAGAGCCTGGAGTTCGCCGATGCCGATCCAATTGCTTCCGCGCTACTCGTGGCTCCCGCGGTTGCCTGTACCGCGGATTCAACGCGGGTACTACTCCTCACCTATGGCGAGTGGCGCATCGTCGGCGCTCTACGACGGGGGGATTTTGGACTCGGGCGGGGGAGCCCCGCACTGAAGCAGGAGTGACAACTCAAGGAGGTGACATATGACTCGACGGCCATTGCTGCTTGCGGGGGCCCTCGTACTGGCGATTGGCTGTGCACCGGCGCGAGTGGTGGACACACTGGCACCGACACCCGCGACAGGCACCCGGATCCGCTACGCCGCCCGGCCAGAGACCGCCCGGTTCACGACTGCCCGCCTGGTGAGCCTCGACGCAGACCGGATGGTGTTCGAGCGATTCGTCCCGAGCACGACCGGGCGCAGGAGCGAATGGGTACCGGGAACCCTGCCGACGGACTCGCTGGTACGGCTCCAGGTGCACATCGGCAAGCGTGACAACGCGGGTCGGGGAGCCCTCATCGGGGCCGGCGTAGGCGGCGCACTCGGACTCCTTTGTGCCGCCGCTGGCGACCACGACGCCTTGGGAGCCCCCTCGGAAGGACAGTGCGTGGTGAGCGGTTTCTTCTCCGGAGCGCTCGTCGGCCTGCTGATCGGGGCGCTGAACCGCAGCGACGTCTGGGCGCCGGCCGCGCTCCCGGTCCGCCCGCCTGAGCCGGAGAACCGGCAGCAGCTGCCAGGGCAACCGCCGGTGGCCGGGGCACACGACCCCGAACCCCGGCCCTGAGCCGCACCGATATCCCCCAATCGTGCGCGCGGGTGCAGCTCGACTATCCATGCCGCCGCACCTCCGAAGCCTGCACGAGGGATAGTCGCTGGTAGGGTCAGCGGGGGCGTTCTCCCCGACGCCACCGTTTCTTACTAATGCAAGTAGAGCACGTTGCAGAGTGGCGTCCGGCCGTCGCTCGGAATCGGGCGGCTTTCAAACCTGGGGTGTCACCACGTCCGACCAGGCCTACTGCTGGGGCTGGAACCGCTCGGGCAGCTCGGCGACAGCTCCACGGCGTGTCGGCGGCAACGGCCGGTCCTGGTCAGCGGTGGGCACGCCTTCCGCCAAGTGAGTGCGGGTGAGTCCCATAGATCAACCTGCACATCGTTCACGGCTCATTCCACCGCTGCTGGTGATTCCACTCCTCGGGCTTGCCGCCTGCGGTGAGGACCAGCCCACCGCGCCTGAGACCACTGGTCCGGCGCCCTCCATCGCCGCGGGTCCGAGCCCGCGGCGATCTCCTTGCTCGTCCGCCGCGTTGCGAGAGGGTGACTGAAACCCGTGGCGGAGCGCCGCTCGCTAGTAGTGCGGTGGGAGCTGAGGGGTGGCCTCCATCCCATGGAACACGGCAGCGCCGTGCATGAGCACGTGAGCGAGCAGGGGCGTGGCGGGATGACCGGTCACCAGATAGCCCGCGGTGACCACGGCGTTGCCGATCAGTGGCTGCACCAGGGCCCCGCTCCGGAATTCGGCGAACCCGGCATGGTAGAGCGCAGTCACCAGCAGGCTGGTCCCGAGCGCCGCCGCTCTCCACCACCGCCTTCCGCCGGCTGTGCTCTTGGGAGCGCACCAGGCCCCGACCGCGAGGACGGGAATGACGGTGAGGAGGACCGCGTCGGCGACGCCGTAGACGATGCCGTACCAGCCCAGCGCGGCGGCCAGGCGGATGCCGGCAGGGGCCGGCCCTCCGGGGCCGCTAATCACGCCCCCGGCCAGCACCGCACCGGCCAGAAGGCCGGTCGCCGCAGCAACCGGAAAGCGCAGCCGGGCCGCGCGGTCCACCAGCGCCCCGGGTCGGCGGAAGAACAGGGCGGCGAGCGCGCCGACCGCGACCGCATACACCAGAATGAAGCCCCCGCGCGGAAGTCGCAGCACGGACGAGCACACCGCGGAAACCGCGAAGCCGACGCCGCCGGCCACCGCGACCCACGCCACGGCCGTACCGGCGGGGTGCCGGCTCACCGCGCCAGGACCCGGCGCTCGGCCTCTCGCTTCACCAGCCGCAGCATCTCCCACCGAATCAGCACGATGCCGGACGACACCAGGGTCCAGTAGCGCCTGAAGCGGGCGCGGGCGGCCCGGTCGGTCGCCACGGCGCGGGTCTCGGTGCGGAACACCGAGCTTCCGTCGTCCCGCGGCGTCACGCCGACGGTCCAGGCGATCTTGACGTAGTCCGGCTCCTCGAACGCCGCGAAGTCCTCGGGAGGCACGCCGCGGAAGACGACATCCGCCAGCCACGGCTGCGTGACCGCTCCCATCACCAGCTCGCGACCGGGTTCCTCGACCAGCACGCGCCATCCCAGCGCCTGCACCTCGTCCAGGAACGACCCCGCCGTGCTCGCCGGCGCGGCCCTGCCGCGCATGAGGAGCTGGCGGGCCCGGAAGATGCCGCCGATCAGCGGAGACCGGCGCAGGTCGAGCTCCCGGGCCGCGGTATAGGTCGCCGCCGCCGGGGCCCGCACCGTCGCCTGGTGGTGCTCCCGCACGTCGAACCTCGGCATGAACCGGTCGAGCAGCTCGTCACCGCCTCCGCGGCGCGACGCCCGGCCGTACCGGTACCAGGTCGCCGCGCCGTATCCCGTCGCCGCCAGGAGCACCGCGGCTGTGCCACCCGCCAGTGCGTATCGCTTTCGCATGTCGATCCTCCGCAACGCCGGTGTTTCCGGTTCAGCGCTCCCTCACCCGCACCCCGTCCTTCACCTTGTCCGCCGGGTAGGACTCGCTCATTCTCCCGCAGGCCCTCCAGGACCTCGGCCTCGCTCCCGCACCACGGCGGCCTCGGCCCTCTGGCGCCGCCGCGACATCCGGAGTGCAGCGCGCAGACGGTTGCGGAGCTTCACGGGATGGCCCCAGACCACCCGCTCCGCCAGGGCCGGACTCAGGCGGTGGAGCCAGGCGGTCCACACCTCCGGCCCCCCGACCAGCACCTCCCTGCGCCCCCGCGCCACCGCGGCGAGGATGCGCGCGGCGCACTCCTCCGGAGCCATTGCCTCCCGATAGATTGGAAGCACCCGCCCGAACCGCTCGCCGGATCCGGTCAGCGCGTGTGCCGTGATCTCGGTCCGGATGAACCCCGGGATCACGATGGTGACGGTGATACCGTGCTCCAGCTCCTCGCCTCGCAGGGTGTCGAAGAAGCCGTGCAGCGCATGCTTCGAGGCGGCATAGGCGCCGAGCAGGGGACTGGCGTACTTGCCCGACAGGCCGCTGATCACGACGAACCGCCCACCCCCTCGTGCGACCATGCCGGGGAGAAGCGCCTGGGTCAGCAGCACGGGGCCAAGATAGTTGGTCCGCAGCACCCGCTCGTGGACCTCGAGTCCGACGTCCGCCGCGCGCGCTCGCACGGCCACCCCTGCATTGTGGACCATGATGTCAACCCGGCCGAAGGCCGCCTCCGCCCGCGCGGCCACCGCCGGAAGCGCGCTCAAATCGGTCAGGTCGAGCGGGAGCACCGTTGTCTCGGCGCCGCTCGCCTTCGCCACCTCCTCCAGGGCCCCGGCGGTACGGGCAGAGAGGATGAGCCGAGCGCCGGCATGGCCGAACGCGAGCGCGAGCGCCCGGCCGATTCCCGACGAGGCGCCGGTGATCCAGACGACCTTGCCCCGGAACGGCTGCTCGCTCACTCGGCCGGACCCTCCAAGAGCGCCCGCTGGTCCACCTTGCCTACCCGGTTTCTCGGCAGCCGGCTGCGAAGCACGATCTCCCGGGGACAGGACCACCGGGCGAGCCGCTCGGCGCAGTGTACCGTGAGCCGCGCCACCAGGTCACCCGTTGCCGCGTCGGGCTGCGGGACCACGTAGGCCCTGACCCGCTCGCCCCGCGAGTCGTCGGGCACCCCCATCACGTACGTCTCCGCGACGTCGGGATGGGCGCAGAGGACCTGCTCCACCTCGCCGGGGAACACGTTGTACCCCGAAGACTTGATCATCCGCTTGCGGCGGCCGAGGAAGCAGAACCAGCCGTCCGCGTCCCGCCGACCGATGTCGCCGGTGTGGAGCCAGGTCCGGCCGTCCTCGTGCCGGCGCAGCGCCACGGCCGTCGCGGCGGGATCGTTCAGGTAGCCCAGCATCACGGCCGGACCCGAGATGCAGATCTCTCCCGGCTCGCCGATCGGCATCTCCGACCCCGACTCCGGCTCGCGGATGCTGACGAGCACGTCCGGGAGGGGGACGCCGGTGCTTCCCGGACGCTCGTGGTGCAGCGGCATCACGACCGCCGCGGTGACGTTCTCGGTGAGCCCGTAGCCCTCCAGCAGCCGCGCCCTGCTTCCCCCCTCGGCCAGCAGGCGATCGAACCCCTCCTTCACCCGCAGCGGCAGCGTGTCGCCACCGGAGAAGGCCGCCTTGATGCAGGAGAGATCCACTCCCTCGAGCGCGCCGCGCCGGCTCAGCGCGTCGTACAACGACGGAACGCCCGCGATGAAGTTAGGCCGCGACCCCTGGATGAGCTGCGCGACGACCCTCGCCGAGAACTCCGGAACCAAGATTACCCGGCATCCGGTCATCAGCGGGGCATTCACCAGCGTGCTCAGCCCGAAGCCGTGGAACAGCGGGAGCACGGCGAGGGTTCGGTCGCCCTCCCGCATGTTCACCCACCGCGCCACCTGGATGCCGTTGCTGATGATGTTGCGGTCCGAGAGCATGATCCCCTTGGGCATTCCGGTGGTCCCGCCGGAGAAGAGGATCGTGCCCAGCGTCGACGGATCGCGGATCGGCCGCGGCGCCTTCGCATGAGGTTCGTCCATGAGCTCAGCCCACCAGCGCACCCGCCCATCGGGCGGCACGCGAGGGATCCGGCGGCCGCGCGCGAGCCAGAAGCCGGCCCGGGTGAGGAGGGGAAGCCCGTCGGCCAGACGCGTGAGCACGAGCGTCGCGATCGCGCCGGTGTCGAGCGCCGGCGCCAGCCGGGGGTAGAGGGCATCCAGCGTGAGCGCGATCCGGGAGCCGCTGGCGCGTGCGTACCCCTCGATCTCCGCCGCGGCCGAGAGCGGGTGGACCAGCGCGGCCACCGCGCCGAGGGCGTTAGCGGCATAGTACGCGACGACGGCCTGTGGCGAGGTGGGCATCACGATCAGCAGCCGGTCGCCGGCGCGGAGCCCAAGCGCCGCCAGCGCGTCCGCGATACGCTCGATCCGGCGACCCAGCTCGCGATACGACACGGTCCCGCCGAGGAACTCGCAGGCGACCGCGTCGGGAATCCGCTCGACCGTGAGCCGCACGGTTTGGTACAGCGAGCGGTCGGGATAAACGAGACTCGCCGGCACGTCGCCGTAGTAGCGGCACCAGGCGGGAAGGCTGCCCCGATCAGTCGTGGGTGCGATCGTCATGGTCGCGCTTCCGTGTGCGGGAAGTCGCGGTTCAACACGGCGACCGCCCGCCTCAGCTCACCCGAGATCAGACGGGAAGCGGCCATCGGCTCCTCCAGGACGCCCGGAGTGGCAGCGTGTCGTTCACCGCGGTGGCGTACAGCAGGTTGTCCACGTCGGTCCTGGTCGAGGCCGACATGATGGCCCCTCCGAAGGTACCGGAGTCCAGCCGCCACCGGCGGCCGTCCCAGGAGTAGACCAGCGGGCCCGAGGTGGAGAAATGGACTTGGCCGAGCGTCGTCAGCCGGCACTCGGGCAGCAACGGTGAGCCAGCTGGCACGGTTCAGCGCTCCCTCACCCGCACCCCATCCTCCACCTTGTCCGTCGGGTAGAGCACGACGTGCTCTCCCTCCCGCAGCCCGTCCAGCACCTCGGCCTCGCTCCCGTTGCGATCCCCGATGGTGACCTTTCGCAGTCGGGCCCTGCCCTGGTCCACTACGAACGCGGCCCATCCCTCGTCCAGCCGATGGACCCCGCCGAGCGGCACGAGCAGCCGGTCCGGTCGCTGCAGGACGGTGATGGCCGCCTCCACCCGGTAGCCGTCGCCCAGCACCTCGCCAGTCGCCGGCGTCGCGTCCAGGTCGATCACCACGTTGACCCGCTGCTCCTCGACTCCGAGCGCCGAAAGGCGGGTGAATGCCGAGGGCTCGACCCGGTGGACGTGGCCGCGGAGGACGCGACCGCCGCCCCAGCGCTCGATCCGCGCCGGGGCGCCCTCGCGAATCCCCACCGCGTCGGTGGTGAGCACGTCCACCACGATCTCCAGCGCCGAGGGGTCGCCGACCTCCAGCAGCGGGGTCCCGGGCTGTACCACGCCTTCGCTCTCCTGCAGCACCCGCAGGACCCGTCCCCGCGTCGGCGCGCGCACCGGGAGCACCTCCAGTGAGCCGCTCCCCAGCCGCCCCAGCGCCGCGCGCGCCAGACGGAGCTCGGACTCCGCCACCCGGCGGCCGAACTCCGCGCTGGCGAGTTCCTCCGCCCGCATGCGCTCGGCCAGCTCCGCCTGTTCCGCGCTCTGGGGTGCGGTGGCGCCGGCCGCGAGCAGGCTCCGCTGGCGCTCGGCATCGCGCCGGGCATAGGTGTGAGCCGCCCTGGCCCGCTCGATCATCGTGGTGGCCTGGCTGACCGCCGCACGCGCCGCCTCGACCTTCGCCACGGCCTCCGCCCTGGCCCGCGGATCGAGCAGCGGCGACGCGATGGGCACCATGCGCACCAGGACCTCGCCCTGCTCCACCGTGTCACCCACCCGGAGCGGCAGCCGTCCGACGGTGCCCGCCAGTGGCGCGGAGATCAGGTAGCGGTCCTTGACCCTGGTGCGGCCGTCCTCATCCACCGTCACGAGGAAGGTCCCCCGCGCCACTGGCGCGGTCTCAACCGTGATCGGGCTGGGCCGGAGGCCGTACGCGATGGCGCCCGCGAGCGCCAGGGCGAGGAGGATCCAGAGGCCCCGCTTCACCAGCCGGGCCGCGTTTGGTCGGGTTGCCGGGAGGTGGCGCGGGAGGATCTGCACCCGTGCCTCCTCGGCTCGGGCCGGGAGGCCGGTGGCGTCGTTCACCGGAGGACGAGTGACGGGAGCGGGGGTGCGTTGGTCCAGCATGGCTTACTCTCTGGTCTTGAGGACGGCAATGAGGTCCAGCCGATCGAGCTTCCGCCGCACC
This sequence comes from Gemmatimonadales bacterium, assembly GCA_036556505.1. Classification (GTDB taxonomy): domain Bacteria; phylum Gemmatimonadota; class Gemmatimonadetes; order Gemmatimonadales; family GWC2-71-9; genus CAVVWJ01. Next base: position 19,248 of record DATBJH010000014.1, read on the forward strand.
AGCAGGCCGCTGGCGAGCGCGGCGAGCACGGTGGCGAGCGCGGAAAACGCGAGGCGGTGGGCCGACACGTCCGGTGAGAGACGAAACCGCTCGGGATGGCTCAGCGAGACTACCCAATCGGTGAACCAGTGGCTGAGCAGCACGCCGAGGGGCAGCGCGATCAGCACCTGGGCCGCGAGCTCGGAGAGGAGGATGCCGGAGATCTCTCCCCGGGTGAAGCCGAGGACCCGAAGGCTCGCGAGGTCGCGGCCGCGGAGCGACAGCGCCACCCGGGCGTTATTGTAGACCACGCCGACGGCGATAGTCGCGGCGAAGGCCGTGAGCACTGCGGCCACGATGAGCATGGACGCGCCGCTCTCCTCCCGGAAATGCCGGATCGCCGTGGGACGGTCGCTGATGGAGGCCACCTGGGGCATGTCGTTCAGC
>DATBJH010000015.1:0-21601 GCA_036556505.1 Gemmatimonadales bacterium
AGTCGGCGGTGCGGACAGCGCGGCTAGCAGAACCCAGGAGCGACGTGGAGGCATGATCCCCAGGCTACGGTGGAGTCGGCCCCGCCCGCAAGGCCTCGTCCAGCCTGCGGTCGTGACCGTAGATGTCGTCGTAGAACGCGATGCCCCGGCCGGGCACGGCGACGGCCGTGGTGTAGAAGAGGATGACGGGCATGGGCCGGCTCAGCAGCACACGCCGGGTGGGCTTCGCCGCGATGGCGGCGTCCACGCTGTCGCGGGTCCACGCCGGTTGGTCGCGCAGCACCCACCAGGCCAGCGCCGCAGGGTCTTCCACCCGAATGCACCCGTGACTGAAGTCCCGGCGCTGCCGGGCGAACAACGCCGTGTCCGGGGTGCCATGCAGATACACATCCGCGGCGTTGGGGAACACGAACTTCACCCGGCCGAGCGGATTCCGGGGCGACGGACGCTGCCGCACGCGCACGGCGCCGCTGGTCAGCTGGCTCAACACCGCAGGGGTCACCACGTCACCCAGTGAGCGATCCCGGGGGCCGATCACCTCCATGCCATGGTCGCGCAGGTACTCCGGGCGCCGCCGGAGCTGAGAGAGAATCTCTCCGACCAGGATGCTCCGAGGGACGTTCCAATACGGTTGGAACGCCAGGTATCTGAGCTGTTCCACCAGCACCGGCGTGCGGGTGTCCAGCGCCTTCCCCACGATGACGCGCATGTGGAGCGATGGGACTCCGGCACCGCCCGCCGAATCGAACGCGAAGAGGCGGAACGCCGGGATATTCACCACCAGGAACCGCTGCCCCCGGATGGGTGGGAGCCAGCGGAGCCGCTCCAGCGCGAGCTCGAGTTGCCGGATGCGGCGCGGAAGAGGCGTGTTGAGCGCAGCAAAGGTGCGCGGGCCGATCACCCCGTCGGCATCGAGGCCGTGGCGTTCCTGAAATCGCCGCACCGCCTCCACCAGGTCTACCGCATAGCGGCTCTCTCCATGAGGCCAGGAAGCCTCTCGCGGCAAGTCCCCCAAGGCTGCAAGGCGGCGAGCCAGCGCCGTGGCGCCGGCGTAGGCATCTCCCGGGCGGACCCGCGTGGCAGATGGCACGATCGGGAGGGTGGAGTCCTTCGCGAGCGCACGGTAGCGGCCCAGCTCGAACCGGAGATTCCGGTATTGGGCATATGGTGGAGCGACGGCCGGACCGAGCCGGGCGACGGAATCGCCGGCCACCGCGGCGGAGACCACCCCAGCCAGATCCAGCGTGGGCGGCGGAAGGCTTCGGCTCAATGGTGCGGGGTGGGTTCGGCCGCCGTGCAGGTCGTCGACGAAGCGGAGGAATGCGACGCTCAACAGGAGATCGGTGCGCAACCGCTCGCCTTCGGTCGTGAGGCCACGATCGAGGTCCCGCGTCAGACTGTCGAGCGTGGGGACGTCGTAGTCCGCCGGGTCGAGGCCGTGCTCCGCCGCCGCGGCAAGCTGCACCAGCGCCTCCCGGCCCTGGTGCGTTACCCCTGCATCCTTCAGCCAGACTGGTTCGTCCGCCCGCCCCCCGTAGAGCCGCCCGATGTCATCCACATAGCGGGAGAAGTCCGGCCAGCGCGACCAGGGGAGCCGGGCCGTCGCGATCAGGGCACCGATCTCCGACGTATCCGGGTGCTGTGCCCAGGCTACCGCTCCCGCAGGAGGGATCAGGAGGGCGAGGAATACCCCGACGGGCGGAACACTAATCAGGAGGTCGGATCCGGGGAGCCGTCGTCCCAGGCTCGATCGCAGTCGCGGCAGCGCCACCGCGGGGAGCCGGAGCTCCAACGGACTCCACCCAATGACACCCGGCCGGCCGCGTAGGCTTCCAGAAGCTCGGCCGTGGCCGACCCATAGACAACGGGCAACACTTGACTGGAACCACACACCGGACACGCCGACCGCGTCGAGGTGGACTGGAACTCCACACTTGCCTCGATCAAGGGCGGCCCGCGGCGTGCCTGTGCCGAACGCCGGGGCGCAGACCGAAGTACCGTGTACTCATGGTCCTTAAGTAACTCGGAGCACTGCAAGATACCGATGCCGTTGACGGCCTGCCAGCCTCAGTCCATGAAGAGACATTCATGATCCTTTCAAGCCTAGTTCGGAGTGGAAGCGGCATGATTGGGGAGATCCCTGGGAGGCACCATGTCGAGCCGCGTCGCCACGCCGTCCGTGCAGGACTTCCCGCACATCTATCCGGTCCAGGAACAGCTGCGCTTCCTGTTGCGCTATGCCGTCCTGGCCCCCTCCACCCGGAACACCCAACCCTGGCGGTTCGAGGTCCGGGAGAACCAGGTCACGGTTCGGGCCGATCTGTCGCGAACACAACCAGTTGCCGACGACGACCGGCGCGAGCTCTACCTCAGCCTGGGGTGCGCGATCGAGAATCTGCTGGTGGCCGCCGAGCAGTTCGGGTTCCGGCACTCGACCGTCTACCTGCCCCATCATCCGGATGAGCTGGTGGCGGCCACGATCGCCTTTCAGCCGGGAGGAAGTCGCTCCGCTGAGCGTCGCGGCCTGAGCCTCCAGGCGATTCTGGCCAGGCGGACCGCCCGTGGCCGGTTCTCCGATCAGGCGGTCTCCCAGGATGACACGCTCGCCCTCCAGCGCTGTGTCACCGAGCCGGAACTCGAGCTTTCCATCCTGGTCGACCAGGAGCGCCGCCGCGAAATCGAAGCTCTCCACCAGAGCGCCATAGAAACTGCGCTGGCCGATCCCGCGTTCCGCGGGGAACTTGCGGAGTGGGTGGGTGCGGGTGCCTTCGGCACCCCGTGGCCGCTGTCCCGAATCGGCAGGCTGGCCATCGAGAGCGAGCTGCTGGCGCATCACCTCGCGAAGCTCGATCGGATCGCCGTCAGGAGCGCCCCGCTGCTGGCGTTGATCAGCTCACGGGAGGACGACCGGCCCTCGCAGGTCAGAAGTGGTCAGGCGCTGGAGCGGATCTGGCTCACTGCCACCAGCCGCGGGCTGGGGCTGCAGCCACTGAGCGCGGCGCTGGAGGTGCCGATGTCGCGCTGGGATCTCTCGCGGCTCATGGATGCCAGATTGCCCTGGGCCCAGCAGCTGGTGCGGATCGGCCATCCCCGCGGTGAGAGCGTGCACCGGACTCCGCGCCTGCCGCTGGACTCGGTGGTGGTCCGACCGGGAGCGGAGTCATGAGAGCGGTCCGCGCCGCGGGGCTGCTCCTGGTCGCGTTGGCCGCCAACGCCGGCGCCCAGGGCACTCGGCCGGAGCAGCGGCCCGCCGGAGTGACCGACTCGGCCATCGCATGGGGCCGGGCGCTGTTCCATGGATCCGCCAACTGCGCGGGGTGCCATGGCGAGGGTGGACGGGGCACCGATCAGGGTCCCAATCTGACCGGCGCTCTCTGGCTGCACGGGCCGGGGACGTACGCGTCCCTCATCGAGCAGGTGAAGCACGGCGTGCCGGCCTCGCGCTCCTATACCGGGGAGCCGATGCCGATGCGGGGCATGGTACCGATGCCGGACGACGCCGTGAACGCCGTGGCCGCCTACGTGTGGTCCATCAGCCATCCCCCGCAGCCTCCACCGCCCCCCCGACGGCGTCCGCCCGCAAGGTAGCCCGGCCCGCTGTGTGCCCGTCATCCAAGGTCATGGAGACGCCCCGGTCGCTTGGCGCGAGCCGGCGCCGACCTCCGATGGCAGCGGCTCCACCGCCGGAGCAGCCAGTCGTTGGGTGACCCCGGCGAGAGAATCCGGATTGAGCGAGATGGAATCGATACCGATGCCAGCGAGAAACTCGGCGAACTCCGGATAGTCGCTCGGAGCCTGCCCGCAAATTCCCACCTTGCGCCCCTTGCGGTGCGCCGCCTCGACGATCATCCGAATCAGTCGCTTCACTCCCGGGTCGCGCTCATCGAAGATGTGGGCCAGCAGCTCGGAGTCGCGGTCCACGCCCAGCGCCAGCTGGGTGAGGTCGTTGGAGCCGATCGAAAAGCCGTCGAACAGCTCCGCGAATTCCTCACCCAGAATCACGTTGTTGGGAATCTCGCACATCACGTACACCTCGAGTCCCTCGCGGCCTCGCTCCAGCCCGTTCCGCTCGAGCTCCGCCAGCACGCGCCGTCCTTCCTCCAGCGTGCGGCAGAAGGGGATCATGAGCTTGACGTTCGTCAGGCCGATTTCCTCCCGCACCCGGCGCATTGCCGCGCATTCGAGGGCAAAGCCTTCGCGGTAGCGGTCGTCGTAGTAGCGGGACGCGCCGCGGAAGCCGATCATCGGGTTGGACTCCGTCGGCTCGAACGCCGCGCCACCCAGCAGTCCAGCGTACTCATTGGTCTTGAAATCCGAAAACCGCACGATCACAGGCCGGGGATGGAAGGCGGCGGCGATCTGACCCACGCCCGAGGCCAGCCGCTCCACGAAGAACTCCGCCGGGGACACCAGCTCTCCTATGCGGGTGCGGATCGCGGTGCGGTGAGCCGGATCGGTGACGCGCTCCGGGTGGAGCAGGGCCATCGGATGCACCCCGATCCAGTTGCTCACCACGAACTCGATGCGAACCAGGCCCACGCCGGCGCTCGGCAGGGCCGCGAGATGATAGGCTCGCTCCGGGTTCGCCAGGTTGAGCATCAGCGGCACCGTCGGGACCGGCAATGTCGCGAGGTCGATCTCGGTCCGGTCGAACTCCACGCGTCCCTGGTAGATCTTGCCATCGTCGCCCTCGGCGCACGACACCGTGATCTCCTGACCGTCCACCAGCGTGCGGGTCGCCCGCTCGGTCCCCACGACGCAGGGCAGCCCGAGCTCCCGGGAGACGATCGCCGCGTGGCAGGTGCGCCCGCCTTCGTCGGTCACGACAGCAGCCACCCGGGCGAGCACCGGCTCCCAGTCCGGATCCGTCATGGGGCTGACCAGGACCTCGCCCGGTTGCACGTCCGTCAGATCGCGGGCGGACATCACCAGGCGCGCCTTTCCCACGCCCACCCGGTTACCGACGCTGCGGCCGGTGAGCAGCACCGGCGCGCTCCCCCTGCGGCGGTAGACTTCCAGCGTCGGCTGACTGGCGCGGGAATGCACCGTCTCGGGGCGGGCCTGCAGGATGAACAACCGGCCGCTGCGCCCGTCCCGGGCCCATTCGAGGTCCATCGGCATCGGGCGACCAGCCCGCTCCGAGTAATGCGCCTCGACCTCAACGGCCCAGCGCGCGAGGGTGAGCACCTCGTCGTCGCTCAGCACCGGGCGCCGCCGGTCGGCTCCCGGAACCCGCATCTCGCGGACCGGAGCGGCGGGCCCGGCGCCATAGACGAGCTTCACCGACTTGTCGGCGATTTCCCGGCGCACAATCGATCGGAAGCCCTCCCGGAGGGTCGGCTTGTGGACCCAGAACTCGTCCGGTCGCACCCGTCCCTGCACCACGGTCTCCCCCAGCCCCCAGGCGCCGGTCAGCAACACCACGTTCCGGAAACCACTTTCGGTATCGAGGGTGAAGATCACACCCGCGGAGCCCAGATCGCTGCGGACCATCTTCTGGATGCCGACCGAGAGGCCGACCCCCCGGTGGGGAATGCGATGGTGAGCCCGATAGGTGATCGCGCGATCGGTGAACAGCGACGCCATACAGGCTCGAACCGCGGCATCGAGAGCCGGCAGGCCCACGACGTTCAGGAAGGTCTCCTGCTGACCGGCGAAGGAGGCCTCCGGCAGGTCTTCGGCCGTTGCGCTGGACCGCACCGCGACGTCGGTCGCCTCCTCGCCGTAGGCCGTGGACAGGGCTCGATACCCCGCGGTCAGTGCCTCCTGTACGGCCGCGGGCAGCGGCGCGGAGGCGATCCGCTCGCGGATCGATCGCGCGGCAGCGGACAGGGCCTCGAGGTTGGAGAGGTCGAGCCGCTCGAGCTCGGAGTAGATCGTGCGATCGAGCCCGGCGTCCGCCAGATGGCGGTGGAATGCCGCGGCGGTGACGGCGAAGCCGTCAGGGATCGCGACACCTCGGGGGCCGAGGGAAACCAGCAGCTCGCCCAGGGAGGCGTTCTTGCCGCCGACCTGCGCCAGGGAACCAAGCGTGAGCTCCCGAAACGGAATGACGTAGACTGGAGCCGGCACTCTCACCAGACCGTCCTACGCTCGCTTCTCATCCTTTCACCACTCCCAGCGGCCGAAGGCGGGCCACCTTGCGGGCCAGCCCGGCGCGGTGCACCACCTCCACCACCCGCTCGACGTCCTTGTACGCGGTGGGCGCCTCTTCCGCGAGTTCACCGCTCGAGGGACAGCGCACCACGATGCCTCGGGCCTCCAGCTCACGGCGCACCTCCGCACCCGACCTGGCGCGCTTGGCCGCGCCGCGGCTCATCGCGCGGCCGGCCCCGTGGCAGGTGCTGCCGAAGCTGAGCGTGAGGCCGGCGTCGGTGCCCGCCAGCACGTAGGAAGCGGTGCCCATGCTGCCCGGGATGAACACCGGCTGGCCCACCGCGCGGTAGCGCTGGGGAGTTTCCGGGTGGGCCGGACCGAACGCCCGGGTGGCACCCTTGCGGTGGACGCAAAGGCGCTCGCCATGGTGCTCCTCCAGCTTGGCGATGTTGTGGGCCACATCGTAGATCAGGCGCAGCCGGCCGGCGGCACCGAACACGCCGGTGAATGCCCGACGGACATTGAAGGTGATCGCCTGGCGGTTGGACCATGCGAAGTTGGCTGCCGCGCACATCCCGGCGAAGTATGCCTCGCCGTCCGGCGACTCGAGCGGCGCGCAGGCGAGCTGACGGTCCGGCAGCCGGATCCGATGCTCGCCCATCACCCGATCCATGCGCCGCACGTAGTCGGTGCACACCTGGTGCCCCAGGCCTCGGGAGCCGGTGTGGATCAGGACCGTGAGTTGCCCCTTGGAGAGCCCGTAGGCGGCGGCGGCATCCGGGGCGAACACCTCATCCACAACCTGGACCTCGACGAAATGGTTGCCCGATCCAATCGTGCCCAGCTGGTCGTGGCCGCGCCGTTTGGCCTGTTCGGAAACCTGCGCCGGATCGGCGCCGGGCAGGGCACCGAAGGCCTCGGTGACCAGGACATCCTCGGGAAGCGCAAGCTCCCGCTCCACCAGATAGGAGCAGCCCTCCTGAAGCACGCGGTCGAGCTCGGGTCCGCTCAGGTCCAGCCAGGGTCGGCGGCCCGGACCGGAGGCAATGCTGCGGCTCAGCTCGTGGACCACCGCTTCGATCCGGCTCCGGGCGGTCTCCTGATCGAGGTCGCCGGCGAGCAGACGGACGCCACAGTTGATGTCGTATCCCACTCCCCCGGGCGAGATGACCCCCTCGGCGGCTCGCGTCGCCGCAACGCCCCCGACAGGAAAACCGTAGCCCTCGTGCACGTCGGGCATGGCATAGACGCAGCCGGTCACGCCCGGCAGGGTGGCGACGTTGACCGCCTGCTCCAACGACCGGTCTGATGCGATCTGGGTCCACAGCTCGTCGTCGGCGTAGATCCGAACCGGCACCCGCATATCGCTTCGGGCCGAAACCGGGATCTCCCGCAGCAGCGGAGTCACGGCGATGGTAGGGTAGCTCGGGCTCGGATGCGTCATACGTCCAGAATTACCTCGCTGGTCCAGCCACCGGCCGCCGGTTCCACCCGGAGCCGGTGCAGCGTCGCCGCCTTGACCAGGCCCGGTACCTGAGGAAGCGTGATGCCTCGGGCCCGGCCGCGCAGGGTGCACTCGGCCCCGATATCCACCGCGAACTCGGTAGCGACCCATCGCTCGGTTTCGGCCAGGAATATCAGCTCGTTGAGCCAATCGGCCATCAGGCTGACGGGGTCGGGCGCCGTGACTTCGACCGGGCGCCAGTCGCCCCCGGCGTCGGCCCGTGCTCCCCGGAGCTGGATTTCCGCCAGGGCGCGCCCCGCCTCCGCCAGCAGCTCCGCGAGCGAGCCGGCCGACAGCCGCACCCGCAGCTCCGAGGTATGATCGGCAATGTCATGCGATGCGGGGAGTCGTGGAGGCGGTGTCACCGGCGCCGGACCGGCGCCACCAGCACCGGCACCTTGGCCCCCCGGACGATCTTGTCGGCCACGCTGCCCAGCAGCAGCCGCTCCATGCCGCGGCCACCGTGGGTCCCGGTTACGACGCAGTCCGCGGCGACGGCATCGGCCAGCCGGAGCACCTGCTGCGCGACATCCCGGCCCACGAGCACCTGGGAAGTCGCGTCCACTCCGCGGGCACGCAGCCGATCGGTGAGTCGCGCGAGGTAATTCCGCGCCTCGGTTTCACGGAGCTCGTTCCAATCGCGCGGCAGGTGGGCGGGCCGGGCGGCGAGGCCGCTCAAGACCGGGATGAGCGGCTCGACTACCCGCGTGACCACGTAGCGGACATCCGGCTCCATGCGGCCCAAGGCCATCGCCGCCTCGACCACCGGCTCCTCGATCTCGCCATCGAGCGCCAGCAGGATCCGGTGGAAGGCCGTCGGTTGGGGGAGCTCCCGAGGATGGAGGAGCAGCAGGGGAACCTGGAGTCGCCGCAGCATTCGATCCGCGACGCTGCCGAGCCACATCCGGCTGAGCCCGCCCCGTCCGTGGGTGGTCATCACGACCAGACCCACCGCGTGGGACTCGACGTACCCACAGAGGGCCGCCGCCGGCTCGCCGGGGATCACCGACCGGACCACCGGGGTGGGCAAGCCTGGCTCCACGCTTCGGGCCGCCGTCTCCAGATGTTGCTCCAGCGCCAGGCGCCATTCCTGTTCCAGATTCGCCATCTCGACGGGGAAGTCAGGCGGTACCCCCAGGGGCGGCATCGGCTCGTGCACGCTCACGAGATGCAAGGCTGCCCCGACCTTCCGGGCACAGGCGGCGCCGAGCGCCAGGGCCTGCTCCGCGACGTCGGAGCCATCCAGCGGCACCAGAACGCCGCCGGTCGCCGTGGCACTCATCGGAACCGTAGCGTGGCCGCGAGGCCATCCATCGGCTCGGCGGCGGTATTCCGGGGAAAGACGACCACTCGGGCGCGCTGGCGCAGCGTGTCCTCGATCGCCTCATCCACCAGATCACGAATCGGCCGCGGGTCGCCTTCACCCGCGCAGTCGCCCGTGGCCAGAACCAGCCTGCCGGTCGCCGAGCAGCGGAAGCCGCCACCGGCCAGGTCCTCGCGCACGAACAAGGCGCGCACCTGGCGGCGAGCGAGCGCCCGGAGCGTTTCCCGCGCTCCTTCCACCGCCCATCCGGTGCCGATGGATTCCTCCAGGGCCCGCAACTCGGCTGCGACCGCTCTGCGTCCCTGTGCCGCGGCCACTCGCAGAGCCGCGGTCTGGACGAGGGCCGGGGTGACCGAGGTGGGATTGAGCCGGGTCGTACCCAGTACCTGACCGGCCATCCCCTCGGGTAGAAATCGCAGCAGCGCCGCGGTGTGATCGGCGGGTCCACTCAAGATCATCCCGCCTATCGGTTGAGTTCGGGCCAGCCCTTCAAGGCGGTCGGCGATCAGGGCGTAGTGCCGGTGCAGCTCCTCGGCCCGGCGCCTCTGATAGTCCCGCTCTCCCGTTCCCGGGGCATCCTTGCGATCGGCATAGTACTTCCCTCCTCGCGCGCTCGCGCTGAACCCGCAGGGCCACTCGAGCGCGCCCGACGGGCTCACCGTGAAGAACCGCGCGAGGGCCCGGTCCAGGACGACAACGATGACGGGTTTGGCCTCCCGACCGGCCGCGACCAGCTCGGCGATCCAGGCGGTCTCGTCCAGGATCACTCGGGTCCGATGCACTCTCGGGAGCGGCACGGCTTCCAGGAGATCGAGCGCCTCGCAGGCGAAGATCGCCAGTCCGCGCGCATGGGGGAGGTTCCTGACGCGCTCGAGGTAGCCGCGAATGCGGGCGAGGTCACGCTGGACGGAGAGTCGCTCGTCCCGGCTCAGGGTCTGGGCGGGAGCCTCCTCCAGTTCCTTCGCCCGCGTGGTCCAGGTGGTGAGATAGCGGTTGCGGGCGCGGTCCTCGGGTTCCAGGCGCACGTAGCAGGACAGGATCGAGTGCCGACCCGGCGGCAGTCGCGTCAGACGGTCGATCAGTGGGCCGACGCTCGCCGTCAGGCGAGGTTCCACCGGGCGCTGAAGGGTCTGTGGTGTCACGATGGGACTCCTCCGCACTTCCTCGCGGCGATGCGTGGGTCTCGCGGGAACATGGCTCCAGGGTACCTGCCCGGCCATGAAGCCGGGATGAAGCCGGGAGGAAGATCCTCCCACTCATGAGGACAACTTCACGGTTGCTTCACGCCCGTTTGGGGACCCGGCCGGCAGATTAGGTCATGGACAGTGTCAAACCCTTCGGCCTGGTCGCCATCGCCAGCTCCGCAGGCGGGATCACGGCGCTGTCGGAGTGGTTCGGCATGCCCCGATCCGCTCTCGAGACCGGCAGCGTGGATTACGTCCTGCCCCTCGAGCAGATCGGCGCGAAACTGGTGGAACTGCTCGGGAACGGGGCGAAGGCGGAACGGAAGTCATCGGGAAGGAGTCGTGTATGACCACGACGCTCACGGCGAGGCACCTCGGCTCCTCGGTGGGAGCGGTGCTCGCGAATGTTCACGAAAGCTGGATCAGGCAGGTCACCTCGTTCCTGACTCCGGCGACCGATCCACGGTCCGATTTCTGGAGCCGATGGGGCGCCGCCAGATTTCTGGGCGACCAATTCGGAGACCGGTTCCGGCTCGAGTGCGCCTTTGCGGACGCGCTCGAGAGCCTGATCCCGCCGCACACCGCCGCACGCCTGGCCGCCACCCGGGAGGATATCGAGCGGACACGGGACGAACTGGCGGAGGCGGGCCGTCACCGGGATGCCGCCGAGCTCACCGCGACCCTCGCACGCCGGCTCGTCGAGGAGGTCGCGCGCTGGTGTGTGGAGCTGGAGCAGGCCGGCGAGCGTCTGCTCCCGGCCCAGTTGCCGCTGGCGGCGCGCCGCCTGCTGACGCGGCTCCGGCTGGCCCACGCGTACGGTCGCTAGCGTGCTGGGTACCCTCCCGACCGCCCCGGCGGGGCTGACCCACCGGGTCCGACGGCTGGGGATCGATACCGGCCAGGAGGCCGTGGTGTATCTCCGCCGGGATTCGGCCGTCGTGCGCTCCGAAGGCTTCGATTCCCAGACCCGGATCGAGGTGCGGGTCGGCGCGCGATCCCTGCGCGCCACCCTGGGCGTGATCACCGGCCCGTTGCTGGAGGAAGGTGAAGCGGGCCTTTCGGAGGCCGCGTGGGCTCGGCTCCAGCCCCAGGAAGGCGAGCTGGTTCAGTTCAGGCACCCCCGGCCGCTCGCGTCGCTGCGACATGTCCGCGCGAAGATCCACGGCCAGCGGCTCGAGCGTTCGGCGCTCGCCGAGATCGTCCAGGATATCGCCCAGGGCGAGTACTCCGACATCCATATCGCGGCGTTCCTCACGGCCTGCGCCGGCGAGCGCCTGGATCGGCAGGAGACGATCGATCTCACCCAGACGATGGTGGACGTCGGCGAGCGACTTACCTGGTCCCGCGATCTGGTCCTCGACAAGCACTCGGTCGGCGGACTGCCCGGTAACCGGACGACTCCGATCATCGTGCCCATCGTCGCCGCGGCCGGGCTCCTGATGCCCAAGACCTCCTCGCGCGCGATCACCTCGCCCGCGGGGACGGCGGATACGATGGAAACCCTCGCGCCGGTCGATCTGGATGCCGCTGCGATGCGGCGCGTGGTGGCCAAGGAAGGCGCTTGCATCGTGTGGGGAGGCGCAGCACGGCTCAGCCCCGCGGACGACTTGCTCATCCGGGTGGAACGGACGCTGGAGCTCGACGCCACCGGGCAGTTGGTCGCCTCGGTCCTCTCCAAGAAGGCCGCTGCCGGCGTGACCCATGTCCTGGTCGATGTGCCGGTCGGACCGAGAGCCAAGATCCGCGGGCTGGAGGCTGCCCGGCGTCTGGAGCTGGAGCTGCGGGAGGTCGGCGTTGCGGCGGGGCTGCGGGTGAGGCCGGTACTCACCGATGGCACGCAGCCGGTGGGGCGGGGAATCGGCCCGGCGCTCGAGGCCCGGGACGTGCTCGCCGTTCTGCAGAACGATCCCGATGCTCCGCAGGATCTCCGCGCCCGCGCGCTCCTGCTCGCGGGCCAGCTGTTGGAGCTCGCCGCAGCGGCCCCGGCCGGCAGCGGCGAGGCGCTCGCTCGCACCATTCTCGACGATGGCCGGGCCTGGCGGAAGTTCATGGCGATCTGCGAGGCCCAGGGGGGCCTGCGCACGCCGCCGACCGCGGCGCACACCCAGCCGGTTACCGCCCAACGGCAGGGGCGAGTTACGGCCATCGATAATCGGCGGCTCGCTCGGGTGGCCCGGCTGGCCGGCGCGCCCCGGGACCGGGCCGCGGGCCTGATGCTGCACGTCCGGGTGGGCGACATGGTGCCGGCGGGAGAGCCGGTCTTCACGATTCACGCCGAGACCGCGGGCGAGCTGGCCTATGCGTTGGCGTATGCCGGCAGCCGGCCGCACATCGTCAATCTCGAGGAGAGGTGAGCCCTATGCGTCCGACCCGGTTCCTGGTCCTGATGTCCCTGCTCGCGGCCTGTGGCGGCGCTCGCCCCCAGGCCCATCTTCCCGCCGTGCCCGTCGAAGGCAGCCGACGCGATCTCCGGATGCTGGCGGGCGACTGGCAGGGCGAATTCGTGAGCGCCCGTGGCTCGCGCCGCGGCACCATCCTGCTGAGCCTCCGCGCGGGAGCGGACACGGCCCATGGCCGGGTGGTCCTGACTGGGCCGACTCCGCCTCCGGGATGCACCGATCCGCTCTCCAAGGCGACCGAGTCGCAAGTGACCGGTGAGATCGTGCTGACCCTTGCCCGGATCAACGTGGGCGGGCAGAGCGTCGGGGGATGGCTGCGGCCCTACCGCGATCCCGAGCTCGGCTGCTCGATGGACACCTGGTTCGAGGGAAAGATCTACGGTGACACGCTCGACGGCCTGTACTTCTCCCATCCGGCCGATTCCGCCCAGGCGGTTCGCCTCGGCACCTGGTGGGCGGCACGCCGGCGGTAGCTCACCAGGCGCAGCCGGGTTGAGGCCGTCTCAAAGGGGGACCAATGTCATCCCGATTCGCAGTTCTGCTCGCCACGTCTCTCCTCCTTCCCGCGCCGGTGCCGGCGCAGGACTGCGGTCGTGCCTCGAGCCCGGACCAGGTCACCGATCTGGTCTGGCGGGTCAGCGGGCCGTTCCGGCTCCCACCCGGGGAAGAGGCCGCTACCGTCGTAGTGATCGGCCAGGAGGCGATCATCGATGGTACGGTGAAGGAGCAGCTCCTGGTGGTAAACGGAAATGCTCGCGTGAACGGCACGGTGCTGGGCAACGTGGCGGTGGTCGGTGGGGAGCTCCAGCTGGGACCCCGGGCACGGGTGGGCCGCGACCTGACTCTCTATCGGAGCACGCTGAGGCGGGAGCCCGGAGCCGGTATCGCTGGAGCAGTCTACCGGCACGCCGGCGTTTCGTTCGGTCAGCCGGCGCTGCGGCTGTTTTGGCTCGCCATGACGGTGATGGTCGTCGCGGCGGGGCTCTTGTTCACCGTGATCGGCGGCCGCCAGTTGGTGGAGGGTGCGGAGCTCCTGTTCAGCCGGCCGGCAGCCGTGCTGCTGACCATGGCCGTGCTCTGGCTCGGGGTTCCTCTGGCGACGGTGCCGGTCTTTGCCACCATCGTCGGGATTCCGATCGCGGTCGCCATCCTGCTGTTCGTGCTTCCAGCGCTCTGGGTGCTGGGCTACGTGGTGACTGGAAGGGCGATCGGCCGCGCCATGGTTCGCGGTTCCTCGGCCGGCGAGACGCCGCTCTTAGAGGTAGCGGCGGGGCTGCTGGTCCTCCAAGCGGCCGGTCTGGTGCCTGCGATCGGTGGCGTGCTGGTGCTGATCGCGGGACAGGCCGGCGCCGCCGCCCTGGCCCTCCGGGCCTGGCGAGTCCGGGCCGACCGCCGGGCGCTGACCGCCAGCCCATCGCTGGCGGGAACGGCGTGAGCCGTAGGCCGCGCGGCGTGGGACTCAGGCGTGGACGATGAGGTCGCTGAGGGAGCGGTCGCCGTGGAGCCGGGCGATCGCATCCGCCAGGAGGGGAGCGAGACTCACCCGCTCCAGCGATGGGATCGCGCTGGTGGATGCGGCCACGCTGTCAGTGGTCACGACCCGCGTCACCGGAAGCGCGCCCAGCCGCTCGGCGGCCCGGCCCACGAACAGTCCGTGGGTTGCCGCCACGGTAATGGCCGGTCGGCATCCTGCTTCCAGGGCCGCGTGGATCGCGGCCTCGACGGTGCCGCCGGTCGTGATCATATCGTCCACCACCAGCGGCGCCCGGTCACACACATCTCCGGTCAATCCCCGCACGGTCACCCGTTCCCCGGTCACCCGCTGTTTGTGTACGAACGCCACCGGGAGCCGCAGCAGCCGTGCATATCGATCAGCCAGCTTGGTGGCCCCGAGGTCCGGGGCGATGATGACGCCGGGGTCTGCCGATCCCTGCCGGAGTCGCTCGCTCAACAGGGAGACGGCCGTCAGGTGCTCGAGGGGAGGGCCGAACACCCCCTCCAGCGCCGGCGTATGGAGATCCACCGCCACGACTCGTGCGATGCCACCGGCGGCGAAAAGGTCGGCGGCCACGCGTGCTCCGACCGGCTCGCGTCCGGTGCCCCGCCGGTCCTGGCGAGCGTAGCCCAGGTAGGGAACGATCGCGGTCAGCCGGGCCGCTCCGGCGCGGCGGCACGCGTCCGCCAAGAGCAGGAGCTGGATGAGGTGCTCTTCCGCGGGTGGCCCGGTGGACTGGAGCAGATATACGTCGCAGCCACGCACACTGGCACGGACCTCGATGTGCATCTCGCCGTCGGGGAAGCGCGAGACCTCGCGCTCGGCCAGCGGCGCTCCCAGGCACTCGGCGATCGCCGTCGCGAGCGGGAGATTGGAAGTGCCGGCGAGGAGAATGAGACTCACTTTCGACCTTCACCTTGGAGGATGGCCACAACCTCGGCGTCGTCCACCTGCCTGAAGTCCACGTAGTGCAATCCGATGGCGATGAACGGCTCCGGCCGGAAGGGACAAATCAGATCGTCCGCCTCGGCGGCCAGCGCCTCGCACGTGTCCGCCGACCCGAGCGGCACCGCGATGACCAGGCGTGCCGGGCGTCGGGCGCGCACAGCGCGGGCCGCGGCCCGCATCGTCGCGCCGGTGGCGAGACCGTCGTCCACCAGAATCACGGTGCGTCCTTCGAGCGGCCGCGCCGCGCGGCCCCCGCGAAACCGCTGTTCCCGACTCCGCGCCTCCCGCATCTGCTGGTCCGTCACCTGCCTCAGGTACTCGTCGCTCACATCCAGGGCGGCGACGATGTCCTGATTGAGGTACCGCCCGCCATCCGCGGTCACGGCGCCGACCGCCAGCTCCTCGTGTCTCGGAGCACCGAGCTTCCGGGCCACGACCACATCGAGCTCACCGTCGAGTCCGCGCGCGACCGCTGCGGCCACGGGCACGCCCCCGCGGGGAATTCCCAGCACCACCGGGCGTTGCCCGCGGTAGCGGTTCAAGGCGTCGGCGAGTCGGGCGCCAGCCTCGGCACGGTCCCGATACCGGATCTGGGCGGTCGCCGGGAACGAGGTCCGAGCGCTCACGGCGTCACCTCCCGTCTGCGTCCGGGCGGCGCCGGGTGATCGCCACCGTGGTAGCCTGGGGACCCTGGTCGCCCTGCTCCTCGGCGAAACGCACGTCGGTGCCCTCGTCCAGCCGGTCGAACATACCGCCCCGGACGCTCCGCCGGTCGAAGTAGATCTGCCGGCCGTCCTCGTCGGTGATGAATCCGTAGCCTTCCCAGGGCAAGATCCGGGTCACCACGCCGCGTGGGGCATAGCGGCTGAGCTTGACATCGCGGCGCACCCGGCGCGCCGTGTCTTGCACCCGCCGGCCCGCTGCGGTGAACGCCTCCTGCACGGCCGTGAGGAGCTGTTCCCGGGGCTGTCGCCGGATGACCACCTCACCACCCGGCAGGCCCAGCTCGATGCGGACGTTGTAGAGCTGGCCAGTCCGTCCGCGGCGGCGGGGTTTATCCACCAGGACCCGGCAGCTGATGATCCGGTTCCAGAAGGTCTCCAAGTGGGCGGCCGCTTCTCGGATCGCTTGCTTCTCCGTGCCTGACAGCACCAGGCCACGGGCGGTGATCTGCAGATCCAATTGCATGACGTCTTTCCTCGCCAGGGGCTCTTCTCCGGGTATGCGCCATCACCGGGTGCGGTCACCCGGCAGTACGGCTGCATCCTCCGAGACACTATCCGCAATGCTGTGAGATGGCCTTGAACCGGGGATGAAGTCTGCTTCATCGCGAATTCATCCCCCGTTCAGCACGGCGGCGCCATGATGCCGGCGTTCGCGGTACCGGCCTGGTCAAACTCCTGTCCTGGAGGATCTCATGAGCTCCGTCGTGAAAATCGTGGAAGTCATCGCGCAGTCGGAGAAGAGCTTTGATGACGCGGCGCGGCAGGCGGTTCGGGAGGCCGCCGCCACGATACGCGGCATCAAGAGTATCTGGATCGACAACTTCACCGGCGTGGTGGAAGGAGACCGGATCGTCGAGTACCGGGTGAACGCCAAGCTGTCGTTCCTGGTCGAGGGTCACAAGTAGCGCCGCCGCCGCCGGGAGGTGCTTTATGCCGACCTTCGTTCTACTCACCCGTCTCTCGCCCGAGACGGTCCGCACTCCGGGGATGCTGGAGACCCTTGAGCGGGAAACGGTGCGCCGGATCCGCGCTGAGTGCCCGGATGTCGAGTGGGTCAACAACTGCGCGGTGTTCGGTCCCTACGACTATCTGGATATCTTCCACGCCCCGGACATCGAGACCGCGGCCAAGGTGGCGACCCTGGTCCGGATCCACGGGAGCGCCCACACGGAGACCTGGCCGGCGCTGGAGTGGGATCGTTTCAAGGAGATCGTGCGCGGGCTCGCCGAGGAACGCCCCCACGTCGTGGTCGAGAGCTAAGCGCTGCCGGGCAGGCGGGCTCTCCGCACCGACCCAGAGCCTCCCTCGAACAACAAAAAAGGGGTGGCCCGCTCTGACCGAGCCGAAGCTCGATCCGCGGGCCACCCTACGCACCGGTCACCGGAGTCAGAGACTCTCGTCTCCGTTCTTCTCCTCTTGGCGCCGCGAATCGATTTCTTCGCGGGTGAGCCGCGAGGGCTCCGGGTGTGATCCTCACACGGTGTGATCACGCCATGTGATTCGCCGGTGCGGGCGCTGCACGTCGAAGGAATCGCGGACCTCACTCGTGCACTGCACGCCGCGGCGCCACTGCGGCGTGAGGCAAAGCACGCGATTGGCTTTACCTGAGAGCATTATGGATAGTGGATTTGGAAAGAATCGTGAAACGAACGGGAAGATTCCTTTACCATAGTAATGTAGGAAACATCTCTTCATTCTATTTTCGCCATTCTTTAGAGCCGGTCTTCACTATCGTGATGAACCAAAAGCTCTTGGAGGTATGACATGGCATGGCTCTCTCACTCCTGCAGAGCTGGATCTTGGACTTGGCGAGCAGATCTGGCCAGGAAAGTCGGGTCAGTCTCTCGGTCTTAAGCTCATGACGCCCGACGGCCGGCCGCTCAGTGGCGAACTCCAGGCACTGCTCGACACGTCGCCTGATGCCGTGCTGGTGGTAGACCGCGCGGGCACCATTGTCGCGCTCAACCACCGGACCGAGATGCTCTTCGGCACTGCGGCCGCTCAGCTGCTCGGCAAACCGGTCGAGGCCTTGCTCCCGGCGCGACTACGCCAGTCGCACGCCAAGTCTCGGGCCGAATACGGCCGGGCCCCCACGGTCCGGGCAATGAGCGCTCGGAGCGGGCTCATGGCCCTCCGGGCGGATGGGGCCGAGTTCCCGGTCGAAGTCTCCCTTACGCCGGTCGTTGGATCGTCCGCCGACCTGGTGATGGCCGTGGTGCACGACGTCTCTTCCCGGTCCGGCGTCGAGGGGGCTCTCGGGGGGCCGGACCGTGCGCTCGGAGCGCTCGACGCCATCGCCGACCCGGTCCTGACCACTGATGCCCGCGGGAAGGTGGACTTCCTCAACCGCTCCGCCGAAGAGCTCACGGGGTGGAGCCGGGAGGCGGCACGAGGCCGGCCGCTGACCGAGGTCCTGCCGCTGGTCGACGAGTCGGGCACCAGGCCGCTGGAGAATCCGGTTGGCGAATGCCTCTGCAGCGGCCAGCCCGGGAGCCCGTTCGAGGGAATCATGGTGCCGCGCCCAGGGCGGCCGAAGCGTGTGCTGGAGCTTTCTGCCAGGCCGATCCACGACCGGGCCGGTGCGATCAGCGGCGCGACGGTGGTCGCCCGAGACGTGACTCACGCTCGGCTGATCGCGCGACAGCTCTCGCATCAGGCCACCCACGACGCCCTCACCGGCCTCGTCAACCGCGGCGAATTCGAGCGCCGTCTCGCCCGCGCGTTCGCCAGCGCGGGGGCGCAGCACACCGAGCATGCCCTGTGCTTTCTCGACCTGGACGGGTTCAAGCGGGTGAACGACGCCTGCGGGCACCTGGCGGGTGACGAGCTGCTGCGGCAGTTGAGCGCCCTCATGCGCGACCGGATGCGAGCCCGCGACACTCTGGCGCGTCTCGGGGGGGATGAATTCGGCATTCTCCTGGAGCACTGCCGGTTGCCCCGAGCCGCGCGAATCGCCGAGGGAATGCGGCGAGCGATCTCTGCTCATCGCTTCGGCTGTGCCGGACGAACCTACACCGTTGGCGCGAGCATCGGCATCACGCCGATCCGGGCTGGGGCCCAGGAGCCGGTTGCCCTGCTCCAGGCCGCCGATGCCGCCTGCTACCTGGCCAAGCGCAGCGGGGGCAACCGGGTCCAGCTGCAGGATGAGTGAGACCTGCGCTTCACCGGCCCTCAACCCAGCGCCACGTCCAGCACCATCATCAGGGTGAATCCGCCCACCGCCGACATGGTTACCAGATCCGCTCGACCGCTCTGGTGGGCGCTGGGAATGAGCTCTTCCAGGACGACATAGATCATCGCCCCGGCGGCGAAGGCGAGCGCATAGGGGAGCATGGCCGAGACGCTCCCCACTGCCACTGCGCCGGCGACCGCGGCCACGGGCTCGACGGCGGCGGAGGCAGTGCCGGCCAGAAAGCTGCGCCACTTCCCCAGGCCGGTCGCACGCAAGGGTAGCGCGACCGCGGCGCCTTCGGGGATGTTCTGCAGGGCGATGCCCATGGCGAGGGCGACCGCTGCCCCGAAGGATGGCGCGCCTGGAAGTCCCGTGTGGTCCGGCGTCCCGACCGCGCCGAACGCCACCCCCACCGCAAGGCCTTCGGGGATGTTGTGCAGCGTGATGGCCAGGACCAGCAGGGTCGTGATGGACCACGCCGTCCTCGGACCCTCGGCCGCCGATGGTGGTAGCGTGGGATGCAAGTGGGGCAGCAGGCGGTCCGCGACGGCCAGGAAGATCGCACCGATCAGCAGCCCGCACGTCGCCGGCAGCCAGGGCGGATCGCCCCGCGCTGCGGCCACGGCGATCGCGGGCTCCAGGAGGGACCAGTAGGCCGCCGCGAGCATGACCCCGCTCGCGAATCCCAGCATCGCGTCGAATAGGGCTCCACGACCTAGGCGCCCGAGGATCACCAGGGCCGCGCCCGCGGCGGTCAGCGCCAGTGTGCCCAGGCCGGCGAGCAGAGCCTGCAGCGGAGGCGCCAGCTCACTATAGCTGGAGTCGAAGCCCATCATGGGCCACCCTCGCCTGAACCCCGTGGTCTCGTCCCATCGCCCTGATCCGGGCCGCGATGCACCGCCCATCCGCCGAGACGATCTCAGTTCCGCAGTGGGTGAAGACCGCCGCGGGCACTGCTTCGCGCTCGCACCACACCAGCTGGGTGGCGACAGAGGCGTGTCCGATGAGCGCCGGCCCCCGGCGCCGGATCAGTGGCCGGGTCAAGCTGGCTCCGTCACCTACGTAAAGCCTCACGCCCGCTAATGCCTCGTGCCGGTCCCGGATGAATACCAGGTCCGGAACGTAGAAGATCGCCCTCCCACTGGCGGACACGCGATACCCCACCGCGGGTGCCCGCAGGGAATGCTCCACCGGGAACGCCTCGACACTGATGCCACGAATGCGGATGAGTGAGCGGGGTCGGATCAGCCGGCGATCGGTCACGGTCTCACCAAGGGCTGCCCAAGTGTCGGCCGTGGCGAAGATCGGGCATGGGGCACCATGGCGCAGGCCTCCGGCATGGTCCGGATGCGCGTGGGTGACCAGGATGGCCTGGGGACGGAGGGCCGGCAGCCGACCGAGCCAGTCCTCGCCGCAGTCGATCATGATTCGGGCGCCCCGCGAGGCGACCAGCGCCGCACTGTGGCGCCGATGACGCCGGGTGGCGGCTTCGATGTATCCCCGGGTGCCCAGGAAAGTCAGCTGCACGGCCTGAATCCTTTCACAGCGGCTTCACGATCACTTCAGCCGCCGGGCTGTAGAGTAAGTCGCGGTCGTGAGGGCCGACCTCCCCCCTCGGCCCGACTGCATCTCAATTCCCGGTCACTGGAGGACGACATGAAGCTCACCAAAGCTCTCCCCAAGTCCGTCGCGACGGTTCGCGACGAGTTCGACCGGCTGTTCGACCAGATGTGGAACGCCGGCTTCCTGGGTCCCGGGCCACGCATTCTCGAAGCCATGTGGTCTCCCTCGGTCGACTTCTCGGAGAACGAGAAGGAGTACATCGTGCGGCTGGAGGCTCCGGGTATTCCCAAGGAGGATCTCGAGGTCAACCTCGAAGGACAGAGCCTGACGCTTTCGGGCCGCCGGGACTTCGCCAAAGAGGAGAAGACCGAGGAGTACTTCTGGCGCGAGCGGGAGCAGGGCCGCTTCGTGCGCACGATCGCCTTGCCCACGCCGGTCGACCAGTCGAAGGTGGCCGCGACCTATCAGGAAGGGATCATGACCATCCGGCTGCCGAAGACCGAGCCGACCACCAAGACTCGCATCTCGATCAAGTGAAGGGAGAGGATGGAGACCATGCTGTACACCGACAGCAACATCCAGAAGGACATCGGCGACGAGCTGAAATGGGAGCCGAGCCTGCGGGACGACGACGTCGCCGTGGGAGTGCGGGACGGCATCGTCACCCTCGGGGGTTTCGTGGACAGCTACGCCGACAAGAGCAAGGCCGAGCGCGCGGCCGCCCGCGTCAAGGGCGTGAAGGCCGTCGCCAATGAGCTCGAGGTGAAACTCCCCACGGCCCAGCAGCGGTCCGATCCCGAGATCGCGCGGGCGGCGGTGGATGCGCTCAGCTGGAACATCGCCGTTCCGCACGATAGGATCCAGGTGAAGGTGGAGAAGGGATGGCTCACTTTGGAGGGGAAGGTGGATTGGTTTTACCAGAAGGAAGCCGCCGAGCGGGCGGTGCGGTATCTCACCGGCGTCCGTGGCGTCTATAACCTCATCACCCTGGCCGCGAGTGTCAGTCCGCGGGACGTCAAGAAACGGATCAAGGATGCGCTGCATCGCGGCGTGGAGTTCGATGCCGAGCGCATCACCGTGGAAGTCGCGGGCCACAAAGCCATCCTGGAAGGTGCAGTCCGGTCCTACGTGGAGATGAAGGATGTGGAGCGCGCAGCGCGCAACGCACCGGGCATCACCGAGGTAGAGAAC
>DATBJH010000016.1:0-18084 GCA_036556505.1 Gemmatimonadales bacterium
CAGGTTCGGTGTCATTCCGAGGGAGCGAAGCGACCGAGGGATCTCCTCACCCCGGTCTTCGATGACCGCCGAGAAGATCCCTCGCTTTCGCTCGGGGTGACGAGTTACGCTGCGTTCCGCCTGACCGCCTGACCGCCCTCCGCCCAACCGCCCCTCATACATCCATTCCCTCTCCCCCGGCGTACCCGAGTCACGACGCGGAGACGCGCCGTCTCGTTACCACCGCTCAGGAGAGGATGGCCATGCACGCCACACCCACCACTCGCCGGCGGGCACTTGCCGCCGGACTCCTCGTGATCGCCGGCGCCGCGAGCGCCGCCCGGCTCGCCATCGGGTCGGACCACCAGGACACCCGTGAGGTCGAACTGGACAATCCGAAGCTCGACATGACGGATGTGTACGCATTTCCCGGCTCTGCCCCCGGCCGGATCGTGCTGGTCATGGACAGCCGCGCGTTCCTGACCCCCGGCGCCACTGCCGCCGACGCGTCCTTCGACCCCGACCTCCTCTACCAGTTCAAGATCGACAACAGTGCCACCATCGACGGCGTCGAGGAGAAGGTCATCCAGGTGACCTTCAGCGGGACCGGCGCCGACCAGGAGGTCACGGTGCGCGGGCCGGTCGCTCCACCGGTGCAGGGCGCCACCGCGAACGAGATCGCGGACGTGTCCGCCGCAGTCAGCGGCCCGATCAACACCAGCCTCGGCAGCAGCGACGGCATCCAGGTGTTTGCCGGCGCGAGGGACGATCCGTTCTTCATCGATCTCGAAGCCGCCTTCTGTATCCTGCCCGATCGCCGGCCCGAGCAAGGCCCGCTCGGCAAGAGCGGCCCCGGCTGTGCGCTCCAGGCGAACCCCGCGCCCCCGTTCTACTTCCGGAATCCCGGTGTGAACTACGTCGAGGGCTTCAACGTGCTTTCCATCGTGATCGAGCTGCCGAGCTCGATGATCGAGGCTGGAGCGCAGGGCAAGCTTGGCATCTGGGGCACGATCAGCCGATGAGACCGATCCTCGCACACACGGAGACACCCATGCAGCGCATCACCCTCGGGCACCTGCTCCGCCGGATCACGCTGGGCGCCGCGGTCGCGGCACTGGGCCTGAGCGCGGCGGGGTGCAGCGACGACAGCGACGACAACAATGGTCCCAGCATGCCTCGGACCTTCGACCAGATCCAGCGGCTGGGGAATCCGCTCATCAGCGAAGTGCTCCTGAGCAAGGCGAGCCACCCCACTCATGGGACCATCGGTCCCGAGGACGACGCGGCCATGATCGGCGCCGAGATCCTCTCCTTCCTCACCGGTCCCTCCAGCGTGGCCGGACGTTCGGAGGCGTACGCCAACACGCTGGGCAGCGTGCTCCTGCCCGACGTGCTGATCGTGCAGACCGACAAGGACCCGTCCAGCGCCGGCTGGCTGACCTGGCTGCCGCTGGCCCCGTTCTCCAACGGCTACGGCGGCCGCAAGCTCACCGACGACGTGGTGGATCTCGCTCTGCTCGCGGTTTTCGGCGATCCGTTCGGCGCCGACCCGGGGGGAGCCGCCGGCAAGGAAGGCCTCACCAGCGACCACGTCTCCACCGACTCGCCTATCAGCGCGACCTTTCCCTACGTCGGAGCGCCCAACTGATCCCGGCCCCCGGCAGATGGCGGCTCGGACTCACCGTGCTGTTCCTCGGCACGGTGAGCGCCGCGATCGCGGCCGCTCGATCGCTCCAGACCGCCGAAGCCTCGCCCGCCCCGCGCATCCCGGAGGCCGAGGTGCTGGAGATGGACATCGCCTTTTTCCAGCACCGAGTCGCCCGGGACAGCTTGAGCGCCCGGGACTACGCCGACCTGGCGCGACTCTTCCTCCAGCGCTCGCGCGCCGGAGGAGGAGAGGGCGATCTCCAGCGCGCGGAAGAGCACGCCCGCCACTCTCTCCGGCTCCGGGAGGGCCGGAACGCGGAGGCTTTCCAAGTGCTGTCCGCGAGCTTGCTGGGCCAACACCGCTTCACCGAGGCAGTCGAGGTTGCCGAAGGGCTCCTGGCGCTCGACTCGACCTCGCACGGAGCCCGTGCGTTGCTGGGCGAGATCCAGGTCGAGCTGGGCGACTACGCCGAGGCCCATCGCACGTTTGGAATGCTGTGGGCTTCGCGCGGCGACCTGTCGGTGGCCCCTCGTTATGCCCGCTGGGAAGAGCTGCGGGGGCGGCCGGCGGAGGCGCGGCGCCTTCTGCGCGCTGCGCGCGACGAGGTCGCCCGGCGGCACGACATGCCTGCTCGGCAGCTCGCGTGGTATCACTGGCGACTGGCGGACCTGGCCCTGCGCAACGGCCGGTTGGACGAGGCGGAGCGGGAGCTGGAGTCCGGCCTGTCGCTGGCGCCCGAGGATCACCTTCTCCTCGACGCGCTGGCCCGGACGGCGTTGGCGCGGCACCGTTGGCGTGACGCCATCGAGTACGGCGAACGCAGCATCGTCCGGTCCCTGGATCCCGCCACCCTCGGCCTCTTGTACCAGGCCTATGCCGCGATCGGCGACAGCACCAGGGCCGAGGAGTACAGTCGGGCCATGTCGGTCGCGGTGCTGGGACAGGCGAACGGACTTCACCGCGCCTGGGGTCTGCTGCTCCTCGATCGCGGCCGGGATGTGCCGGCCGTACTGGCTCGCGCGCAGCGCGATATCGTGCTCCGGCACGACGTCTACGGCTGGGACCTGCTCGCGTGGGCGTTCTTTCGGTCGGGGCGTTTGGATGAGGCGCGGGACGCCATGCGCGACGCGCTCGCGCTCGGTACCCGGGACGCCTCGCTGCACTTCCACGCCGGTATGATCGACGCCGCGCTCGGTCTGCGCGCATCCGCGCGCCGTCACCTCGAGACTGCGTTGGCGATCAACCCCTGGTGGCATGCGTTCCAGCCCGCCGAGGCGCGCGCGACGCTTCAGCGCCTCGGCGGAGGGAGCGACTGACGTGGCCGACGTGCTCGCCTTCGTCCCGGTGGGACTTCACCACATCCTCGACCTGGGAGCGCTCGATCACCTGCTGTTCCTCCTGGCTCTGGCCGCGATCTACCGGGGGCAGGACTGGCGAGCCGCGGCGTGGGTGGTGACCGCCTTCACGGCCGGGCACTCGCTGACGCTCGCGCTGGCGGCGACCGACACACTACGTCTGCCCACCTCCGCGGTCGAGTTTCTCATCCCGCTCACGATCCTCGCGACCGGGGTCGAAAATCTGGTGATCCGGGATGACGGGGCCCGCCGCCGGCGGTATCGGGCGGCGCTGGCGGGCGGGTTCGGGTTGATTCACGGCGCGGGCTTCGCCAACCTGCTGCGCGAGCTGTTCTCGGGAGCCGTGGCCGCTCCCCTGCTCGGCTTCAACCTCGGCATCGAGCTGGGCCAGCTGCTCGTGCTCGCCGGCGCCGCCGTCACCCTGACCGGAGTGGACCGGGTGCTGGGACACCGGCGCCGGGTCGTCGCCGTGTCGGCCATTGTGGTCGCCGTCGCCACCACCATGGCCCTCGAGCGGACGCCGTGGTGAACGCCACATGGCTGCTCGCGGGGGTGATGAGCTGCCTCCTGGCCGGCCATCCGATGCATACCTCGGGCGCCGAGCTGATGGCGGAGCGGGACGGAAGCGTGCAGGTCATGCTTCGAGTCTTCGCGGACGACTTCGCGGCCGCGCTGGCCTCCGGCTCCGCCGCTCCCGGCGGGCCCGGCACGTATCTGCGCGACAGGTTCGTCATGGTGGCAGCTACCGGGGAGCCGGTGAAACTCACCTGGGACGCCGGACGGCCAAGCGGCGACGTGCTCATTCTGCACGGGCGGGGGCGCATCCCTGGGGGACTCGCCGGCGCAAGGGTGGCCAGCCGTGTGCTCACCGAGCGCTTCGAGGATCAGGTCAACGTGGTCCGCGCCATCTGCGACGGTCGCTCGGCCACGCTGATTTTCGTCCCCGGCGACGGACTCAAATCGCTGCCGTAGGTGCCGGCCGAACTGCTTGTGAAGGTTCCGCGAAGCGGTGTAGACTCTTTCCCCAGAGCCTGCACTTGACGAGCGAGCCATTCCCGACGCTTCTGGACCTCCGGCCGATGAGTAGCACGGCGTCCGGTTCTGTGCCGGCGGCCGACACCGAACTGGTCGGCCGTGCCGCGGGCGGGGACGAGCGTGCCATGGCGGCGCTGTACGACCGTTACGGCCAGGTGCTCTATGCCGTGGCGTACCGGATCGTGGGGCAGCGGGCCGATGCGGAGGAGGTCGTGCTCGACGCCTTCGCCCAAGCGTGGCGGGAGGCGGCGCGGTTCGAAGCCTCGCGCGGATCGGTGGCCGGGTGGCTGACCACCATCGCGCGGAGCCGCGCGCTCGACCTGGTGCGGGCGAGGAGTCGCAGGGAACGGATCACCGCCACCGCCGCGGCGGAGCGCCCGGACACCTCTCCGGCGATGGGTGGGTGGCCCTTGGACCCCTCGAGCGGAGTGGACATCGCCGAACGGCGGAGACAGGTCCAGCTCGCGCTGGAGGCGCTGTCGCCCCCGCAGCGCCGCGCGATCGAGCTGGCCTACTTCGAGGGGCTTTCCCAGTCGGAGATCGCCGAGCGGCTGCAGGAGCCGCTCGGGACCATCAAGACCCGGGTGCGCCTCGGCATGCAGAAGCTGCGCGAGTCCCTGCGCCCGTTCTACTTCGAGCCCGGCCGATGAGCCACCCCGAGCAGGAATCGCCCCAGGATCTGGCCGCGGCCTACGCGCTCGGCGCGCTGTCGGCCGAGGAGGCCCGCCGGTTCGAGGCCTACCTCGCCCGCTCGCCCGAGGCGCAGCGCGAAGTGGCGGAGTACCGGGAGGTAGCGGCGCTGCTCGCGCTCGCCGGGCCGGAGTCCGCGCCGTCGCCGGACCTTCGGGAGCGCGTGCTCGCCCGTGGCGGTGTGCCCGCCGCGCGGCTCGCCGTCAGCCGGCCGCGCAGCGGGAGGCCCTGGCTCGCGCTCGCCGCCGGTCTCGCGGCGGTCGTCGGACTCGGGTTCGGCTATGCGCAGCTCACGACTGCGCGCGATCTTCGGCGGGAAGTGGCCCAACTGGGGCAGCGTCTCCAGCAGACATCGGATCAGCTGCGCGCGCGCGAGGCCACGCTGAACTCGATCCTGGAGCCCGGCGTGCAGCTGTTCCAGCTGACCGCGAGCGGGGATCCCGATCCCCTGGTCCAACTTTTCTGGGACCGGCGGCGGCACCGAGCCGTGATCCACGGCTTCCGCCTCGACTCGGTTCCCCGGGGCCGCGCCTACCAGCTCTGGTTCATCAAGGATGGCTCCCCCGTGCCCTCGGTCACCTTCCGCCCCGAGCCGACCGGGCACGTTCTCGTGGAGGGGATCGAAGTCCCCGCGGAGGGGGACGTTTCCGCTGCCGCCCTCACGGTCGAGCCCGAGTCCGGCTCGCCTCAGCCCACCTCACCCATCCGGCTGGTGGGCCCGCTCAAGCGCTCCTCGTGATCCTGCGCCACTCGATCGCCGCGATCGTCCCGCTGGTCACGCTCGCCGGGTCGCTCGCTCCACAGAGTCCCCCGGCCGATCTCGCCCGTGAGCGCTCCGACTACGCCCAGTGGCTCGCCACGGCCCCCAACTCGCCGCTCGCAGCCGTCGCCCAGCAGCCCATCGGGCCCGGCATCCGGCTCGGTCCCGCCGACGCCGACGTGCCCCTTGCCGGTGTGGCGGAGCACCGTGTCGCCGAGCGGGGAGGAGCCGTCATGCTCGAGGGTCCCGACGGCGCGCGTCCGCTGCCGGTGGGACGCCCGGTGGCGCTCGGCGAGTTCTTCCTGACCTCTGCCGGCCCGCCCGACCGGCGCGTGGTGACGATCTTCGGTCGGAAGCGGGACGCCAAGGGCGCCGAGTACTACCGGTACAACCGAGGACTAGTGTTCACCGGACCGATGGCCCCACCGGAGCGGCCGGCCAAGGTGCGCGTGCTCGCGCTGGACGGCGTGGAGACCGAGGCGCTGGAGGCCGGCACCGTGTCGGTCCCGATCAGCGGGAAGATCGCGCGGCTCCGGGTGCGGCGGATTCCTACCGGCGTGGAGGACGAGTCAGAGCTGGAGATCTACTTCCGGGACGCGACCAACGGCGAGGGTACCTACCCCGCCGGCCGCTTCGTGCCACTGCTACCGCTGCCTGACGGACGCTATCGCCTCGACTTCAACCGCGCGCGGAACCCGTTCTGCGCCTACAGCTCGGCCTTCCCCTGCCCCGCACCCTGGCGGGGGAACACCGTCGAGGCCAAGGTGGAAGCCGGAGAGCGGTATCTGGGCGGAGGGCTCCGCGCTCCGCCCGCCGGGCTGAACCCGCGATGAGGGCGCTCGCGCTCATGGTGCTGGCGCTCGCAGGCGGAGCGGTGTCGGCGGTTCGCGGCTCTCCGGAGGGACCGTGGCGCGCGGCCTTGGACGTGGCCGGCGGGGAGCTCCGCTTCGGGCTGAGACTCGAACGCCAGGGCAGCCGGCTGGCCGGTCAACTGTGCAACGGCGACAAGTGCGCGCCGTTCTCGTCCGTGGTACAGCGGGACGATTCCGTGGTATTCGAGTTGTCGGACTACGCCGCCACGATTACCGCCCGTCTCAAGGGAGACTCGCTCAGCGGCGCCTATCGCAACGTGGGCAACCGCGGTCCGCGGGTCATTCCCTTCCGCGCGGCGCGGGGGACGTGGCCCAGCGCGCCCGGGCCCGAGCGGCTGTTGGGCCGGTGGGACGCCACCTGGATCGGCGACTTCGGCACCAGTCCCCGGGTCATCGAGCTTCGCAACGGCACGGCCGGCCTGGAAGGCACGATCATCTCGAACACCGGTGACTACGGCCATTTCGCGGGGACGGCGAACGGCGACAGCTTCGCCATCGCTCACTTCGACGGCTCCTATGTGTACCTGCTGACGGGCGTTCTCGACGGCGGCGGCGGAGCGCCGGACACGCTGCGCGGCATCTTCCACGCTGGCCTGCGCACTCAGACGCCGTGGATGGCGGTGCGGAGCACCGGGCGGCCGCACCTCAAGGCCGTCACCGAGAACACCCGGGCCGATACCACGGGTCCATTCCGGTTCGCGTTCCCGGATCTCGAAGGACGTCTCGTGACCGAGCGGGACGCGCGCTTCCGGGGCAAGGTGGTCGTGGTGGACGTCTTCGGGACCTGGTGCCCGACCTGCCACGACGCGGCGCCGGAGCTGGTCCGACTCCACCGGAAGTATCACGACCGCGGGCTGGAGATCGTGGGGCTGGCCTACGAAGTCTCCGGCGACACCGCGGTGGACCGGCGACAGGTGCGGCGCTACCGCGAGAAGTTCGACATTCCTTTCACGCTGCTGCTCGCCGGGATCAACGACACGGAGGCCGCAGCCGCCACGCTGCCACAGCTTCAGGGCTTCACTTCGTTCCCCACCACGATCTTCCTGGGCCGGGACGGTAAGGTTCGGCGGATTCACGCAGGGTTTTACGGGCCGGCGACCGGCGCTCAGCACGCGAAGCAGGTGCGGGCGTGGGAGGCCGAGGTGGAGCGGCTGCTGACGGAGCCGGGCGCTTAGAACGGTCTGGCCCGGATTCCGGCGGAACGGTAGCTTGAGCGCTCGACACCCCAACGCCAGGAGACTCGTGATGGCGGGATTGCTCTCGCGGGAACGGATCGTCGCTGGACCCGGGTTCAACCGGTGGCTGGTGCCGCCCGCGGCGCTCGCCATCCATCTCTCGATCGGGATGGCCTACGGGTTCAGCGTCTTCTGGCTGCCGCTGAGCCGGGCCGTGGGCATCCACGAGCCGGTGCCGTGTCCCGAGAGCATGAGCTTCTTCCAGCGCATCGTGGCGACCACCTGCGACTGGCAGATCAGCACCCTCGGCTGGATGTACACCCTGTTCTTCGTCTTCCTCGGCTCCTCCGCGGCGGTCTTCGGGCGATGGCTGGAGCACGCGGGACCCCGGAAGGCGGGCGTGGTCGCCGCGTTCTGCTGGGCCGGCGGCTTCATGATCTCGGCGCTAGGCGTTCACCTGCACCAGATCTGGCTGCTGTGGCTGGGCTCCGGCGTCATCGGCGGCTGCGGGCTGGGGCTGGGCTACATCTCGCCTGTCTCCACTCTCATCAAGTGGTTTCCCGACCGGCGCGGGATGGCCACCGGGATGGCGATCATGGGCTTCGGCGGTGGCGCCATGATCGGGGCGCCGCTGGCCGATCTCCTCATGAAGCACTACGCCACCCCCACCTCGGTAGGCGTGAAGGAGACGTTCATCACCATGGGGGCGATCTACTTCGTGGCGATGATGGCCGGGGCCTTCGGCTATCGGGTCCCGCCGTCGGGTTGGACCGTCGCGCCAGCGGCGCCCCGCCGCCGAGCGCTCACCACGGAGCACGCCGCGCTTCGGCCCTCGATGATCACTACTCGCCACGTCCACGTGAACCAGGCGTGGAAGACTCCGCAGTTCTGGCTGCTCTGGGGCCTGCTGTGCCTCAACGTCAGCGCCGGGATCGGGGTGATCGGCATGGCTTCGCCCATGATCCAGGAAGTATTCGGAGGCCGGTTGATCGACCTGCCGGGCATGGCGCTCAAAGAGCTGAGCGACGCGCAAAAGGCGCAGCTCGCCACCATCGGCGCCGCCTTCGCCGCCCTGCTCAGCGTCTTCAACATCGGGGGCCGGATCGGCTGGGCGTCCATGTCCGACTACATCGGCCGGAAGCCGACCTACGCCATCTTCTTCGCGCTGGGCACCGCGTTGTACGCCGCCGCGCCCTTTGCGGGCCGGATCGGAAGCGTGCCCCTGTTCGTGGCCATCTTCTGCGTGATCCTGACGATGTACGGTGGCGGCTTCGCGACCATCCCCGCGTATCTCGCCGACCTGTTCGGCACCCAGTTCGTCGGCGCGATTCACGGGCGCCTGCTCACCGCCTGGTCCGCGGCGGGGATCCTGGGACCCGTGCTGGTCAACTACATCCGCGAGTACCAGATCCAGAGCGGGATTCCCGCGGCGCAGGCCTACAACGTGACGATGTATGTGCTGGCGGGTCTGCTGGTGGTTGGCTTCTTCTGCAACCTGGCGGTGCGGCCGGTGGCGGATCGGTTCTACATGTCGGACGCCGAGCTGGAGCGGGAGCGTTCGCCGGCATCGACACCGGGGCGAGTTCCCGGCTCACCGGCCCGGATTGCATAAAGTCACGATCACCCGAATATTGTTTCATCCGGCAACTTGGTCCACGGAGGTCCTTTGAGCCCACCCGATTCTCAGGCACCCTCGCCGAGTAGCTGGGTCCTGGTGGGAGTCAGTTGGGCGCTGGTCGGAATTCCCCTGCTCTGGGGTATCTGGACCACCCTCGCGAAGTCGGCGGTGCTCTTCAGGTAGCCGGCCCCCGTACCAGGAGCGCAAACTTTTGCAGCATATGAAGTTGGGTCAGGTGAGCAGGCTGAAGTGAAGCCGGTGTCTGGTTTTAGGGGGCTTGACGCCCGGACCCCGTCCAACAAATTGTAAGCCGTTCATTCACTTAGCGCTTCGCTGACCACCCGGCGCCGTCTGACAGGGGCGCGCCGTTCCCGCGGCCGTAATGCCGCGCCAGCGACATCGTACATGCACACCGCCCGGGCGGCCCCGTGGGCCGGCCGGATCAAGCGCCGGCCCCCAGCCGGCGGGCGAACCTTGAGATCCGAGGGACAGTGCGAGCGATGAGGCCGGAATGGCCGGTGGTCCTGCTGGGTGCCCAGCCGAATGGGCTGACCTCCTTCGAGCATATCCCCCGCCGGGCAGAACGGTGTGATCGCCGTCGCGTCGCGCGTTGGCGCCGTGCCGGCATGCCGTGTGGGGGCGGACGGTTTCGTGGGGCCGTGTAGAGCGTAGCACCCGGCGGGTGGTCTCGGGGGCCGCCGGCCATGTTGTACGCAGGATGACTCGCTGGTGGGGAAGGCCCATTGGGCCGGGGGTAGGTGGGGCCCGAGGTACGGACCGCAATCGTGGAGGAATTCCTGGCCGGAGAGGCATCGGCCAGGCGGCGGAGTGACCCTGCTCCCAGCAGGCGCTCCGAGCGCAGCGACAGGGCTGCGAATGGACCGGCTGCTCGGCCGGTCTGACCGGGCGATGGGGGACCGCCGCCGCCCCGGCGGGTCCGGATCCCCTGCGGCGCAAACGTTTCGCGAGCCGGATCGTCGACCCGGCCCGCATTCGGGGAGGTGAACTCGATACCGACGCGCCCGAACCGAAGTTCCGCGCCCGAGCGCGGCCGAGTGGCAGGTGCAGGAATTCGTCCCGGGGGTTGACTGTCGTTGGCGGTCATTTCTTCACTGAGGGAGACGCACCTATGAAGCGAGTCGCACTGTTGTGCATGGGTCTGGTCCTCGGCGCGGCCACCGCGGCCGAAGCCCAGCTCACGATGCAGATGAGCAACGGCTGGAGCTTCACATTCGCGGGGAACGTGAATGCGTTCCTGACGTACGAGACGTTCGGGGACGACGGCACCACGGCCGGCGTGCTCGTGCCGGGCGCGGGATCCGAGTCCGAGACACGTATCCGCACCGGGCTGCTCCCCGCCTTTGCGGTGTTCGATGCCAAGGGCAAAGAGGGCAACACCGATCTCGGCGTGCACTTCGGGTTTGCGCCGCAGATCAACTGCGGCACCGGCGTCCACGACTGCTTCGGCGCCCAGATCGACATGCGTCAGGTGTTCCTGACCGTCGGCGGCACCTGGGGTCAGATCCTCGCGGGCCGCGAGCTCGGCCTTTTCGGTCGGCAGAACATCCTGACCGACCAGACCTTGTTCGGCATCGGCGCCACCGGCAGCACCGGCCAGCCAGGTACGGGCGGCGGCGGCACCACGCTCGGCCGCATCGGTTTCGGCTACAACTACGCGCAGTTCAAGGCGCAGATGACCTATTCAACGGCCGCCGGACGCCCCTTCCAGCTGTCCGTCGGTCTCTTCGAGGGCGCCGTCAACGGCCCCTACACCAAGACCGAGATCCCGCGGCTCGAGGCCGAGGGCGTCTACACTTCCGGCAACACCAAGTTCTGGGTCGGCGGCACCGCGCAGACCAATAAGAACCCGCTCAACGACGAGAGCGCCTCGGCCTACGGCGCCAGCGGCGGCGTGCGGTTCGGCGGCTCGAGCTTCACCGTCACCGGCTCCGGGTTCTACGGCAAGGGTCTCGGCACCACCCTCAATTTCAACGGTGGCACCTGCACCGGCGGCACCTGCGGCGCCAACGGCAGCGATGACCTGCGCAACTCGTACGGCTTCATCGGCCAGGTCACCTTCACCCCGACCAACAGCAAGATGACGCTCGCCGGCAGCTACGGCTCGAACTTCCTCGAGGCCAGCGACACCGAAGGCGGCGAGGGCAAGATCGAGAACAACCTGATCTCCGGCGGCATCTACTATCAGGCCACCAAGTCCCTCAAGGTCGTGGGTGAAGTCAACTACGCCACCGGCAAGGACTCGGGACCGGGTGATGAGGCGACCGAGGACAACACTTCGTTCGCGCCGGCGTTCGGTCTGATGCTGTTCTTCTAAATCAACGATCGCTCAACGAACTTCTTCGGCGGCCCCGATGAGGGGCCGCCGTCGTTTTGCCCGCCCACTCGAGGCGGGTGTAGATTGTCACCGTCACCACCACCCAACGAAAGGCACGGCCCGATGCGAGTCACCGCGACCCGATCCCTCCCGATGCCACTCCTCGTCGCGCTCGCCATCGCCGGCTGCGCCGGCGGCACCCGGACCACGAGCCTCACCAGCTCGAGCCCCGCGCCCGCGCCGGACGCCTTCGAGTGTCTGCGGAATCAGCTCAAGAACGTCGGCTTCGCCCAGACGTCCTACGACACGGACGAGCTGCGCATCACCGCCCGCAAGTTCGACGAGACCGTCCGCCGTCCCGACGTGACGTTTCGGCGGCTGGTGGATCGGCTGGAGATCCAGGTGGCGCCCGGCACCGGCGACGCAGTCACCAACATCACGGTGGATGCCAAGACCTTCGCCGAGTACAACACCCATCGCGGGCCGACGGAGGAGCAGGAGAAGACCTCCACCACCGCCCAATCGGCCGCCCAGACGCTCATTCAGAAGTGCAGCCAGCCGGTGGATTCCACTTCCGTCCCGGGCTAGCTTTCTCGCGGTTCCCGCGGTCTCAGAACGACCCGCGATTCCGGAGAGTGAGCGAGTGGCGGTTCCGCTGGTACAACTGACCCGCTCGGCGCCCGTCGCGCCGAGCGGTCCCCCCGCTGCCCCGGCGCCCCTGCCGGCGCGCAAGCCATCCTGGCTCAAGGTGAAGGCCCCGGGCGGACCCAACTACACGCACATCCAGGCCATGATGCGCGAGCTGGGGCTGCACACGGTCTGCGAGGAGGCCCGCTGCCCCAATATCGGCGAATGCTGGGAGCACAAGGCCGCCACCTTCATGATCCTGGGCGACGTCTGCACCCGGAACTGCACCTACTGCGCCGTCTCCCACGGCACGCCGAAGGCGTTCGACCCCCTGGAACCGGGGCGACTTGCCGACGCGGTGGAGCAGATGGGCCTGGAGCACGTGGTGATCACCTCGGTGGACCGCGACGACCTGCTCAATGGAGGCGCTGAAGCGTTCGCGGGCTGCATCACCGAGATCCGGCGGCGGCTGCCGGAGACCACCGTCGAGGTGCTCATCCCCGACTTCAAGGGCTCCGAGCGGGCACTTCGGATCGTGATGGACGCCAGGCCGGACATCCTGAACCACAACCTCGAGACCGCGGAGCGGCTCTACCGTCTGGCCAGGCCCGGCGGGCGCTACGACCGAGCGCTCGAGCTGCTGGCTCGCGCCCGTCATCTGGTGCCTGAGGGCCTCACCAAGTCCGGCATCATCGTGGGGATGGGCGAGGAGTGGGACGAGCTGCTGGTCTGCATGCGCGATCTCAGGCGGAGCGACGTGAACATCCTCACGCTCGGACAGTACCTCAGGCCGTCGCCGAGCCATCTGCCCGTGGCGCGCTACTACACGCCGGACGAGTTCGCGGAGCTCCGGGAGTTCGGTCTGCGGATGGGCTTCACTCACGTGCAGGCGAGCCCGCTTACCCGG
The DNA here is from genome assembly GCA_036556505.1 of Gemmatimonadales bacterium. GTDB lineage: Bacteria > Gemmatimonadota > Gemmatimonadetes > Gemmatimonadales > GWC2-71-9 > CAVVWJ01. The sequence goes on from DATBJH010000016.1 coordinate 13,002, forward strand.
TCGTCCTATCACGCCTGGGACCAGGCCCGCGCCGCGGGGGCAGGCGCCTGATGGCGACCACGGTCCCCACGCCGGCCCGGCCGCGGCCCCGCGGCGGTCTCGACCCCGACCGGGCGGATGTCTATCGCGACTGGCTGCGGCAGATGCTGCTCATCCGCCACTTCGAGGAGAAGGCGGGCGAGGCCTACAGTCTTGGCAAGATCGGCGGGTTCTGCCACCTCTACATCGGGCAGGAGGCGGTGGCGGTGGGCAGTCTCGCCGCCCTCAACCGCGACGACTACATCACCTGCTCCTACCGCGAGCACGGCCACGCTCTCGCCCGAGGCATCGGCGCCCGCACGGTGATGGCGGAGCTGTTCGGCAAGGCGCCGGGCGGCTCCAAGGGCAAGGGCGGCTCGATGCACCTGTTCGACGCCTCCCTCGGCTTCCTCGGCGGGCACGGCATCGTGGGAGCGCACATCCCGCTCGCCACCGGCATGGCCTTCGCGGCGAAGTACCGGAAAACCAGCCAGGTGGCGGTATGCTATTTCGGCGAGGCGGCGGTGAACAACGGGGCTTTCCACGAGGCGCTCAACATGGCCGCCCTGTGGAAGCTGCCGGCGATCTACATCTGCGAGAACAACCGCTACGGGATGGGTACCGCCCTCGAGCGCGCCAGCGCGATCTACGACATCTCCGAGCGCGCGTATTCCTACGACATGCCGAACGAGGTGGTGGACGGACAGGATGTGCTGATCATGCACGCCGCCATGGAGCGTGCGGTGGAGCGGGCCCGGACCGACAAGGTCCCGACCCTGCTCGAGGTCCGCACCTATCGCTTCATGGGACACTCCATGTCCGACCCGATCCACGGCCACTATCGCACCAAGGAGGAGGTCGAGGATCAGCGGAAGCGGGATCCGATCGCCGTCTGGTCCCAGCGTCTCATCGCCGAGGGTCTCCTCGACGAGGCGGGCGTGAAGGCGCTGGACAAGGAGGTCATCCGGGAGGTGGAGGACGCCTATCAGTTCGCCGAGCAGGCACCGGAGCCGGAGCCCGACGAGTTGTACCGCGACGTGTACGCGGAGGAGAAGCGTGAAACGTGAAACGTAAGAAGTGAAATGGGAGTCGACTTCCGTTTCCCCTCTTACGTTTCGCGCTTCACGCGTTTGGAGATCACATGCCGACTCTGACATACCGCGACGCCCTGAACCAGGCTCTGCGCGAGGAGATGCAGCGCGATCCCGACGTCTTCCTCATGGGCGAGGAAGTCGGCGTGTACCAGGGCGCCTACAAGGTGAGTCGCGGGCTGCTGGACGAGTTCGGGCCGATGCGGGTGGTGGATACGCCGATCACCGAACTCGGCTTCGCCGGGGTCGGGGTGGGCGCCGCCATGGTCGGGCTGCGGCCGGTGATCGAGTTCATGACCTGGAACTTCGCTCTCCTCGCCATGGACCAGCTGGTCAACTCCGCCGCCAAGATGCGGTACATGTCCGGCGGCCAGGTGGGCGTGCCGGCCGTCTTCCGCGGCCCCGGCGGCGCGGCCCTCCAGCTCGGCGCCCAGCACTCCCAGGCCTTCGAGAGCTACTACGCCCACATTCCCGGACTCATCGTGGTCGCCCCGGCGACGCCGGCGGACGCCAAGGGACTGCTCAAGAGCGCGATCCGGGACGACAACCCGGTCGTTTTCATCGAAGGCGAGATGCTGTACAACACCAAGGGCGAAGTGCCCGAAGGCGAGCACATGATTCCGCTCGGCCAGGCCGAGATCAAGCGCAGCGGCAGTGACGTCACCGTGATCTGTCACTCGAAGACGGTGACGCTCGCCCTCAAGGCCGCCGAGCAGCTCGCCGGCGAGGGGGTCGAGGCCGAGGTGGTGGATCTCCGCACCATCCGGCCGATGGACACCGACACGGTGCTGGAGTCGGTGGTCCGCACCCATCGCTGCGTGGTCGCGGAGGAGGGCTGGCCCTTCGCCGGGGTCGGCGCGCAGGTGGTGGATACCATCCAGCGGGAAGTCTTCGACGAGCTGGACGCGCCGGTCATCCGGGTCACCGGCGCCGACGTCCCCATGCCATACAACAAGTTCCTGGAGCGGGCCGCGAAGGTGGACCCGGGGAAGATCGTGGCGGCTGTGAATCAGGTCTTGTACCGGGAAGACGAGGCATGAGCACCAAGGTCGTGATGGAAGCCCTGTCCCCCACCATGGAAGAGGGGCGCCTGGTCGAGTGGAAGAAGCAGGAGGGCGACGCCGTCGCCGTGGGGGACGTGCTCGCGGAGGTGGAGACCGACAAGGCCGTCATGGAGCTGGTGGCCCGGGCAGGCGGCACCCTGCTCAAGCAGATCATTCCTGCCGGCACCACGGTACCTGTGTCCGACCTGGTCGCCGTCATCGGCGAGCCCGGGGAGGACGTGGGCGATGTGGGCGCCGCGCCGAAGAAGCCGGCGCCGAAGGCCACCAGGCCCGAGGAGCAGGCGACCCAGCCCGCGCCGGACCGGAACCGGCCATCGTCGATGCCGGCCGCACCGCCCGCGGAGGCGGTGACCGAGGGGAACGGCCAGCAGCCCGCGCCGAAACCGGCCGCACCGGCTCCCCCACGCGGCTCACCCTCGGGCGGTCGGGTGAAGGCGTCGCCGCTCGCGCGCCGGATGGCGGCCGAGCGCGGAATCGACCTGGCGTCGGTCTCCGGCTCCGGACCCGAGGGCCGTGTCGTCGCGCGCGATCTCGAGGGCGCGGTTGCCCGGGCGCCGGCAGCCACGGCTCCGGCGGCCCGCACGCCGGTGCCCGCCGCTCCCCGGATTCCCGGCGGAGTACCGTATGCCGACGTTCCACTCACCCAGATCCGCAAGACCATCGCCCGCCGGCTCACCCAGTCCATCGGCCCCATCCCCACGTTCTACCTCACCACCGAGGTGGACATGGAGCGTGCGGCAGAGGCCCGGGAGGCCCTGCTGGCCGCGGGCGGCGAAAAGGTGTCGATCAACGACATCATCATCAAGGCGACCGCGATGGCCCTCAAGCGGCACCCCGAGTGCAACGCCTGGTGGCAGGACGATCACATCCGCTACTGGAACGAGGTCCACGTCAGCATGGCCGTGGCGATCGAGGACGGGCTGATCACACCGGTGATCCGCCACACCGACCTCAAGTCGCTGCGGGAGATCGCGGCCGAGTCGCGCGACCTCGCCGGCCGGGCGCGAGAGCGGAAGCTCAAGCCCGAGGAGTACACGGGGGGAACGTTCTCGGTTTCCAACCTCGGCATGCTCGACATCGACGAGTTCACCGCGGTCATCAACCCGCCGGAGACCGGGATCCTCGCCGTGGGTCGCATGGTGCCGCAGCCGGTGGTCCACGAGGGAGCGGTGACGATCCGGCGGCGGATGCGGCTCACCATGTCGTGTGATCACCGAGTGATCGACGGCGCCACCGGCGCGAAGTTCCTTCAGACGCTCAAGGGGATGCTGGAGAACCCGCTGGCCATGGTCTACTAACTTCGGGAAACGTGAAAGGTGAAAAGTGAAAGGGAGAGCGCTGCGAAGACCTTCCTTTTCACCTTTCACCTTTGACTTTTTACGCCTTTCAAGGGGACAGAGCGTGGCGAATCAGTTCGACGTGATCGTGGTGGGCGGCGGGCCGGCCGGGTACGTCTGCGCCATCCGCGCCGCCCAGCTGGGGCTGGCGACCGCGGTGGTCGAGCGGGACAAGCTGGGTGGCGTGTGCGTCAACATCGGCTGCATTCCCACCAAGGCGCTGCTGCACAGCGCCTACGTCGCCAACCTCGTCGCCCACGACGCCAAGGATCTCGGCATCGAGGTCGGCCCGATGAAGACGAATTACGGCACCGCGATGCGGCGCTCGAGGAAGGTCTCGGAGCAGAACTCCAAGGGCGTCGAGTTCCTGATGAAGAAGCACAAGATCACCGTCATCCGGGGCACCGGCGTGCTGGGCAAGAATCGCACGGTGAAAGTGGGCAACGACACCTACGAGGCGAAGAAGGGTGTCGTGATCGCCACCGGATCCCGGGTGAAGGGCATCCCCCAGATCGGCCTGGAGCTCGACAAGACCACGGTCATCAGCTCGGACGAGGCCCTGTTCCTGGAGCAGGCCCCCGCCAGCCTCGCCATCGTGGGTGCAGGCGCGGTCGGGTGCGAGTTCGCGGACGTCTTCAACGCCTTCGGCTCAAAGGTGACGCTGATCGAGGCGCTGCCCCGGATCCTTCCCCTCGAGGACGCGGAGGCTTCCGATGTGCTCACCAAGAGCTACAAGAAGCGCGGGATCAGCGTGCTCGCCGGGGCGCAGGTCAAGAAGGCGACGGTGGGCAAGGGCAAGGTGACCCTCGAGGTCGCCGCCGGCGGCAAGACCGAGACGATCGAGGTGGAAAAGGTATTGATGGCCGCCGGGCGGGCGGTGAACACCGAAGGCATGGGGTTCCAGGAGGCGGGGGTCCAGCTCGACCCGCGGGGCTTCGTGAAGGTGAACCTGGAGACGCTGGAGACCACGGCGCCCGGGGTCTACTGCATCGGCGACGTCGCCGGGCCGCCGATGCTGGCCCACAAGGGCAGCCGGGAAGGCGTGGTGGTGGCCGAGCGCCTCGCCGGGCACAAGCCGCACCCGATCCGCTACGACAACGTGCCCAGCGTCACCTACTGTCACCCCGAGGTGGCGAGCATCGGGATGACGGAGGAGCAGGCCAAGGAGCAGAAGGTCGACTACCAGGTCGGCCGCTTCCCCTTCAGCGCCAACGGGCGCGCCCGGACCGCGGGCGAGACCGAGGGCTTCGTGAAGATCATCCGCGAGAAGAAGTACGGTGAGATCCTGGGCGCGCACATCGTGGGCGGCCACGCCTCGGAAATCATCCACGAGCTGGGGGTGGCCCGGGAGAACGAGTACACGGTGGAAGAAGTGGATCTCGCGATCCACGCCCACCCGACCCTGTCGGAGGCGATCGCCGAGGCGGCGCTAGACTCGATGGGCCGGGTCGTGCACATCTGAGATGGACCCGGTCTCGCTGGTTGCCGCGGCGCTCGGCGCCGGCCTGTCGGCGGGGCTGGCGCTGGTGGGAGCAACGGTGGCGGCAACCGCCGCGCTCCGGCCGCCGGCGGG
>DATBJH010000017.1:0-16974 GCA_036556505.1 Gemmatimonadales bacterium
TCGCTTACGCGACCCTCGACCGTACCGCTACGACGAACCCCGCGCGGCTCAGCGCCCGAAGTGAATCGCCCCCGCGATCGTGAAGGCTGCGTCCCGGCCGTCCCAGCCCATCGGCAGGCTGACGCTCGGGTTCAGGCTGTAGCGCGAGTTGAAGATGAACCCGGTGCCCAGGGTGAGCAGCCCGTAGCTCTCCGAGCCCGACACCGAGTCGGTCCCATCATCCATCGAGAGCCGGGTGTTGGCGAACTGGAAGCTCCCGTTGGGCACGATCTGCAGCTGCGGGTTGTGGCCGAGTTGCGCGCCCAGGGCAGCGCCCATCGAGAAGGTCCGGCTGGACATGTCCACGCCCGTGCCGGCGATGTCGTCGGGGCCGGAGCCGAAGCTCAGGCTGGCGACCGGGCAGACCTGGACCGGCCGGCTGGACTTGAGCGCGATCTGGTAGCCGCCGCTCAGGCCGAGATCGAGTGAGGACCCGTCGAGGCCGTCGTACGAGGTGGTACCGAGGGCGGCCTTGCCGTAGAAGCTCTTCGGCACACCATAGCCGAAGGTGCCGCCGAAGCTGCTGGCGCCGTCCTCGAACGAGCCGCCGGCGGTCACCTGCATCTGGCCGGCCGAGAAAGACGGCATGCCGGTACAGGTTTGTGCCATGGCCCGGGCACCGACGGCAAAAGTGAGAGCCAACGAAAGGAACAGAGCGCGCCGCATGGGAACTCCCGTGCTTTGGGGTCATCCCGTCCGGTAACCGGACGGTCTCGCAGGAAGCGAGACTCCTGGCTTTGCGTCCCCGCCTCGCAGCGGGTTTGCCTTGATCGGGTCGCCCGGAGGGGCGACTACGGAAGCGCCGGGGGGTAGGGCAACCGGCGTGCCAATCGGCGCGCTCCCGGCATGCAAGCATGTGCACAGCCGACTCTTACACTTCTCTAACACCACCGATCCCGCACCTGAGCGTCCCCCCGGTGAGCAGACCACCACTCACCGGGAGACCGACCATGCGCTACCTCGTCCTGACCGCCGCGCTCGCGCTCGCGGCCGCGTGCGGCGACACCACGTCACCGATAACCTCATCCCGCGCCGTCGGGGACGCTGCGGCCGCCGGCCGCGGCGACCTTCGAAGGGCCCGCGAATCGCTCATCGCCGCGGGGAATGCGGTGTCCGCTGCAATCGGCGACGACGGCGTTGCCGCGGGACTCGGTGACGCGCTCGCCGCGGACGTCATCCTGCTCTCCCCACGGAAGCCGGCAATCAGCGGCCGCTCGGAGGCGGCGGCGTTCCTCTCCAGTGACCCGATCGCGCCCAGCGCGCTGAGCTGGGAGGTCATCTTCGCCGATGTCTCGGCCGACGCCCAGCAGGGCTACACCTGGGCTCATGGCAGCTCCACCTTCGACTTCGGCACCGGCCCAGCCCCACTGCAGAGCTTCTTCCTGATCTACTGGCGACGGACGGAGAGCGGGGGATGGAGCATCGCGGCCTTCGTCCTGAACCGCGGCGGCCCGCAGCCGCTTCCGCTGCCCGATGGCTTCGACACCCCATCGCAGGGCGGGAGTCGCACCTTCACCCACACCAATGAGAGCGACCTGCTCGCGACCGATGCCGCGTTCTCGGATCTTTCGGTCGAGGACGGCAGCGGTCCCGCCTTCGAGCACTACGCCGCCCCCGGCGCGATTGCGGCCGGCGAGACCCTGATCTTCGGACCGGAGGCGATCGGCGAGGCCTTCACCGGCGGGCCCAACGACGTGGTGAGTTGGGGGCCGCGGTTCGTGGAGGTGGCGGGCAGCGGCGACCTGGGCTTCACCGTGGGGGACGCCGCTTTCGAGATCGAGGGAATCCCTCCCTTCTTCACCAAGTATCTGACCGTCTGGCGGCGGATGAACGATCGGCAGTGGCGCTTCGTGGCCGACCTCGGCAACAGCCGGCCGGCTCCCATGCCCTGAGCGTTCACGATTCTCTGACGCCCGGGTGCCGCGCCGCGGCGCTCGGGCGTCTCCTACATGCATGACCGCTCCCATCCTGGACGGACCCGAGGTCCGAGCGGCCCGGCTCCACGACCTCGTGAGTCTGAGGCGGCTGTTCCTCGCCAGCGTCGCATTCTGGACCGCGGTCGGGCTGGTGTTCGCGGGGCAGTTCGCACTGATGCAGCTGGCGACCGACCATCGGATGCCGCTGCACCAGCTCGTGGTCGGCGAGCTGGTGAGCTGGGTCCCGTGCGCCCTGCTCACGCCGGCGATCGTCGCTGCTGCGCTGCGGGTCCGTGCGCCCGGGCTCTCGCTCCCCCGGGTGCTCCTGCTCCATCTGCTCGGAGCGGCGCTCTTCGTTCTTCTCGGCGGGGCCCTGATGGGCACGGTGGAGAATCTGCTCCCCTGGACCCGCCCCGAAACCGCCCTGGCCGCCGCCGGCTCGGGCATTCTCCGCTACCTCGGCCCCGATCTCCTCATCTATTGCCAGGTCGTCGCCGCGACCGAGGCGTTCGCCCACGCGTGGGAGTCGCGCCGCCGGGGCATCGCTGCGGCCACCTACGCCCGCCAGCTCGCCGAAGCGCGGCTCCACGTCCTGAGCGCACAGCTCCAGCCGCATTTCCTCTTCAACACCCTGCACGCGATCTCCGCGCTGATCTACCAGGACCCGGCCCGGGCCGAGCGGCTGCTGGCGCGGCTGAGCGAGATGCTGCGCCTCACGCTGCGGAGCGGAACCAGGGTCGAGACCACGCTGGAGGAAGAGCTGGCACTGCTGCGCCGTTATGCCGAGATCCAGGAAACGCGGTACGGCGAGCGGCTGCGGGTGGCGTTTGAGGTGGAGCCCGGCGTGCGCGGAGCGATGGTCCCCCGCCTGATCCTGCAGCCGCTGGTGGAGAATGCGATCCGACACGGGATCACCCGCCGGATCACACCTGGTCGGGTGGACGTGCGAGCCTGGGAAGGGGAGGGACGCCTGCACCTGACGGTGTGCGATGACGGCGTGGGGCTGCCGAGCTCGCTTCGAGAGGGCGTGGGCCTCGGCATCACCCGGGCTCGGCTCCGGCAGCTGTACGGCACCGAGCAGCGGGTGGACCTGAGATCGCCACCGGGGGGCGGCGCGGAGTGCGCGCTCTCGATTCCACTCCGGCTCGCGGAGTCTCCCGAGGTCGCCCGATGACCGCGCCGGCGATCCGCGCGCTCATCGTGGACGACGAGCCCCTCGCGCGTGCCCGGCTCCGCCAGCTTCTCGCCCGCCACCCGGATATGCAGGTCGTCGCCGAGTGCGCCGAGGGCGGGGACGCGATACGAACGATCGCGCGGGCGCACCCGGACGTCGTCTTTCTCGACATCGAGATGACCGAGACCAGCGGGATCGCAGTGGCAGGCGGGCTCGGGAGCGCGCCGCTGCCCGCGGTCGTATTCGTGACCGCGCACGAGCGGTACGCGCTGGAAGCGTTCGACGTTCGGGCCCTGGACTACCTGCTCAAACCGTTCGAGGAGGAGCGCTTCCACGCGACACTCGACCGGGTGCGCGCGTGGACGGCCGCGGTCCGGAGCCGGCGCTCCCACGAGCACCTCGTCGCCATCCTGCGCGAGCTGTCGCACACCCCGGTGGAGGAGCTGGAGCGGCTCCGGGCGCCGGCGATGCCGCTCCGGTTCGCCGATCTCGAGCTCGACCCGGCGACCCGCGACGTGCGCCGGAGCGGCCGGGACGTACCGCTCAGGCCGAAGGAGTACGAGCTGCTGCGCGCGCTGGTCGCGCGCGGCGGAGCGGTGGCGAGCCGCCGGGAGCTGCTGGGCGAGGTGTTCGGCTACCGGGATGACGTGAACAGCCGGACTGTGGACACCCACGTCGCGGTGCTCCGGCGCAAGCTCGGCCATCGGCCGGAGGAGCCGGGGTACATCGTTACGGTCGCCAAGGCGGGATATCGGCTGTTGTCATCCTGACAACAATTGCCTACCTGTTGCTCAGGGCGTGGATGTTGCCGTCGGGATCCTTGAACCACGCGTTGCGGATCTGGCCGGAGACGTGGATGTCACCTTTGCGTACCGTGTCCGGCAGCTGGTAATGCTCGAAGGTCACACCCTTCGCCTTGAGCGCCTCCACTGAACTCTCCAACTGATCGCCGACCGTCCAAGTGAGCGCCGTGGCCCGGTTGGTGCCGGCGAACTGCGACGGGTAGACGACGAACACCAGCTCCCCGGCACGATACTGCAGTATGTCGTCCATCTGGTTGGCCACGGGGGTGAGTCCCAGGACATCCTCGTAGAAGCGCCGCGCGCGGGCGACCTCCTTCACCGCGAGCATGGGTGTGGGCGTGACGGTTGCGAGCGTGATGGTTTCAAGCATGTTGAGCCTCCGCATGTGATTCCCGATTCAGGGGCCATCCTGATGCACGACCCCTATGGGAAGTTTTCGAGGGGCCCACTCGGGGGCAAGGGCTGAGCGGCCTTCTTGACCGCCGACGCGTCAGCAATAGGGTAGAGGGCATACCGTTAAGGAGTCGCCGATGGTCACCCCGGCATCAGTCGCCCACGACACGGGCGGTCTGTCCATTGCTGTCACGCGCGCCAGAGAGCATCGGTTCTTCACCGGGATGGCGCTTGCTGCCCTGCTGGTCGCCCTGATCGGGTTCGCGCCCTCCTACTACCTCCGAAGCTTCTCGACGGCCGAGCCGCTCACCACGCTGGTTCATCTCCACGGCGGCCTCGCTACCGCCTGGTTGCTGCTGTTCCTGGCCCAGACGTCGCTCGTCTCCGTCGGCCGGACGGACTTGCACCGCCGGGTCGGCCCGGCCGGTGCGGCGCTCGCGGTGCTCTTCGTGATCGTAGGTTATGCCACCTCTATCACGGCGGCACGGAAGGGCGTTACCCCGCCTGGGGGGCCACCGCCGCTCGCGTTTCTCGCCGTTCCCCTTGTCACCCTGCTCAGCTTTGCGGTGCTCGCGACCCTCGGCGTCCTCTGGCGGCGCGAGCGGGACACCCACCGGCGCCTGATGTTGCTCGCAACGATCGCCATCCTGCCGCCCGCCTTCGCCCGTTTCCGCTGGTTCGGGTTCGGCGGTCCGCCGGTGGCGATCGGGGGCACATGCCTGTTCGTGATTGCCAGCATGACTTGGGATCGTCGAGCTCACGGCCGCATCCACCCCGCCTTCCTGTGGGGTGGCGGGCTCCTGATGCTGTCGCTGCCGCTCCGGTTCGCACTCACCCAGTCGGAGACGTGGCTCGCCCTCGCGAGGTGGCTCACCCGTTAGGCCACAGCGCGGAGGCTCTTCTTCCAGCTGCGACCCTCCGGCTCCCTCGCGCATTCACCCGGCCATGCTCCGTTCAGGATCCGGCCTGCTTCTTCTACTGGCGACCCTGGCGACTCCCACTCTGGGGGAGGGTCAGAGCGCCCCGCGGCTCTCCGACCCCGACCGGGTGCGGCTGGCCGAGGCTTTCCGTGTCGCCGATCGGGTGCGCAGCGAGGTCTGGCCCGGCTGGGAGCGCACGCCCATGGCCGTGCTCCTCGTGGCCGACTCGCTCGAGTATCTGGTCGGCCATCCGCGGCCCACATCCGAGTTCGCGCCGCTCGGACACGATTCGATGCTCGCACGCGATGTGCTTGCGCGTCCTCGCCGCTTCCCACCCGACTTGCTCGCGACCTTTCCGGCGGTCGCCGGTACGGCCACGATCGTGGTCGGATCGGCCGAGCGCACCCGCAAGTCGTCGGCCGAGTGGGTGCTGACGCTGCTGCACGAGCACTTCCACCAGTGGCAGAGCTCGCTGCCGGACTATCACCACAGGGCCGACGGTCTCGGCCTGGCCCGGGGCGACACCACGGGACGGTGGATGCTGGACTATCCCTTCCCCTACGACTCGGCGCCGGTGCAGCGGGCGGTGAACGCGTTCGCCGCGTCGCTCGCCCGCATGGAACCGTTGGATTCGGTCGCGCGACGGCGGCGGGCGCTGTGCCGCGCGCTGTCGCCGGACGACGATCGCTATCTCGAGTTCCAGCTCTGGCAGGAGGGGGTGCCGCGCTACCTGGAGATCGCGGTGGCTGAAGCCGCCGCGCAGGCCGGCGAGCCCGGGGAGGCGTTTCGGCGGCTGCCGGATTACGAGAGATACGCGGACCTGGCGAGGCGGCTGCGACGCCGGCTGGAGGAGCGGCTGTCCGAGCTGAACCTCGGTGAGGAAAGGCGAGTGGCGTTCTACGCGCTCGGTGCCGGCGTAGCGGCGGTGCTGGACCGGAGTGATGGGGACTGGAAGCAGAGATACGCGGAACAACTCTTTACTCTCCTGCCGCCGTGACACTTCCACTCCTGTCAACGAGCTCAGGAGCTCTTCTTTCGCCTCCGCGCGCTCTTTTTACGCGGGACCTTCGCCCCCTTCTTCCGCGCCTCCGAGAGTCCGATCGCAATCGCCTGCTTGCGGCTCTTCACCTTGCCGCCGCGACCACCCTTTCCCCGTCGCAGGGTGCCGCCCTTGCGCCGGCGCATCGCGCTTTTGACGCTCTTGCTGGCTCCCTTGCTATACCGACGCGTGCTCGACTTGCGCGAACTGCTTTTCTTCCGTGCCGCCATGATCGTCTCCCGGTTGGGGCTGCACTCGCAATCTGTACGGTGCGCGCTCCCCGTTCCAGTCTCCTCAGGGCACCTGGAGGCGCCCGATGGTGTTGCGATCGGTGCCGTACCAGATCTCCCGGCTGGGCCCGTAGAATACCATGTGCCGGATCGTGTTCGGCTGGTCTCCGCCCTCGGTCTCCACCGACAGGGTGAACTTGCCGGCAGCGGGATCGAAGGCGACCAGTCGATTGGGGCGCACGCCCGTCTCGGCCACCCAGATCCTGCCCTTGTCGTCTCCCGCCATCGCGTAGGGCAGCGAGGACTCGGCGGCCGGGAGCTTGAACTCGGTCACCTTCCCTGTGGCCGGGTCGAGCTTGCCGAGGTATCCGCGGGCGTAGTCCCCGTACCAGATCCCATCCTTCATCACCGCGATCCGCCGAGGCCGCGCGCCCTCGGGCAGCTCGTAGCGTCGTTCCTTCATGGTCGCCGGGTCGATGGTCCCGATCGCGTTGGTGCCGAACAGCACGTACCAGGGTCGCTGCCGATCGTCCAGCCCGATGCCATAGGGCCTGGTGCCGCTCCCCATCTCCCAGAGGCGGATCTCGCCGGTCTTCGCGTCCCGCCGGCCGACGACCGCCGCACTCTGCGCGGTGAACCAGGCATTGCCCGCCTGGTCCAGCACCATCGTATGGGGGTCGCCCACCTTGTCCGGATCCGGCATCACGTAGTTGGTGAGCTTCCGGGTCTTCGGATCCAGCCGCACCAGCCGCCCGTTGCGGTTGCCGGTGTACCACACCATCCCGTCCGGCGCCACCACGAGATTGTGCGGATGGGTGCCGGGGTCGATCTGGTACCGGTCGAACTTGCCGGTCTTGGGGTCGAGGTTGGCGACGTAGTTTCCCTCCTGCCCCACGAACCACACCAGCCCATTGGGCGCCACGTACGGATCGCGCGGCCGGGTGCCCTCCCAGGGCACGGCCCACTCCTGCACCGCGAGCGGCGCGGCCGCCGCGGTCATCACCAGCGCCGGGACGATCCCGGCGATCAGCTTCGCCATCATCGCGTCATATCCTCGTGCTCAGGTTCCTGCGTTCAGGGTGTCGGGTCGCTCACCTGGCTTGGTCCGCACCGCGCTCCAGGCATGGCTCCCACCCTTCCCTTTCGCCGTTCCGCTCGCCTTGTCATCGGACACCGTTCCGGTGAACTCGGTCCGGTCCGCGCCATCGCCCGCCACGAAGGAGATCTGGTCGCCCTTCACGCTGAAGCTGGTGAGCGGAGACGTCTTTCCGCCGGAGGTCGCGGTGCCCGAGACCTCCTGGTACTTCTGCTTGATGTCCAGGGTGTACTCCCTGGCACTCCCGCCGTCGGTCGTGAGCCGCCACTGGCCGGAGACGTCCGCCGGGATGATCCAGAGGTAGGCGTAGCTTTGCATCCCGGAGTTGGTCTTGATGGTCATCGTCCGCTCCGCTTTCCAATCGCCCATGTCGAAGGCGTTGGACACGATGCGGGTGCCGGGGCGCACTTCCCGGAACAGCTTGGGGCGAAGCCGCTCGTTCAGTGACGGCAGCAGGTAGAGGGTGATCACGGTGGCCGGGGAGAGGTCCTGCTCGAAGAGATCGCCTTCGACGAACTCGATCCTCTTCGTCACCCCGGCCGTGTCGGCGTTGCTCTTGCTCTCCTTGATCCGCATCGGATCGATGTCCACGCACACCCCGCGCTGCGCTTTGTACCTCTTCACGGCGGCGATGACGAACCGCCCGTCGCCGCAGCCGAGGTCGTAGACCGTATCGCTGGCGGTCACGTTGGCCGCCGAGAGCATCTCGCGCACCTTGGTGGTGTCGGTGGGGACGAAGTGGACGTCGGGCTGCCGTGCGGGGGCGGAGGTCTGCTGTCCCGCCAGCCCGACGGGAATGAGGAGCGCCACCGTAGCCGCCAGGCCGGGTAACGAAGGTCGGTAGCGGGTGAGGGCTAGGGTGCCCATGTAGTGCCTCGTGCGACGGAGGGATTGAGCGCCGCCTCGCGCCGGCGGCCGGCAAGAGCCAGAACGGGAATGCCCGCGAGCATCACGGCCACGCCGAGCAGCGCGCCGCGACCCGCGTAGGCGACACTGGAATAGAGCATGTAGACGGCGACGCCGCAGAACAGCAGGGGGACGACCGGATAGAGCGGCACCCGGAACGGCCGCTCCGTCGCCGGATCGCGGCGGCGAAGCACCATCACCGCCGCCCCGGTGCCGAACAGGATCAGCCAGAACACCGGCGCCGTGTAGGCCACCATCGCCTCGAATCCGCTGCGCGCCAGCGCCCCGAAGCCGACCAGGAGGAGGGCGATGAAGCCCTGCAGCAGGAAGGCGGCGCGAGGCGTGTGATGTCCCTGGTTCCAGTCGCCCAGGAACGCGAAGCGCGGGACGTCGCGGCCCAGGGCGTAGTTGCTCCTCGCGCCGGTGATCATGGTGGCGTTGGCCGACGACAGCGCCGCCACCATCACGGCGAAGCTCACCCCCGCCGCGCCCCACGCGCCCACGGTCCGCTGCATGAGATCCGCCGCCACCGCGGACGAGTCGGCCACGCCGGCCAGGCCGAGGCCCCTGAGGTAGGCGGCGTTGGCGAGGAGGTAGAGCACGGTGATGATGCCCAGGCCCCAGGCGAAGGTGTGCACCGCGCCCCGGCGCCGGTCCCGCAGCTCGGCCGAGATATAGGCGGCCTCGCTCCATCCGCCGAAGGTGAGGAGGACGAAGACCATCGCCAGGGCGATCCCGCCACCGGCGGCCGGCGGCGCGACGCTCGGCGCAGGGGAGGCGAGGACCAGTCCGGCGACGATGACCGCCACCAGACCGCCGACCTCGAGGGCCGTGAGCGCGTACTGCAGTCCGCCGCTCTGCCGCAGGCCCGCCACATTGATCAGCGTGAGACCCACGACCACGCCGGCGGCGATGCCGGCCGAGAGGTGCGCGCTCGGCTCACCCTCACCCAGCAGGGTGGCGACGTAGTCGCCCACCAGGAACGACAGCAGCGCGATGGATCCCGTCTGGATCACCGTCATCCGCGACCAGGCGCAGAGAAAGCCGGCGCGTCGACCGAAGGCACGGCTGAGGAAGTGGTACTCGCCACCGGCGTTGGGATAGGCCGCCGCGAGCTCGGCGTAGCAGACCGCGCCCAGCAGGGAGACCACCCCGCCGACGACCCAGAGCGCGAGGAACATCGCTCCCGAGGAGCTGCCCCCAGCCACCAGCTGCGGGGCGCGGAAGATGCCCGCGCCCAGCACCAGTCCCACGACGAGCACCACCCCGTCCCGGGTGTGCAGGACGGTCCTCGGCGCGGATCGTCGGTCGGCGCGCACTTCCTGGTCTGCCATGTGGGCTCCTGTAGGCTCGCGTCCATCGCGGGCAGGGAATAGAGCCATCGCCGTGGCGGGCCGGCTGTAATGCGGCGCACATCCCGCTGCGCGCTCCGTGGTCAGAGCAGGTCCAGCTCCCAGGTCTGGAAGACCTGGTCCTGCCCGAAGCGATGGGTCGGGCTCTCCTCCCCCATCCGAAAGCCGGCCCGCTCGTAAATGCGACGGGCGGCGTGCAGCTCGGCATTGGTCCACAGCCGGACCTTCGCGTACCCGACCTCGCGCGCGAAGGCGACACAGGCGTCCACCAGTCGGGTGCCGACACCATGCCCCCGTGCCCAGGGCTCCACCAGGAGCAGCCGGAGCTTGGCTACCTTCGCGGTGTCCTTCACCAGAAAGACGGAGCCCGCCGGCTCGCCCCTCAGCTCGGCGATCCAGCAGCGCTCCATCCGGGGATCGACGCCGGACCCGAACTGACCGACGATCCCGGCAACCAGCCCTTCGAACTCGGCGTTCCAGCCGTACTCGGCGGCGTAGATCTCCCCGTGCCGCTTCACCACCCAGCCCAGCTCGCCCGGCAGCGGGTCCCGGAGCACCACCTCGTCCGAGGCCACGACCGGCCCGCCCAGCAAGCCCTCGATACCGCGCATCGCCCGGACCAGATCCCTACGCTGGGGCCGGCTCAGGCGTGCCAGCATGGCCCCGACCTCCTCGCTCGAGCGGGCGTTGAGCGCCTCGAAGGTGCGCAGGCCCCGCTCGGTCAGGGTGAGCGACCGCCGGCGCCGGTCGGCCACCGGCGCCCGGGCCGAGACCAGACCCTGCCGCCGCAACCCCCTCAGTATACGGCTCAAGTATCCGGCGTCGAGCGCCAGCGCCTCCCGGACCCCGGTCGCGGTGATGCCCGGGCGATGGAAGATCTCGTACATGACCCGGACCTCGGTGAGGGAGAAGGGACTGTGGTGAAGGCCCTCGTCCAGCAGTCCGATCTGGCGGGTGTAGAAGCGATTGAAACGGCGGACGGCGGCGACGGGATCGGCGGCAGCGACCATTGGATGGCTCAGCGGCTGAGCGACCTTCCAGCTTGACGCAATTAATTGCTTTTGTCAACTATTTGGACCGGCACAATTACTTTGCTTCCTTGTTATCACTTCGTGGTGTTGCGGCTGGACTGGGTGGCTCCGTGTCCCTCCGCGGCGCTGTGGTGAAAGGAGAGGCGGGAGGGTGGCGCCACCGGGATCCGAAGCGTGGAATCATGAGGAGGAATGCTGTGAGCGAGCAGAAAATCATAGCGGTCACCGGGGCGACCGGCGCCCAGGGCGGCGGGTTGGTTCGGGCGATCCTGGCCGACCCGAGCGGGCAGTTCAAGCCCCGGGCCATCACCCGGCACCCGCACAGACCGCCGGCGAAGGCGCTGGCCAGTGCAGGAGCGGAAGTGGTCAAGGCCAATGTGGATGATCCCGCCTCCCTGCGGCGGGCGTTCGAGGGCGCGTACGGCGCCTTCTGCGTCACGTTCTTCTGGGAGCACTTCTCGCCCGAGAAGGAGATCTCCGAGGCGGGGCACATGGCGGAGGCCGCGAAGCAGGCCGGGGTGCGACATGTGATCTGGTCGACCCTGGAGGACACCCGCCGCTTCATCCCGTTGAACGATGACCGCATGCCGACCCTCCAGGGCAGGTACAAGGTGCCGCACTTCGATGCGAAAGGTGAAGCGGACGCGCTGTTCACCAAGGCCGGCGTGCCCACCACCTTCCTGCTGACCTCGTTCTACTGGGAGAATTTCATCTACTTCGGCGCCGGGCCGAGACGGGGCGCGGATGGCAGGCTTGCCCTCACGATGCCGATGAGCGACAAGAAGCTGCCGGGAATCGCGGCCGACGACATCGGCAAGAGCGCCGTCGGCATCCTCAAGCGGGGGCGTGATTTCATCGGGGAGACCGTGGGCATCGCCGGCGAGCACCTGAGCGGCACCGAGCTGGCGGCCGCGATGACGCGGGCGCTGGGCGAGACGGTGATCTACCAGGACGTGCCCCCCGAGGTCTACCGGGGCTTCGATTTCCCTGGCGCGGACGATATGGGCAACATGTTCCAGTTCAAGCGCGACTTCAACGACGACTACCGGGGCGCCCGAAGCGTGGAGTTCACCAGGTCGATCAACCCGGAGCTGCAGACGTTCGACCAGTGGTTGACTCGGAACGCAAGTAGGATCCCGATCGAGGCCGTGGCTGGTTGACACCGCACTGAGCCGGGGACGTAGGGTTACCGTTGCCCCGCAAGATCCCTCGCGCGCTCGGGATGACACTCGTTCACCACAACCCGGACCTCCATGCGCCCGCTTTCCTTGCTGGTTCTCACCCTCGCTGGCCCGGCGGCGCTCGCCGCACAGTCCATCCCGACCTCCGAGTATGCCATCCGCCGCGATTCGCTGGCGGCGCGCCTCGACAGCGGCGTGGTCGTGGCGTTCGGCGGACGAGCGCCGGTGACGCCGGAGCGATTCGGGCAGCTCCCGGCGTTTCGCTACCTCACCGGGTTCCTGGAGCCCGACGCGGCGCTGGTGATGGTGATCCGCGGAGGGAAGCCGAGCGCCATCCTCTACACCTCGGCTCGGGATCCGCGCCGCGCGCTCTACGACGGGTTTCCCCCCGACTCGGTCGAGGTGGCGCGCCGCACCGGAATTCCGGCTCGGTCCATCGGGGCGCTGGCCGGACAGCTCGACTCGCTGGCGGCGACGCGAATGCCCTTCTACACCCTCGCCGACTACGCCACGGCGGACGCGTCCACGACCGACAGCCTCACTCGTGGCGCCCGCTTCATGCGCCGGTTCGCGGACGGACACCCCGGCCTCGTGGTCCGGGACGCACACCCCGTGCTCGACAGCCTTCGCACCCGCAAGAGTCCTGCGGAGGTGGCCATGCTCCGCCGGGCGATCGACATCACCGGCAGCGGACTGCGCGAGGTCATGCGGGCACTGAAGCCGGGCATGCACGAATACGAGGCGGAGGCGATGTTCGAGTCCGCCTTCCGTCGCGTCGGGGGCGACGGTGCTGCGTTCGTCTCGATTATCGGCTCGGGACCCAACTCCACCCAATATCACTACAATGCCAACGACCGGCGGATCGACCGCGGCGAGGTGGTAGTGATGGATGTGGGGGCGGCCTTCGGGGGGTATATGGCCGACGTCACCCGCACCCTGCCGGCGGACGGGCGCTTCACTCCGGAGCAGCGGGCACTGTACCAGATCGTCCGTGACGCCCAGGAGGCCGCCGCGAAGACCGTGAAGCCGGGGAGCGCCTTCGAGGCCTGGCGCGACGCGGCACGGGCGGTGATCGCCGCCGGCGTCGCTCGTCGGGGCCTCACCGAGGGGGTGGATGCAAGGTTCGACCCGCCCTGGGCCGAGCAGTGCGGCACCAACCCGGTGGCCTGTACCCAGGCCTTCCTCTACATGGCCCACGGGCTGGGCCACGGGATTGGCCTCGAAGTGCACGATCGTCCGCATCCCTGGTATGGGACTGGGACGTTCCAGCCCGGCGACGTGTTCACCATCGAGCCAGGCATCTACGTCAGTCGGAAGCTGCTGGAGATCCTCCCTGACACGCCCCGCAACCGGGCCATGATCGCGAAGGTCCGCCCGGCGGTGGAGCGGTACCACGATACCGGCATCCGGATCGAGGACGACTACCTCGTCACCGACCGCGGCGTCGAATGGCTCTCCCGGGCCCCGCGGGAGATCGCCGAGGTGGAGGCGGAGATGGCGCGGTGAGCAAACTCACTATCCTGTTCGTCGTCGCGTTCGTGGACATGGTTGGGCTCACGATGATCGTGCCCATCCTGCCCTACTACGCCACCGACTTCGGAGCCGGGGCGGCGACCATCGGCGTGCTGATCTCGGCTTTCTCGCTCGCCCAGCTGGCCGTGGCGCCGGTCTGGGGCCGCGTCTCCGACCGCTACGGCCGGCGCCCCGCCATCCTCGCCGGCCTTTTCATCACCGCGGGCGCCTACGTGCTCTTCGGCTTCGCGGGCTCGGTACCGGCGCTGCTCGCCGCGCGACTGGTGCAGGGTGTGGGCGGTGGCACCATCGGGGTGGTCCAGGCCTACGTCGCCGACGTCTCCCCCTCGGACCAGCGCACCAAGAGCCTCGGCTGGCTCAGCGCGATCACCAGTCTGGGCGCGGTAGCCGGCCCTGCTGTAGGCTCGCTGCTGGTGTCGCTCGGCGGGCTCGAGTTCGTGGGTCTGGGCGCGGGCGGGATGGCGCTCCTGGTGGCGGGATTCGCCTGGACTTCCTTGCGCGAGTCGCGCCGCCTCCCTACGGCGGGCGGACCCTCCGGTCTGCCGACCACGGGGCGCGCCGCCATCGCGCACGTGCTCTCCCGCTGGCACGATCCCGCGCCTCGGCTCATCTGGATCTATGCCGTCGGCATCGGCGCCTTCTACGGGACGATTCAGATCGTGCCGTTGCTGCTGGCAGACCGGCTCGGCGTCACCGAGCGCACCGTCGGATACTTCGTCATGTACATGGGTGGGATGGGGGTCGTCGTGCGCACGCTGGTCCTGGGGCGGGCGGTGGACCTGCTGGGTGAGGCCCGGCTGGCACGACTCGGGATCGTGGTGCTGGCGGCCGGCCTGGCCGCGACGGGACTGGGCCACTCGAGCTGGGCGCTCGCCGCGGGATTCACCCTGATGCCGCTTGGAACGGCGTTTCTCTTTCCCTGTGTGACCGGCCTCCTCTCCCAGGAGGTCCCGTCGAGGGAGCGCGGACTGTACATGGGGGTGCAACACACCTTCGGCGGCGTGTCCCGCGTCGCTTTCCCCATCGCTGCCGGCCTGCTGATCGACCGCTACGGGGCCGGTGTTCCGTTCTGGCTCGCGGGCCTCCTGGTGCTGGCCACACTGCCCCTCTCACGCGCGATCGGCCGTCGCGCCGAGCCCGCTCCCGCCGTACCCGAAGCCCTCCAGATCGCCTCTGCCGACATCACCGGCGAGATGCCGGTCGCCCCTCCGCAACCTTCCGGCCGTTGAATCCGTCAGAGTAGGAGTATTCGCCGCTTCGAGGTGGCGCTGTGCAATCTGCCGGACATCCGGCGTCCACCCGGCCATGACCCTCACGGTGGTCATCGCCGAGGACGAGGAGCCGTCGCGGGAGCAGCTCCGGGAGCTCGCGGCGGCGTTCCCCGACTTGAACGTCGTAGGCGAGGCCGGTGACGGTCACGCAGCCCTTCGGCTGATCGAGGAGCTGCGCCCTGACCTCGCGCTGCTGAGCCTGGCGATGCCCGGCCTCGGCGGCCTCGAAGTCGCCAGGCGGATGCGGCACCGGCCCGCCGTGGTCTTTACTACCCCCTTCGACCGGAACGCCGTCGCGGCGTTCGAGCTCCAAGCCGTGGACTACTTACTCAAGCCCTACGATGACAGCCGGTTCAAGGCCGCGATCGCGCGCGCTCGGGAGCGGGTGCAGGCGGTGCCGGACCATGCCGATGGCGAGCGCCTGCGGCACGCGCTCTACGAGAGCGGGCACCTGACCCGGGTGTTCGTCCGCGAGCGCAACCGCATCCTCGTGGTGCCCACCGGCGACATCGAGCGGCTGGAGGCCCGCGGGGACTACGTGGCGCTCCACGTGGGAGTCAAGCGGCACCTGGTGCAGGTCACGATCGCGGACATGGAGCGGATGCTGGATCCCGGCCGATTCGTCCGGGTGCACCGCTCCCATATCGTCAATCTGGATTACGTCGTCGCCTTCAACACTGACCCGAAGGGCGCGCTCGAGGTGGAGCTCCGCAGCGGCACGCGGCTGAGTGTGAGCCGGAGCCGGGCCCAGGCGCTGCGGAACCTGGTTCTGTAGACAGCCGTGAAACGTGAACGGTAAGAGGTGAAAAGGGGGGTCAGATCGAGACCCATTTCACTTTTCCGGTTCACGTTTCACGCGTTGGGGCGGGGCGGCGGGAGGGCTGACAGCCACCAGTCGGTGTGCGCTATCGGTCGGAGTCCAATAGTCGTCAACTGATGACTGCCAGCTCTCGCGCTCGACCTTCTTTACGAACGGTTCCCCGGCTTCGTTGCACCGTTCGGCGACGGATTCACCATCCCAGCGTGAAACTGAAGAAGTTGGTGGCGCCGAGGACGCCCAGGTACTTGTAGGCGTAGTCCAGCCCCAGCGCGAAGCCGCCGTTGCCGGTCCCGTACATCAGCCCGCCCCCGAACGCCAGCCCCTGCAGCTTCTCCTCGTCATCCAGCGCCGTCTCCAGCCCCACCGGGTCCAGGTCGTTGGCCCCGGTGTAGCTGTAGCTCCCCCGCACCGCGAACCCGAAGTTGGTGTCCCCGATCCGGTTGGCCTGGTACTCGCTGCCGAAGGAGAAGCCCGGCGTGTTGTTGTTCGGCTGGTTGAAGTCCCCCAGCACCGTCAACCGGCTGCTCTCCCCCGCCAGCACGTCGTACGCCAGCCCCACCCGGAACGTGGTCGGCAGCGGGAAGTCCTTGGTCAACAGGTTGGCCGGCTGCGGCAGCGTGGGCACCTCGTCCTCCCCCGGCAAGGGCTCCCGCGGCACCTGCCCCTGCTGCAGCCCGGTGCCCTCGTAGGTCAGGTTCGACCCCAGGTTGGCCAGCACGAAGCTGAACTTCACCGGGTGGTTGTTCAGCGTGGCGTGGAAGTTGGTCCCGAAGTCCACCGCGAACGCGTTCCCGCTCACCGTGCCCAGCCGGTCGTCCACGTACTTGGCCGTGAGCCCCGCGCTGAAGCGGTCGGAGAAGTTCTGGGCGAAGGTCAGCCCCAGGAAGGTCTGGTTCACCGAGTAGGTGGCCCCGGTCCCATCCGGCTGGTCCTCGGTGAACACCGGCTGGTCCCGGAAGCCGAAGGTCCCCAGCTGGAAGCCGATCGACCGGCTCCCGCCGCTGAAGGGAAAGGCCAGGCCGCCCCACGAATAGCGGGTGTCGGCCACGTAGTCATAGGTCCCGATGGTCAGTCCCGCCTTCTCGATCAGGGCCGCCCCGGCGGGGTTGTAGTAGAGCGCGCTGATATCGGTGGCGATGGCGGCGAAGCTGCCCCCCAGCGCCGTGCCCCGGGCCCCGGCCCCCAGCAGCAGGAACTCGGCCGAGGTGGTGCCGTAACTGGTATTGTCTTCCTGCCCGACCGGCTGCCCGGTGTCGTTCTGGGCCGCCAG
>DATBJH010000018.1:0-4140 GCA_036556505.1 Gemmatimonadales bacterium
CGGCGGCGCCTCGTAGCCCGCCGGCGGCTGGATGTCGATCTCGGCGTAGCGGTAGATGCCGCTGCCCGCCGGGATCAGGTGGCCGATGATGATGTTCTCCTTGAGGCCCAGGAGGTCGTCCTTGGCCCCGCGGATCGCCGCATCGGTCAGCACCCGCGTGGTCTCCTGGAACGACGCCGCCGAGATGAACGACTGGGTCGTGAGACTCGCCTTGGTGATGCCCAGCAGCACCGGCTCGGCCTGCGCCGGGGTGCCCTTCCGCTTCAGCACCCGCTCGTTCTCGTCACGGAAGGTCAGCCGGTCCACCGTCTCCCCCTCGAGGAAGTCGGTATCGCCCGGATCGGTCACCCGCACCTTCTGCAGCATCTGGCGCACGATCACGCCGATATGCTTGTCGCTGATGCGCACGCCCTGCAGCCGGTAGACCTCCTGCACCTCGTTGAGCAGGTACTCCTGCACCGCTCGCGGGCCCTTGATGAGCAGGATGTCGTGCGGGTTCACCGGACCCTCGGTGAGGCGGTCGCCCGCCCGCACCCGGTCGCCCTCGTGCACCCTCAGGTGCTTCCCGGCCGGCACCTCGTACAGCTGCGGCTCCGACTCTACCGCCTGGCCTTCCGCCTCGGGGTACACGTAGATCTCGCGCTTGCCGCGCTTGATCTCGCCGAACTTCACCACGCCGTCCACCTCCGAGATGGTGGCGGGATCCTTCGGCCGCCGGGCCTCGAACAGCTCGGCGATCCGCGGGAGGCCGCCCGTGATGTCGCGGGTCTTGTAGGCCTGCCGCGGGATCTTGGTGACGGTGATGCCCTTGGACACCTTGACCGGCGTGCTGAGGAAGACCGTCTTGTCCTTCGACTCCTTCTTGGTCTTGCTGGGCCACGCCTCGTTGATCGGCCGCTCCTCCACGTGGAAGCGGGTGCTCCACGGGTTGGCCGCGTCCGGGATCTCCATCGCCCGGCTCACCTGGTCGGTAGGAGAGCCCAGGATCACGCGGCTTCCCTCCGCCAGGGTGTACTCCTGCGGGTCCTTCCGGTTGCCGGTGTACACCAGCACGCTGGGATGGAGCTCGCGGTCCGGGTCCGCCATCACGACCAGCGACCGGAGGCCGGTGCCCTCGTCCAGCTCCTCACGGAGGGTGACGCCCGGCACCAGGTCCTTCCAGCGAAGCTCGCCGTCGGCCTTGATGATGCTCGGGTCGTTGTACGGGTCCCAGGTGTAGAGGATGGTCGCCCGGCGCTCGTTGTCGCCCTTGGTGACCAGGTCGCCCTCCTTCACCGCGAGGAGCGCCCCCTCCGGCACCGGGTAGCGGTTCAGCACCCGCTTCGGGTCCTTCGGGTCCACCACCAGGATGCCTTCCTTGGCCTCGTCCGACGCCGACTCGTCCTCCCGGGTGAGCACCACGCGGTTGGTGCCCTTGCTGCCGTCCTCGAACTCCACCTCGATGTCGGCCCACTCCAGGCCGTCGGTGTATTTCACCTTGCCGTCGGACCGGGCCCGGCGCTCCGCCTCTTCCGCGATGCGGCTGGAGGTACCGCCGATGTGGAAGGTCCGGAGGGTGAGCTGGGTGCCCGGCTCGCCGATCGACTGCGCCGCCAGGATGCCCACCGCCTCGCCCATGTCCACCATGTCCATCGTGGCCAGGTTGCGGCCGTAGCACATCCGGCAGATGCCCCGGCGGGCCTCGCAGGTGAGCACGCTGCGGATCTTGACCTTCTCGATCCCAGCGTCCTCGATCTGGTTGGCGACCTCCTCGTCGATCAGCTCGCCGGCCATGATGAGGAGCTTGGGATCGCCGTCTTCGTCCAGCTCGTGCGGGTCGAAGACGTCCTCGCTGGCCACGCTGCCCAGGATGCGCTCCCGCAGCGGCTCGATGATGTCCTCGCCCTCCTTCAGCGAGGCCACGTCGAGCCCCAGGATGGTGCCGCAGTCCTCCTCGGTGATGGTGACGTCCTGCGCCACGTCCACCAGGCGGCGGGTCAGGTAGCCGGCGTCCGCCGTCTTGAGCGCGGTGTCGGCCAGGCCCTTCCGGGCCCCGTGTGTGGAGATGAAGTACTCCAGCACGGTGAGCCCCTCGCGGAAGTTCGACTTGATCGGGCTCTCGATGATCTCGCCGATGCCGCCGGTCAGCTTCTTCTGCGGCTTGGCCATCAGGCCGCGCATGCCGGCCAGCTGGCGGATCTGGTCCCGGCTGCCGCGGCTGCCGGAGTCGAACATCATGTACACCGGGTTGAACCCGCCGCGGGAGACCCGCATCGAGCTGATCATCGCCTCGGCCACGTCGTTGTTGGCGTGGGTCCAGGCGTCGATCACCTTGTTGTACCGCTCGCCGAAGGTGATCTGGCCGGTGTTGTACGCCTTCTGGAACCGCTTCACCCGGGCGTCGGCCTCGGACAGGAGCTCGGCCTTCTGGGCCGGGATCTCCAGGTCCTCGACGCCGATGGACACGCCGCCGCGGGTGGCGAAGCCGAAGCCGAACTCCTTGAGCCGGTCCAGGAAGTGGACCGTCTCCGCCAGCCCCGCCTTGCGATACGACTCCAGCACCAGCTCGCTGAGCTGCTTCTTCTTCATCGTGTAGTTGCGGAAGTCCCGCTCCACGATGATGGCCTTGGGCAGGATGCTGTTGAACAGCACCCGGCCCACGGTGGTGCGGAGCCACCGGGGACGCCGGCGCTCCTCGTCCTCGATCTCGCGGGGCGGGACGTACCAGAACCGGATCGGCGTGTGGTACGACAGGCTCCCGGCCAGCAGCGCCATCTCGATCTCGGCCAGCGAAGCGTAGGGCTTGGCGGCCTTCCAGAGCCGCGCCTCGGTGTCCTCGCGCTTGCCGCTCCCCGCCTTGCGCAGCTCCTCCTCGAACCCTACCGGATCCTTGGTGAGCCAGTAGGAACCCAGCACCATGTCCTGGGACGGCTCCGCCACCGGCCGGCCGTCGGACGGCTTCAGCACGTTGTTCGAGGAGATCATCAGGAGGCGCGCCTCCAGCTGGGCCTCGAACGACAGCGGCACGTGCACCGCCATCTGGTCGCCGTCGAAGTCGGCGTTGAACGCGGCGCAGACCAGCGGGTGGATCCGGATCGCCTTGCCCTCGACCAGCACCGGCTCGAACGCCTGGATGCCCAGGCGGTGCAGCGTCGGCGCGCGGTTGAGCAGCACGGGGTGGTCCTGGATGATCTCCTCCAGGATCTCGTACACCTCGGGGCTCTCCCGCTCCACGATCTTCTTGGCCCGCTTGACGGTCTCCGCGATGCCCTTCTCCACCAGCTTGTGGATGATGAAGGGCTTGAACAGCTCGACCGCCATGGCCTTGGGCAGGCCGCACTGGTGCAGCCGCAGCTCCGGGCCCACCACGATGACCGAGCGGCCGGAGTAGTCCACCCGCTTGCCCAGCAGGTTCTGCCGGAAGCGGCCCTGCTTGCCCTTGAGCATGTCGCTCAGGCTCTTGAGCGGCCGCTTGCCCCGGCCGCGGATCGCCTTCGAGCGGCGGCCGTTGTCGAACAGCGCGTCCACCGCCTCCTGCAGCATGCGCTTCTCGTTCCGGAGAATGACCTCCGGGGCCTTGTGCTGGATCAGCTTGGTGAGCCGGTTGTTCCGGTTGATCACCCGCCGATACAGGTCGTTCAGGTCCGAGGTGGCGAATCGCCCGCCGTCCAGCGGCACCAGCGGCCGCAGGTCGGGCGGGATCACCGGGATCACGTCCAGAATCATCCACGCCGGCGCGTTGGGCAGGTCACCCGAGTCGCCGGAGCTGAGGAACGCGTCCACGATCTTGAGCCGCTTGAGCATCTGCTTCTTGCGATGCTGGCTGGTCTCGGTCGCCACGCCTGCGCGCAGCACTTCGGCGAGCTGCCGGACGTCGAGCCGCTCGAGCAGCTTGCGCACCGCCGGCGCGCCGATGTCGGCCAGGAACTCGGTGTCGCCCTCCTCCCGGGCCTTGGCGCGGAGGGTGAGGTACTCCTCCTCGTCCAGCAGCTGGTTCGCCTCCACCTCCTGCTTGCCCGCCTGGATGACGATGTAGCTGCTGTAGTAGATCACCCGCTCCAGGTCGCGGAGGGTGATGTTGATCAGGTTCCCCATCGGCGACGGCAGCGTCTTGAAGAACCAGATGTGCGCCACCGGCACGCTGAGCTCGATGTGGCCCAT
>DATBJH010000019.1:0-105991 GCA_036556505.1 Gemmatimonadales bacterium
GCCGCACCCGAATCGCCATCGCCGCGACCTTGGCGATCGGGGCGTTGGCCGCCGCGGCGCTGATGGGGCGTAAGGCGGCAAGCGTGCCACCCGCGTCGACCATCGCCGTCCTCCCGTTCTCGGTGAACGGCTCCCCCGACCTCGGCTACCTGCGTGAGGGGATGGTCACGCTGCTGAGCACTCAGCTCGAAGGCGTCGGCACGAGCCGGAGTGCCGATCCCCGCGCCGTGCTCGGCATCGCGGCCCAGATGGCCGCCGGGTCGCCGGGCGGCGGGAACACCGGTGGCGGCGATCCCGCCGCCGAGGTGGCCCGGCGGGTGAGCGCCGGGACGTACGTCCGTGGCAGCATCATCGAGGTCGGGGGCCGAGTCGCTATCGAGGCTACGGCGTATCGCACCGAAGACGCTGCGCAACCGATCGCGCGGGCCAGGGTGGAAGGGCCGACGGCGGATCTGTTCGAGCTGGTGGACCGGCTGGCCGGCCGGCTCCTGTCCGCGATCAATGCCGGACCGTTCGAGCAGCTCACCCGGATCGCGGTGACGACGACGTCGTCCCTTCCGGCGCTCAAGGCCTATCTCGAAGGCGAGCGGCACTTCCGCGGCGGCCGGTTCGAGGAGGCGGAGCGTGCGTTCCGCCACGCTACGGCCGAGGACAGCACGTTCGCCCTCGCCTTCTATTGGCTCTCCCTCGCCGCATGGTGGACCGACGACGCCGCGACGCTCGACCAGGCGGCGGCCACCGCCGTGCGGCTCAGCGGCCGGCTCCGGCCGCAGGACCGGCGTATTCTCGACGGCTGGCAGGCGTTTCTGCTGGGCGACGTGACCGGCGCCGAACGGATTTACCGCGAGATCGTGCGAGACGAACCCGAGCATGTGGAGGCCTGGCTCCAGCTCGGCGAGCTCTTGTTCCACGCGGGGCCGCGTCGAGGCCGGGCGGAGGCGGAGGCGCGGCCTGCGTTCGAGCGGGTGCTGGAGTTCGAGCCGGAGCACATCAGCGCGATCCTCCACCTCGCCCGGATCGCCGCCGCCGACGGCCGCAAGAGCGACCTCGACTCGCTCACCCGCCGGGCTCTCAGCATCGGCGCGACGGGCGAGTGGGCGACGGAAGCTCGACTGCACCTCGCCCTGGCCAGTGGTAACGCGGCCGCGC
Source organism: Gemmatimonadales bacterium (assembly GCA_036556505.1). Lineage (GTDB taxonomy): Bacteria > Gemmatimonadota > Gemmatimonadetes > Gemmatimonadales > GWC2-71-9 > CAVVWJ01. The sequence continues at coordinate 1,150 of DATBJH010000019.1, forward strand.
TCGACTCGGTGGTGGCGAGCCTGCGGACTCAGCCGGAGGGTCGCGCCTGGAATGGCGCGCACTATATCGCATTGGCGCATGGCGATATCGCGGGTGCCCGGCGACTCGTGGCGATTCTGACGGACGCCGCTCGGGCCAGCAGAGTCCGCGCCTTCGGTGACATCGGTCTGGCCTACCTCGCGCTCGCCGAGGGTCGGCTGCGGACCGCCGCCGAGGAGCTGGGCCGCGCCGGGGCGCTCGACCCGGCGATGGCGCTGGAATACCGCGGGATCGTGGCACTCCTGCCGTTTGTGCCGGTCGTGCCGGGCAGCCTCGCGGGTCTGCGCGACTCGGTGTCCCGACTCCCAACCATCCGCCGGCCCTTGCCGCCGGGGGAGAATCCGTGGCCCACCGCGCACGAGGGCATCCAGCAGGACATCGCACTGTATCTCTCGGCGCGTCTCGCCTTGCGGGCTGGCGACGTCATGGCGGCTCGGCGCGGACTCGAGCAATTGGCCGCTCGGGCGAGCCCGCTCCCGCCCCAGGCGGTGGTGCACGACCTTGCCGCGAGCCTGCGGGCCGCGCTCGCCGTGTCGGCGAATCGGCCGGCAGACGCGCTCCGGGAGCTGGAGCAGGTGCAGGCGATCGACCCGCGCGCCGACCAGGTGGGATCGTCGCCGTACTACTCGCAGGGACTCGAGCGGTTCGCCTACGCTATGCTGCTCGAGGCGAGTGGCCGCGCGGAGGATGCCGCGGTCTGGTACGGCTCCTTCTCGGCCAGCTCGATCTTCGATCTGGTGTTCCTCGCGCCGTCGTACCTCCGCCGCGGAGCGATCGCGGAAGGTTTCGGCCGGCCGGATGAGGCCCGGCGGCACTACGAACGTGCGGTGGCGCTGTGGAGCGACTGCGACCCGGAGCTCCGCCCGTTCGTCGACACCGCCCGCACTCGTCTCGCAGCGCTGCGGAACGAGGCCGCACGTTGAGCTGATGCAGGAACCACGACCTCATCGTACATGTCCCTGTATGAAGTACATCAGCTCTGCCTCGTCGTAGGTGGCCGAGGCGCCGCCCAGCGCGATGATCAGCGACGCTCCGATAGTGGATCCCACGGTGTAGTGAGAGATCGACAGGTCGGGAAAGGCCCTGGCCGGAAGCGGGATCTTGGTGTTGAGGTCTCCCAGCTTCCAATGGCCATCCGCCGGAGTCGCTCCGAGCACTTGTCCCAGCAGCAGAGCCACTCCCACTGGCCCCGCTTTCGGGATTGGAGGGGCGCCCTGATTGTTGGTGACTGACCAGACGAAGTAGTCGCCCCACTGAAAATCGTAGGTGCACGCGCTGCCCTCGCCGGACTTCTTCACGGTCAGCCGCACGATCGCTGTCGAGCCCTCTCCCTGGATGGGGCCGCTCTTTACCTCCTTCGTGACCCCCGTGCCGAGGGGAGGCGGGACCGGGAAGGTCAAGGTATTGTCGAGTCCGACCTCGCCGCCCGCCTTGCCCTCCCAGACCATGGTATCACTGGCGGTTGGGCTCGGAACCTGTTCGAGGGTCGCGGCGCCACCGGAGAACTGATTGACGACGTAGGTGGATCGTGTCGCCGCGACATTGCCGGCCGTGTGATACTCTACGTTAGCCGCCGCAAGCCAGTCCCGCACGCGGAAGATTCCCCCGCACACAACGACGTGCAGCGGGACTCTACGGCGGTAATCGCCATAGCCCGGAATCGTGACCGAGGCGATGATGTCCGTATCTCCATCGCTTGCTGCCGTGGCGAGTCCCTCGCTGTCGATGGTGGCGATGGATGGGTCCGAGCTGCTCCACCTGATTGACGGCCGATGCAGGAGCTCCAGGTCCCTGATGTTGGTAATGGACGCGGAGTACTGCGATGTAGCTCCCCGCTCCAGCATTTGCTCACCGGGCCTGATGACCACCTTCGGCTGGCTGACGACGATCATCCTGCTGCGGCCGCTTGCTGCGGTACTGGAGGCGTACGCCGCCAGTGACGGCGCGCGGAGGGCCGCCGCTCCGGCGATCGCGACCTCGACTTCCGCCACGCCAAGGTCGACCGAGGTGATCAGACCGTCCTCACTTACCGTCGCGACTGCCGGGTTGCTGGAGGTGTAGCTGAGTCGGACATTGGGGACGACCTGGCCACTGGCATCCCGAGCCTCGGCGGTGAGCCGCACCGTATCGCCCACGATGACCTCAGCCGAATCGAGGCTCAGCACCAGCGAATCCACCGCCGCCTCTCCGCCGGGCGGGCCGGTGACATCGCCTGAACCGCCTCCACCACATGCAGCCGAGATCGCCGCTACGGCAAACATCAATCCGAAATGGAAGACGTGAATGGTACCGACCGGGCGCGACATGCCTGCCTCCGTGAGGATATGATCCGAGGCTACCCGGGCGTTGCGAAAACTTCGTCAGACCCACGTCAATTCTCTGTCTGGCCAGGAGTTACCTATATTCACCCTGCCTATCAACGGAGCGCGCATGCGACCGCTCTCACTAGCCCTCACTCTCGCCCTCACCCCGGCGGTGCTCCCGGCGCAGCAACCGCCGGCTCGGCCGGGCACTACGCCGCCGCTCGAGATCGGCGCCATGGCACCCGACTTCAGCCTGCCCGGCGCCACCCGCTACGGCGTCCTGGCGAAGCCGGTCCGGCTCTCCGATTTCAAGGGGAAGACGGTGGTCCTGGCGTTCTTCTTCAAGGCCCGGACCAGCGGCTGAACGGTGCAGATGAACGCGTACCGTGATCAGTACGCGACGCTCTTCAAGGACGGCCGAGGCGTCGTCCTCATCGCGATCAGCGCCGACCCCGACACCGCCCTCGCCTCCTGGGCGCGCGACTCGGAGTATCCGTTCCTGTTCGCGAGCGATAGCGCGACGGCCGTCGCACGGCGGTACGGGGCCCTGGCCGGGGACCCCGGGCTGACCAATCGCAACCTGTTCGTGGTGGGGCCGGACGGCAGGATCACCTACCGGGCGATTCCGTTCCGGGAAATAGACCCGTCGGCGTACAAGGAGTTGGGGGCGGCGATCCAGGGCCGGCGGTGAGCAGGAACCTGGCGGCCCTCACTCGCTCCGCAACGCGGCGACCGGATCGAGTCTGACCGCTCTGCGAGCGGGCCACCAGGTCGCCACGAGCACCAGGACGCCCAGCGTCACCGGCACCGCTACGAAGGTCACGGGATCGCCGGGCGAGAGGCCAAACAGCAACCCTCCCATCGCGCGCGCAACACCGAACGCACCCACGAGGCCGATGCCGAGCCCGATCGCGCCCAGCCGGGCACCCTCCCTCATCATGAGCCGGAGGATACCCGCGGGCGTGGACCCGAGCGCCATGCGCACGCCGATCTCGCGCGTCCGCTCGGCGACCGCGCCGGCGACGAGCGCGTACAGTCCCAGGGATGCGATCAGGAGCGCGAGCACGCCGAAGAACCCCGCGATGGTCGCCGCGGTGCGCGAGGTCGAGAGTCCGCCGGCGACGGCCTCTTCCATCGTGATCTTGCCGAAGGTCGGGAGGGCGGGGTCGAGCCCGGACAGGACCCGTTCGAGGCGGGGAAGCGCGCCGGCGGCGTCCCCGCGCGTGTGGACGACCAGGGTCTGCCAGTCACGGTAGTGCTGCCGCACCGGCAGGTAGAGATGACCGCCGGGGACGTCTAGGATCACGGCGAATTTGGCGTCGGCCACCACACCTACGACGGTGACCAGCGGTCCCTCCGCATCCCCGTACCTCACCTGCTGTCCCAGGGGGTTCCGTCCGGGCCATAGCCTCGTCGCGACCGTCCGGCTCACGACCATGACGGGTGGCGCGTTCGCGGAATCCTCCGCCGTGAAGTCGCGCCCGTCCTCGAGCCGGAGCCCGAGCGCCGCGACGAACCCGTCGGACGCGATGCTGGTCGGGATGCGTGTGGTGCCGTCCCTGGAGTTCGCGAGCTCGCCGACGTACCAGGCAGTCGTCTGCCCGTAGGTATCGAACGGCACCGGACGGGCCAACGCGGCGTTGGCGACGCCGGGGAGCGCCCGGACCTGCGCCAGCACCTGGTCGTAGAAGGCCTGGCCGCGCCGCTCGTCGTACCCCTGCAGACCGACGTTGAAGGAGAGCATCGCGCGATCGCGAGTGTCGAAGCCGAGATCCATGGCCCGGGCGGCCACCAGGCTCCGCACGAAGAGCATCCCCCCCACCAGAAGAACCACCGACAGCGCGAGCTGAATCACGACCAGGGACCGGCGGAGTCGAGTCGGCCGGTTGCCGGATCCCCAGGTGGTACCCGCGCTGGCGGGCGGAGGTACGACCTTGGCGCGTGACGCTCTGAGTGCCGGCACCAGCCCGAACAGACCCACGGCCAGGAGCGCCACCACGGCGGTGAAGAGCAGTACCCGTGCATCCGTCCTCGCCGCCAGCCCCACCTCGAACTGCAGCTTCGGCACCAGGTACCGCTCGGTGAGCTGGTTGGCTTGCAGCAGCGCCAGGGCGATGGCGCAGCCGGGGAGCGCCAGCACCGCCGACTCCACCAGGAGCTGCCGGGTGAGGCGCCCCCGCGAGCACCCCAGGGAGAGCCTGATCGCCGTCTCGCGCGAGCGCGCCGCCGCCCGGGCGAGCTGGAGGTTGGCGAGATTGGCGCAGATGATCGCCAGGATCAGCAGTGACCCGACCAGCCCCAGCGCGGACGACAGGACCAGCACGGCCGGCTTCACGTAGGCCGGATGGTCGAACCCGACGCCGGCCGGGATCAGCATCGCGGTCAGATCGGCGTTCGTCGCCGGGAACCAGCCTGCCAGCTGGCGCGCGAACCCCTCGGCAGCCGCCGTGGTCTGCGCCCGATCGACGCCCGGCCGCATGCGCCCGAACACCATCAGGTCGCCGCCGCCGCGGCCCTGGAGCTTGCCGGTCGAGCCGGGCTCGATCACCGCGTGCATGCCGATGGGTACCCACATCTCCGGCCAGAAGCCGAACATGCGCAGCCCGCGAAACCCGCGCGGTGCGACGCCGGTGATGGTGAACTCGGTTCCGTTGAGCCGGACGACGCGGCCCATGATGTTCGGGTCTGCCTGGAAACGCCGGCGCCAGCAGTCGTAGCTCACCACCACGAACGGATTGGCGCCCTGGGGCGCGTCGGTCTCCTGGAAGAATCGCCCCGCGGCGGGGGCCATGCCGAGCACGCTGAAGTAGTTCTCGGTCACTATCTCGCCCCACACCATGTCGCCCGCTACGGCCTCCGCTCCGGATGGGCCGGGGATGGCGGCATTCAGCGGCACGCCGGACATCCCTGCCAGGTCCGCGAACGCTCCGCTGCGCTCGCGATAGTCGCGATAGTCCCCGTAGCCGAGCTCGCCGATCCTGCCGGTCCGCATGTCCCGCTGGAACAGGGCGACCAGCTGGTCCGGATCCTTGGCCGCGACAGGGCGAAAGAGGAGAGCGTTCACATAGCCGACGACCATCCCGTTCACCCCGATGCCCACCCCGAGGGTGAGCGCCACCGCCAGGGCGTAGCCGGGGCTCCGCCGCATCGCGCGCAGTGCATATCGGAGATCGGCGCCGAGATCGTCGAGCCACCGCGCCCCGCGCTCGTCGCGCATCGTCTCCCGGTGCGCATCAACGCCCCCGAAAGTGAGCAGCGCCTGGCGCCGTGCGGCCTCCGGCGACAGTCCGTCGCGCATCAGCCGCGCCTGCTCCATCTCCAGGTGAAAGCGGAACTCTTCCTCCATGCGGCCTTCGGCGTCGCTCGGCCGGAAGACGGAGCGGAGCCGAGCCAGCAGGCCCTCGACCCGGCTCACGAGCCGCCCTCCAGCACCAGGCTGATCGCCGCCGCGAACCGGTTCCACCGGTCCACTTCCTCTCCCAGCGCGCGCCGGCCCTGCCGGGTGATGGTGTAGTAGCGGGCCCGGCGGTTGTTCTCGGTGGATCGCCACTCGCTCCCGATGTCGCCGCGATGCTCGAGCCGCTGGAGGGCCGGGTAGAGCGACCCCTGGTTGGCGTCCAGCTGCCCGCGGGAGAGCTCCTGGAGGCGGAGCCCGATGCCCCAGCCGTGCGTGGGGCCGAGGGAGAGAGCCTTGAGGATGAGGAGATCGATGCTGCCCCGGAGCGCATCGGGCTTGTCGGAACGCGGCATGACCGGACCGCCTCTCGTGTGTGCTCTAGAAGTCGAGAGGAGTATCGGGCGAGGTCCTCCCGGAGTCAAGAGGAGGTCAGTAGATGGGCAGCTTCTCCAGCAGTCGAAGCGGGCGAAGGGATGATCGCCGGTGCTCGTGCGGAGCCACTCCCGGCTGGTGGCGCTGCGAGCCCGGTACGGATCCAGCGGGAGACCTCGAGGTCGCCAAGGATCTCGCCGTGGGTTTCCTCCTTGATCTTGGCGATGAAGCGATCCGGAGGCTGACCGTATTCCCCTCTCGCTCCGCCGCGGACCCGGTCACCAGCTGATCCCGAAGCAATGACCTGCTGCCTGTGCAGTCGATGAGAATGTCTCCCTGGGCGAGCGTCGCCATCGCGTCCCGAACCGTGACGCCGGCCGCGGAGCGCCGCACCGGGTGGGACCGACGCGCATCGATGAGCTCGCTGAGGGAACGCTCGATGGCGTTGAGTGGGCAGAACCCCACCGCCCACGCGCGAAGCAGCGCCATCAGGTCCGGAGGAATGGCCTGTCGAACCCGATCGCCTCGGCCAGCTCCCGGGGCTCGAAAACGGCCCCGACACTCTCTCCATCGATGCAGTCCACACAGTAGCTCGCGACCGAATCTGCGACCAGGTACGCAGCGAGCTGGACCATCCGGGTCCAGGTGTACTCGCGGCGCTTCTCATAGCGGTGGACGGAGCGCCCTTCCGTCGATTGCAGCAATGCCGTCAAGAGGAGCTACGGGTCCTGCGCCAATGACGTGCACCCGGCCGGCGGGCTGCAGAGTTTCGGGTGTCGTAAGGGCGCTCGGTGAAACCATGAGCCTTCTCACTCAAGGCACGAATGAAAGGGGACCGCAAGACGGTCAGAACGCGGCGCGCCACCCCTCGCGGCGTTGGGCTTCCATCGTCTCGAGCACCGGCCGGACCTCCGGTCTCAACGCCAGGTTGGTGGTCTCCATGGAATCTGCCTCGAGATCGTACAGCTCCCGCGCCGTGATCCGCTGGGTCGCCCAGTTCATCCAGGCGACGTAGTGGTACCGCTCGGTCCGCATGCTGTAGCCCATGGTCTCGACACCATCCGCTCCCACCCACCGCCCCCGCCGCAGAAACTGGCTGAACACCGCGCGCTTCCAGGAACGGCCCGGCTGCCGCATGAGGGGAGCTGCACTGCTCCCTTGCAGCCACGCGGGCGCCGGAAGGCCCGCGAGCTCGCTCAAGGTGGGGTACACGTCCACCAGTTCCACCAGCTGCTCGAGGCGCAGGCCCTCCGGCACGAGGCCCGGTGCGCGGATGATGAGCGGCGAGTGTGTGTCGATGAGATAGTTGCTCATCTTCGCCCACCCGTTCATCTCCCCCAGCTTGTAGCCGTGGTCGCCCCAGAGGACCACGATCGTGTTCTTCGCGAGGCCGAGGTGGTCCAGCCGATCCAGGAGCCGGCCGACCATCGCGTCCACGTAGCTCACCGACGCGTAGTACCCGTGCTTGAGTCGGCGGGCATCGGATTCGCTCAGCCGGCCCTCCCACGGCTCAGGCGCCGTCGTAAAGTCGGCATACCCGCGCAGCTCGGCCAGGTTGCTGCCGGCGACCGGCGGCGCGTCCTTCGGCAGGTCGGGGTTCGGCGCCAGGGCGATCGAGTCGGGGTCGTAGAGGTCCCAGTACGTGCGAGGGGCATTGAACGGCAGGTGAGGTCGGTAGTAGCCGATGGCGAAGAAGAACGGCTGCCGCCCCTTGAGCGTCGCCAGCTCTTCCAGTGCCCGGTCGGTCTGCGCGCCGTCATAGTACGCGTTGTCAGGCAGGTCGAGACTCTCCGTTGCGTTCGCCTTCAGGTACCACATGCCGAACCTGTCGATGGCGCGGTCCTGCCGGCCTTCTTCGATGATCTTCGCCTTCCGCGCCTCCTGGATCGCAAGGTTCTCTCGCCCGTGGTAGACGGCGTCGGGATCGTAGGGAAACCCGTGAAGGTGGATCTCCTGATGCCACGACCGGCTGTCGGGGATCGTGTTGTGATAGATCTTCCCGATCTGCACCACCCGATATCCGTGCCGCATGAAGTGTTGTGGCAAGGTGACGATGTCGGGAACGGTGGATCGAAAGTCCGTCTCCAGGTCCCACACGCGGAGCGAGTCCGGGCGCAGCCCGGTCATCAGGCTGGCACGGGAAGGATTGCACAGCGCCTGCTGGGCGTAGGCTCGAAGGAAGGTGACGCCCGACCGGGCCAGACGGTCGAGGTTCGGCGTCTTCGCGTAGGGGTCGCCATACGCACCGATCGTGGGGCGGAGATCGTCGACGGCGATGAACAGCACGTTGGGCCGCTGGGGGGCGCCGTCTCCGGCCGCTTGCACCAACCCTGCCAGGAGCAGCGTGGCACCGGCCAAGACAGCGGGGCCGAGCACTTTCGCGCTCATCGAGGTCAGCGTAACGGGTAGGCGAGGCCGACGACGCCGTTCTCCAGCCCGTCCGTCTTCCGGAGCCTCAGGTGCGTCGTGTCGCTGTCGTCGTCGCCGAACAGCGCTTCCAGCTTGGGCCAGACCGCGACGTACCGCTCGTAGCCGATCTTCTGCCAGGTACTGATCTGGCCGTCCAGCGCCACCACACCCTGCTCGATGATCTTCCTCATGGAATGCCTTCAGACCTTGAGCGCGCCACGAAACCCCCGGGCGGCATAGTAGGAGGGCGCGCCGTTGTGGTAGAGGAAGACATGGTCGTAGCGGCGGTCACAGAAGAGCGCGCCGCCGAGCTTTCTGATAGCGACAGGCGTCTTCACCCAGCTCGAAGTCTTCACATCGAAGCTTCCGAGTCGCTGGAGCGCCCGGTATTGCTCCTCGGTCAGGAGCTCGATGCCCATGACGGCCGCCATCTCAATGGCGTTGTTCGCCGGCTTATGCTCTTTCCTCGACTCCTGGGCGTCACGGTCGTAGCAGACGCTCCGGCGCCCTTTCGGGCTTTCCGCCGAACAATCATGGAAAGTGTACTCACCGGTCGTTGCGTCATGACCAACGACGTCCGGCTCCCCGCCGGTGCTTTCCATTTCATTGAGTGACCACAGCTTGTCGGCAGCGGCCTCGAGCCTCGCCTGGACGTCGGCCCATTCGAGACCTGGGTGGCGCTTCATGTTCTTTTCGAAGCGCGCCTTCAGGGTCCTAAGCAGCTCGGCTCGCTGCTTCGGGTTGATGGCTCTGGCTCCTGGCATTCTTACCCGCCTGAAACGGGTTGTGGTAACAGGTGCTCGTGGACCGCCAGCCACCTGCCATCGCGCCGGTGAAAGACGATCGTTTCCCGCTCCCGCTCCCGCTGGGAGGCGGCCCGTTCGAGGAGCACAAGGGTCACTTGTGCCTCGTTTCCCCAGGTCACTACGATTGGCCCGATGAGCCCGAATTCCTCCGAGGCCCTCGCTCTGCGGGTTGACGCGGGAACGCTGACTTGGCGCGGCCCGGCCCTGATGCTGCCTGCTCGTTCAGCCCTTGCTGTGGTAGCACAGGGCCTGGTAGCAGCCGTCTTCGCCCTGCGATCGTCACCCACCCCTTGGCACGACGCCGAGCCATGGCTGCCGGTCTACGGCACATTGATCGACGCCGGCTGCCTGGCGCTGCTGTGGCGGCTCACCCGCCGCGAGGGCATCAGCCTGGTCGATCTGGTCGGCCTGGAGCGGGCCCATCTCGCCCGCGATGCGCTGCTCGGCGTGGCGCTGGTCCCGGCGTGCCTGGTCTTCATTCTTGGCGGCGTCTACGCCGCCGGGTGGCTGTTGTACGGGACGCTCACGCCGCCCTACCTCTCTGGACCCCTGCCACTGCCGGCCGCGCTCTATGCCCTGCTGGTGTGGCCGTTCATCTGGGGGCTGACCGAGCAGATGACCTACAACGGGTATCTGCTGCCCCGCTTCCAGGTGCTTGGCCGGAATACGACTCTCGCGGTCGGTATGGTGGCATTCGTCTGGTCGTTACAGCACAGCTTCATGCCGTTGACCTTTGACTCCAGATTCATGGCGTTTCGGCTGCTGTCGCCTATACCGCAATCCGTCTTCGTGACCCTCTTGTATCTACGCCTTCGCCGGGTGCTTCCCTTGGCGATCGCGCACGCCCTGATGGATGGTGCGACCGTGCTGATGGGCACGCTGCTTCCGCTGGTGAGGGCATGAGGCCGTACTCAGCGGCCAAGCCGTGCGCGCAAGACATGGTCGATCCAGCCCTGGACTGCGTGCGTATCCAGACGATTGTTGTTGTTGTGTCGCCGGCAGTCCAGGCCCCCATCGCTCACGTTGGCGACCAGAACCGGACTGTTGCTCTCGCCCGGACTGCTGTCGAGAAAGATGGCGCCACCCGAGTCGCCGGAGCAGACGTAGCTCGGGATGGCCCAGAGCCCCCACGTCTCGTCGACCACCCTTCGCAGTGTCGAGCTTCTGATGCGCCGCTTTCCATCCCACATCGCCGGATCCGGCGGTGCCTGCCGCGCTTGTGGCCTTGTGGTGCCGTACCCCACGATCGTCGTTGGCACCCCTTCGATGCGCTCGAGCGTGCCGAACGCCGCCAAGCGCGCCGGTTTGATTCCGGGCGGCGCGTGCGCAAGGAACACGAGCCCGACGTCGGCAATCCCTGGCTGCAGCGGGGCAACCAGGATCTCGTCGGTCGGGTCACATCGAGGTGGCGGTGGACAGTGGGGCATGGACGGATGTGTAGCTTGCCCCACCACCGGAATCCAGGACCTCGGATCGCTGGCGTCGGTCGGACTGAAGCTCGCGAAGATTCGGACGGATGGCGGCAGGGACCCCAGTGCAGTCGCTGGGGCGGTGAAGTGCCCAGCGGTTACCATCACCCGATCGCGAATCAGCGTACCGCTGGCGAACCCGAGCAGGTGCAGGGGATGTCCGCCATCGTCGACACGCCAAACCATGATTACGCCGACGTTGGCGTACCTGTTCTCGCCGTCGATGCCGGCCTGAGCCGCGGTAGTCCTCGACACAGGCAGCAGAGCGATGGTGCCAGCCAGCGCGGTCGCAACTGACCTGCCCCACTGATAGTCCCGCGGTGACGTCATTCGAACGGCTGATCGATCGCCGGGCTCTGGGGTGAAAAGAACCGGGGTCCGCCCTCCGTAATGTAAAGGCAGTCCTCCAAGCGAACGCCGAACTCGCCGTAAATGGCGATCATCGGCTCGTCGCTGAAGCACATCCCCGGCGCGATCGGGGTGGTGTTGCCGCGCACGAAGTTGGTCCACTCGTGACCGTCGAGCCCGATCCCGTGCCCCGTGCGATGCGGCAGTCCCGGGAGCCGGTAGTCGGGGCCGAACCCGGCGTCGGTGATCACCTTGCGTGCCGCGGCGTCGACCGCCTCGCAGGGCGTGCCGACCTGAGCCGCGGCGAACGCGGCGTCCTGCGCCTTCCGTTCGAGCGTCCAGACTTCAGTCTGGCGGCGGGTCGGGCGGCCGAAGACGGTCGTCCGGGTCATGTCGGACTGATAGCCCTCCACGGCGCAACCCGTGTCCAGCAGGACGATGTCGCCCTGCCGGAGCTGCTGCGGCTGCTTGCTGCCGTGGGGAAAAGCCGAGTACTCGCCGAAGCCCACTAGCGCCCAGGGATCGCTGCCGCCGAGCCGAGTGAGGGCCGCGGTCGTATTCCGGCTGAGGTCGTACTGGGTCATGCCTTTCCTGAGCGTGGCCAACGCCGCCTTGATGGCCAGGATCGTGATGTCGGTGGCCCGCTGCATCAGGGCAAGCTCGGCGGGCGACTTGAACATGCGGCACCCGGCGGTCACCGGAGTGGCCGAGACCAGCTCGGCGGCTCTCCCGGTCTGGCGCAGGCCATCCATCACGAAGAATCGCACCTGCTCCTCCACGCCGACTCTTCCCCGCGTGGCGCCGCGGTCCTTCAGGATGGCGGCGATGAGGGCGAAGGGGTTCTCCTCTTCCTGCCAGACCCGGATGTCGTCGCCGCCGAAGCGGATCAGCTCCCGGGCCCTTGCCTCCTCGAACGCCGGGCAGACCCAGGCCGGCGCTCCGGAGGCTGGGATGACCATCGCGAAGGTTCGCTCTGACAGGGACCAATCCACGCCCGTGTAGTAGCGCATGCTCGAGCCTGGCTCGATCACCGCCGCGTCGATCCCTTGCTCTGCCATGAGTCGCTGCGCCCGGGCGATTCGGGCGCGACGCTCTCCGTCGGTGATGGGAGTAATGCCCTCCGTTTTCGGCGTGAGGGCCCGAATGGAGGCGGGAAGGTCGCAGGGGTCCACTTCTCGGGAAGGTGTCGCGCCCCATCCCAGAGTGGCGGCGCCAACGACGCCGGTGAAGGTACCGGCGAACTCACGCCGGGTCATGTCCATGGGCGCGCCTTGAAAAATGGCCGGCGGAGAGTCGTCATGAGGTCCGTCGCCAGCGTGTCGAAGACTGTCTCGACTCGGACGATGCCGGTGATGCGTGCACATGCGTTGATACCGAATTCGCCCCCTCCGGAGCGGCAGTCCTCGTCAGGATCACTGCACCCGAGGAGGGCTCCGATCACCGCGATGATCGTCAGGCGCGGCGCCCTGGCGCCGAGCAACATCTCAACCATCAAGCTCCACCTCGATGCCACCCACTGAGCCCGCAACGGCCGTTGAAGATCGCACAGCCGATCTGGCGCGATCCCGAATCGCCGAATCTGCTGAGGCATGAGGCGCTCCCGCTCGAAGGATTGTACTTACGTATCGTTCCTCTCGGCCAGTTCCGCAATCAGGGCTGGTCGCGAGCCAACGACCTGCCGCAGCCTCCGGGGTGAAGCAGGGCGACATTCCGCATACCCCGACCCATACACCGCTATCACGTCACACTCGAACCGTGCTCTCGACCTCCCAGTCCTCACCTCGAGCCGATGCCTCCGACGTGCCAGATACCAGGCGTAGGCGGCGTGCCCTGGCGGCTCGTTCACGGCGTCGGCCTCTGAAGCTGATGCCGCATCCGCGCCGCCGTAGATGGTCACGGCGCCATCTGCCGGGCCGGGTGCGACCTAAACCTGGTCGCCGACCTTCAGCCTCTTCATGAGGTTGCCGGAAACCACACCGTTGTGCGCCTCCAGCTGTACGAGCCCCGGGCCCTCACCCCGGTTGATGAGGTCCTCGTCTATCATTTCTGACCAATGACGTAGGTCGGCAGTCCGCGAGCTGTTCATAGGAAGTCGAGCGCTTCGACCAGCCGAAATCCGGGAGCACTTCTTACCATCTCGCGAAGTGGGGGCGCGTGACCGGCGCCGAAGAACACGAGGATGCGATCGCCGGGCTCGGCGAGGCGCAGGAGGTTGACGAAAATGCGCACGTTGCGCTCGTACCACGCCGCGAGCAGAGCCGCCCCGACCAGCGAGTCGCCGCCGCCGATCCGCGCCAGCTCCAGGTAGAAGCCGTGGCTCCAGGCCAGTCGCGCCGGGGCGTTCTCGAAGCGCAGGATCTGCCGAACAGTGGCCTGGCGCTGGAGGCTGTCATGCTCTGCCGCCACCTGAGACAGCGCGCCCCGGAGGCGGCGGAGCGCGGCAGTATCGTGCCGTTCGGCATAGGCAAAGACGGGCTCGATCGGAAACTCACCCGGTGCATCGATCGGGTAGACTCGCCCGTGTCTCAGACGATGGGCAAGCCGAAAGCCCAGCTGTTCGACCTCGTTCCTGCCGAGGGAGCGGGTCCCGGCGAGAACGCCGCGATAGAGACTGTCCAGGCGCGCGGTACCACCCCGCTGGGCCTCGACCGCGATCTTGGTAGGTCGAAAGCGCGCCAGCCCCTCGACGACGTCGGCGATCTCGGCTTGTTTCGCCGGGCTCAGAACGTCAGGGACCTCCGGGTTCACGAGGTCCTGCCCGGGATTGTCGAAGTGGTACGTGCCGACGATGAGCACCTCGATCGTCGGCGTAGCCGGTTGGCTCCCTTGCGCGGCCGCGTCGAGAGCGGAAATCGCGACCAGGAGCAGAGCGGTCGCCAGCCGCCCCAGCCGTACCGGTGATGCCAGCGAGTACACTGCGATCGGCGCGAGAATGTCGAGTATGGGTAGCCGTAGCCGCATGGGAGGGTCAGGCGGCAGCTGTGCGAGGCTGGATGAAGCGCCTCACGCCGACGCCCTCGGTCTGACGATGATGGTGGACAGCATGGTTGCAACGAGAAGAGACTCCGCGCCGCCCAGCGCGAACACGTCGGCCTGACACACTGTCAACCTTCGGCCGGCCCGCAGGACGCGCCCGCGTGCCAGGAAATGGATGCCCTCAGCCGGCGCCAACAGGTTGATCTTGAACTCCACCGCGAGCACATCCGTCTCCGGTGGGGCCAGGCTGTAGGCGGCGTAGCCGTTCGCCGAGTCCGCGAGGCTCGCGATCGCGCCGGCATGCATGTAGCCGTTCTGCTGGCAGAACGCGGATGAGTAGGGCAACCGCAGGTCCACCTCGCCCGGTGCGATGCGCTCGATCGTGATGCCGAGCGTGGCCATATGAGCCTGGCGGCCGAAGCTCACGCGGATGGCCGCCTCGAAGTCGGGGTTCTGTGGAATCACGCCCGCAAACATACTTTCACTACCGTCGACCATGAATCCCCGATGACCCCTCTGGAGTTCACCCTGCTCGCCGCCGCCGTCTCCGTCGGGGCGGGATTCCTCGGCGCAATCCTCGGCCTGGGCGGGGGCATCATCGTGATTCCCGCCTTGACGCTCTGGCTGCACGTCGACATCCGGTACGCGATCGGCGCGTCTATCGTCTCGGTGATTGCCACCTCGAGCGGCGCGGCCGCGACCTACGTCCGCGAACGGATGACCAACGTCCGCGTGGCGATGGTGCTCGAGGTCGCGACCACCACCGGCGCGCTGAGCGGAGCCTACCTGGCCGGTCGGCTCGCCGGGCGCTGGCTCTATGTCATCTTCGGGCTGGTGATGGCGTACTCCGCCCTGATGATGCTCCGCAAGCGGCACACCGAAGCTACGCGCCCTCGGCGTCCGGCCCCGTGGGCCGACTGGCTCCGGCTGCACGGCAGCTACTTCGACGAGCAGCTCGGCCGGGAGATGGCCTACCGCGTGTCGAGCACCCGGCTCGGACTCGCGCTGATGTACGTCGCGGGCATCGTCAGTGGCCTGCTTGGCATCGGGTCGGGCGTGCTTAAGGTTCCGGCGATGGACCTCGCCATGGGCCTTCCCATCAAGGTCTCGACCGCGACGAGCAACCTGATGATCGGGGTCACGGCCGCGGCGAGCGCCGGCGTGTACTTCGCTCGAGGAGACATCGATCCCTTCGTCGCCGCTCCAGTAGCCGTCGGCGTGCTGCTCGGCGCGGGGGCGGGGTCCCGCGTCCTGAGCCGGCTCAAGAGCTCGACTATCAGACTGGTGTTCGTCGTGGTGCTGATGTGGCTGTCGGTGCAGATGCTGAGGCGGGGGTGGCAGTGACGACGCCGACCGTGCCGCGGTCGATGCGGAAACTCGAGCTGGTCCTCAGCACGGTGCTGCGAGCCGGTGTGCTCTCCAGTCTGGCGCTCGTCCTGGCCGGCACGCTGGTCACGTTCATTCACCAGCCGGGGTTGGTCTCCTCACCGGATGAGCTGGCCCGCCTCACGCAGCCCGGCGCCAGCTTCCCTCACACCCTCCGCGATGTCGTCACCGGATTGGCGGACCTGCGGGGGCAGGCCATCGTCGTGCTCGGGCTCCTGCTGCTGATCGCGACGCCCGTAACCCGGGTGACCGTGTCGATCCTGCTGTTCATGGAGGAGAACGACCGGGTCTACGCCGGCATCACGACCGTGGTGCTGGCGCTGCTCGTGCTGGGCTTCGTCATCGGGGCGGCGGGCTGACCGCATCCCGCCTGACCCTGACCAGCCACCCGACTCCTGCTGCGCTTCACGAGTGAGCCACGGCCGCGGCGTACTCCTCGACCGTGAGCGGTGCTTCCCACGTCGTGGCTCCCACGACATTTAGAACCAAGTGACTCGCCCCGCTGTGCTGTCCCGCGCCATGCCAGTGCCGCACGCCCGCGGGGATCAGCGTGGCCTCACCCGGCCCGACCCGGCGGGCCATCGCATCCGCGCACTGCACAAGACAGGTGCCTGCCAGTCCGACTAGCCACTGGTCACCCGCATGCACGTGCCATACGGTGCGGGCACCCGGCGCGAAACGCACCTCATAGACCCGCAGGCTATCATCGCGGGCGGCGAGAACCCGGGCAACGGCCACCGGGCCCGTGTAGCGATCCAGGCGTCCGATCTCGAACGCTCGGGCTTCGGCCAGCCGCGGTTCCGGCATCCCGGCGCCTTGCTCACCCGTCGGCTGCATGCGCGGGTCAGGGAGCAATGATGTATTCGCTCTGCACCATGCCGCTCGGGAAGGCTCGAGTCCCAACGTGTCCCAGCCGAATGTCGTGTCGGAGCGGACCAAACAGCGGAATGCCCTCGCCTAGCAGCACTGGGATGCGGGTGATAATCACCCGCTGGATCAGACCGCTGTTCAAGAACCGTTGGATGGTTATCCCGCCGTCCACGTAGAGATGCGTGAGGCCACGTGCGCTCAGCCGTTCGACGATCTCGGATGGACTGCCGGTCATGAAGTCGCAGACGGCGCCCGGCGGCGCTGTCCACGCCGAAGGAGTCGAAGTGAGAACGGTGACCGGCGTCGTCCCGTAGGGCCAGGCGTCGAAGGTGAGCACCGTTTCAAACGTCTTGCGGCCGATCACGATAGCGTCCACCGTGGCAATGAACTCATCGTAGCCATGGGGCTCAGGATCGTGGGGGAGCCAGTCCAGCGCCCCGTCTTTGCGGGCAATGAAGCCGTCGAGACTCGTAGCGATGAATACTGATGCCTTCATGTAGGTCTCAATGTGGATCACCGGCGGCGCGTATCGCCGATCGCAATCGCGGCCACGCCGAGCAGGATCAAGGTTCCACCGAGAACCAGGCTCGCCGGCAGCGCTTCGCCCAACCACAGGGTCGAGGCCGCCAGGCCCCACGCCGGAACCGCCAGGTACGACAGCGACACCGTGGTCGACGGCAACGCCCGCTGGAGGCTCACCGCAGCCCAGAACGCGAAGGCGGTGGCGAGCGGTCCGTTATAGAGCAGCATCGCGATCACCTGCCACGACCATTCCCCCCGGAACGGCCCCTCCATCAGCCAGGCAGCGAAGCAGGCCGGCACGATCAGCAGCGCCATCTGGAATGGCGCAAGCTGCAATGGTGACAGATGCCAGCGATGGCGGCGCGTATGCAGAATGGCGACAGCCCACATGCCGGCGCCGACCAGCAGGAGGAAGTTGCCGAGCAGCACGTTGCGATCCGACCAGTCGATGCTCGCGGGATTGAGCAGCACGATGAGGCCGGCGAGCCCCAGCACCATCCCGATCACCTTCCAGGGCGTCAGCTTCTCGCCGAAGAAGAGAACAGCGGCGGGGAAAACCCACAGTGGCATCGTGTAGGAGAGGATCGCGGAGCGGCCGGCCGGGATGAACTGCAGTCCGATGGTCGTCAGCCCGATGAACAGCCACATCTGGAACACCGACACCGAAATGACGACCGGCCAGTCGGCGCGCGTGGGCTTGGCCAGCCGTCCGGTCACCAGCAGGAACGCCAACAGGCAGGCTGCGCCGAGCGTCAGCCGCGTCACCACGAACCAGAGCGGCGGCATCGCGTGCACGACCAGCTTCATGATCGGCCAGTTGAGGCCCCAGATCACGACCAGCGCCGCCAGCACCGCGTAGGCGGCGGACCGCGACAGTGGCCTGCTGGCAGACGTGCTGGTCTGGGACACCGACATGGCGGCGTCGCCCACGGTCAGGGCACGGAGTCGTACTGCGGCCGCAGTCCGGCAGTCAGCCCGGCGCCGCCGACCATCAGGTCGAAGCTGATGCAGCCCATGGGTACCAGTCTGGTGTGTACCCCGCCCCCGTCCTTTGGCGATACAGCGAGACATCCCAGACGACGTGCAATGCCCAACCGAGCGCGAGCAGGGCGGCCGATCTTCCAAAGCCGACCGAGGCTGCGGTGTCGAGCCCGAGGGATCGTGCGCTTGCACCGCCGATGAGGGCGAAGGCGACATACATGAGGGCGGTCACGACGAGCCCGACGGCGCACAGGCGAGCGCCGCCGTCCGGCTGCTTTCGCGTCGACATGAGAAAGGCGAACGCGAGGACGATGCCGGCCACCAGCGCGATGGTGATCACGGACGCATCCCAACGGCCGCGCGCCTGCCGGCCCGTCCGGTTACGAGGAAAGCGGCGGTGAAAAGCAGATGCACCACAAGGAACCCTTTTGCGATCGGTCGGGCGTCGCCGCTGAAGACTCCCCATACATCGTTGGCGGCTACGCAGCCGAATCCCACGATATTGGCCAGGACGATGGCGCGCCGCGCCGGGGAAGGCTCGGCATCCCTTACCATCCAGTTCAGTACGGCAATCCCGAGACAGGGCCCGGCGAAGATCCGGAGAAAGGCGATCAGCGCCGGCGACGCATCGGACGGAACAGCCCCAATACCGAAGTACCGGGGCGCAAACAAGACCGCGAGGCCGATTAGGCCCAGATAGATCGACGAGGTCATCAATACTACCTTGAGTTTCATCGGGATGCTCCGGACAATGCACCGGCGAGGAGGGTGCAGGGGTGGGAGGAGCCGCTCGCAGCGCGGTGTCGTGCAAGGCCCGACTCTCGCGGCGCAGCCCGTCGAGATGGCTGAATAAGGGGGAACTTGACCGTGGTCGCCCTCGGGGGCCCCATCACTTAGGGGATGGGCTGACCGCCGTCCGAGCAGGATCGAGCCGCCGCCGGAGCCTGGTGCCCGCCCACACGGGAACCAGACAGAGCCCACCGTAGAACGCGAACACGAGAAGCCCCAGCGGCAACAGATTGGCCGTGGGATCTTGCACGACGGCCACCGCCGCCTGAGCACCGAATGGCACGAACGCCCACCGCCAGGCCCGCTCGGGGGCGAAGAAGGCCAACCCGGCCACGACCAGCGCGACCGATGGGAGGAACCAGGTGAAGTAAAGTTCGCTGTCCCACGCCTCTCGGCGGTTGGTCAACTGACCAACGGCGATCCAGCCCGCCGCCCCCGCAACAGCCCCGATAGCATAGGCCCACTTCGGATGAAGCGTCGTCATTTCATGCTCCGGCGTTGCTGTCTCACAACGATGAGCACTCAGCCTCAAGTCGCCCCGTTTCCCACGGACATATATCAACGGCCCGGAGGCTTGCGGCAAGGCCCTCGAGCAGGGTGATACTTCGCGCGTCATTCGGATCAGGAGCTGAGATGACCACGCATTCAGTCGTGATCGCGGGCGGCGGACCGGCGGGGCTCATGCTCGCAGGCGAATTGGCGCTGGCGGGTATCGACGTCGCCGTCGTCGAGCGCCGGCCCGATCAGGAACTGTCCGGCGCTCGCGCCCTGGGAGTTTCCTCGCGCACCATCGAAGTACTCGACCAGCGCGGCATCGCGGACCGATTCCTCTCGGCGGGACAAACCGCGCAGGTCACGGGCTTCGCCGCCACCCGCCTGGACATCAGCGACTTCCCGACCCGCCACAACTACGGGCTCGCGCTGCGACAGAAGCACATCGAGCGCATCCTCGCCGGCTGGGTCACTGAGCTCGAGGCGCCGATCCTTTACGGTCGCGAAATCGCCGGATTCGCCCAGCACGATGCCGGTGTCGACGTCGCACTCGCCGACGGTCGGTCACTGCGCGCGCAGTATCTCGTCGGATGCGACGGTGGACGCAGCCTCGTACGCAAGACCGCGGGCATCGACTTCCCGGGTTGGGACCCGACGACGAGCAGCATCCTCGCGGAAGTGGAGATGACCGAGAAGCCGCCGTATGGAGTGCATCGTTCGGCCGCCGGCATGTATGCCTTCGGCAGGTCGGAGTACGAGATCAAGAACGGTGAGATCATATACCAGGATGTCGGCCCCATTGGCGTCATGGTCACCGAGCCGAACACCGACGCGACCGCCGAGCCGACGCTGCGCGATCTCAAGGAGCTGCTCATCGCCGCGTGCGGAACCGACTACGGCGCCCACAGCCCGACCTGGATATCCAGGTTCACGGACATGACGCGGCAAGCCGCGACGTATCGCAGTGGACGAGTGTTCCTCGCCGGCGACGCCGCCCACGTGCACTCGCCGATCGGCGGGATGGGACTCGGCACCGGGGTGCAGGATGCGGTGAATCTCGGATGGAAGCTGGCGCAGGTCATCAAGGGCACGTCACCGGACAGCCTGCTCGACACCTATCACGCCGAGCGTCATCCGGTGGGGGCGCGCGTCCTCAAGACCACGATGGCGCAGGTCGCGCTGCACCGCGAGGACGCTCGCACGCTGGCCGCGCGCGACATCGTGGGCGAGCTCCTCGCGATGGAGGAGCCGCGCAAACGCATGGCCGGGATGATGTCCGGCCTGGACATCCGGTACGAGCTGGGGCAGGGGCATCCGCTGCTGGGGCGTCGCATGCCCGATCTCGACCTGGTGACCGCGAGCGGTCCGCGGCGCGCCTTCAGTCTCCTGCACAGGGCTCAACCGGTGCTCCTCAACCTCGGCGCGCCGCGCGCCCTCGACATCGCGCCGTGGTCGGACCGCGTTCAGCACGTCGACGCGAAATACGCCGGCAAATGGGAGCTTCCGGTGCTCGGCGAAGTCGCTGCGCCCGCCGCGGTGTTGATCCGCCCCGACGGCTATGTCGCCTGGGTCGGCGACGGAACGCCGCTGGGACTCACGGACGCGCTGATGACCTGGTTCGGGACGCCTACGAAACGCTAGCGGACTACGCCGTTGCCACGTGCCGCGCGCCCAGAGTTCGTCGGGAGAATCCTTTGGCGGCACGCTGCTCGACCCTCGAGAATCGCCCCAGTTTCTAAGGCCGACCTGCCTGGGCGTCCAACGACGAGGCGCCGCGCGTAGGCCGCTGGATCGTAATCTGTTCGCCCACCTCGACGACCATGAGGTCTTCACCAAGCTCAAAGGGACCGTGGTAGGTTCTGCGCGTGGCACCACGGAGGTCCTCCTCTGTGGCAGTGGGCGGGCAAACATGGGAATACACGGCAAGGCGGGGCCGGACGCGCGCAAAAACCTCCCCTGCCTGCTCCGGAGTGGTGTGATAGGCCACAATGCCCGGTATGCGGTCGGGTGGGACCCCCGTCCGCCGAAGCGTCTGTGGAACAAGAACTTCGTGAATCAGCAGGTCCGTCCCGGCCGCATGACGCACCAAGTTCTCGGACACTCGGGTATCTCCGGACAGGACGACTGAACGACCGGCGTAATCGATGCGGTAGCCAAGTGCGGACTTCACGGGCGCATGATCCACTTCGAAGGCGGTGACTCTGACTCCGTCCGCGTCGAAGAAGACACCGTCGCGGATATCTTTGGCCTGGAGGGCCGCACCGGCGGGGCTCGCCCGTTCATTGATCGTCCGAACGCGGATATCCTCGGCGAATGCCTTGGTAAGGTGGGACATCATCTCCGTGGTCCCGTCTGGTCCCCAGACTGGCAGCGGAACACTCCGTCCCGGATCGATGAGCCAGCCCGTGAGGAAGAGATCGGGAAACCCGACAACGTGGTCTGAGTGGAGGTGGGTCAACAGTACTCCGGTAACGTCCTGCCAGCGGACCTTCACCTGGGTCAGCCGTTGCAGTGCACCTCGCCCGGCGTCGACGAGGAGCGTTTGGCTTCCTGCTTGGACCAGGGTGCTCGCTCCGAAGCGATTCATGACCGGCCGTGGGCACCCGGTGCCGAGAAGGGTGACCTTGATGCTCTGCCCCAGTGCGATCGAGGGCAGGGAAAGGAACCCGAAAAAGGCAATCCTGATTGAATGGCGGATGATGTATGAGCCCATGTTATCAACCCGCATCCGAAGAAAGGACGGCGGAAGGCTCGCGGCCCCGATGGGTGCGTTCAAGATTACCCTCCGATCCGCCCCTACTTCCGCACCCAAATCTCGGTGTGTTTGCCCGCTTGCTGGCCGCCGGCCTGGGAGGTGAAGTCATTGACCACCGTCAGCGTTTTCCCGTCCGCTGAGAGCGTGGACTCCGACGTGCCAAAGGCCGTTCCGTTCATCTTCACGACGGCGGACGCGTGGTTGGCGTCTACCCGCGTGATCGCCATGGTCTCGCCGCTGGGTTTCCCGTTTATGAGTACCGGCACCTCGGTGCCGTCGAAGGGCGACTCGACGGTGAGGAGCGACTTGGTCTCACCGATGAGGATATGGTAGGTCAATCGGCGGCCTCCATGGCAGCACGCCTCGACATCCATCGTCATGCTAGGTGTCGTGGACGCCGTGTCCTGTCGCACCCAGGTCCCGATCTCCACTTGTGCATGGAGGGACCTGGCTGAGGCGAGCACGAGAATGGCAATGCCGCACGCGAGCGTTATAGCCTTGGTTGACGTCATCCTGACCTCCGAGTGGTGCTGGGTGCGCGAGAGCGCTCGTACACTACCGGCCGATGTCTTCGTTCCAGAGTTCCGGGTGCGCGCGCACGAAGTCTGCCAGCAGGGCGGCGCAGCCGGGGTCGTCGAGGACTTCCACCTGCACCCCCCGCGAGCGCAGCAGCTCCTCCTCGCCCCGAAACGTGCGGTTTTCCCCGATGATGACCCGCCGAATACCGTAGAGAAGGATCGCCCCACTGCACATTGCACAGGGGGAAAGTGTCGTGTACAGAGTGCTCGCCCGATATACGGGTGAGCCCAGCCGGCCCGCGCGCTCCAGCGCATCCATCTCAGCATGCAGAACGACACTGCCTTGCTGGACACGCCGATTGTGGCCCCGGCCGAGGGCCCGACCGGAATGCATGAGAACGGCGCCGATCGGGATGCCGCCTTCCGCGAGGCCCTGCCTGGCTTCCTCGAGAGCCGCCTGGAGAAACTGATCCATATCGAAGACCTGTCTGCTGCCACCGGGACGAAGCACAGTGCCGCTGGACGTTACCTCGTCCGGGTCCAATTGGGGAATGCAATCTGAAACATTCCCGCACGCCCCCCCGTCAATAGAGGGTCGTGGGGGGAATGCCTATGTCCGCCTTCACCCAAGATGTGAAATATGCGCTCCGGGTGATCGTCAAGGCTCCCGGATACTCGGCGATTACGATCCTGACGCTGGCGTTAGGAATCGGCGCAAATACGACCATCTTCAGTTGGATCAACGGTTCACTGCTGAACCCGGTACCCGGCATTGCCGACCAGGGCGAAGTCGTTGCTCTCTCGCTGAGTCCCGACCCCACGAATCCCTTTCCGTTTACCTACCCCGATTTCGAAGCCCTGCGGAACGGGCAGCAAAGCTTTGTCGGTCTGACGTCCGTCAATGTCGCGCCCATGAGCTTGACCGGTGCAGGCAAGCCGAAGCGTCTTTGGGGCATGATCACCTCGGCGAACTATTTCGAGGTGCTCGGAGTTCGCCCGATCCTTGGCCGAACCTTTGTGCCGGACGAAGACGCGAAGCCCGGAGCCGCGCCCGTCGTCGTGATCAGCCATCGTTTATGGCAGACGCAGTTCGCCGGCCGTGAGGACGTCGTCGGCCAGACGATGGATCTCAACGAGCATCGCTACACCATCATCGGCGTGACGCCTGCCGTCTTTCAGGGCAGCCAGACCGGCATTCGCGCCGATCTGTTCGTACCGGTCATGATGCAGTCGATGTTGATGCCGCAGGGCGACTTGATCCACGATCATCACTATTTCTGGCTCTTCGTGTTAGGACGGCTGAAGCCGGGCGTCACGCTCCAGCGAGCGCAGGAAGAGATGACCCTCCGGCTGCAGGCCGAAGTGAACGACTATCCCGAGGAGCACCGCGGCCACGACAAGGTCACGGCCTATCCGCTTTGGCGCAGTCCCTTCGGCGCCAATCTCTTCTTTTCCACCCTGCTTCCCATGTTGATGACGATTTCAGGTTTTGTCTTGCTGCTGGCCTGCGCCAATGTTGCCAACCTGATGCTCGTCCGCAACATCGCCCGGCGACGGGAAATGGCCGTTCGGATGTCGCTGGGGGCCAGTCGCTGGAGGCTGGTGCGCCAACTGCTGGTCGAAAGCATCGTCCTCGCGCTCTCCGGCGGCGCCATCGCCATGCTGATGACAGTGTGGACCTCCGGTGCCATGACGCGTTTTGTGCCGCAAATGGATTTTCCTTTTTATCTCTCCATCCAAGCCGACCGTACCGTTCTGGCGGCGGCGCTGGTGTTTTCTCTCATCACAGGCATCGTCTTCGGCACCCTGCCTGCGCTTCGCGCCTCCGCGGAAGCGCCTGGCGCCGTCCTGAAGGAGGACAGCCGCGGCCTGTCGGGGGGCTCCAGGAGAGCGCGTCTGACCACCGCGCTCGCCGTCGCGCAGGTGTCGCTCTCACTGTTGCTGCTCATTTGCGCCGGCCTTTTCATCCGCAGTTTCATCAATGCGCAGCAGATCGACCCCGGCTTCAATTCCCACAACATCTTGATGGTGTCGTATGATTTGTTCGGGGCCGGATACACGGAGCCGCGCGGCATTCAATTCGATCGCGAGCTGCTCAGTCGCCTCGAAGCGCTGCCGGGGGTGCAATCGGTGATGCTCACCAACCGGACACCGCTGACGTTTGGAGGTGGGTCGACGAGCGTCAAACCGGAAGGCTACGTGCCTCCCCCGGACGTCTCGATGGAAACGCAGGTGGCCATCGTGTCACCACAATATTTCGCGACGCTGCAGCTCCCCCTGGAACAGGGCCGCGACTTCACGGAGCAGGACAGCAAGGAAGCCCAGCGGGTCATCATCGTGAACCGGACGTTCGCGGAGCGCTACTGGCCGGGCCAGGAACCCATCGGCAGACAAGTCGTCTCCGATTTGACGAACGAATCGTTCACCGTCATCGGGATCGCGCGTGACGCCAAGTACAACCAGTTGAACGAGGCGCCGATCCCGTTTGTGTACTTGCCGCTCTACCAGGTGTACCGCGCCGGCATGACGGTCAATGCGCGAATCGGCGGTGATCCGCTCACGTTGGCCAGATCCGTAGAACAGGTGATTCACGAGCTGAACCCGGACGTCGTCGTCTTCGACATCACCACGCTCGACGTGCGCCGGCAACTGTCCACCATCGGGGTTCGCATTGGAGGGACCTTCGTCGGAGCGTTCGGCGTGCTGGCGCTCGTGCTCGCAGCCATCGGCGTGTACGGGGTCACCTCGTACACCACCAACCAACGCAAGCACGAGATCGGGATCCGCATGGCCCTCGGCGCCAGCCGGGGTGACGTCCTGCGTCTGGTACTTGGGCGAGGGATAGCGCTCACGGTAGTCGGCCTCGTCATTGGGCTGGGAATGTCGTTCGGAGTCACTCGCTTCCTGAGGTCTCTGCTGCTGGGCGTGAGCAGCACGGACGCGCTGACCTTTGTGGCGGTCGGTCTGTTGCTCAGCCTGGTCGTTCTGGCGGCATGCTTCATTCCCGCGCGGCGAGCCATGCGCGTGGATCCCGCGCAGGCACTGAAGCACGAGTAGGTCGGGCGCCTGGCGCGCGGTCGAAAGGCGCTCACTGCGGCCACGCCGCCCGTCTGGTGAAGAAATACCCCGCCATGCCCCAGTCGTACGCCGCGCAGAACGCCCCGTATGCGAGCGGTATGTCCGTGAGCTGGCGCGCACCGCCGGCCTCGGCGCCGACGTGCACCCAGATCTCGTGCGCCAGATCCCAGCCGCCGTGGAGCGCGTAGCCCAGCACCAGAAGCGCGGGAAACCGGAGGCCCAGGAGACCGAGTGCCGCGAATACCGCCACCGAACAGGCCTCGATCTGGAGCGTCGAGTAGTCGCCGAAATACGCGACGAAGGCCAGGTACATCGCGGCGATCGGAACGAGCAGCAGCGCGAAGAAGATGTGCTCCGCCCGCGGCGAGAACCGCGAGCGGCTGATCGTCACCGACCCGACGGCCGCCACCGCGCCAATGACCAGGTACAGACTCAGGATCGCCGCCAGAGCCATGGCTGCCTCGGGAAGTTGACTGGGAGCGCCGCACCCGCACGGGGGCCCCTCCCCCCTCGGCCTGTCGGCTGCATGCGCGGGCTGGGCCGTGCCGCTACGCCGGTCCCTCGTTGGAGATATCCACGGAGCACCGCCACCGACCGTTGCGTTCGGACAGCATAGGCCCACCTCGGAGGAAGCGCAGTGATCTCATGCTCCGGACTTTGTGCCGTGTGCCTAACGACTAGCGCATCAGCTCGGCGCGCTGTGGCCGCACCGGAACCCCGCGCCCATCCTAGCGCACGAACACGGCTGAGACCCGAGCCGGTTCGTCAGTCCCATCGCCGTCAAAATCGTATTCCGCGTCCTCAGTTTCCAAGACGAGCTGCTGCTCCACCACCGTCCCACTCAGCAAAGGAAGATCCGGATCCTCGTTGTCGGTCAGGATGACAGTTGAGCCTTCCAGAGCCACCGGCCCTGTGACTGATTCGGTGGGACTTCCTGGGTTAGGCACCAGGATCATCAGAAAAGTGCTGTCGGCCTCGAACGTGAGGCTCCCAGAGCCCCCGGCACCCCGAAAATCGAAGATAGTCGAGGCGTTCGCATCGCTCGTGAAGGTGAGGCTAGACAGGACCCAGGTTCCTTGAAGCGCCTCATACGTTAGTCCATCGTCGGGCCCTTCATCGCCGCAGCCCAGCTGGAGGAGAATCGCCAGCGCAAATCCGGTACACCGAACCATTCGTGTCATGGATTCCTCCGCGGCGCTCCCTCGAGTGCCTCACCTCCCCGTTGGCCCTCCAGCAAAGGCCCATTGGGTTCAGAGCAGCCGGGGAGCAGGACAAGAGCCGCCGCGAGTACCACCGGGGAGACGCCCAGGCTCATACTGCCCTCCAGGAAAAGTGGCTTTCAGCGGATACCTCAGTGACGACTTAGGGGCGCGAAGCGTGACAATCGCGGGGGGGTCTGCAACAAGCGGCCGAGGCTGCAGGGCCCTCCACACGCGCTGGAGGAGCGGCTGCGCCTTTGCCTCGCTGAGCATCGAGTAGATCAATGACACGTGTTCATGTCAGGCGCAGGGTCCACCGATATCGGGAGTCCGAAGAGTGGGAAAGTGTCCGGCATGGAGCCGAAGCCGCCTTCGATCATCAGCTCGAACAGCGGGTCACGGCCCGCGGCCGTGTCCGGCTGGGGCGGCATGCGGAAGCTCACGTCGGCACGGATGAACGATTCAAACGCTCTGAAGTCCGCCGCTTCGCACGCCTCGACGCATTGCTTCAGCAGATCGCGCTCGGCCGCGCCGGCATCCACGCTGGCGGGCCACTCCGGCCTGTGCGACGCTCGCGGAGCCTGACCCGCGCTCGCTGCAACGGCGGGGCGTCCCGGTACGAGCCACGGCGCGTGTGGCGCCCCTGCTCGCTGACCGAGGAGAGACAGCTCAGGAGCTGATCAATACGCCTTTCCGCAGATACTCGCGATCCTCGACCTGGCTGAGGATAAACTCGGCGACGTCGGCTCGAGAGATCGTGGGCAAGCCGCGAAGCCTCAGACGCTCGCCAACCCGGTATCGGCCGGTTCTGGGACCATTGGTGAGCGTGACGGGATATAGCACCGTCCAATCGAGGTTGCTGCGCCGAACCGCTTCCTCCCCAATCTCCTTATCGGTATACAGGTCACGAAAGAGCCAGCGCATGAGCATCCGTGGCAGGATTGGCACGTCCTGCCACGTCGTGCCTACCCCATAAGCCGACATGAAGATCAGACGACGGATGCCCTGGCGGTCCATCGCCCGTACGATCAATGGAGCGCTCCGAGCAATCAGACCGCCAGATCTGAGAGCCTTCCCCACGCCCAGCGTGCTGATGACGACCTCTTGGTCCCGCAGGGCAGCATCGAGCGCTTCGGTGTCGTCCGGGACGGTCCCCCTCAGGATGCGCACACCTGCGGGTAGTCCGACGTTCTGCTCAGGACGGCGAACAAGAGCTGTTACCTCGTGGCCCTCCTGCAAGGCCTGGGAGACGACCTCCCGTCCGGTCCCGCCGGTGGCCCCGAGCAGCAGCATCTTTCGGCCAGTCATGCTAGACACACGTCGGCATATCGCGTCCGCCTAATGCGCGGGTTAGGCCTCAACCTGCGCGACCGCAGCCCTACCGACGCTCCAAGTAGGCCCGCCACGGCTGCCAGTAGCGCACCGGCCAGCCGTTGACGAGGGCCTCATAGAGGCGTTCTGGGACCCCGACCTGAACCAGGTCCACTCGCGTGGCCGCGCCGCCCGCCGTGAATGTCAGGACCAGGACGGCGTCCAGGTCCGCCTCTTCCCACTCGAAGCTGCGCCAGCTCTGGATGATCCGCCGCGGTGGGACGAGCGACAGCACCCGCCCCCAGATGCGGCCGTCAAAGGCGCTCCACTCAGTGCCCTCCACCGAGGAGATGGTGGCTGGTCCACCTCCAGTAAAGGCCGCGTGCGCGTCCGAGTCGAGGTACATCTCGTATAGAATCGATGGAGCCGCAGCGAGCTCAACGCTCTGTTGGACCACCTTGAACATCGCGTCCTCCGCGATTTGCCATGCTCGTGTTGAGGCCGAACGACTCGCGCATCAGCGGTGGGCGATCATGCCGGCGCCCGCACAAACCTACGCTTTCTCAAGGTGGGCAGCTGCCGAACGACTTGCAACTCAGCTGCAGGCGATGTGAGGGGTGTCCCACCCGGGTCCGGACCGGGAGATTGCGTGCCCCACGCCGAAAGACGCTTCCATTGCTTGGCCACCAGGAGCGGCGGGTCCGCACGGAGTTCCGGCCCTCCCCGGCCTGTCGGCTGCATGCGCGGGCTAGGCCGCTCTTGGGCGCGACCTATTGCTCGAGACCTCGGAGCATGATTTGGTCGCTTTTGCACTCGACCTCCAGAGCAACGATCTCCACCACATGTTCACGCCCCTCAATGAGCTCGCGGTGAGAGTTGCGCAGGTAGGTCCGCGGCCGTGCCGCGGCGCCTCCTCCATCTTTTCATGAAGCACTGTCCGCCGTGGAGGACATCCGCGCACAAAATCCCCCGCCGCTTCCGGCATATGGATTGCCCTCGCCTTCCTTTCCGCCCGCTCGCGGGACCTGGAGAGATCGGAGGTAAATCCCAATGGAGACGATAGATGAGCCGTTCTTCACGGCTCTTGAAAGCGTGTACCATGTACTCGATGACTGTCCCATCGGCCGCCAAGTCCCCCCCGAGCTCAGGCAACCCGGTACCGGCGGCCGGGTCCTGTGCCCCGCCTGCGAGGCCCGCCGGGAGGGGCGAAGTCGCCTCGCCCCGCGCCTGTAACCGCCGACACGGCCGGGGTATCCTCCTGCCCGGTAGCATTGGAGAACAAATGCGACCTTATAGGTACTTGCTGGTTCTCGGCACTCTCGCGGCCGGCCTGACCGCGTGCGGGGACTCCACCGATCCCGACGACGACCCGCTGCCCGACAACGCCGCCACCGCCGTCGGGCTCACGGTCCGGGACAACGTGGAGGCCTCCCTCGACGCCTTCTACCCGGCCCGGCTGCTCCAGCCCCTGACCACAGGGGCGGCCCAGGCGCCCTGCGCGACCGCCACCGCCCCGGCCGACACCGACGGCGACGGCGTTCCGGACGACGCCATCTACACCTTCACCGCGCCCCCCTGCCGCTACCCCGACGTGCGCGGCTTTACCCTCGACGTGGTGGGCCAGCTCCGGGTGGTGGATCCCGCCCCCGAGACCGCCGGCTTCGGCGCCGTGGTGGACTTCACCAACTTCCGCTTCACCCTGACGACCGAAGACCCCGACCGGAACTACTCGGTCACCCGCAACGGGCGCATCAGCCTCACCGGCTCCCCCACCGGCCTCGAGCTGAGCAGTGAGATGCAGATCCTCCGCACCTTCTCCGGCCTCTCCGACGCCGCCGTCGAGCACGTGTGGACGGTGGACTTCGATCCCGAGACCACGCTCCAGATCAACCAGCCGCTCCCCAGCGGCGCCGTCACCGTCGCGGGCACCGTCAATTGGACCCGGGGCGACGAGACCTTCGAGCTCGCCCTCACCACCGTCACGCCACTCCACTACAATGCCGCCTGCGATGACACCGGCCAGCGCTTCGACGAGGGCGAGCTTACCATCTCCGGCACCTTCGGCGAGACCCCCGGCACCGTGCACATCGGGTGGGGGAACTGTGGCGACGACCCCAACATCGAGTTCGTGGCCCAGGAATAGCCGTGTCGGCCGCTGACGACCTCTTCGCCGGGGGAGGGGAGCTCGGGGAGCTGATGCGCAAGCGGGACTGGGCCGCTACACCTCTTGGCCGGTCGAGGGCTGGCCCCGCGCGCTCCGCACCGCCCTGATCGTGTCGGATTCCGGCCGGGATCTCGCCCGAGAACCTCCCCCACATCTTCGAGCCCTTCTGCGCGCTGGCGCGGCGCGGCGGGCGGCGCGTGCGGCGTTCGGGGGCGTCGTCGTCTCCCGAGGCATGACTCCCACCGACATTCGCTTCGCGCTCCGCCGTCTCCACCGCCATGGCTCCGCCTCCCTCGCCGCCGCGCTGACCCTCGCGCTCGGCCTGGGCGCGGTGACCGCCCTGTTCAGCGTGGTCCGCGCCGTGCTCCTCCGCCCGCCTCCGTTCCGCGCGCCGCAGGAGCTGGTCGCCGTGGACCTCCACCCCGCGGGCCGGCTCGACACTCGCCTCGAGATCTCCTATCCCGACTTCCGCGACTGGCGGACGCGGTCGCGCTCGTTCCAGGACCTCGCCGCGCAGCAGACCGCGATCGGACGCGTGGTCTGGGAAGGCATCGGAGAGCCGGTGCCCGCGGCCGGGTTCATGGTGTCGGGCCACTTCTTCGATCTGCTGGGCGCGCGGCCGGCGATCGGCCGCGCGCTGGAGCCCTCCGACGACCGCCCCGGCGCCACGCCGGTGCTGGTGGTGAGCGACGCGCTCTGGCGCCGCGAGCTCGGCGGTACTCCCGATGCCCTCGGCCGTACCGTGCGGGTGGACGGCGTCGCCCACACCGTCGTCGGCGTCATGCCGCCGGAGTTCGACTACCCGCGCGGGTCCGGCTTCTGGCGCCCGGTGGAGCCGGCGATCGACTCGCTCGCGAACAAGCGCGAGATCGGGTTCCTGTCGGTGATCGGCCGGCTCCGGCCCGGCGTCACGCCGAGCACCGCCGCCGGCGAGCTGTCGCGGGTCGCGGACGAGGCGGCCCGCGAGGCGCTGCCGCCCGACCTGCACCTCGCCACCACGATCGAGCCGCTCGGCGAGCGGCTCACCGGCCGGGTGCGGCCGGTGCTGTTGCTCCTCTTCGGCGCGACCGCGCTGGTGCTGGTCATCTCCTGCGTCAACGTCGCCAGCCTTCTGCTGGCGCAGGCGCCCGCCCGCCGCCGCGAGCTGGCGGTGCGCACCGCGCTGGGCGCGGCCCGCGGCCGTCTGCTACGCCAGCTGCTGCTGGAGAGCCTGGTCCTCGGCTTGATCGGCGGCGGGCTCGGTGTCCTGCTGGCCGTCGGCGCGGTGCGCACGCTGGGCGCGATGGTGCCCGCCGAGCTGTTCCGGGCCGACCTGGTGACGATGGACGGGTCGGTGCTGGCGTTCGCGCTGCTGGTGGCGCTCGCCGCGTCGGCCGCCTTCGGGCTCGCGCCCGCGCTGACCGGTGCGCGGACCGACGTGCAGTCGGTCCTGCGCGACGGGGGCAAGACCTCCAGCGGCCGGGGCGCACGCCGCTTCCTGCGGCTGCTGGTGGTCGCGGAGACCGCGGTGGCGATGGTGCTCCTGGTGGGGGCCGGGCTCCTGATCAACGGGTTCCTCCGGCTTCGGGCGGTGGATCCCGGCCCCGATCCCGATCGTACGCTCACGCTCCAGGTGTTCCCCTCCACTCCCGAGCTGGCGGAGGCGAAGAAGTCGCATGCCTTCTTCCGGCAGCTGGTGGAGCGCGCGGAGGCGTTGCCCGGCGTCGAAGCGGCGGCCGGCGTGCTGGTGCGGCCGCTCGAGGGCCCGCAGGGGTTCGACTATCCCTTCACCATCGAGGGCCGCACGCCCGACGAGCAGAAGACCAATCCCTTCCTGAATTACGAGGCGGTGACCCCGCGCTATTTCGCGAGCACCGGGTTGCGGGTGCTGCGCGGCCGCGGGTTCACGGCCGACGATCGCGCGGAGGCGCCGCGAGTGGTGATCCTTGGGGAGTCGGTCGCGCGGCGCTTCTGGGGCGGCGACGATCCGGTGGGCAAGCGGCTCAAGTGGGGCGGTCCCGACGGCCCCGCGCCCTGGATGGAGGTCGTGGGCGTAGTCGAGGACGGCCGCTATCGCGGGCTCGAGAGCGTCAGCCTCGACGTGTACGTCCCCTTCGAGCAGAGCCCCTGGCCGCTCAACCACCTGGTCATCCGCACCGGCGCCGATCCGGCCGCGCTGGTGCCGGCGCTCCGCCGCGAGGCGTCTGCGTTGGAGCCGAGCGTCCGGCTGCTCGACGTCGCCACCGTGGGCGCGATGATGTCGGCGATGCTCGCGCGCCCGCGCTTCACCACCACGCTCCTGGCCACCTTCGGCATCTCGGCGCTGCTGCTGGCGGCGGTCGGGCTCGCCGGCGTGCTCTGGTTCACGACCCGGGAGCGCACCCGCGAGATCGGCATCCGCATGGCCCTCGGCGCGAGCGCCGGGCGGATCCGGATGGACGTACTGCGCGAAGGGGCGGGGCTCGCCGGTGTGGGACTGGTCCTCGGCGCCGGGCTCGCGGCGGTGACGGCGCGGCTGGTGCGCGGGCTGCTCTTCGACGTGGGGCCGCACGACCTGCCGACCTATGGCACCGTCGCGGGCGTGCTCGGACTGGTCGCGCTGCTCGCGGCCCTGCTCCCCGCGTGGCGGGCGAGCCGGCAGGACGCGGTCGTCGCGCTTCGAGCGGATTGACCATCAGAAACACAAGGGGGCCGCGGAGCGATCCGCGGCCCCCTTGTGTTGCATGGAGTGGAGTCCTACTCGACTCGACCTACCGGATCGAGGATGATCTCGCGGTTCGCGATATCGATTCCATCACCGCCGGCCGGGGGCGGCGCCTTCTTCGAGGCTGTCGCGGTCGGCGCGGGCAGGCAGGGGTCGGGGTTGGGAGATGCCTGGAGTACATAGTTCTCGCCGGTGGACGGGACCGCGTTGTAGCCCAGGTCCTTCATCGCCGCCGACGTCATCCGGCTCAGCGGATTGACGAAGTTGGCGGATGCGCCGTTCAGGAACCCCGTCATCAGCTCGTTGAAGAAGGTGTTCTCGTCCCAGTGCGAGTTGCGGGTGCCCGCGCCGCACGGGAGGCCCTCGATCGGAACCGTGGGCAGCGTCCCGCCAAGGGACGTGTACATCGCCTTGGCCACGCTGCCCAGGAACCGCGGGTCTGCCGTGTTCGGGTTGGCCAGTAGATTCCGCTGGAACACGCCCGGGATGTTGAGGTTGAAGATGCCGCCGCTGAAGCCGAGCACGTGACCCATCTCGTGCGTGATCACCTCGTCGAGCACGTCGTTCTGCTCCAGGAAGGCGAGGTCGTCCACGTCGAAGAACATCAGGCCGTAGAGCGGCAGCCCGTCGTTGGTCCGAACGAAGCAGGCCCCGGCCGCGCCGAGCACCGAGCCCGGCCCGTCGATCGGCTGCAGCAGCACGTTGATCATGATATCGTCGATGGTGCCGGTGAACGCAGGCAGCGGGAAGCCCGGTCCACAACCGTTCGCCGGGATGGTGCCCACGGTCTCCAGGACGTCGCCGTGGATGATGCCCTGCCAGCGCGACGCGGCCGTTTCGAATGCCGCGCGCTGGTCATCGGTCGGTGTGTTGATGAAGCGGAGTGTGATCTGGAAGTTCTGTGCGGCGTCGGGCAGGCCGGGGAAGTCGGTTTCTTCGAGTGCGGCGGTGCTCAACTTCGGCAGCGGGTCCCCGCCGCCGCCCTTGGCCTGGCTCATCTCCGAGTGGCTCTTGCCGGGAGCCGAGATGTCGTCGGAGTCGCAGCCGGCGAGCACCGCCGCGGTAAGAAGGAGTGTACAGAGCAAAAGATTTCGCATTGGAATGTCTCCGAGATGGAGCGGCGCCTTCTTCGGCAACCGGGCAACCTCGCGGAAGTGCTGGAGGTCTCGGGCTTTGCGGACCGGCCTCGCGGCCGGGGTGCCTTTGTCGGAAGTTGCGAACCGCAGAGTAACGCAGAACCCACAAGGGTGGTAAAGCGCCCGCAATATTGGCCCGTCAGCCAGATCGGGCAACCCCGGAAAGTTATTCCTCCTCCGGCCGACCGAACGTAAGTTGAATGAAGGGGCGGTCTTCCTCCTGCGCGACCAGGTACACGTGGTCCCCCGCCTCGAGCCGAGTGGCGCCCTTGGGGGCCACCAGACGGTCGCCCCGGACAATGAGCGCCACCGAAGCGCCATCGGGGAAATCCAGCTCGTCCAGCCTCAGCCCGCAGACCACCAGCGCCTCATCTATGTAGAAGGACATGAGGTCGCCCTCGAGCGGCACCCGCGACTCGATGGCCAGGAGCGCATGGGGCGCGGGCGGCTTGGGCGATTCGAGCGCCAGTCGCCTTGTTGCCGCGGCCACGGTCCCGCCCGGGATGATGGCGCCCACGACCACGATGAAGAACACGAGGTGGAAGATCCGGTCGGCTCCGGGCGCCCCCACCAGCACCGGGTATGTGGCGAGCACGATCGGCACCGCGCCGCGGAGTCCGACCCAGCCGATGAACGCGATCTCCCGTGCCGCATAACGGAACGGCGCGAGACAGAGTGCGACCACCAGGGGTCGGATCAGGACCGCCAACAGGAGCGCGATGCCCAGCCCGAGTCCCGCCATCTCGGCCAGGCGAGAGGGAAACACCAGGAGACCGAGCAGCAGGAACATCCCGATCTGCGACAGCCAGGCGAGGGCGTCGAAGATCCGCAGCAGGCCGGCGCGATAAGGCAGGGGACCGTTGCCGAGCACGATGCCGGTGGCGTACACCGCCAGGAACCCGCTGCCCTCGAACAGCGTTGCCGTCCCGAAGGAGAGGAAACCGCACGCCAGCATCAGCGCCGGGTAGAGGCCGCCGGTCACCAGTTGGAGCCGGGCCAGGAGCACGCGGCCGGCATAGCCCGCGCCGATGCCCACCACGGCCCCGATCACCAGCTGGGTGATGATCTCGACGATCATCTCGCCCAGGCCGAGGTGCCCCGGACTCAGAAGGTTGGCGGCGAGGGTGGTGGTCAGGATGACGGCGGCGGGATCGTTGGCGCCGGACTCGACCTCGAGCGTGGCGGCCACCCGCCGCTTCAGCTGCAGTCCGCTGGCCCGGAGCACGGCGAAGGTGGCGGCCGCGTCGGTGGAGGACACGATCGCGCCCAGCACCAGCGCGGCGGGCCATGGCAGTCCGCCCAGCCGGGCCACCACCGCGACCAGCCCTGCCACCAGCAGCACGCCCGCCGAGCCGAGCACGCCCGCGGGAGCCCACACCCTGCGCACCACGTCCAGCGGTGTGTTGAGTCCGCCGTCGAACAGGATCAGGGCCAGCGCCACCGCGCCGATGCGGAAGGCCAGCCGGTAGTCGGCGAACGGGATCCCGCCGATCCCCTCGGATCCGGCCAGCATCCCGACCAGGAGAAAGAACAGAGCGATCGGAACGCCGATCCGCTGGGACGCCCGGCTGGAGAGCACGCTCACCAGCAGCAGGATGCCGGCGACGGTGAGCAGGACGGCGGTTGCGGCTGGCTCGCTGATCGGCATGAGGAAGGCAGGTTAGCACGCGGCTGGCGGGGACCGCCAGTCCGCTGCCATACTGAGGTCCATGTTCCACGATCCCTTCGTCGCCGCGGTCGCCCTCATCGGCGTCGTCATCATCGCCGCCTCGCTGCTGTCGGGTGCGGTCGAGCGCTCGGGCGCGCCCCAGGTCGCCATCTTCCTGCTCCTCGGCGCCATGCTCGGTCCCGCCGGGCTGGGCGTGGTGGAGTTCTCGCTCGAGTCGGAGTCGCTCGAGGTCCTCGCCACCTTGGCGCTGGTGCTGGTGCTGTTCAGCGACGCCATCTCGGTGGACCTGGGAGAGGTGCGGGAGCACCGCCGGCTCGCGACCCTCATCCTCGGTCCGGGCACCGTCCTGCCGGCCCTGCTGATCGGCCTCGCCGCCTGGCTCATGCTCGGCCTCCCGCCCGCCGCCGCCGCCATTCTCGGCGCCGCGCTGGCCTCGACCGACCCGGTGCTGTTGCGGACACTGGTGCGGAGCCCGGCGCTCCCGCAGCCGGCCCGGCTGGCGCTCCGGCTGGAGAGCGGGATCAACGACGTCATCCTCCTGCCCGTCGTGGTGCTCGCCATGGTGGCCCTGAGTCAGGGCGGCGCGACTCCCGACGACGTCTCCCGCCGGGCGATGGGCCTCTTCGTACTGGGACCGGTGCTCGGCGTGGGCGTGGGATACGTCGCCATCGCGCTGCTGGACCGGGTGCGGGCGAGCTTCGGCGTCCGCCGGGACTACGAGTCGCTCTACGCGCTGGGCGTGGCCTTCACCGCGTTCGCGGCGGCGGAGTCGGTGGGCGGCAGCGGGTTCCTCGCCGCGTTCGCCGCGGGGTTGATGGTCGCGGCGATGGACGTCGAGCTGTGCGACTGCTTCCTGGACTACGGCGAGGCATCGGCCGAGATGTTCCTGTTGCTCACGTTCGTGGCCTTCGGCGCGTCGGTGATCTGGACCGGTTTCCAGGCGGCCGACGCCACGACGCTCGGCTTCGCGGTGCTCGCCCTGGCGGTGCGCACCGCGGTGCTGATCCCCGTGCTGCGGGTGGGCGGAGTCGAGCCGCACAGCCGGCGATTGATCGCCTGGCTCGGGCCCCGCGGTCTCAGCACGCTGCTGCTGGCGCTGTTGCCGGTGTTCGCCGGCGTGGACGGATCGGTTCGCCTGTTCCAGATCACCTGCCTCGTCGTGCTGCTCTCGGTGGTGGTGCACGGCGCGGGCATCGCGCTCTTCCTCCGGCGCGCGCGGACCGTCCCACCCGCACCCCCCGCGGCTCGGGAGGAAACTCCCCAGCCGATCTCGTTCGGGCCCGCCGCGGCCGAGCCCAGGGCCGCGCCGGTGCCGGAGAAGATCACGATCGAGGAGCTTCGCGGGCTGTGGGAGGGGGGCGAGCCGGTGACCGTGCTCGACGTGCGGACCGAGCGGAGCTACCGCGACTCCCACGCGATCGGACGCGACGCTATCCGGATGCCCCCCGACGACGCGGTGCGGCTGGTGCGGGAGCGCCGGCTGGATCCCAACGCCACCCTGGTCCTCTACTGTACGTGACGTGACGAAGCGACAAGTGCCCGTGTGGCACGAGAACTTCGAAACGCAGGGTGGAGAAAGGCCAGGGCCCTTACCGGTGGCTGGAACGCGTGGAACGAAGCGGGGTTACCGGTAGCGCAGAAACCGTCCTAGTAAAGAGCCGCGGTGGGACACGTCGAGGGGGCACTCTCGTCGCATCGGCTTCAATTGCCGTGACCATCGGGTGCTGCCGGCGAGCTCAAGAGAACCCCGAGGATAGCGCCCCACAGGATGCCGTTTAGGGGGAACGTCAGAGATACGAGCGCCGCACCCTCAGCCAGACCACCCCGGAGCCCCAAGGCCTGAACGACAGGTATGGCGGCGAACAGCGCCGGGAACCCCACTACGCCCACCGAGTACCCCAGGAGCTCGGTGAATTCGTGGACCCGTATCCCAAGCGCGATATAGAGCGCCGCCAAGGCTATGCCGGCGAGAAACCCGAGTCTTGCGCCTCGCCACATCCTGCGCCCGATATGTGCATCCAAGAGCGCCTCCAATCAGGGGCCACGCCAAGCCACATCAGGTTCGAAGTCGCCGCCGTGCCGCCTAACTGGTTGAGTATAGCTGGAGACGTCAGAGCTTAGGTAAAGCCAACTCCACCTCGCGGGCATTGCTGGGACGCTGGCCGCCCTCGTCGCTCTCCGGCATGCCGGTTGCCCATGGCTCCGCGGCTGGCCGTCCCTGGGCCGGCCCCAGCAGTAGCGCAGGCTCTGCACCGAGCGTGCAAGTCAGCCTGCCACCGAAGCTTCGGACCCATTCCCTGCACCCGATGTACGGAGGCGAGACCCATGCGTGTCCCGCATTACGCAATGCGATCCCTCGCGGTCGTGGCCCTGATCGGCCTCATGACCGGCTGCGGCGGGAACGACTCCACCGCTCCCGATGCCCCCTTCGATCCCGCGGGGACCAGCTCCGACATCGACGCCATCGGCGCCTCCTACGAGAGCGATGCGATGGCGGGCTTCCAGAGCGCCATGCCGGCGATCAGCACCACGCTGGGTGAGACCGCGGCGGCGGTGGCCCTCCGCGCTGCGCCGAGCAAGATCATGGCGAACGGGAAGACGGGCGCGCGGGAGTACGCCACCACCCTGGCCCGCCTCTACACCGCGCCGACCGTCGGCATGCGGCCGGTGGCCAGCCGCGCGGCAATCCTGGAGGAGCACCTCGGCAAGACCTTCGTGCGCAATGCCGAGACTTTGGAGTACGAAGTGTCGGACCGGACCGGCGCGCCCTCGAACGGGGTGCGGTTCATCCTGTACACGGTGAATCCGATAAGCGGCCAGCCGGTGACTCCGCTGCAGGAAGTCGGGTACGCCGACGTCGAGGTCACTCAAGGCACGAATTCCGCCAGCATCCGGATCGAGCTGGTCTCGGGCAACGTGACCTACCTCGACTACACGGTCGGCGCCACCGCCAGCCAGACCGCGGCGACCATCAACGTCTCCGGGTTCGTGAGCAACGGTGAGGACCGGGTCAACTTCGACCTGGACATGCACCTCAATTCGCAGAACGTCGTCACGTTCGACTACACGCTCGCCGTGCCGACCCGCGGCAACTTCCGGATGGACCTCGAGGAATCCTGGAACATGGAAACCAACGCCGTGAGCTCGAGCCTGGAGCTGCGTGGCCCGCACGGCACGGTGACGATCGTCGGCAACTATGCGGACAATGCCGGAAGCTACAACGTCGAGGTGAACGGCGATCCCTTCGCGACCATCACCGTGACCCAGGGCTCCGAGCCGGTGATCACGGGTGCGGACGGCCAGCCGCTGAGTGAGGATGAGCTGCACACGCTCCAGGAGATCTATCTGGTCTTCCTGGGTGGGTTCGACTTCTTCGAAGATCTGCTGGACCCGATTGTCCCCATGGTCTGAGGCCAGAAGGCAGAAAGCGTAAGACGTAAGAAGTAAGAAGTGAAAGGGGACGAGGCGTTCAGCTCCTCATCCCCTTTCACTTTTTACTTTTCATTCTTCCCCGCTCTTCAGGCTACCCACCCCTTTCCGGCAACCAAGTCCCTGACCAGATCTTCCGCCGTCCGGTCTGCGGCTTCGGCGGCAAAGTTGGTCACGATGCGATGGCGCAGGACCGACGGGGCTACGCTGCGCACGTCCTCCAGGTCGGCCATCGGGCGTCCGGCCATGGCCGCGCGGGCCTTGGCGCCGAGCACCAGGTACTGCGACGCCCGGGGGCCCGCGCCCCATTCCACGTATTCCTTGATAAAGGAAGGGGCGCCGGAGTCATTGGGCCGGGTCAGCCGCGCGAGGGTCACGGCGGAGCGGATCAGGCCGCGCGAGACCGGGATCCGGCGGACGAGGGACTGCATCGCCAGCACCGAGGGTGCATCGAGCACCGCGTGGAGCGGGGCACGGGTCACGCCGGTAGTCTGCTCGACGATCGTCTCTTCCTCGGACTGAGTCGGGTAGCCCACCCGCAGCTCCAGCATGAACCGGTCGAGCTGGGCCTCGGGGAGGGGATACGTGCCCTCCTGCTCGATCGGGTTCTGGGTGGCGAGCACGAAGAATGGGTCCGGCAGCGGGTAGGTGGTCCCCCCCGCGGTGACCTGGTGCTCCTGCATCGCCTGGAGCAGCGCGGCCTGCGTTTTCGGCGGGGTGCGGTTGATCTCGTCGGCCAGGACGACGTTGGCGAAGATCGGCCCGTTCACGAACCGGAACGCGCGCCGGCCGGTGGTCAGGTCTTCCTCGATGATCTCGGTGCCGGTGATGTCGCTGGGCATGAGGTCGGGCGTGAACTGCACCCGGTTGAAGCTCAGCTCCAGCGCCTCGGCGACGGTCTGGACCATGAGGGTCTTGGCGAGACCGGGGACGCCGATGAGGAGGGCATGCCCCCCGGCGAGGACGGCGGTGAGAATCCCGTCCACCACGTCTTCCTGGCCCACGATCCGCTGCGCCACCTGGGCCCTGAGCCGGGTGACGGCCTGGACCAGGCGCTCGAGCTGCCGGACGTCGTCCTGCGGGGCGGAGGCGGCCTGCGTTGCTGCCATGCGCTCTCGGTGCTGGGGTCGTCCTGAGATTTAGTCCTGGGGGCGGGGTCGGCGCCAGCGTGCGCGGTCGAACTCGGCCCGGTTCCACTCGTCGATGCGGGCCAGAGCCTGGCGGAACTCCGGTGCGTCGCGCACCGGGTCGAATATTGCCGAGGGGAGGAGCCAGTTCTGGATGCTGCGGCTCCTTTCGTACCACTTGGCGGCTCCGGCCGCGTCGCCGCCCAGCGCGTAATACTTGAAGATGTCGGTCGCGATGTAGCTGCGAGGACTCCAGGCCCGCTCCAGTGAGTCCATGACGGCCGCCGCCTCACGGCCTCGTCCGACCCCGCGAAGACAGGCGGCCCAGAGCGGCGTGGCTCGCCGGTACGCCGGCGTGGCGCATTCCTCCGGCCGACCGAGCAGGAGCAGCGCGATCGCGCTCCAGCGTACCGGTGTCAGCATGGTCGGCTCCAGCAGCTCGGCACGACGCGATTCGGTCAGTGCCAGTTCGTATCGTCGGGCAACGACGGCGGTGCCGGCGTACCCGGTGTGCACCGCCGGCGCCAGCGGATCGAGGGTCGCAGCGGTTGTGGCCGCCGCCAGAGCCTCATCGAACCGCCCGACACTCGCCAGGGCGACCGAGTACCATACCTGGAACTCTCCGCTGTTGGGGCGCAGCTGGAGACTGCGCTCCAGATCCGCGAGCGCCACATCGCTGAGGCCGAAGAGCGCCAGCGCGGCATAGCCCCGAGCCGCGTACCCATCCGCCAGCCCCTCGTCCAGCACCACCGCACGATCGGCGAGCCCGATCGCACGCCGCAGGCCGGTGGCCGGCTCGAAGGAGGACGGACAGGCCAGGTGGGAGGTGCAGAGGCTGTAGATGGAGGAAAGCGCCGCGTACGCGGGGGCGAAGCTGCTGTCCTCTCGGATCGCGCGCTCCAGCAGCTCGAGCGCCCGCTCGAACCCTTCGGGAGTCCGACGCTGAAGCCAGTACTTCCCTTCCAGGAAAGCATCGTAGGCGCCGGTCTCCCCGGCACGCGATCCGGAGCCCCGTGGGCGCGGCTGCTCGCCGGGCCCCAGCAGCCGGCTGCTGACTTCCTGCGCGATCGCCTCCTGGAGCCCGAAGACCGTCCGGAGGGGGCGGTCGTACGACGCGGCCCAGAGATGCGCATCGCGTCTGGCGTCCACCAGCTGCACGTTCACCCTGACGCTGTCCCCGCTCCGGCGCAGGGTCCCCTCGACGACGTGCTGGACGCCGAGCGTCTCGGCGATCTGCGGCAGCGTCAGATTCCGATCCTTGACGGCTACCGCCGAGAGCCGGGAGATCACCTTGAGTCCGGGGATCTGCGCCAGCTGGGTGATGATCTCGTCGGTCATGCCTTCGCTGAAGTACTCCCCGGAAGAGTCGTTTCCCACGGTCACGAAGGGGAGAATGGCGATGGATGCCGTGTAGCCGACGGACGGGTTCGATCCATCCGTGCGGCCGGCCTCCGCGCTGCCGCGTCGGTGGAGCACACCGTAGCCGATCGCGGAGGCGAGGATCAGGACACCGGCGGCGAGGATCAGCTCTCGCCTGCGGGTCGAGCGTCCGGTTGGTGCCGGCGCCTGGCTGGACTCGGCCCCGAGCGCGGCGGCCAGCTCGCCCGCCGTGGCAAATCGGTCGGCAGGATTCCGGGCCAGCGCGCGGCTCACGGCGGCCTCGATTCGAGCCGGCACTTGGCGCAGGGTGCCCAGATGGGGCACCGGCTCGCTGAGCCGTTTCGCGATGACCGCCTGCGCCGTGGGCCCGGTGTAGGGAGGCTCGCCCGCCAGCATCTCGTACAGAACACAGCCGAGGGCGTAGACATCGGAGCGCGAGTCTACCGGTCCACCCGTCGCCTGCTCGGGGCTCATGTACGCCGGAGTTCCGACCGCCAGCCCCGTCTGGGTGAGCTCGCGCCCGCCGGCGACTTCGATCGCGCGCGCAACCCCGAAGTCGGCGACCCGCGCGTGCCCATCGGCGAGCAGGACGTTCTCGGGCTTGATGTCACGGTGAATGATGCCTTGCCGGTGGGCGCAGTCGAGCGCCTCGGCCACCTCGCGAGCGTAGCGCAGGGCATCCTCTATGGGGAGCGGCCCCGCCCGCCGGAGCTGCTCGCGCA
The DNA here is from genome assembly GCA_036556505.1 of Gemmatimonadales bacterium. Lineage (GTDB taxonomy): Bacteria > Gemmatimonadota > Gemmatimonadetes > Gemmatimonadales > GWC2-71-9 > CAVVWJ01. The sequence continues at coordinate 43,480 of DATBJH010000019.1, forward strand.
GGGTCTCTCCCCGGACGTAGGGCATGGTGTACCAAAGGCGCCCGCCGTCCTCGCCCGAGTCGAAGACCGGAACGATGTTGGGGTGATCGAGTCGGGCAGTGACCTGGATCTCGCGAAGGAACCGCTCGGGCCCCAGTGTCGCGGCGACGGATGACTCCATCACCTTGAGGGCGACGCGGCGGTCATGCTTGAGGTCATGGGCCAGGTAGACCGTGGCCATCCCGCCGCGGCCGAGCTCGCGCTCGAGCGTGTAACGGTCCTTGAGCGCTTGGCCCAGTCCGATCGCGGTGTCGGCCATGGATGTCCCTGTGACGCCGGATCGAATGTGATTGTGGCGCCTCGCGCTCGCCAGCGGCGGGACGTCGAATGCTGCTTGCGAAATTTTTCACAAGCCGATAGGTTTTGCGCCGTGACCACCCCAGATCCGGGCGGCCAAAAGGCCCCCGGGCCGATGCGTTACGCGGGACTCGGCGTGCAGCTGGCCGTGATCCTCCTGGTCTTCGTCCTGGCCGGCCAGTGGGTCGATCGCAAGCTCGGCACCGGGGGCATCATCACGGTCGTCGCGGCGTTCCTGGGGTTCGGCGGCACCATGTACTCGCTGATCCGGACGCTCACCAGGAAGGACGACGGCGAGAAGTGAGCCGCGCCGGCCGCTACGTCGCCGGCGTGGCCGCGGTCGGAGCCGGCGGAATGATGGCCATGGCAGTCTCGCCCTCGGAGTGGCGCGGAGGTATCGTGTGGGGGCTCGGGGCCGGCCTGCTGCTGCAGGCGCCGCTCGGCTGGTGGACACTCAGGGCGATCGGCACCGAGCTGTTCTTCACCGTGTGGGGCCTGGGAATGCTGGCGCGGTTCGGGGTGGTGGCCGTGGCCGCCTTCGCGCTGATGGGGGCGCCGGACCGGGTGGCCGCGCCGATGCTGGTGACGATGGTGGGCGTGCTGGTCGGGCTGCTGCTGGTGGAGGGCGTGGTGGCGATGGGAGAACACTCGCGGAAAGGCGAGCGATGACGGGTTTCGGACGGTCCCTCACTGCAATCCGCACGACGGTCGCTGCGGCGCTCCTGCTGGCAATCGGTGCGGCGGGAAGCCTGGCCGCGCAGGAGCACGGCGGCACCGCGGACGTGGCCCAGGACGCGGTCGCGCCGACCTCGCAGCACGAGGCGTCCTCGAACCAGATCGACATCGTGCACCACATCGGGAACTCGCACGAGCTCGAGACCCCGTTCGGCCTGGTGCACCTCCCCCGCTGGGAGCCGATTCACCTCGGCGGGATCGCCCTCGATCTCTCGCCCACCAAGCACCTGGTCTACATGCTGCTCGCGGCGATCATCGTGGCGCTGGTCTTCCTGCTGAGCGCGCGCGCCATCGCACGGGAGCAGGCGCGGGGCCGGCCGGCCAGGGGGTTCGCGGGCTCGATGGAGGCGATGGCGCTCTACATCCGGCAGGAAGTGGTGTTGCCGAACGTGGGCCACCACGGCGAAGGATTCGCGCCCTACCTCTTGACCCTCTTCTTTTTCATCCTGACGATGAACCTGCTGGGCCTGTTGCCCTGGGGCGCCACCGCGACCGGCAACATCGCGGTGACCGCGGCACTCGCGGTGATTGCGTTCCTGGTGATCGAGGTGACCGGCATGCGGTCGCTGGGCCTGAAGGGGTACCTGAAGACCATCTTCTATCTGCCGTCCGGCCTGCCGGGCGGCATCGGCGGCACCTTTCTGAAGGTGATCCTGCTCGCGGTCATGACCCCGATCGAGCTGATCGGCAAGCTGGCCAAGCCGTTCGCTCTGGCGGTGCGGCTCTTCGCCAACATGACCTCGGGCCACGTGCTGGTGCTGGCGCTGATCGGACTCACCTTCCTGTTCCAGAGTTACGCGGTCGGCCTGGCGGCTTCGACCCTCGCGACCGGCGTGATGATCCTGGAGCTGTTCGTGGCGTTCCTGCAGGCGTTCGTGTTCACGCTGCTCACCAGCGTGTTCATCGGGCTGATGCGGGCGGAGCACTAGAGCTGCACCCCGGCGCCCCGCGCGTCCGCGCGGCGTCGGCCAGGTAGTCCGCCGTCCGGCGGACGATGCCCGCTGCTCGCCGGCCTCGCGCCGGCGGGCGCCGGCGGGTCACCGAGGCGAGATCGCTCCGGAAGAGGCGATCCGCGCGCGGCGGGCGCACCCGACTTCGGATCTTCCGTCGAGCTGAGGAGCAACAGAATGCTGGACTTTCTTCCCGTGCTTCAGGCCGTAGCCGCGGCCGGGGCCGACAAGGGCTACGGCCTCATCGGCGCCGGTCTCGCCGCCGGACTCGCCGTGGTGGGCGCAGGCATCGGCATCGGCCAGATCGGTGGTCGGGCGACCGAGGGCATCGCCCGGCAGCCCGACGCCACGGCACGGATCCAGACGGCGATGATCATCGCGGCCGCGCTGGTGGAAGGCGTGGCGCTGTTCGTGGCGGTCATTGCCTTCTTGATTCAGGGGAAAATCACGTACTAAACAGCCGTGAAAGGTGAAAAGTAGAAAGTGAAAAGGGAGGGCTGATCACCATTCACTTTTCACCTTTCACGCAGTCCGGAGTGTGTGCCTATGCTCAGTTTGATCCAGGAACACGGCCCCGCCTCGTCCGGCCCGCTGACGGTCGAAGGCGGGCTGATGGTCTGGACCGTCTTCATCTTCCTGCTGCTGCTCCTGATCCTGAAGCGGTTCGCCTGGCCGGCGATCCTGGGCGCCGTGGAGGCGCGGGAGCAGGCGCTCGAGCGGCAGCTGGCCGAAGCCGCGCGCGACCGGGAGCAGGCGGCCGCGTTGCTGGCCGAGCACCAGAAGCTGATCGCCGACGCCCAGTCCAAGGCGCACGGCATGATCGTGGAGGCCCGCGGGGTCGCGGAAAAGGAGCGCGCGCTGGCCATGGAGAAGACCCGCCAGGAACAGGAGGAGCTGCTGGCCAGGGCCCGGCGCGAGATCGGCGCGGAGCGCGACCGCGCGGTGGCGGAGCTCCGGCGCGAGGCGGTGGATCTCTCTCTCGCCGCGGCCTCCCGCCTGATCGAGAAGCGCCTCGACGGTGAGACCGACCGCAAGCTGGTGCTCGAGTTCCTCGGCAGCCTGGACGAGACGCGGTGAGAGAGACGACGATCGCCCGCAACTACGCCGAGGCGGTGTTCGAGCTCGGCGAGCGGAGCGGCAACACGGATCGATACGCGGAGCTGCTGGACGCCGTGGCCGGCGCGGTGGAGACCACGCCGGAGGTGCAGGGCGTCCTCATGTCCCCCCGGGTGCCGAAGGCGGAGAAGATCCGGCTGCTGGGCGCCGCGCTCAAGGGCGCGCCTCGCGAGTTCGTGCTGTTTCTCCAGGCCCTGTTGAAACGGGGGCGGCAGCGGCTCCTCCGGGAGATCTCGACGGAGTACCAGACGCTGCTCGACATCAAGCACAACCGCATCCGCGCCGGCGTCACCCTGGCGCGTCCGGCGGATCCCGCGCTCCAGCGCGAGATCCAGGAGGCTCTGAGCCGGGAGCTGGGCAAGGAGGTCATCGCGGCCTTCCACTCGGACCCGGAGATCTTGGGCGGCACGGTGGTCCGGATCGGCGAGCGCATCCACGATGGGTCGGTGCGCCGGCGGATGACCAAGCTCCGGCGGCAGCTGCTCACGGGCTGATCGCGTGGCGAGACCGCCACAGCGGGCGGAGCCCGGTCGTGGTGCGCCATCTCCCGACGCCGCCCCGGCGTGGGGCGTTTGAAGCCGCTTCGCAGTAACGAGATACCCACTCATCGATCGGCCCGTCGCGGGCGCAGGGCCGATCGGACCGGACCTTGCAGGCCCGGAAGCCTCTCACCCGCGACCGAGAATGGCTTCTCCGACCGACTCGCAGGCTCGACCGATCGGGCTCCACCTGGAACTCCCTGAGAAGGGCCGCCGGGCCATCCGCACGGTGGAGATCGCGCCGGCGCGCCAGTGGCCCGGTCTCGATCTCGCCGAGCTCTGGGCCTATCGCAGCCTGCTGGTGCTCCTGGTCTGGCGGGATATCAAGTCGCGCTATTCCCAGACCGTGCTCGGTGCCGGCTGGGCGGTGCTGCAGCCACTACTCCCGATGGCGATCTTCACCGTCGTCTTCGGGCGGTTCGCGCGGATTCCCTCCGACGGCGTGCCCTACGCCCTCTTCTCGCTCTCCGGGCTGTCGCTCTGGACCTACTTCGCCTCGGCCCTGAGCAGCGGCGGCGGCAGCCTCATCCTCAACCGCAACCTGCTCACCAAGGTGTACTTCCCGCGCCTGGTGATCCCCGCATCGCAGGTATTCACCGCCCTGGTGGACTTCGCGATCGCGTTCACCGTGCTGGTGGCGGCCCTGCTGGTGGGAGGCTTCGTCCCCGGGCTGGAGGCGGTCGTCATGGTGCCCCTCCTGCTCCTGGCAGCGTCGCTGACGGCGCTCGGGGCCGGCGCCTGGCTCGCTGCGCTGGGTGTGCAATACCGGGACGTGAGACACCTGAGCCCGTTTCTGACCCAGATCTGGATGTACGCCTCACCCATCGTCTATCCCATGTCGCTGGTGCCGGAGCGGTACCGGACGCTGTATGCCCTGAACCCGATGGCCGGTGTGCTGTCCGAGTTCCGCGCCGTGCTCCTGGGCGTTGCAGGGCCCACGCCCCTCGAGCTGGGAGTCTCGCTCGGCGCCGCGGTGGTCGTCTTCCTCACCGGCACCCTGTACTTCCGCCACGCAGAGCGGGTGTTCCCGGACGTGGTATGACGACGGCGATCTCCGTGGACCGGATCGGCAAGCAGTATCGCATCGGGGCACGTCGCTCGCGGCCATCCACCCTGCGCGAGGCCCTTGCACGCGCCGCCGCGGCGCCACTGCGCAACTGGCGCGAGCTGCGGCACCATGGCGCGGGACAGGACGACGCGGACCTGATCTGGGCACTGCACGACGTGTCGTTCGAGGTGAAGGAGGGCGAGGTGCTCGGCGTCGTGGGCCGGAACGGGGCCGGGAAGAGCACCCTGCTCAAGATCCTGTCGCGGATCACCTCGCCCACCGCCGGCCGCGCGCTGGTGCACGGCCGGATGGGCTCCCTGCTCGAGATCGGGACCGGCTTCCATCCCGAGCTCACGGGCCGAGACAACATTTACCTGAATGGATGCATCCTCGGCATGGAGCGGAGCTACGTGACCCGCCGGTTCGATGAGATCGTCGAGTTCGCCGAAGTCGCGCGCTTTCTCGACACGGCGGTCAAGCACTACTCCAGCGGGATGTACCTCCGACTCGCCTTCGCGGTGGCCGCCCATCTGCGATCGGAGATCCTCATCGTGGACGAAGTGCTGGCCGTGGGGGACGCGGAGTTCCAGGCCAAGTGTCTGGCCAAGATGCAGGAGGTGGCAAACGAAGGTCGGACTATCCTGTTCGTGAGCCACAACCTGAACGCGATCCAGCGGATGTGCCCGCGGTCGATCCTGCTGGAGGGGGGCCGCCTCGCGGGGGATGGTGCGACCGCCGACGTGCTGCGCCAGTATCTCGCCCTCTCGCCCGAGTCCTCCGAGCCCGCCCGGTGGCTCGATACCTCCCGACTCCAGCGCACGGGCACACGGGAGACCTGCATCGAGGCTGTCGAATACCGGAGCGGCAACGCCGCGATCGGTGAGCACGCCTATCCCGACGGTCCGCTCGAGGTCCGGCTCAGACTGGTGTCCGACTCCGCTCGCACCGTCGGCGGGTTCGGGCTCAGCCTGCACGACGAGGACGGCACCGCCCTGGTCACCGTGGACACGATCTCGACCGGTCTGGTGACGACGCTCGAGCGGGGGCCGAACGTGGTCGGTCTTCGGATCCAATCGCTGCACCTGAATCCCGGCGTGTACCACGTCGCGCTGTGGGCGCGGGGGCCGTTGGGCCGGCTGGTGTTCGACCGGATCGAGTCCGCGTTCACGCTTCGGGTCGTGGACCCTCACCCGGCGATCTCGCGCCCTCGAGCCGGGGGGCCGACCACCTGCGAATTCCAGGTTCTGCCGCTCGTCTGAGGTACACGTCTTGCGCCTCGTCGGGGTAACGGCGCGGCGAGCACCGGCCGCGTAACCCGGATCCAGGGTGTCTCCACCAGGCCGGGCACCGGCAAGTCCCGTAGTGCCAAGGCCTATAACATTCGCCCTTTTCGCTCAGGTAAACCCTGTGCCTGTTCGGGCCTGGGGACGACGGCCGTCCGCCTGTAGCACCCGTGCCACAGGAGCGAGCGCCACACCTCCAGTTCCCGTTCCGCCTTGATGAGGGACCGTTGAATGACTGAATACGGCGGGCGCGGCCTGCGCGCCCGGCTGGCCGGAGGCGAAGTCCTTCCGTTCATCGGTGTCTATGACGCCTTCTCGGCCTCGATCGCTGCTCGCCGGTATGACACGCTGTTCCTGAGCGGGTTCAGCTTCGCCGCGAGTCACTACGGCTTGCCCGATATCGGATTCATCGCCTGGTCGGATCTCGTGGCCTTCGTGCATCGCCTGCGCGCGCTCCTGCCGCGCACCCACCTGCTGGTGGACATCGACGACGGCTACGGGGACCCCGAGATCGCCTGCCACGTCGTCTCCCTGCTCGAGGCGGCCGGCGCTTCGGGAGTCGTGCTCGAGGACCAACAGCGGCCGCGCCGGTGTGGCCACCTCGACGGCAAGCAGATCCTGCCGCTGGAGCAGTTCGTCGACAAGCTGGAGCGCGTGCTCGCCACCAGGCGCCAGCTCGTGGTGGTGGCGCGCACGGATGCGGCCGATCGCGACGAGATTCGTCGCCGTGCCAAGGCGTTCGACGCCGCCGGAGCGGACGCGATCCTGGTGGACGGGCAAGGCGATCTCGGGCTGATCAGGACGCTCAAGGCGGAGACCTCACGGCCGCTCGCCTTCAACCTGATCGCGGGAGGCAAGTCGCCGAGGTGCGGTCTGTCGCACCTGGCTGCCGCGGGCGTCTCGATCGCCATCTACAGCACGCCGTGTCTCTTCGCCGCCCAGGCGGCGGTGGCGGCCGCCCTGGACTGTCTGGAGCAGACCGAGGGCGTCCTCCCGGATCCGGCCCCGGGCCGCTCGGTCGGCCTCAAGGATTGCGTCGCACTGCTGCAGGAGAATCTCGCGGAGCGCGCACGCGACGGCGGCAATATTTCATGACCACCGCGAGGACGCCGGCCACGCTGCACCGGCTGCTGGCGTGCCAGGCGCAAACCCGCCCGGATGCCATCGCCCTGCGCGCCCCGGGCCGGCTTCCGCTCTCGTACGCGCGGCTGCTCGAGTGTGTCGGCAACATCGTGGCGGCGCTCAATGCCGCCGGTGTGGGCCGGGGCGATCGTGTCGCGATCGTGCTGCCGAACGGGCCGGAGACGGCGCTGGCGTTCCTCGGCGTGGCATCGGGAGCGACCGCCGCGCCCCTCAACCCCAGCTACCGCTTCGAGGAGTTCGACTTCTACCTGTCGGACCTGGCGGCGAAAGCGTTGATCGTGTCGCCCGGCTCCGATTCGGCGGCGGTCCGCGCTGCCGACGGGCTGGGCATTCCCGTGCTCGAGCTGTCGGTGGCTCCCGGTGCCGCACTGGAGTCGCTGAGCCTCACGGGCAGACTGGCGGAGGACCCGCCGGCGGCGCCCGGATGGGCGGAGCCGGGCGACATCGCTCTCGTGCTGCACACGTCCGGGACTACGTCACGCCCGAAGTTGGTGCCGCTTACTCAGGCCAATCTCTGCGCATCGGCGGACAACGTCCGCGCGGCGCTGAACCTCTCATCCGCCGACCGCTGCCTGAGCATCATGCCGCTCTTCCACATTCACGGCCTGGTCGGCGCCGTGCTGGCCTCGATCGCCGGTGGCGCGGAGGTCGTCTGCACACCCGGCTTCTACGCCACCGACTTCTTCGGCTGGATGGACGAGTTCCGGCCCACGTGGTACACGGCCGTCCCAACCATGCACCAGGCGATCCTCGCGCGGGCTTCGCAGCACGAAGAGGTCATCCGTCAGACTCGGTTGCGCCTCATCCGCTCGTCGTCCTCCGCGCTGCCGCCGCAGGTGTTGAGCGGACTGGAGGGGGCCTTCGGGGCTCCGGTCATCGAGGCGTACGGCATGACGGAGGCCGCGCACCAGATGGCCAGCAATCCGCTCCCCCCGCGGCGACGGAAGCCGGGTACGGTCGGCATCGCGGCGGGGCCCCGGATCGGGATCATGGACGCTGAGGGGCACCTGCTTCCGCCCGGCGCACAAGGAGAGGTGGTCATCCGCGGGCCCAACGTCACCCGGGGCTACGAGAGCAACGCCGAAGCCAACCGCGCCGCGTTCACGGACGGTTGGTTCCGCACCGGCGATCAGGGTCATCTGGACGACGACGGGTACCTCACGCTCACCGGCCGACTCAAGGAGATCATCAACCGGGGAGGTGAGAAAGTCTCGCCTCGTGAGGTGGACGAGGTGCTCATGGATCACCCCGCCGTTGCCCAGGTCATCACCTTCGCGATACCGGGCGGTCCGCTGGGCGAGGAGGTCGGCGCGGCCGTCGTGCTCCAGCCGGCGAAGGGCACGACCGAGCGAGAGATCAGGGACTATGCCGCGACCAGGCTCGCCGACTTCAAGGTACCGAGCACGATCGTCTTCCTCGACGAGATCCCCAAGGGACCGACGGGCAAGCCTCAGCGGATCGGCCTCGCCGCGCGACTGGGGCTGGGGCCCGCGACGGTGCAGGACTCCCAGCCGCGCCGCCCCTACCTCGCGCCGCGGACCCCGGTGGAAGACCTGCTCGCGACGCTCTGGTCCGACGTGCTCGGGGTCGAGCGAGTGGGAGTGGACGAGCGCTTTCTGGACCTGGGTGGGGACTCGATGCTCGCCACCCGGCTGGTCTCGCGCATCCGCCAGGAGCTGAGACTCGAGCTGACCATGCGTGCACTGTTCGACGCGCCAACGGTGGCGGAGCAGGCAGGCGTCGTGCTCGACCTGCTCCTGCGGGACGGAGAAGCAGTCTCTTCCGAGCTCGAGCCCACGTGACCGGGTCGCTGGAGCGGGAGACGATGCTCGAGGGCCGTCCCCACGACGGGATTCCCCGACGAAGCCGGGCCGACAGCGCCCCGCCCTCGTTCGCCCAGCAGCGCCTCTGGTTCATCGAGCAGCTGGAGCCGGGAACCAACGTCTACAACAGCGCGCGGGCGGTCCGGGTCCGTGGACCCCTCGACATCTCGGTGCTGCGGGGGAGCCTGAACGCGCTCGTGTCCCGGCACGAGGCCCTGCGGACCAGCTTCAGTGTCGTGGACGGTCTCCCGCTTCAGCTCGTCGCTCCGTCCCTGTCACTGCCGCTCCCTATCGCGGACCTCGGCGGCCTTCCCGAGAGCGAGCTGGAGGAGCAGGCGGCCCGCCTCGCGGAGGCCGAGATCCGCCGACCGTTCGATCTGACCAGGGCGCCATTGCTCCGGGCCAGAGTCATCCGGCTCCGCCCCGAGGAGCACATCCTGGTGATCACCCTGCACCACATCGTGAGCGACGAGTGGTCGCTGGGCGTGCTGTACCGGGAGCTGGCCGCACTCTACGATGCCGGGCTCCGGGGCATGGAACCGACGCTTCCCGAGCTCCCCATCCAGTACCCCGACTACGCAGCGTGGCAGCGGGGACGGCTCAATGGCGAGCGTCTGGCGCACGAGTTGGCCTACTGGCACGACCGACTCGACGGCGCCCCGCCGGTCCTCGAGCTGCCCACGGATCGTCCCCGGCCGCCAGTGCAGACCTACAGCGGCGCCAAATTGGATCGCATGCTCCCGCGTGAGCTGGGGCCGGCGGTGCTCGCCTTGAGTCGCGCCGAGGGAGCGACCGCCTTCATGGTGCTGCTCGCGGCGTTCCAGGCAGTGCTGGCTCGTTACACCGGCCAGGACGACGTCGTAATGGGCTCGCCCATCGCGGGGCGGATCAGAACCGAGACGGAGGGACTGATCGGCTGCTTCATCAACATGCTGGCCCTGCGGACCGATCTCTCCGGCGATCCAACCTTCCGGGAGCTGATCAGACGGGTCCGTGAGACCTGTCTCGGTGCCTACGACCACCAGGAGCTGCCGTTCGAGCGACTGGTGGAAGAGCTGCGGCCGGAGCGGAGTCTCAGTCACTCCGCGCTCTTTCAGGTGATGTTCGCGATGCAGAACGCCCCGGCAACGGTGCCCAGCCTGTCGGGCCTGGAGGTCTCCCCGGTCGTGCTGGAGCGCGGGATCGCGCGGTTCGACCTGACCCTCTTCGTGCGGCAGGACTCGGCCGGGCTGCTGCGCGCGTCGGCCGAGTACAACACCGACCTCTTCGATCGAAGCACGGTCGCCCGGATGCTGGACCACTTCCAGACCCTGCTCCAGGACGCCGTGACCCATCCGGATCGGCGGCTCTCGGAGCTGCGCCTCCTCACGGACCAGGAACGGCACCAGGCGCTGGTGGAGTGGAACGCGACCGAAGCCGCGCCGGCCGGCCCGGCGACGGTGCACGAGCTGATCGAAGCCCAGGCGGCTCGGACGCCCGATGTCGTGGCCGCGGTGTTCGAACACGAGGAGCTCAGCTATCGCGAGCTGATGCGGCGGGCCGACCGGCTGGCGCACCATCTCCGGGCCCGCGGCGTCGGTCCGGACACGGTGGTCGGACTCTGTGTGGAGCGATCCCTGGAGATGCTGGTCGGTGTCCTGGGCATCCTGAAGGCGGGTGGGGCGTACCTTCCGCTCGACTCGACCTACCCGCCCCAGCGGCTGGCGCTCATGCTGTCCGACGCCGCGGCGCGGCTGGTGGTGACCCGGCGGGAACGACTGGACATCCTGCCGGCCGATGCGCTCGCCACCGTCTGCCTGGACGACGAGGAGCGGTGGACAGATCCCGGGGTGGGTGCGCCCCGACGCCACAGCGGTGAGCAACTCGCGTACGTGATCTACACCTCGGGCTCGACCGGCCGGCCGAAGGGGGTGCAGGTCACCCACCGCGCCCTGGTCAACCTGCTGAGCTCGATGGGGCCGTACTCCGGCGTCCGGCCGGGCGACGTGCTGCTCACCGTGAGTCCGCTGATCTTCGACATCGCCACACTCGAGCTGCTGCTGCCCCTGACCGTCGGAGCGCGCGTCGCGATCGCGACGCGCGAGACCGCGCAGGACGGTCGTCTCCTCGCCGCTGCGCTGGCGCGTGCCGGCGCGACGATGATGCAGGCCACACCGACGACATGGCGGATGCTGGTGGACTCCGGCTGGGGGAACGCCCAGGGCCTCAGGGCCTTGTGCGGCGGCGAACCCTTGACGTCCGACCTCGCGCGGGAGCTTCTGGCGCGTGGCGTCGTGCTCTGGAACCTGTACGGCCCCACGGAGACGACGATCTACTCGGCGGCCGCGCCGGTGAGGGCCGACACGCGCCCCACCCTCGAGAACCGGGTGGCGAATACCCGACTCTACCTGCTCGACCGCCACCTGTCGCCGGTCCCGATCGGCGTGCCGGGCGAGCTGTTCATCGGAGGCACCGGACTCGCCCGAGGCTACGCCGGCAGTCCGGGGCTCACGGCGGAACGCTTCCTCCCGGACCCCTTCGACGACCGAACCGGTGCGCGGATGTACCGCACCGGCGACGTGCTGCGCCGTCGGGTGGATGGGGCCCTCGAGTTCCTGGGACGCACCGATCACCAGATCAAGCTTCGCGGCTTCCGCATCGAGCTCGGCGAGATCGAGGCTGCGCTGGAGGCGCATCCGGCCGTGAGTCAGGTGGCCGTGGTCGTCCGGGAAGACGAGCCCGGCGACAGACGGCTGGTCGCCTACCTGGTGCCGGCGCCGGGTCAGGCATCCACGGTCAGCGACCTTCGCGGGTCGCTTCGGCGGACGCTCCCCGACTACATGCTGCCGTCCGCGTTCGTGCTGCTGGACAGCCTGCCGTGCACGGGGAGCGGCAAGCTGGATCGGTCGGCGCTGCCTCCACCCGATCGCCAGGCAGGGGATTCATCTCTGGAGCACGTGGCGCCCATGGGCGCGCTGGAGCAGGTGCTCGCGGAGATCTGCGGCGAGGTCCTCGGTGTCCCGCACATCGGGGCGCACGACGATTTCTTCGCCCTCGGCGGCCATTCCCTGCTCGCGACCCGGGTCGTCTCCCGGATCGAGGCGGCCTTGGGGATCGAGCTGCCGCTCCGGCACCTCTTCGAGAGCCCGACCGTCGCCGGCCTGGCCGAGCGGATCGTGGCCCTGGAACGCTCGGGAGAGCTCTGACGATGAGCAACATCACCCCGCCGGATCCCGCCACGACGCTGGAGCAACGCGCCCTGCTGGCGCTTCGCTCGCTCAAGCGGAATCCCCCGGATCCCGCGGGATCCCGGATCGCGCGGAGGGCTGAGGGGGGAGCCGTCCCCCTCTCGTTCGCCCAGCAGCGGCTCTGGTTTCTCCAGCGCCTCGAGCCCGAGAGTCCCGCCTACAACATGACGCGGGCCTGGCGACTCACCGGCATGCTGGACACCGAGGCGCTGAGACGGTCTTTCGAAACCATCGTCATGCGGCACGAGACGTTACGGACGACACTGGCCGAGGGGGCGGATACGCCGGTCCAGGAGATCCGCCCCGGCACGGCGTTCCCGCTGCCCCTGACCGACCTGACCGCGCTTCCGATCGCAGAGCGTGAGCCGGAAGCGCGTCGGCTGGCCGAGCACGCAGCCGGGCTCCCCTTCGATCTCGCGAGGGATCCGGTTCTTCGCGCCCGTGTGATCCGGCTTGCCGGCCACGAGCACGTGCTCCTGCTCACACAGCATCACGTGGCCGCCGATGCCTGGTCGATGGGGGTGCTCTACCGGGAGCTGAGCACCCTCTACCATGGTTACGCCACGGGCGCCCCCGCGAGCCTGCCGGACCTGCCGATCCAGTACGCCGACTTCAGCATCTGGCAGCGGCGGCGTATGGAGAGCGAGCTCTGGCAGCGCCAGCTGGCGTACTGGGTTCGGCAGCTGCAGGGAGCGCCACCGTTGCTGGAGCTGCCAAGCGATCGGCCCCGGCCCGCGGTCTCGAGCTATCGCGGAGCCGAGGCCATCGTGACCTTGCCGCGCGATCTGCATGAAGCGCTGCAGGCGCTGAGCCGCCGGGAGGGCGTGACCCTGTTCATGACCCTGCTGGCAGGGTTCAAGCTCCTGCTCGCGCGCTGGAGCGGACAGAGCGACATCGTCGTGGGCGCGCCGATCGCGGGACGGACCCACGTCGAGCTTGAAGGTCTGATCGGATTCTTCGTCAACTCGCTGGTGTTGCGCACGGATGTCGGCGGCGACCCCACCTTTCGCGAGCTGCTCGGTCGGGTACGAGAGACGGCCCTCGAAGCCTACAACAACCAGGAGCTGCCGTTCGAGCGCCTGGTGGAGACGCTCCAGCCCGAGCGGAGGCTCAACTACAACCCGCTCTTCCAGGTGCTGTTTCAAGTGGAGAACACCGGGCGCGGTGAGCTGAAGCTGCCGGGCCTCGAGGTGGCCGACTTCGGTCACTTTCATTATTCAGCCAAGTTCGACTTCGCCCTGCGAATGCAGGAGAGCAGGGGCGAGCTCTCCGGCATCTGCAAGTACAGCGTAGACCTCTTCTCCCAGGAGACGATCACCCACCTCTTGGAGCAGTACCGCTCGCTGCTGGAGCAGATCGTCGCCTCGCCCGACCGACGGATCGGGGGCTATTCGCTGCTGACGCCGCGGGCCAGGCCGCTGCTGCCTGATCCGGAAGCCGCCATGGCGGAGCCACGGTATCCTGTCGTGACCGAGGCGATCGCGGCGGCGGCGCGGCGGGCTCCGGCGCATGCGGCGATCCGCCAGGCCGGCCGTTCCTGGACCTATCATGAACTGGACGAGGCCGTCACCACGCTCGCGGGGAGCCTCCGGGCGAGAGGCGTGGAGCCCGGAAGCGTGGTCGCCGTCTCCGGTCCCGTCAGCTTCGGGCTGGTCAGTGCTCTCCTCGCGGTGCTCTCCGCAGGGGCCGTGGTCCTGCCGGTTGCGCCCGAGCTGCCGGAGAAGCGCAAGGAGACGATGCTGCGGGAAGCCGGGGCCCGGGACGTCGTGCAGGTGGCAGCGACGGCGGCGGACGACGACTGGGTCGGCGATCTCGACGTCCGTGTGATCCTGATTGGTGAGGATGCGAGGGAATGGGACAGGCCCGCCGGGGCCGCTCCAACCGCGGGCAACAGCGCGCCCCCGCAGCCTGAGGATCCGGCCTACATCTTCTTCACGTCCGGCACGACCGGAACACCTAAGGGCGTGCTCGGAGAACATCGCGGGATCGGGCATTTCCTCCAGTGGCAGCAAACCGCCTTCGGGATCGGGCCCCACGATCGCTGCGCCCAACTGACCAGCGTCTCGTTCGATGTCATGCTCCGGGACGTGTTCCTGGCCCTCTGGAGCGGTGCGACGCTCTGCCTGCCGCCCGCTGATCTGACGCCGGACCAGGTGCTGGCGTGGCTCGAGTCGGAGGAGATCAGCGTAGTGCACGTGGTGCCGTCGCTGGCGCGAGCGTGGCTGGAGCCCGCGCCGCCGGGCCTGACGCTCCCCGCGCTGCGGTGGGTCTTCCTCGCGGGGGAGCCGCTGACGGACGATCTGGTGCGGCGGTGGCGCGCCCTCGCGACGGACCGATGCGGTCTGGTGAATCTCTACGGGCCCACCGAGACCACAATGGTGAAATGCTGGTACCTCGTGCCTCCGGACCCGGTGCCCGGCGTCCAGCCGGTGGGCGGAGCGCTGCCCGAAAGTCAGGCCCTGGTGCTTTCGGCCGAGAACCGACTGTGCGGCATAAACGAGCAGGGGGAGATCGTTCTGCGGACTCGGTTCATGACCCGAGGCTACATCAACGCTCCCGAGGCGCAGCAGCAGCGTTTCGTCCTCAATCCGTTCAGCAGTGATCCCAGGGACCGGCTGTACCGCACCGGCGATCTCGGTCGCTACCGGGCCGACGGGTCGCTGATGGTGCTCGGACGACTGGATCGTCAGGTCAAGATCCGAGGCGTCCGGGTCGAGCCGGAAGAAGTGTCGGCGGTTCTCTCCCGTCACCCCCAGGTGCGGACCTGCGCCGTCGTAGGGCAGGCACTCGGGACGGAGCCGGTCGCGCTGGTGGCCTATGTCGTCGCCGGAGGCGAGACGGCCGACAGCACGGCGC
The DNA here is from genome assembly GCA_036556505.1 of Gemmatimonadales bacterium. GTDB lineage: Bacteria > Gemmatimonadota > Gemmatimonadetes > Gemmatimonadales > GWC2-71-9 > CAVVWJ01. The sequence goes on from DATBJH010000019.1 coordinate 58,536, forward strand.
TCCGTGCCTATCTGTCCGAGCGGCTCCCGTCACCGCTGGTCCCCTCGGCGTTCGTGTTCCTCGAGCATCTGCCGCTCACGTCGAACGGCAAGCTGGACCTTCGCCGCCTGCCGGTGCCCGAGCTGGGAAACGGCAGCGAGGAGCGTGGCCAGACGGCCGATCCCGGTTCGGCGGTCGAGGACTGGATGGCCCGGACGTGGGCGGAGGTGCTGGGGATCGCGCGGGTAGGCGTCAACGACGACTTCTTCGCCCTGGGAGGGCACTCCCTGCTGGCGACTCGCATCGTGGCGCGGGTGCGGGCGCAGTACGGGGTCGCCCTGCCGCTCCGCGCCGTGTTCGAGGCGCCCACCGTAGCCCGACTCGCGGCGGTGATCGCGGACGCCTCCCCGGCTCCGCGGACGGGGGGGCGGGAATGAGGGACCAGTCGTCCGGTCGGGCCCCAGGTCTGTCGGTGACGGAGCGGGCTGAGCTCGAGCTCGATCTGATCCGTCGGCGTCCGCGGCCGGGCGGCGGCGGGATTCCCCGGCGCACCGACTCAGGGCTCGCCCCGCTGTCGTTCGCCCAGCAGCGCCTCTGGTTCCTGGAGCAGCTCTACCCCGGCACTCCCTTGCACAACATGTCCCGCGTGGTGCGGCTGAGCGGGGCCTTGGACGTCCCGGTGCTCCGGCAGTCGCTCGATGCCATCGTGGCACGCCACGAGTCGCTGCGCACCACCATCGTCGCGACGGACGGCGTCCCCGCGCAGCTGGTATCCGCCCCTGCGGGGGCGTCGCTGCAGATCGCGGACCTGCGGCAAGTGCCCGAGGCGGAGCGCGAGGCCGAGGCGCGTCGCCTGGTACTGGAGGAGGCGCGGCGCCCCTTCGATCTCGCGCTCGGGCCGCTCTTTCGCGCCGTCCTGATCCGGCTGGGCCCCGCCGAGCACCTGCTGGTGCTGAGCATGCATCACATCATCAGCGACGGCTGGTCGCGCGGTGTGCTCTCGCGGGAGCTGACGGCGTTCTACGAGGCGTTCGCCCGTGGAGCTGCGCCGGCGCTGCCGGAGCTCTCCATCCAGTACGCCGACTACGCCATCTGGCAACGCGAGCGGCTCCAGGGCGAGCGGCTGGAGCGCGAGCTGAACTACTGGCGGAAGCAGCTGCTGGGGGCGCCCGCCGCGCTCGAGCTGCCGACCGATTTCCCCCGGCCGCCGATCCGGAGCACCCGCGGGGCAAGGGAAACGGGCCTCCTGCCGGCCCGCCTGTGCGAGGCGCTGCGCGCCCTGAGCCAGCGCGAAGGGGTCACCCTGTTTGCGACGGTGCTGGCGGCGTTCCAGACCCTGCTGGCCCGCTACACCGGGCAGGACGACATCGTGGTGGGATCGCCGATCGCCGGGCGCACTCGCGTGGAGACCGAGGGCCTGATCGGCTTCTTCGTCAACACCTTGGTGCTGCGCACCGATCTCTCGGGGGACCCCAGCTTCCGCGAGCTGCTCGGGCGGGTGCGCAAGGTGACGCTGGGCGCGTACGACCATCCGGAGATTCCGTTCGAGCAGCTCGTCGAGGAGCTCCAGCCTGAACGGGACATGAGCCGGACGCCGATCTTTCAGGTACTGCTGGCCCTCCAGAACCTTCCGGACCAGCGGCTGGAGCTTCCGGGCCTCACCTTGCGGTTGGAATCGCCCGGCAGCGGCACCGCGAAGTTCGACCTTACGCTGGCGCTCTTCGAGGCGGGAGCCAGCCTTCGCGCCGAGGTGGAGTATTGCAGCGACCTCTTCGAGGCCAGCACGATCGTCCGGCTGCTCGGGCACTTCCGAACCCTGCTGGAGAGCATCGTCGCCGATCCCGATCGACGGCTTTCCGAGCTCCCGCTTCTGACCGAGCCCGAGCGGCACCAGCTCCTGGTGGAGTGGAACGACACCACCAGGGACTTTCCCCGGCATGCCACGCTGGGCGAGCTGTTCGCGGCCCAGGTGACTCAGAGGCCGGATTCGGTCGCGGTGGCCTCCGATCAGGAACAGCTCACCTACGCCGAGCTGGACGCCCGGACCAACCAGCTGGCCCACTACCTCCGGGCCCGCGGTGTGGGGCCGGAGACCCGGGTGGCCATCTGTCTCGACCGCTCCCTGGATCTGGTGGTCGCCTTCCTGGGAGTGGTGAAGGCCGGCGCCGCGTACGTCCCGCTGGACCCGACCTATCCACCGGATCGGCTCCGCTTCATGGTGGCGGATTCGCGGGCGGCGCTGCTGCTCACCCACCGGGAGCATGCCGAGTGGATGTCGGCGGACGGGAACACCGCGATCGTTCGCCTGGACGAGGAGCGAGAGGCGATCACCCGCGCACCCATTGAGCCGACGCCGAGTCGCCTGCGCGCTGGCGATCTGGCCTACGTGATGTACACCTCGGGCTCGACCGGCCTGCCCAAAGGGGTCGCCATTACGCACCGCGGCATCATTCGCCTCGTCTGCGGCACCGATTACATCCAGCTGACGCCCGCGAATCGCGTGGCCCAGGTCTGCAACGTCACGTTCGACGTGGCCACCTGGGAGATCTGGGGCTCGCTGCTCAACGGCGCGCGCCTGGAGGTCATCCCGCGGGAGGTGGTGCTGTCTCCCGTCGACCTCACGGCGGCGCTCCGCCGCCGGGGGATCACTTCGATCGACGTGACCACCGCGCTCTTCAACCAGCTCGCGCGCGAGGTGCCGGACGCATTCCGCTCGGTGGGGGATGCCCAGATGGGCGGAGAGGCCGCCGATCCCGCGGCCGCGCGCGAGGTGCTCGCCAAAGGGGCGCCCCGGCGTCTGATCAACAGCTACGGCCCCTGCGAGTGTACCACCACTGCGACCTGGTATGAGATCGGTCAGGTCGAAGACGATGCCATCACCATCCCGATCGGCCGCCCGATCGCCAACACCCGGGCCTATGTGCTCGACTGCAACATGGAGCCGGTACCAGTGGGCATTCCCGGCGAGCTCTATCTCGGTGGCCCCGGCCTGGCGCGGGGCTACTTCGATCGGCCCGGGCTGACGGCCGAGCGCTTCGTCCCCGATCCGTTCGGGGCGGCCCACGGGGAGGAGCCGGGAGGTCGGCTCTACCGCACCGGGGACCGAGTGCGCTGGCGCGCCGACGGCCAGCTCGAGTTCCTCGGCCGGCTCGACGGACAGATCAAGCTCCGGGGCCATCGGATCGAGCCGGGCGAGATCGAGGCGACGTTGCGCGAGCATCCCGCGGTGCGCGCGGCGGTCGTCACAGCCCGGGATGACGGTCCCGGCGGCAAGCGACTGGTGGCATACCTGGTGACGGCGACGCCCGCCCCCGGAAGCGACGAGCTGCGACGCCTGCTGCAGCGGCGGCTCCCGGACTACATGGTGCCCTCGGTTTTCATGACGCTGGAGGCGCTGCCGCTCTCTCCGAGCGGCAAGCTGGACCGACGCGCGCTGCCCGCACCGGACGATCGGAGGCCCGACCTGGAGCAGGCCTTCGTCCCACCGCGCAATCCGGTCGAGGACGCGATTGCCGCCATCTGGGAAACGGTCCTCGCTGTGGACCGGGTCGGCGTGAACGACGACTTCTTCGCTCTCGGCGGCCATTCGCTGCTGGCCACGCAGGTGATGTCGCGGATCCGGGCGACTCTCGGCGCCGAGCTGCCGCTGCGCACGATCTTCGAGAATCCCACGGTTGCAGGGCTCGCGGCACTGGCGGCGGCGCACGGCAGTCCGCCGCGGCAGGCGGAGAAGAAGCGGATTCTCCCGCGCGGGCGGTCAGGCCCGGCGCCGCTTTCCTTCGCCCAGCAGCGGCTCTGGTTCCTGGAGCAGCTCCATCCGGGGACGCCGCTGCACAATATCTCACGCGCGATCCGCATGAGCGGTGCGCTCGACGTCGCGATGCTGCGGCGCGCCCTGGAGGCGATCGTCGCGCGGCACGAGGTTCTGCGGACCACGATCGTGACGACAGACGGCACGGCCTCGCAGGTCGTGGCCGAAGCGTCGAGTCTCCCGCTGCTGGTGACCGACCTCCAGGGCCTCGCCGCGCCGGAGCGCGAGGCGGAGGTTCGCCGACGGCTGGCGGAGGAGGCGCACCGGCCCTTCGATCTCGCTCGGGGGCCGGTCTTCCGCGCCAGTCTCCTGCGGCTCGGACCGGAGGAGCACCTGCTGCTGCTGACGATGCATCATATCGTCAGCGACGGCTGGTCCATGGGAATCCTTTCCCGCGAGCTCACGACGTGCTACGAGGCCTTCACCACCGGCCGCGAGCCTCGGCTTCCCGAGCTGCCGATCCAGTACAGCGACTACGCCGTCTGGCAGCGCGAGTGGCTCGCGGGCGAGCGGCTGGAACGGGAGCTGGCCTACTGGCGCAATCGCCTCTACGGAGCGCCCACGGCGATCGAGCTTCCGAACGACCGGCCGCGTCCGGCGGTGCAGAGCTCGCGCGGAGCGAAGCACGGGATCTCGCTCTCGCCCGCCGTTACCGCGAAGCTCAAGGCCCTGAGCCAAGGCGAGGGGGTCACGCTGTTCGCGACGCTCCTCGCGGCCTTCCAGTCCCTGCTGGCCCGGTACGCCGGCCAGGACGACGTCGTCGTGGGCAGTCCCATTGCCGGCCGCGCTCAGGAGGAAACCGAGGGCCTGATCGGCTTCTTCGTGAACACTCTGGCGCTCCGAACCGATCTCTCGGGGGATCCCACCTTCCGCGAGCTCCTGGGACGGGTGCGCGAAGTGACCATCGGCGCCTACGATCACGCCGAGATCCCGTTCGAGCAGCTGGTGGAGGAGCTGAAGCCCGAGCGCGACCTGGCGCGGACGCCGATCTTCCAGGTCGCGCTGGCGATGCAGAACGTGCCCCATTACGAGCTCGAGCTCGGGGGCCTGCGGCTGAGTCACCAGAAGACCGACAGCGGCACCGCGAAGTTCGACCTCACTCTCTTCGCCTTCGAGCAAGGCTCGGGGCTGCGGCTGCTGCTGGAGTACTGCACCGACCTGTTCGAGTCCAGCACGGCCCAGCGGATGCTCGGGCACCTCCGGACGCTGCTCGAAGGCGTGATCGCCGATCCGGACCGGCGTCTTTCCGAGCTTCCGCTCCTGACCGAGCCCGAGCGATACCAGCTCCTGGTCGAGTGGAATGCGACGGCCACCGAGTACCCGCACGACGCCACCATCGGACGGCTCTTCCAGCTCCAGGCGACGCGGACCCCTGATGCAGTCGCCGTGCTCGCGGCCGGGGATCGCCTCACCTACCGACAGCTCGAGGACCGGGCGAACCGGGTCGCCAATTATCTCCGATCCCGAGGCGTGGCTCGGGAGAGCCGGGTCGCCGTCTGCCTCCATCGGTCCCCCGCTCTCGTGGTGGCCCTGCTTGGTGTCCTGAAGGCAGGGGCCGCCTATGTGCCGCTCGAACCGGGTGACCCTCCCGCACGGCTTGGCCAGCTGTTGGACGACGCGGGAGTCGGTACCCTGGTCACCGAGCAAGCGCAGCGCGGCAAGCTGCCGCCGGATTGGGCCGAGAGAGCCATCTGCCTGGACGAGGTCGGCGAAGCGATCGCTGGCGCATCGAGCGAGGCACCCGAACCGGGTCTCGCCGACCAGCTCGCCTGCATCATGTACACGTCGGGCTCGACCGGAAGGCCCAAGGGCGTCGCGGTTCCGCAGCGGGCCGTGGTGCGCCTGGTCCAGGGTACGGACTACTTCCAGGGCGGACCCTCCGAGACCTTCCTCCAGCTCGCTCCGGTGGCGTTCGACGCCTCGACCTTCGAGATCTGGGGAGCGCTCCTGACCGGCGCCCGGCTGGTCGTCGCACCGCCGGGCACTCCCAGCCTGGAGGAAATCGGGCGAACCGTCCGGGACCATGGCGTCACCACGCTGTGGCTCACTGCCGGGCTCTTCCACCTGATGGTGGACCGTGACCTCACGGATCTGAAAGGCGTGCGCCAGTTGCTGGCGGGCGGGGACGTGCTCTCGGTGGCTCACGTGGAGCGGGTGCTGCGCGAACTGCCGCACTGCCGGTTCATCAACGGCTACGGCCCGACCGAGAGCACCACCTTCGCCACTTGTCACCCGGTGGCCGCCGACGATCTGCGAGGATCGGTGCCGATCGGCCGGCCGATCGCCAACACCAGGGCCTACGTGCTGGATCACGACCTGGAGCCGGTCCCGACGGGGCTGGCCGGAGAGCTGTACCTCGGCGGGGCCGGACTGGCCCGAGGCTATCTGGGCCAGCCGGGACTGACGGCCGACCGGTTCGTGCCCGACCCGTTCGGGCCGACGTTCGGCGGGGAGTTCGGCGGCCGGCTCTACCGGACCGGCGACCGGGTCCGCTGGCGGTGGGACGGGACGCTGGAGTTTCTGGGGCGGCTCGATGAGCAGATCAAGGTGCGAGGCCATCGGGTCGAGCCCGGTGAGGTCGAAGCCGCGCTTCGGTCGATGACGGCGGTGAGCGCAGCGGCCGTCGTGGCCCGGAAGGACTCCGCGGGGGAGCAGCGACTCGTCGCCTATGTGGTGCCCGAGGGGCCGCAGATCGGGGTGGACCAGATCCGCGAGTACCTGCAAGGACGGCTGCCTGCCTACATGATTCCCGCGACCTTCACGTTCATGGAGCGGCTCCCGCTTACACCCACGGGCAAGGTAGATCGCCGGGCGCTACCGGACCCGCAGGACGCGACCCCCGCTCGTGACGGGGCCTTTGTCGCCCCGCGCGATCCGATCGAGGAGCTGCTGGCCACGATCTGGGCGGCGGTACTGCGAGTGGATCGCGTGGGTATCCACGACAATTTCTTCGATCTCGGCGGTCATTCCCTGCTCGCGACCCAGGTCATTTCCCGGATCCTCTCGACCCTCGGGATCGAGCTGCCGCTGCGGACCATCTTCGAGACGCCGACCGTGGCCGGCATGGCGGCGTGGGTGGCCGCCGCGAACGGCGACGGCGAGGCGTCCTCCAACGCCCCGGCCATCGTCCCGGTGGCGCGCCAGCCCTATCACCCGACGCAAAAATGAGGGAGGCAGCAGTGACCGACCGTGAGGACGACACGATGGTCTACAAGGTGGTCATGAACCACGAGGAGCAGTACTCGATCTGGCCGGCGCACAGGGAGAACGCCCCCGGCTGGCGCGACGCCGGCCCCAGCGGCAGCAAGGCAGAATGCCTCGCCCACATCGAGCGGGTGTGGACCGACATGCGGCCGCTCAGTCTCAGACGCCAGATGGACGAGGGTGCCCCGCCGGCATGACCCGCGAGCAGTTCGTTCTCCCCGCTTCGTTCGCGCAGCAGCGGCTCTGGTTCATCAACCAGCTGGAGCCGGAGAGCTCGGCGTACAACGTGCCGATGACGCTTCGCCTGAGCGGAAAGCTGGACATCTCCGCATTGGGCTCGGCGTTGAGCGCCATCGTCGGTCGGCACGAGGCGCTCCGCACCACGTTTGCCGTTGCCGAGGGCGAGCCGGTGCAGGTGATCGGTCCGGGCACGCCGGTGGAGCTGCCCGTCCGGGACGCCAGTGCCCTCGCCGAGACAGAAGTGCGGGACCTCCTGCGCGAGGAAGCGGTTCGCCCCTTCGACCTGGAGCGCGGTCCGCTCTTCCGCGGCTCCCTCCTGGCTCGGGGCGCCGAGGAGCACCTGTTGCTGCTCAACGCCCATCACATCGTGTTCGACGGGTGGTCGGTCGGCGTGCTTCATCACGAGCTGGCCGAACACTATCGCGCCTTCGTCTCCGGCGACGCGCCATGCCTCCCCGACCTGCCGGTGCAGTATGGCGATTACGCCGTGTGGCAGCGGGAGTGGCTGCAGGGAGAGGTGCTCGAGCGGCAGCTGGCCTACTGGCGGTCGCGTCTCGCGGCCCCCCCGGCAGCCGTGGAGCTGTCCGGTCGGCCGCGCCCTCGGGCGCGGAGCGATCGGGGCGCCAGCTCAGCGCTCAAGATCCCGTCGCGAGTTCTCGAGGGACTGCACCTGGTGAGCCGGCAGGAGGGGGCCACCCTGTTCATGACCCTGCTGGCCGCATTCCAGAGCCTGCTGGCCCGCTATACGGGTGTGAATGACATCATCGTGGGTTCGCCCATCGCGAGCCGGACTCGCAAGGAAGTGGAGCACCTGATCGGGTTCTTCGTGAACTCGCTGGCGCTGAGAACCGACCTCTCCGGCGACCCCTCCTTCCGAGAGCTGTTGGGCCGGGTGCGCGAGGTGGCGTTGGGAGCCTACGCGCACCAGGACATTCCCTTCGAGAAGCTGGTAGAGGAACTGCGGCCGCAGCGGATCGGCGACCGCAACCCGTACTTCCAGATGATGGTCGCGTTGCAGAACGCGCCCCGCGCTCCGCTGCGGCTGCCAGGTCTCACCGTGCGCCGGCTCCCGGCATGGACCAGCACGTCCAAGTTCGACCTGACCCTTGCGGCCCAGGAGTCGAGCGACGGACTGCGCGTGGGCCTGGAGTACAGCGTCGACCTGTTCGACCCGGGGACCATTCACCGGATGCTGGGCCACCTCGGCGTCCTGCTCGAGGCCGTCGCGGCCGACGCCGGTCGTCGGTTGTCCGCCATTCCTCTGCTCTCACGCGAGGAGCGCCGACAGGTACTGGTGGACTGGAACGGAACCGATCGCGCGCTTCCCGCCGAGCGTGGCGTTCACCGGTTGTTCGAAGCGGCGGCGCGCCGGCGCCCCGACAGCACCGCCATCGAGGCGGGGAGTGAACTGGTCACCTATCGTGACCTGAACACCCGGGCCAACCGGCTGGCGCGACTTCTCCGCCGGCGAGGCGTGGGGCCCGAATCGCGGGTCGGCGTGGCGCTGGAGCGAACTCCCGACCTGGTCACGACCCTGCTCGCGGTGCTCAAGGCCGGTGGGGCCTATGTGCCGCTGGACCCGAGCCATCCCTCCGATCGCCTGGGCCAGATGCTCGAGGATGCCCGGGTGACCGCCTTGGTCACCCGAGGAACCGGAGGGCCCGCCGCGCCGGCCGGAACTCCGACCGTGGACCTCGACGTCGACGCCGATGCGATCGCCGACCAGAGCGACGACGACCTCGGGGTCGAAGCACGAGCGCAGCAGCTGGCCTATGTGATGTACACCTCCGGGTCGACCGGACGGCCGAAAGGCATCGCCATTCCACACGAGGCCATCGTCCGCCTGGTCTGCAATACGGACTACGTCCAGCTCACGCCGGACGATCGGGTCGCTCAGATCTCCAACACCTCGTTCGACGCCGCCACGTTCGAGATCTGGGGCGCGCTCCTGAACGGAGCCTGCGTGGTGATCGTGCCCCAGGAGGTGGCGGTGGTTCCCAGGGACCTCGCGACCGAGCTCAACCAGCGCCGCATCAGCGCGCTGTTCCTCACCACGGCGCTCTTCAATCACGTGGCGTCCGACGTGCCGGACGCGTTCCGGTCGGTCCGTCACCTCCTCGTCGGGGGCGAGGCGGTAGACCCCAGCAAGTTCCGTCAGGTGCTTGCCACACGCGCACCCGAGCGCCTGCTCAATGTCTACGGGCCGACCGAAACCACGACCTTCGCTACCTGGCAGCTGGTGCAGGCGGTCGCCGAGGAGGACGCCACAGTTCCGATCGGGCTGCCGATCGGCAACACACGGGCCTACGTGTTGGATCGCACCATGACGCCCGTTCCGATAGGGGTTCCGGGGGAGCTCTACCTCGGAGGTCCGGGGCTGGCACGCGGCTACCTCGACCGGCCCGGCCTCACTGCCGAGAGTTTCGTGCCCGATCCGCACGGCCCGGACCCGGGAGGGCGGCTCTATCGCACCGGTGACCTGGTTCGACGCCGTGCGGACGGGGCGCTGGAGTTCATGGGGCGGCTCGACGAACAGGTCAAGCTGCGGGGTTTCCGCATCGAGCCCGGAGAGATCGAGGCGGCGCTAGCGGAGCATCCGGGCGTCCGCCAGTGTACGGTCGTGCTGCGCGACGACCTGCCGACGGGCCGCGGGCTGGTCGCCTACCTGACGAGCTCGTCGGGAGCCGGCAACGGGGCCGATCCGAAACCCGCGGCGACATCACCCGACGCTCACCTCTCCGCCTGGCTGGAGGAACGTGAGAACCCGCGCCTCCGATCGGGCGGGCCGATGTCCGCGGTGGACCTGCAGCTGGCGACGGCCCGCGCTGCCGAGCGGATCCTCAGACTGGGCCCTCGGCGGGTACTCGAGATCGGCTGCGGGTCCGGGTTGCTCCTCACGGAGGTCGCATCCCACTGCATCCGGTACGTGGCGACTGAACCGTGCGACGCCCTCCTGAGCCAGGCCCAAGCTCGAGTCGAGGCGGCCGGCCTGAGCGATCGTGTGACCCTTCTCCAGCAGGATCCCACCGATCTCGCCGGGATCGAGAGTCAAAGCGCCGATCTGGTCATCCTGCATTCCCTCGTCCAGTACCTGCCGTCCATCGAGCATCTCGTCGGCCTGCTAGAGCAGATCCCGCGGCTCCTGGCCCCCGGCGCTACGATCTTCATCGGAGACGTTCCCTGCCTGGAGCCGGAGGACGTCGGCCGAGCGGCGGAGCACGAGCTGCGCATTGTGCCTGGGTTCTTCACCGCGCTCCCGCAACACCTCTATCAGATCCGCGCGGTCGATGTGACCCTCAGCCGCGGGTCCTGGAATGGGGAGCGGAGCGCCCTGCGCTACGATGTGCTGCTGTACCGCGAGCCGCCCGACACGATGGTCGATGAGGCACTGGTCTGGCGCGATTGGGAAGCCGAACAGTGGAGCGTCGAGGGACTGGCTCGCGCTCTCCGGGAGAAGCGGCCGGAGGCCATTGCCCTCGCTCGAGTGCCGAACCAGGCGTCCGGAGTGGACCCCGAGGCGCTATGGGCGCTGGGCGACGAGCTCGGCTATCAGGTCGATCTGAGCTGCTCGAGATTCGAGGCCTCCGAACGGTACGATGTGCTGTTTCGTAGACCTCCGGCACACCGGGCTGTGTGGCCGGCCGGAGCGGATCGTCCGCTCCAACCGTGGCAACGCTACGCCAACGTGCCCCTTCTCCGGACCGCAGGCGATCCGCTGGTGTCCGCGCTCCGGGATCACCTGCGTGATCGCCTGCCCGAGTTCATGGTGCCGTCGGCCTTTGTCGTCCTGGACACGCTTCCCTTGTCACCCAACGGTAAGATCGACCGACGTGCCCTGCCCGCTCCCTCGAGCAGCCCAGTCCCATCGCACGCCTCGACCGGGATCCCGCAAACGCCCGTCGAGCGCACGCTGATTGATGTCTGGCGCAAAGTCCTGGGGGTCGAGAGGGTAAATCCCCAGGACGACTTCTTCGACCTCGGTGGGCACTCGCTGCTGGCCGTCAAGCTTTTCGCGGAGATCGAGCGGATCTTCGGGCAGAAGCTGCCGTTGTCCACTCTGTTCCAGGCGCCCACCGTGAGGCGCCTGGCCCGGATTCTGTCCCGGCCCGGGGTGGATGGCCCGCGCTCCAGCGTGGCGGTGATGAAGCCGGGAGGCACCAAGCCGCCGCTGTTCGTGATGCATGGCGTCTACGGGGACGTGCTGGAGTATCGGGAGCTGGTGAGCCATCTCGACCCGGATCAACCGGTGTACGGCATCGAAGCGCCGCCCGGTGAGGGGGAGGCGGTGCTCCGCACGATCGAACAACTGGCATCGGACTACCTGAGGGATCTCCGCGGTCAGCAGCCCGCCGGTCCCTACTTCCTGTGCGGCTACTGCTGGGCCGGAGCGTTGACCTTCGAGGTGGCGCGGCAGCTTCACCAGGCGGGAGAGGAAGTCGCTCTCCTCGCGATGATCGACGCTCCCTGCCCTGGGGCTCGAACTGCCCCGATCTCGGCGCGGGTCACACGGCAGGGGCGGAATCTCTGGGATCGTCTGACCCGCAACCTTCGGCGACTTCCCAAGCTTCGGGTGAAGGCCGCCCCCCGGTTTCTCTGGGAGCGGGTGGTAAACCTCGGCACGGAGCTGGTCGGCAGGCTGGCATATGCCTGGTCCGTCCGCCTGCGCCGACCCCTGCTCCCCGCCTTCCGGCGCAGACGAGAGGCCTTGCTGTACGCCGCGAGGTGCTATCGGCCCGCCGTGTATCCGGGCCGGGTCACGCTGTTCCGGGCGCGCAACGGGAGTCTGGGCTCCAGGTCAGGGGCGGCCTGGGGATGGGATCGGGTCGCTGCGGGCGGCGTGGAGTTGCACGAGTTGGACGGAGGGCACTTCGAGCTGCTCAAGGAGCCCCGTGTGACTGAAGTCGCGTCGGCGCTCCAGACGTGCCTCACGCGCGCCCGGGCGGGCTCCGAGGTGCGGTGAAGAGAGCATGGTAGACGCGTCGCTGGATCTCTGGCTGGTCCGCGTGGACCAGATCGAGGGTGATGGACGCGTGGACGGATGTCTGGACCAGGCGGAGACGGCGCGGGCTTCCCGGTTCCGCTTCCGGCACGACGCGAGCCGCTTCGCGGCCTGCCGCGGCGCGTTGCGCCACATTCTGTCCCACTACACCGAGGAGCGGCCACACACCGTGCGCCTGGCGTACGGCGCCGCGGGGAAGCCCTTCCTGCCGGATCACCGGTCTCTTCGGTTCAACCTCACCCATGCCGGCAATCTGCTCCTGATAGGCGTCTCACGCAGCGGCGAGGTGGGGGTCGATGTCGAGCGGCTCCAGCCGGACTCCGTGGTGGAGGAAACGAGCACCCTGGTGCTCTCCCGCCCGGAGCGGGAGATGATGGCGGGGCTCAGCGGCCGGGCGCGAGGGGAATGGTTCGCGCGACTCTGGACCCGGAAGGAGGCCTACATCAAGGCCGATGGGCGAGGCATGGGTCTGAAGCTCGATCTGATCGACGTCATGACCGCACCTGATCGGGTGCGCCTCCGCAGAGAGGACTCGGCGCGGTGGCTGGCGAGCCCCCGCTGGTCGCTCCGTTCCTTGACGGTGGAGGCGGGGTACGCTGCCGCGGCCGCGGTCGAGGGGCACGACTGGCGCCTCGATGTCATCGAATGGCCGGGTGCCGTGCGGCTGGCGGGCTGAGGACGGCTCAGCCGAGCGGGCGGAGGTCCGGCTCGACCCAACCGATGCGAGCCTGCGGCGACAGCAGCAGATCCTTCGAGTAGTGCCGTAGTGGGAGGTCGCGGCCGCCGTATCGGGCGAGCAGGCGGGCGACCCGGTCCTCCCACGGTGCCGTCGGGGTCGCTTCGTCTCCTGCCACGTAGTCGCAGAGCACCCGCAGGTAGAAGCGGGTGATGGTCTCGTGGTAGCCGCGCGTCGGGGTGGTGGGCACGCCATGGGCCTCGTTGAGTCGCAGGATGCCCGTGCGCATCGCGACCACCGCCTCCTCATAGGGCAAACGAGAGGCATACCACAGGCCCACCGTGAGGTGAGCGCGGTGAGTCCACTCCCCCTCGAGCAGGGTACAGTCTTCGAACCGCGCGACCAGTGTGGGCGGGGACGCGACCCTCATACCCGCACCCTCTCGCGATGGCCGGCCGCTCCGGCGCGCTCGGCGGACGTCTGCGTCTTTCCGTGGGCTCCCGGCGCAAGCTGGATCATGAGCACGGCGCCGAGGATGAGGACCATGGCGCCGACGGTCCGCGCGGTGATGTCTTCGTGCAGGATCAGCCAGCCGAGCAGCACCGCGACGACCGGATTGACGTACGCGTAGGTGCCCACGATGGTTGCGGAGGCATGCCGCAGCGCGTACGCGTACGAGGTGAACCCGACGATCGAGCCGAACACCACCAGGTACGCCAGGGCACCGATGCCCTCGGTGGACCAACGCCACTGGCCCGCCTCGCCGAGCACGAGGCCGAGCAGCGAGATCACCAGGCCACCCGCGAGCATCTGCACGGCGGAGGCGGCATAGGGCGACGTCTCCGTCGGGTTGCGCTTGGAGTACACCGTGCCGAGGGCCCAGGAGGCGCTCGCCAGGGTGAGAGCCACAGGCCCCGCGAGGTCGGCGCTCATCAGATCGCCCGGCGTCACTCCGGCGAGGAGCGCGCTGCCGAGGAAGCCCAGCGCGAGCCCGACCCCGACGCGCCAGGTGAAGACCGTGGTACCGCCGGGCCAGAGCGCGTCGAAGAACGCGGCCCACAGCGGCACCGCGGCGACGAACACGCTGGCCGCGCCGGACTCCACGTGCTGCTCCGCCCACACGACCACGGCGTTGCCGCCGAGGAGGAGGAACACTCCGGTGATCGCGTTCACCCGCCAGTCCCGCGGCCGGCGGGGAAGCCGGTCCCCCGTGGCCAGCACGATGCCGGCGAGAATCAGGCCCGCGACCAGGAAGCGCACCCCCGCGAAGAGCATGGGCGGGAGGTGCATGACCCCGACACGGATGGCGAGATAGGTAGAGCCCCAGACCGTGCACACCAGGAGATAGGCGACCAGCGCCTTGCCGCGAAGGCCGGCCATCAGTCCGCCTCCACCGGCGCCAGGCCGGTCTTCTCGAACACGGTGGAGAGCACGATGGTCGTGCGGGTGCTCACGGGATGGCCCGGCCGCTTGATCTCGCGCAGCACGCCCTCGAGGCTCTCGATGGAGGGCGCGGCGACCTTCAGCATGTAGCAGTCGTCGCCCGCCACGTGATGGCACTCGAGGACGTGGGGGTTGGCGGCGAAAACCCGGATCTGCGGATCGTCATCGGCGTGCTCAGTGACGGGATACCGGATCGCCACGAACGCGGTGACGGGGAAGCCGCATTTCGACCGGTCGAGCGACGCGTGGTACCCGCGGATGAAGCCGGCTTCCTCGAGCCGCCTGACCCGCTCCATGACGGCGGGCCGGGAGAGGCCGACCTCGTCGGCGATGGCCTGGTAGCTGGTGCGACCGTCGGCGGCGAGCAATTGGAGGATGCGGCGCGAGGTGTGATCGAGCAGCGGTGCGGCCATGACGGTGTCTCCCTGTATCGTAAGTCCAAAGTATGTTGGACCTACTTTTCGTCAATACCGCCTATACGAATGAGCCCAAAAGAAGGTTCCAACGGCTTCGTGCTTACGCTTTGCGGAGCCGGGCTCGTCCCTTCCTTACTGCGCAATTCCACCCCCGTGAGCGGCCACTGGGGACCATTCGCGGTGTGGGTATCTCGATGTCACGCCTATATTACCGCACCCTCACGCCGGCGGAGAGCGAGTGGCCGAGGTTCCCTACCGAGTGGAGAAGCCGTGGGGATATGAGCTGATCTGGGCGCGCACCGACCGTTACGTGGGCAAGGTGCTCCATGTGCGCGCCGGGCACCTGCTCAGTCTCCAGTACCACAATCGGAAGGACGAGACGATGCACGTCTTCCGGGGAGAGCTGATCCTGCGCACCGGCCCGGCCGAGGCGCTGGAGGAGCGGCGGCTCCGGGCCGGCGAGAGCGTGCACATCCCGCCCCGACTCGTGCACCAGATCGAAGCCGTCGAGGATACCGACGTGCTCGAGGCCTCGACGCCCGAGCTCGACGATCTGGTGCGTCTTCAGGACCGCTACGGCCGAGGCTGACATGCAGGTGATCATTCCGCTGGCGGGGAAGGGCACCCGGCTCCGGCCCCACACCCATCTCGTGCCCAAGCCGCTGCTCAAGGTGGCGGGCCGGCCGGTGATGGATTGGGTGATGGACCGGCTCGACGGTCTGGACGTGACGGAGCTGATCTTCATCACCGGGCACCTCAAGGAGCAGGTCGAGACCTATGCCCGCGCCCGGTACAAGATCCCGTCCCGCTTCATCGAGCAGAAAGTGCAGGACGGCACCGCGGGCGCGGTCAACCTCGCGCGTCCTCACGTGCGGGAGCCGGTACTGATCATCTTCGTGGACACGGTGTTCGAGGCCGATCTCACCCTCATCAACCGCACCGACGCCGACGGGATCATCTGGGCCAAGGAAGTGGAGGACTATCAGCGCTTCGGCGTGGTGGTGACGGACGACCAGGGCTACATGACCCGTATCGTCGAGAAGCCGAGCACGCCGATCTCCAAGCTCGCCAATATCGGCCTCTACTACATCCGGGCGGTGGACAGCTTGTGGCAAGGCATCGACCACGTGCTGGCCAGCCCCAAGAACAAGGGCGAATATTTTCTCACCGACGCCTTCCAGTGGATGATCGAGCACGGCAAGCGGATCCTGACCGCGGAAGTGGGCGGCTGGTACGACTGCGGCGCGCCGGGCACGCTGCTGCAGACCAACGAGACGCTGCTCCGCCAAGGCGCCGCGCGGCGGCTGGAATTTCCGGGCGTCACCATCCATGATCCGGTCTACATCGAGGACGGGGTGACCGTCGAGCGGAGCGAGATCGGGCCCAACGTCACGCTCGAGCGTGGCACTAAGGTGCGCGGCAGCACGGTGCGCAACTCGATCGTCGGGCGCGAGTCGTCCATCACCGACTCCGCCCTCGACGGCGCCCTGCTCGGCAATCACGTGGTGCTGGAGGGCTACCGCGGAGCGGCGTCACTGGGCGATCATTCAGAGGTGACGACGAAAGGTTGATGCAGCCTCGGGACTCAAGCTCGAGGATCCATGGCGTCGGTTGACGACCTCTGCAGGTCCTATCTCGATCTGAAGTATCACTTCGATCCCGCCGCCGCGAGCTCGGCGGGGTTGGTCTCGCACGACTCCCGCCTCGGCCGGTTCGATACCGACGCGGTGCGGGCGCATCTCTCCGTCCTGCGTTCCGTCGCGGGTGCGGTCGAGGAGGTGGAGAGCGACGACCTCCAGGCGGAGATCGATCGCACCGCCCTCCTGGGCGAGATCCGCAGCGCCATCTTCCGGCTGGAGCACGAGCGGCCCAACGAGCGCAACCCGGCGTACTGGCTCTCGCACGTCTTCCAGGGCCTTTACGCGATCCTGGCCCGGCGGAACGGGGCGATGGCCGATCGCGCGCCGGCGGCGCTGGAGCGGCTCCGGGCCGTTCCCGGCTTCCTCGACGCGGCGCGCGACACGCTGGCCGAGCCGCCATCCGTTTTCGTGGACACGTCGCTCGGCATGCTCGGCGGCGGGGGCGAGCTGGTGGTGCAGCTGGCCGCCGCGCTGGAGCCGGAGGCGCCCGAGCTGCGCGCCGATCTCCAGGAGGCGGTGGGGGAAGCGCTGGAGGCGCTCAAGCGGTTCGGCACCGCGCTGCGGGACGAGATCGAGCCCGCGGCCGACCCACATGCGTTCGCCGTCGGCGAGGAGCAGTTCAGCCGCCGCCTCCACTACGAGCACGCGTTGACCGCCGGCGCACCGGAGCTGTGGCGCTACGGGCTCCACCTCCAGGAGGAAACCGAAGCCGAGCTGGCCGCCCTGGCCGGTCGGATGGGCGGCCGGCCATGGCGCGAGCTGGTCGAGGAGCTGCGGGGCGATGCCCCCGACTCCGACGCGCTGCTCCCGGTCTATCGCGCCGAGCTGGACCGGGCGCACGCCTTCGTCGCCGAGCGCGAGCTGATGAGCATTCCGCGGGAGCCGGTGGATGTGGTGCCGACTCCCGGCTTCCTGGTGGCGCTGGTGCCGTTCGCGGCCTACGAGCCGCCGCCGATCTTCCTGTCGGAGCAGACCGGCCGGTTCTACGTCACCCAGCCCGATGCCTCCGCGCCGGCGGAGGTCCGCGCCCGGCAGCGCCGGGGTCACTGCCGTCATGCCATCCCCGCGATGGTGGTGCACGAGGCGTATCCCGGCCATCACCTGCAGCTGGTCACCGCCCAGGGCCTCGCATCCGAGGTGCGGCGGCACGTCTGGACCCCCGTCATGGTGGAAGGATGGGCGCTCTACTGCGAGCAGCTCATGGACGAGACCGGCTATTACGGCGACGAGCCGGCGCGGCTCTTCCGCCTGGTCAACCTGCTCTGGCGCGCGATCCGCATCGTGCTCGACGTGGGTCTGCACACGCGCGGCATGGCGCCCGCGGAAGCGGTGGACTACATGGTGGAGCACCTGCCGATCGAGCGGGCGAGCGCGGAGGCCGAGGTGCGACGCTACTGCGCGTACCCGACCTACCAGCTCTGCTACGCGGTGGGGCGGCGGGAGCTGCTTCGCCTGCGGGAGGCCTACCGGGAGCGCGCGGGGGCGTCGTACCGGCCGAAGGCGTTCCACGACGAGCTGCTGGCGTACGGCGGACTGCCGGTGACGTTGGCGCGATGGGGCATGGAGCTGGGGGAGGAGTGAAGATCACCGTCCTGACGTACCTGGACGACGGCGAAAACTCCAAGGAGTACGACCCGGTCGTGCCCCAAGTGGCTCGCACGCTGCGGAAGCTGGGCCATCGGGTCTCGGTCCTCGGCGTCCACGGCGACGTCAAGCGGCTCGTCGCCGGGCTCGCCCGGCGCAAGCCGGATCTCGTGTTCAACCTGATGGAGATGTTCGGCGAGAATGTCTTCGGCGACATCCCCGTCACCGGCCTGCTGGATCTCCTGGGCGTGGACTACACCGGGAGCGGCCCCGGGGAGCTGTACCTGAGCCAGGACAAGGGCCTCACCAAGAAGCTTCTCGCCTTCGAGGACATTCTCTATCCCCGCTTCGCGGTCTTTTCCCGCGACACCGCCTTCGAGACCGGCGGCAACCTCCGGATGCCGCTCTTCGTCAAGCCGCTCCGCTCCGACGCGTCGCTGGGCATCGGCGGCAAGTCGCTGGTGCAGGACTGGACCGGGCTGATGGAGCGGGTGAGCGCGATCCGCCGGGAGGTGGACGACGCGGCGCTGGCGGAGGAGTTCATCGACGGGCGCGAGTTCTACGTGGGCGTGGTCGGGAACTCGCAGCCCAAGGCGCTGCCGCCGGTGGAGATCGACTTCACCGGGTTCCCCGAGGGGGTGCCCAAGGTGATGGACAGCAAGGCCAAGTGGGACGAGCGGAGCAAGGAGTACAAGGGCACCCGCTCGATCCTGGCCCAGCTCCCCGACGAGCTGCGCGCTCGGCTCCAGAAGGTGGCGGTGGACGCCTACCGAGCGCTGCGCGTGCGAGACTACGGCCGGGTGGACATCCGGCTCACCGACACGGGCGAGATCTACGTGCTCGAGGTCAATGCCAGCTGCTATCTGGAGAAGAACAGCGAGTTCGCGATGGCGGCGGCGGCGGGGGGATTGGATTATCCGCGGCTGATCGAGCGGATCGTGGATCTGGCCCTCGCGCGAAGGAAGGGGAAAAAGTAGGGTCTCTGAAAGGCGTAAGAGGTAAACAGTGAAGGTGAAAGGGAGGGATCGATCGCCCTTTCACCTTTTGCTTTTCACCGTTCACGCGTTTCAGGGCAGATAACTCCCCCGCTGCACATGGTTCATGGCCAGTCCCGTCACCAGGGTCGTCACCGCCACCGTCGCCGCTGCCTCCCGTCCGGGGACGTATCCCTGCCGCAGCTGCTCGGTGCGCTCGGCGAGATAGCGGATCAGGACGCGGGTGCGCTCGGGAAAGTGACCGGTCCAGCGGAAGACGTTGGTGAGCAGATCGGGCTCCAGCCGGCGGATGAGCGCGGCCGCCGGCGCGAGCGGCTGGCCCGGCGGGCCGAGGTCCTCGAAGATCGCGCGGATGGCGCCATCGAGACCGGGTGGCACCTCGCCCAGGCCGATCGTCTCGTCCCGGTAGTAGTGCCCCAGCGAGTACTCGATGTCGGCGACGTCCTCCTCCAGCTCGACGTTGATCACCACCGGGTCACGGTCCCGGAGCGCCGCCATGGTGCGGTCGCAGTAGGCCAGCTTGGCGGCCGCCACGGGCCAGCCGCTGTATTCCCGGCGCCAATCCAGCCCCGGCGTCATCCACACCGCGAACGTCTCCGACCAATCCTCGTCGGGATGCTTCTGGGCATACCACCCGGGGAGGTGGCGCACGTACCGCCGGCTGAACGGCTCGGGCCGGTACTCCTCGCCGTAGGGCTGGGTGATCGAGCCGAACTGCTTGACCCACTCCTCCTGGTCGTACAGCCGGTAGGCGTAGTTGACGACGTGACCCATCTCGTGCCGGAGATACCGCAGGATGTCCGCCCGGTCGAACCCTTCCACCAGGCCGGTGCGCTCGACGTGCAGCGCGGTCAGATCGGGTCGGGCGAGATAGAAAGGAATGGCGATCGCCACCGACTCGAACGGCACGCCCCACTCGGTCGAGAGGTAGAAGCGGGGCTGGACCCGGGTTAGCCCCACCCGCCGCAGCTCCTCCTGGAACTCCTCGACAATGGGCTGGAGCGGAGTTCCCTCGATGGTGAGACCGAAGTCCCGGATCGGCGTGGCCCAGAGGTTGGATTCGTGGAAGCGGGAGGACTCGGCGGGCATGGCGACAAACATACATGCTAGCTTTGGGCGGTGCCGTCCCGCGCCCTGCTCCTGGTCAACCCGCGCGCCCGACGCGGCTCCGAGGAGTCCGGTGAGATCTCGGCGGGACTGCGCCGCGCCGGCCTGGAGCTCGTCGCCGAGCCTTCGGGAGATCCCGCCGTCCTGCTCGACCTCATCCGCCGCCACCCTGGAGCGCTGGACCGCGTCGTCGTCGCCGGGGGCGACGGGACCCTCAATCGTGCGGTCCAGGTGCTGGTCGATGTCGGGCTGCCACTCGCGATCATCCCCGCCGGCACCGCCAACAACCTGGCCCGCACCGTCGGCGTTCCGCTCGATCTCGAGGGTGCCATCGCCGTGGCGGCCGGGTCGCACCGGCGCCCCGTGGATCTCGGCCGGGTGAACGGACACTGGTTCTGCACTACCGCGAGCATTGGGCTCAGCGTTCAGATCACCGAGGAGCTATCCTCCGACAGCAAGCGACGGTGGGGTCCGGTCGCCTATGTGCTCGCGGCGATGAGGGCGATGCGCCGGAGCCACCCCTTCCACGCCGACATCTCATGGGAGGGCGGGAGCCGGCATACCCGAACCGTGCAGGTCGTCGTAGGCAACGGGCGGTACTACGGCGCGGCCCTCGCGGTGGCGCCGGACGCGACCATCGATGACGCCAGGCTGGACCTCTACTCGCTGGAGGTGAACCACTGGTGGGAGCTGCTCAAGGTCGCCCCCTTCCTGAAGTGGGGCACTCACGTGAAGCGGCGCGAGGTCGAGGCCTTGCGCGCGAAGGCCTTCGAGATCCGGACTCGGCGGCCCATGCCGATCGATGTGGACGGTGAGCTCGGCGCAGAGACGCCGGGACGATTCGAAGTCGTGCCCCGCGCGCTCGAGATCTTCGCACCTGAGCCTGCCGCGTGAGTGCAGACTCGCACGGCGGGGGCGTGCCGCGGACGGTCAAGGGGCTGTCCCTCGTCTCCCTCTTCAACGACCTCGCGAGCGAGATGGTGTATCCGCTCCTGCCGGCGCTGGTGACGGGGCCGCTGGGCGGTGGCGCCATGATACTCGGGCTCCTCGACGGCGGGGCGGAGCTGACGTCGGCGGCGCTCAAGGTCGTGAGCGGACGGCTGGCGGATCGACCGGGCTGGCGGAGTCCTCTCATCCTGGTGGGGTACGCAACCGCAGTGCTGGTGCGGCCGCTGATCGCGGTCGCCAGCGCGGCGTGGCAGGTGGTGAGCTTCCGGGTCATCGATCGGGTGGGGAAGGGTCTCCGCACCCCCGCGCGGGATGCGTGGATCGCCGCGATCACGCCGGCCGCGCTGCGGGGACGTGCCTTCGGCTTTCATCGTGCCGCCGACCACTTCGGCGCGGTCCTCGGCTCGGTGCTGGCGTGGGTGCTGCTCGAGCGCGGGCTCACCGTGCGGGACGTGATCGGCTGGAGCGCCGTGCCCGGACTGCTCGTCTGCCTGGTGCTGGTGCCGCTCCTTCGGCGCATGCCGGCGAGCCTGCCCGCCGGGGCAACCACGCGTCAGGCGGACGCGAGCGGCACCGTATTCTGGGCGCCGGTGCTCCTCCTGGGAGCGCTCACCTTTCTTCGCCTGCCGGAAGCGCTGTTGCTGTTGCGACTGCAGGACCTGGGCGTGCTGGTCGCCTGGATCCCGCTGGTCTGGGCCGGACTCCACGTGGTCCGCAGCGCGACGTCCTATCCCGGAGGCTGGCTGTCGGATCGCCTGGGACCAAGGGTCGCGGTGGCCGCGGGAGGGCTGCTCTTCGCGTTGGTCGCGGGCGCGCTTGCCGGCGGGGTGTCGCCAGGCGCGGCGGTGGCCGTGTTCCTCGTGCTGGGTGCCGTGGCCGGGTTGACGGAATCGGCGGAGCGCGCCCTGGTGGCTCGCCTGGCACCGGTGCGGACCGGCCGGGGTTTCGGCAGCTATCATGCGCTGATCGGCGTCGCCGCGCTGCCGGCAGGCCTGGCGTTCGGCGCGCTGTATCAGCAGTTCGGCGGTCCGCGCGCGCTGGAGGCCTCGGCGGCGGGCATGGTCCTCGCTGTGGGCTTCTGGCTGGTTGTCACCAGGCGAAGAATCGAGGAGACGGCATGACGAGAGGGTGGGCGGCGCTACTCCTCCTGGCGTGGGTGACCGAAGCGCGGGGCGCCGAGGCCCAGGTCCTGATCCGCGTGGGCGATCCGGCGCGCATCACCTACTCGGAGCTGCACGAGGGGCTTCGCGCCGGCACGCCAGCCGCCGACTCCGTTCTCCAGGTCCTCCGGGAGAAGGACCCTGCGGTCCTCTGGCGCCGGGTCCGGGCCGCTCTCCGGGGCGACGCGCCGTGGAACGACGCCCCGCTGGCGCTCACCCGCCTCGCGGTGCTGCGTGACCTCGTCTATGCCGACAGCGCGGCACGGCTCAGCCAGGTGATCGAAGCCGGCGAGGTCGAGGCACCACCGGGGCAGGACCCTGCCGACCTGCTCGCACCGCTTCGGGCGGTTCAGCTACAGCGGGAGCGCACGGCGCGTGGAGACCCGCCGGTGCTGGCCGAGCTCCTCGCGCTGATTCCCACTCGCCGCTATGGCGTGGGTGACGCGTGGGTGCTGGGCCGACTAGGCCGCGCGGCCTCGGACTCGCTGCAGGCCCGATTCCTGGCCGCGGGGGATGAGGAGCTCAAGGTCCGCTATCTGACCCTGCTGTCGTTCTCCGCCGACCCCTCGGCCATCCCCTTGCTGGCCAGGGTGTACGCCGCGCCGGACAGCTTCGGCCTGCCGTTGCGCTACGGGTCGCGGGCCTCGGATGCCCTGCTGTGGATCGGCAGCCGCTCGGCGGTGTCCGCGCTCCTCGCTGCCCGGGAGAAGGCTCGTGCTCGCGGCGTCTACGCCGATCCGGCGCTGAGCCGAGGAGGCTACGACTTCCTGGCCAACGACAGCTCGGCCGTGATCTCGCGGACGGGGAAGTGGCTGACGGACTGGCTCGCGGAGCTGCCGGCTCAGCAGCAGCGGGTGGGACCGTCGCCGTAGCGGGCGGCGACGTACTGCTCGAAGTACTCGCGCTCGGTCGGCAGGGCGCGCTCGGGATGACAGCGCTGGAGGTGCTCGACGTACGCTCCATAATCCGGCATGCCGGCGATCCGACGAAGCATCCCGCCGGCCCATGCCACGGTCCGCCTGACCGCCCGTCCGCCCGTCCGCCTATCCCACATACGCCGTCTCCACGAACGGACTCTCCTGCGCCTTGGCCGGCTTTCGCCGAGTCAACACCAGCAGCCATTCCCGGGCCGAGGCTGCCACCACGAGCAGCGTCACCAACATGAAGGAGACCGCGACGACTGCGTCCAGCCGGTCGTTGAAGATCAGGCGCGCGCCCCGTGCGGCGTCCATCGTCCCGTCGGCCACCTGCTGCGCGGTCAGCGCAGCATGGGCCAGAAAGCCGAGTCGCGGATCGTCGGCGAAGACCTTCTGCCAGCCGGCGGTCAGCGTGACCAGCAGCACCCAGGCGAGCGGCAGGAGGGTGACCCAGGCGTAGCGCGCCTTGCCCGCCTTGATGAGCAGCGTCGTTCCCACGCAGAGCGCCACGGAGGCCAGCAGCTGGTTGCTGATGCCGAACAGCGGCCAGAGCGAGTTGATCCCGCCCAGTGGATCGAGCACACCCTGAACCAGGAAGTAGCCCCAGCCGGCGACCACGAGGGCGGAGGCGAGCACGATGCTGGGATACCACGAGGTGCGGCCTAGCGGCTTCCAGACGTGCCCGGCGAGCTCCTGGAGCATGAAGCGGCCAACGCGCGTGCCGGTGTCCACCGTGGTCAGGATGAAGAGCGCCTCGAACATGATGGCGAAGTGGTACCAGAGGGCCATCAGCCCCTGGCCGAACGCGCCGCTGAAGATATGGGCCATGCCCACCGCCAGCGACGGTGCGCCACCGGTGCGGGAGAGGAGCGTGCTCTCGCCGACCGACGCGGCAAGGGCGGTCATCTGTTCCGGTGTCACTGCGAATCCCCAGCCGCGGATCGTCTCCGCCGCGGCATCGAGGCTGCCGCCCAGGGTGGCGATCGGCACGTTGATCGCGAAGTACACGCCCGGATCGAGCACGGCCGCGGCGCAGGTCGCCATCACCGCGACGAAGGACTCCATCAGCATTCCGCCGTACCCGATGAGACGGGCATCGGTCTCCCGGGTGAGCATCTTGGGCGTGGTGCCGGAGGCCACCAGCGCGTGGAACCCGCTGATCGCCCCGCAGGCGATGGTGATGAAGGCGAAGGGGAAGAGCTTGCCCGCGAAGACCGGCCCGGTGCCGTCGATGAACCGCGTGGTCGCCGGCATGCTGAGCGGCGGCAGTACCAGCAGGATCCCCAGCGCGAGCAGGAGGATGGTGCCGATCTTCATGAAGGTCGAGAGATAGTCGCGGGGGCAGAGCAGCATCCACACCGGCAGCACGCTGGCGATGAAGCCGTAGGCGATCATGCCGTAGGCGATGGTGAGCGCGGAGTGGGTGAAGAGCGGCGCCAGGGTGGGCGACTCGGCTACGTAGCGGCCTCCCACGAGCGCGAGCATGAGCAGCACCACCCCGAACCCGGAGGCCTCCAGGGTCTTGCCGGGGCGCCACACCTTCATCCAATAGCCCATCAGGATGGCGATGGGGATGGTGCAGAGGATGGTGAAGACGCCCCACGGGCTGTCCCGCAGCGCGTTCACCACCACCAGGGCGAGCACCGCCAGCAGGATCACCATGATCGCCAGGATGGCGACCATCGCGAGCATGCCGGTGAACGGCCCGGTCTCCTCTTTCGCCATCTGGCCGAGCGACTTGCCGTCGCGCCGCATGGAGCCGAACAGGATGATGAAGTCCTGCACCGCTCCGCCGAGCACCACACCGAAGACGATCCAGAGCGTGCCGGGGAGATAGCCGAATTGGGCGGCCAGGACCGGCCCGACCAGCGGCCCGGCGCCGGCGATCGCGGCGAAGTGGTGGCCGAAGAGCACCCAGCGCCCGGTGGCCACGTAGTCACGCCCGTTGGCCAGCCGCTCGGCGGGGGTGGCCCGGCGATCGTTGAGGCCGAAGACGCGGTCCGCGAGGAAACGGCTGTAGAAGCGGAAGCCGATCAGGTAGGTCCCGACGGCGGCCAGCACCAGCCAGGCGGCACTGACCGTTTCGCCTCTCCCCAGGGCCAGCATGCCCCAGGCCGCCGCGCCGACGAGGGCCACGCCCAGCCAGATCAGCCGTGAGAGCATGGGCCCAAACCTATCTCGTGAAAGGGGAAAGGTAAAAGGTGGAAAGGGGCCCAATCCCTATCTTGCCGTCCCCCCGAGCGCGCCGTACCTTCGTGGTCCATGCCCTTGCCATCCTTTGGTTTCGGCCACCGGCCGTCGTGGGAGTACGAGGCCCCCGACGCGAGTGCGGGCACGCTCGAAGAGCCCGAGCCGCAGCCGATCCGGAGGGGGTGGAAGGGGAAGGTCGCCATCGTCACGGGTGGGGCCACCGGGCTGGGACGGGCCGTAACGATGGAGTTCGGGAAGCTCGGCTGCCATGTCTCCTTTTGCTTCGTCAACCTGCCCGGACGCGACGTAGTAGAGCAGGCGCTCCTGACCGAGACGGCGCTGGCGGCGATGGGTGTCGGGGTCCACGCCTCCCGCTGCGACGTGCGGGACCGCGACGATGTCGACCGCTTCGTGGCCGAGACCAGGCAGAAGCTGGGCGGCGTCCACTTCCTGGTGAACAACGCCGGCATCGCCAATGACGGCGCGCTCTGGCGGCTGAGCGAAGAGGCATGGCGCGAGGTGCTCGACACCAACGTGACGGGCTCCTTCAACTGCATCCGCGCGGTCGCGCCGATCTTCCGGCAGCAGCACTACGGCAAGATCGTGAACATCAGCGCGCATCAGGCCAAGCGACCGGGCTTCGGGGTCGCGAATTATGCCGCCAGCAAGGCGGCGTTGCTGGGTCTGACACGGGCGGCGGCCGTGGAGCTGGGCCCCGCCAACGTCAACGTCAACGCCGTGGCCCCGGGATTCATCCGCACCGAGCGCATGGCGATGCTGCCCTCCGAGGTCGTCGAGCGGGCACAGAAGAGCTCGGTCCTGGGCCGGGTTGCCGACCCCGAGGACGTGGCGCACGTGGTCTCCTTCCTTTGCTCCGAGTCCGCGCGGCACATCACCGGACAGACGATCGTGGTAGACGGGGGGCTGTCGCTGGAGTAGGTGCGGTTTCGGGACGGCTCGCACTGCAAGGCCAGTGTCATCCGAGCGAAGCGAGAGATCTTGCCGGTCATGGCTCGAGCCCGCGCTTCTTTCGTCTACATACTCGCCAGTAAGTCGGGCGTTATTCGGTCTGGTACGACGTAACGCGGAACTCGCGTGCGGCGGTCGAGATGGAGCGGGGGATCAAGAGTTGGCGGCGGGAAAGGAGGTTCGCCGGATCGAGGCAACCAATCCGGGCTGGCAGGATCTCGCCGCCGACGGGCTCCCCCGAGACGACGAGCGAGGTCCCTCGCTTCGCTCGGGATGACAGTAACGGGCTGACCTGTTTACTTTCCCGCCGTGAAACCGATCCCCGCCGTGATACTCGCGCTGCTGTCGTTCAGCTGCGCGGCCGGCGCTCAGCAACCCGCGCCAGCGGCCCCGGCCCCGCCGGGGGGACTGGTGCCTCCGGTGCCGACTGAAGCGCTCGTGGGGCAACAGGTCGCGGTCATGCCCATCACGCTGGTCGCCGCCGATCCCGCCCTCCAGTCGGACTCCGTGTACACTCCCTACCGCGATCGCCAGACCACGCTCCTCTGGGCCGATTCCCTCATCGGCGAGGCGTTCGTAGGACGCGCGCCGGAGGTGCGCTGGGTGCTGCCGCCCGAGCTGCGCAAGGTCGCGCGGCGCTCGCCCGGCATCGTCGGCGACCCCGATCAGATGGGTCAGGCGATGCTGCGCTCGCCCAAGCTGCGCGACATCCCGGACCCCCTGCGCTCCTCGCTGCGGAACCTGATGGCGGTGGTGGGCGGGCGAGCGGTCATGGTGCCGGCGTCACTCGGGTTCGGGCGCCAGGCGGACGGGCGGATCCGCGCCGACCTGATGCTCGTCGTCGCGGACACCCGCAGCGGCAAGGTGCTCTGGCGATCGCCGGCGGTGGGCAGCGGCGAGGATCCGCAGTCGGCCCTGGACGCCGCCCTCACGGCGGTGCTCCCCCTCGACACCGGCGGGCCATGACCTACGACGTCACCCTCATCCCCGGGGACGGCATCGGTCCGGAGATCACGGCCCAGACGGTGAAGGTCCTCGAGGCCACCGGCCTGCGCTTCAGCTGGGACGAGGAGCTCGCCGGGATGAGCGCCGTCGAGGCCACCGGCACTCCGCTGCCCGACGCCACCGTCGAGAGCATCCGCAAGAACACCGTCGCCCTGAAGGGCCCCCTGACCACGCCGGTCGGCACCGGCTTCCGCTCGGTCAACGTCGGCCTCCGCAAGGAATTCGAGCTCTTCGCCAACATCCGGCCGGCCAAGTCCATCGTTCCGGGCGGCCGATTCCAGAACGTGGACATCGTCCTGGTGCGGGAGAACCTCGAGGGGCTTTACATCGGGGTCGAGCACTTCGTGCAGATCGGCGACGACCCCCGGGCGGTGGCCGAGTCCATGGCTATCGTCACCCGCGCGGGATGCGAGCGTATCGTCCGCTACGCCTTCGAGTACGCCCTGCGACAAGGGCGGCGGAAGGTCACCATCGTGCACAAGGCCAACATCCTGAAAATGGTGAGCGGCCTCTTCCTCGAGGTCGGCCGCGGGGTCGCCCAGGAGTACGCCGGCCGGGTCGAGTTCAACGACATGATCGTGGACAACACCGCGATGCAGCTGGTGATGCGGCCGGAGCAGTTCGACGTCATGGTGACCACGAACATGTTCGGCGACATCCTGAGCGACGAGGTCTCCGGACTGGTGGGCGGGCTGGGGCTCGCGCCGGGCGCCAACATCGGGACCAAGGCAGCGATCTTCGAGGCGGTGCACGGCAGCGCCCCGGACATCGCGGGCCAGGGCGTCGCCAACCCCTCCGCCCAGATGCTCGCGGCGGCGATGATGCTCGACCACCTGGGCGAGCTGGACAGGGCCGAGCGCATCCGGCGGGGCGTCATCGACACGATCGTAACCGACGGGATCCGCACCCGGGATCTCGGCGGAACGGCCTCCACCGAGGAGTTCGGCCGTGCGGTCGCGCGGCGGGTTGCCTGAGGTCCCGTGTGCCAAGTGCGGCGAGCGGATGGTCGGTCTCGCCTGGGGCGACCTCTGTCCCCGCTGTCGTGCCGAGCGGTCCCGGCGTGCATCAAGAGTGGCTACCCGCATCTCCCTGGCCGCGACGTTGCTGATGGGTCTGTACGTCGCCCTCACCATGCCCCCGGATCCGATGGCTCGGATCTACGGGGCGGTCGCCGTCCTGGCGACCTACATCATCGTGCGGCGCATCGCGAGCCGCGTGGCCATGGAGACCATGAAATGATCAAGAGCCTGCTGGCGCTCGGGGTGCTCGCCGCCCCGCTCTCCGCGCAGACCAGTGTGACCATCTATAACGACGGGCGCGTGCTGGTGCGGCGCGACGTCCCGATGGCGGTGCCGAAGGGGAGCTCGAGCCACAAGGTGAGCCTCGGCCCGCTCGACCCCGCGTCGCTGTTTCCTCTCGACTCCGGCGTCGCGATCACCCGGCTGAGCTATGACGGCGCCACCGACGAGGGGAGCGCGCTGCGGCGCTCGGTGGGCCGGAGGATCGTGTTCCGCTTGCCCGAGTCCACCGACACGCTGAGCGCGGTGGTTCTCGGGGTGGATCCGCTCCGGCTCCAGCTGCCGGACGGGCGGATCACCTTCCAGGCTCCCGGCGCGGCGATGTATCCGGCCGAGGTGGTGGTGGCCGATCCGACGGCGGCCATCGACCTCTTCAGCACCAGGGAGCGGAAGACGCTGCGGCTGGGGTACTTCACCGGCGGCGCAACGTGGCAGGCCAGCTATCAGGTGACGATCGGCGGACGCACGGCCCGCGTCGCCGGACTCGCGGTGATCGAGTCCCAGGGCCTCCGCGCCGAGAAGGCGGATGTGCAGCTTCTGGCGGGCTCCGTCGGGCGGGCCGCAAAGACACCGGAGCCGCCCAGCCCGCTGGAGCTGCGCCGCGAGGCGGCGTTCGCGATGGCCGACCAGGCCGCGAGCGAGCAGCGGGTGGGTGAGTTCCATCTCTACACCCTTCCCGGAAAGAGCACCCTGCTGCCCGGGCTCACCAGCTCGATCGCGTTGTTCGAGCCGGCGGAAGTCTCTTACGAGCGGACCTACGAAGTGCGTGGGCTGGTGCCCTACTGGGGCATCCTTCCCCAGGACGGGGAGGAGAGCGAGGCGCCGGTCGAGGTCAGCTACACGCTCAAGCGGCCCAACAAGACCGAGTTCGGCGCCCGGCCACTTCCCGGCGGCGTGGCCCGCCTGTATCAACCCGACAGCGCCGGCCGACCCCAGCTCGTGGGCGAGGCCTCGATGGAGCACACCGCGCCCGGTCGCGACCTCCGGCTCGCGGCCGGTAACGCCTTCGACCTCACCGCACGGCGGGTGCAGACCGGCTACGTCACCCGGCGCGACAGCACCGCCGCCCAGGGCGTGCGGACCGTCGCCACCGCCGACTACCGGGTCACGGTCCGCAACGCGACCGACAGCGCGGCGACGGTGGACGTGATCGAGGAGCGGGCCGGAGAGTGGTCGGTGGTGAAGAGCTCGGTTCCCGCCGAGAAGCTCTCGACCGTCCGCACCCGCTTCCGAGTGAAGGTGCCGGCCCGAGGCGACGCCGAGGTGACGTACCGGCTCCGGATCGTGTGGTGAGATGAGCGCCGAGCGGATCGTCATTGCGCACCTGTCCGACCTCCACTTCGGCGGCTACGCCGATCTGGCGCAGATCGAGGCGCTCGAGGCGTTCCTCCCCACGCTCGGACCGGACGCAGTCGTCATCGCCGGCGATCTGTCCCAGCGCGCCCGGCACGGGGAATTCCAGGCGGCACACGCGTTCTTCAACCGGCTGCGCACCAACGCGCCTCTGCTCACCGTGCCGGGCAACCACGACATCGAGTGGTGGAGGAGCCCACTCAGTCTGTTGGGCGAGGGGCGGAAATACCGGAAGTACTCGCAGTACTTCCGCCAGCTCAGGCCGGTGCTGGAGATTCCCGGGGCGGTCATCGCGGGCGCACTCAGCAGCTACGGTGTCGCCCTCGGCTCCCTGACCTGGAACATCCGGGACGTCGCGGTCAAGGGGCATCTGCCGGCCAGCGAGACCGACCGGGTGACGCAGATCTTCGCCAAGGCGCCGCCGGGATCGGCCCGCGTGCTCGTCTTCCATCACAACGTGCTGCCCGGCGAGCTTTCCCGACGGATGGGCCTGGCCAACTGGCGCCGGGCACAGCGCCGTCTGCTCGCCACGGGCGCCGATGTCATTCTCTGCGGGCACGATCATCAGGAAGGTGCGGGCCAGATCGGCGGGAGCCTGGCCGTGAGCACCTCCGGCACCCACAGTCATCGTTCCCGCGGCGGGCGCCCGTCGGTGTTCAATCTGGTGACCATCGAGCCGGGTGCGGTCCACATTCAGCACTACCGCTGGGGGCTTCGGACCAAGGAATTCACGCGCTCCGACACGTTCTCCTTCGCGCGGACAGGCCCGCCGAAGGTCGCCGTCTCCGTGGCGGGAGGAGATCAGCCCCTGTGATCGAAGAGGATCTGCCGACCCGCCTGTACCTGCTCGGCCTGCACGGCGTCTCCCGAGTAGTCATGCACACCAACCGCAGCGTGATGGTGAGTATCGGCAAGCGGCGGGTCCTCCGGATCCACGCGGGTTATGCCTATGCCTCCGACAGCGTGCTGCGAGCGATCATCCGCTTCCTCGACCCGCGGCTCCCGAAGGCGCTACGCCGGGCGGCGGAGCGCGAGCTGCTCGGGTTTCCGGTGGAGGAGTACGCGTCCAGCGGGCCGCCGCGGCTGCGGCAGGATCGCCCCCGGCCGGGGGACCTGCTGCTGCTGCACCGGCTCAGTCAGGCCTTCGACCGGTTCAACCGGGAGCACTTCGCCGGCCAGCTGTCCACCGTGCCCATCCGGCTCTCCGGCCGGATGCGGAGCCGGCTCGGGGAGCTGAGCGTGGACACCCGGACCGGCCAGCCGATCGAGATCGCCATCAGCCGACGCCACATCGCGAGGCATCGGTGGATCGAGGTGGAGCGGACGCTGCTGCACGAGATGGTGCACCAGTGGCAGGCGGAGACGGGTCTCCCAGTGGACCACGGGCCGCTGTTCCGGGAAAAGGCACGGCAAGTGGGGGTCGTGCCGGGAGCCAAGCGCACGCCCGAGGTCGGCGGAGGTGCCGGTCGAAAAAGCCCACCAAGCGCGAGTTGACAACCGCGGACCAGAGATCGGTCTCGAACGCGCGGCGATAGTCGTCGAACAGCTCATCCGGGCGGGTGAAGTCGGCAATCGCCGAGATGGCGGCCAGTCACGGTCTGGTGGCAGATCGCCCCCGGGCTTATCCTGACGGTCGGCGTGCGGGGCCGGCCGACGCGGCGCCTCTCCTTGACAGCCTCATGCGCGGGCGCGGCGGGAACGAGGCAAGCTGACGCACCGGCGCGACACTTCGCACGCCCTGGATTCTCACCGGCGGAAGCAACCTCAAGCGGCACTGGCCAATGGTCGGAAGTGCTGCAGGGGCATGCTTTTTGTAAGGGGTCGGCGGACCCAGGTGTGTGTACCACCATCCAAGGAGTTCGGCATGCGGGTCCTGGTCACGGGCGGAACAGGGTTCACGGGTACGGCGTTGGTCCGGCGCCTCATCAGCGCGGGTCACCAGGTCGTGGCCCTGGACTACAAGGACGGCCTCCAGTGCGACAGCCTCCGCGCCATGGGCGCCGAGGTGGTCCTGGGGTCGGTCACCGACCGTGCCGTGGTCCAGCGCAGCATGAAGGGCGTCGAGTACGTCTTCCACCTCGCCGCAGCCTTCCGCGAGCTCAACGTCCCCAACTCCTTCTACGACGACGTCAACGTCAACGGCACCCGCATCGTGGCCGAGGAGGCCATGCGCGCCGGCGCGTGGAAGTTCGTCTACTGCAGCACCTGCGGGGTCCACGGGAACGTGGATCACCCCCCGGCCAACGAGGACGCTCCGATCCAGCCGGCGGACTACTATCAGCGCACCAAGTACGAGGCCGAGCCCCTGGTGAAGCAGCTGGCTGCAGGCAAGATGGAGGCCGTCATCATCCGCCCGGCCGCGATCTACGGCCCGGGCGATCCCGAGCGCTTCTTCATGATCTTCAAACGGGTCGCCAGCGGCACCTTCCCGATGTTCGGCAGCGGCAAGACGCTCTACCATCCGCTCTACATCGACAACCTGTTGGACGCCTTCATGCTCTGCCTCGCGCCCAAGGTGGGCGACGGCCGAGAGTACCTCATCGCCGATGAGCATTACTATCCGATCGAAGAGATCGTGAAGGCGGTGGGTCGCGCGCTCGACGTTCCGGTCCGTATCCCTCACTACCCCGTCTGGCCGGTGGTGGCCCTGGGACACGTGGTGGAGAAGGCTTGCAAGCCGTTCGGGGTCACGCCACCGATCTTCCCGCGGCGGGTGGACTGGTATCGACAGAACCGCGCCTTCGACATCAGCAGGGCGAAGCAGGAGCTCGGCTACGTGGCGCGGGTCGAGCTGGAGGAGGGTCTGCGGCGCACCGGACGGTGGTACCGCGAGCAGGGGTATCTGCGGATGGCGGAAGCCGGCAATCTGGCGGAGGTGTCGCCGGCGTAACCGAGGTTCCGAAGCGCCTCCGCAAGGGCCGCGCGGCAGCTGTCGCGCGGCCCGTTCCGTTCAGGCCGCCGCGCGCTCCGGGGTGAGCCGGCGTACCGGGGGCAACGAGCTTGCCGGCGCGGCACCCCGGCGGTCGATGAAATGGCGGGACCAGATCTCCGTGAGGAGCAGGGACCAGAGGCGGTACGCCCGCTCCTGGCTGTATGGCCGACCCGCCGGCCGGCGCCGCAGCCGGGCCACGTAGCGCGGGTCGAAGAGGCCACGCGACGCCAGCGTGCGCGGGGACAGCAGATCATCGCCCAGCGCGTCGAGCAGCTCGGACATCCGGGTGTCGTGCTTCAGCCGGTTGAAGCTCTTCCCGGTGGCCAGGATCGAGGGCGACAGCAGCCCCTCACAGGCGCGACGAAGGATGTACTTCTGGGTCCGCCCGTTGATCTTGAGGCTGTCCGGGATGGAGAACGCCGCCGCGAGGAAATCGGGGTTGGTGTGCTGCGCGTTCATCCGCAGCCCGACTCCGGCGTAGAGCCGCTCGACCGCGTGCTGATAGGGCAGGGTGAGGAAGCCACGCCGGAGGAAGTTGGTGAGCGGTTGATCGCCGCCGTCGGGGAAGCCGGGGAACGGCGCGACGGGCGGCGCGCCGAGCAGCTGCGGGGCGGGGAACTCGCGTCCGCGGAAGTACGCCATCTTCAGCGCGCGACCGGCCAGCGACCGGGGCTCCACGCTCCGGTAGGTATAGTCGAAGAACTCCTCGAGCGGACGGCGGAAGACCGGGTACTTCACTCCGAGGTCGACCAGCCGGTGCCGGGGGAGGCCGGCGAAGAGTCCATCGAAGCCGAAGCCGGTGACGATCAGGTCCACGTAGCGCGAAGCCTCCCGCGCCGCGACGAACAGGTAGGCGATGTCCTCGCGGCCGATCGGCTCTTCCAGGTGCCAGACCATCCAGGGCAGCAGACTCGGCAGGTCGTCGGGGTCGAGAACGACGGGATGGTGAACCGTACCGAGCTCGCGCGCCACGATCGCGGCGTTCACCAGCTCGCGGTCATCCTCGCCGTAGCCGGCCGAGAAGGTATGCACCTCCCGGTCGCCGGCGATCGCACGGGCGCCCGCCGCCACCACCGCGGAGTCGAGGCCGCCGCTCAGCGAAACGCCGATCCGCTCGTAGGGTTCCGCCTGGATTCGCAGCGTCTCGAGGAAGCTCTCCCGCAGGCGGGACGCGTGTCCCGCTTCGTCGCGATCCGCGGCACGCACCGGAATGTCCCAGAACCGGCGGCTTCCCGGTCGTCCTTCCCGCACCTCGATCAGGGTACCCGGTGCAACCGGGTGCACTCCCTGGAGGCAGGTGGAGCCGGGCAGCACCCATTTCGTGTTGTGAATCGCCTGAAGCGCGGCGCGATTGACCACCGCGGGAACGGATGGGATCGCCAGCAGTGCCTTGTACTCACTGGCGAAGATCAGCCGCTCGCCGACGAGCGCGAAGTACAGCGGGGCGTAGCCCACCCGGTCACGGGCGAGCACTACGCGGTGATTGCGCGCCTCCCACAGCGCCAAGGCAAATTGGCCCGCTATGCGCGCGAGTCCTTCCTCCCCGTAGGCTTCCCAGAGCGCTCCCGCCAGCGCTCCGTCGCTCGCCGGGTCCGCCGTCTCCGCGGCGCGACCCAGTGCACGGGCGAGCTCGCGGCGATTGTCGATCGAGCCGACGAACACCACCGCGCTCTCGCGCTGCCGCTGCACCGCGGCCGCAGAGCCTCGAACGCCGAACCATACGCCCTCGGCCGGGCTCCAGTCGGCCGACACCGGACCCCGGTGCTCGAGCCTGGCGCTGAGCGCGCGAAGCTCGCTCCGGTCCGCTCCTCCCAGAATGCCATACACTGCTTCCACGGTGGCTCCCGTCGATGCCCGTCACCTGAGAGCGCAAGTGCCGGGCCGGGAGCCGGAAGGCGGAGATTGAGACCGGTGTCTTTTGGGCCCGAGGCGTAGTACTTTGGTTCCGCAACAACTCATGAATGCAAGTCGTGCCGCGGGGCGAAACGCCACGTACCCGGTGATCCGGGCGCCCGTTAGACATCTCTGCCGCGCGGTCGCCACACTCCGGCCGTGCCACCCTTGGTGCAAAGGTTTGCGTGTAGGGTGAGCCCTCGGCACACCTGAAAGGCCGCGACTACGCCCTTCGACAGCCGGACACAGCCAATGACGAGCGACGCCGGGGTGATCCCAGGATGAGCCCGGTTCCGAAGCAGTTGGCCGCGCGGGTCCGAAAGTGGAAGCAACGCTTCGCCCGCCATGCCAGGGGGCTGGCGAACGCGTGGCGAGATTCCGGTGCGCTCGCGCGGGAGCACCGGCTCAGCCGGGTCAGGATGCTCGGGGAGGCCGCGTCGCTTGCGGTGCAAGGGCGCATGGGAGTCGACACCTACTTTCACTACCGCTTCTTCGACCCCAAGCTCACGGGAGAAGCGAAGCGGCAATACCTGTCAGAAGCACCCGGGGCAAATGCGAGGCTGTGGTCGCTCCTCACTCCCAGCCGCTACGGATGTCTGTTCGACAACAAGCTCATCTTCAATCGCTACTTCACCTCCGTCGGTCTTCCGCTGGCCACGGTGTTCGGCGTGTTCGATCCCCTGGTCGGACGCACCGTGGAGGGCGAAAGCCTTCGAACCGTGGTGGAGCTCGGCAACTTCACCCGCCGCTTCCGAGGCGAGGGATTCGCGTTCAAGCCGGCCGAAGGAATGCGAGGGCACCTGGTGCTGATCCTGACCGGCAGCGCGCCGGACGATCCAGACACCTTCCTCACCCTCGCGGGCGAGCGCTACGACGCCGCGGCGCTGGTTGCGGCGGCTCGGAACACGGCTGCCCTGGAGACCCAGGCGCCGAGTGCCAACCTCTCGCCGTTCCTGATCGAGGAACGAATCCGGCCGCACCCGGACATGGCCCAGTTCATCGGACCCACGCTGTGCACGGTCCGGGTCGTCACCATCGTTGCCCTGGACGGAAGCCCAAGAATCGTCGGCTCCGTGTTGAAGCTTCAACCCAAGCCGCTGGGCGTTGACCACCTGATGTACGGGGCATTGGGGTGCTGGGTCGATCCCGACACCGGGGCTCTGGGCCCGGGACGTACCCGCACGAACTACACGTACACCTCGGTGATTCCAGGCACCGACCGATCGTTCGTCGGCTATCGGCTTCCCTGCTGGGAGCAGGTCAAGGAAGTGGCGCTGCGGGCGGCGATGGCGTTTCCCTGGGCCCGCTCGATCGGGTGGGACATCGGGATCTCGGATCGAGGCCCGGTGGTGATCGAGGGGAATCAGAAGTGGTCGCCATCGCTGGTCCAGCTACCGGCTCCCTATGGGCTCATGCGCGGCGATCTCAAGGCACTGTACGACACGCTTCTGAAAGGCAGTCGCGGATGAGCGCGATTTACGGCATCGTGGGGGACGCTGAAAGCTCGGAGCTGGAGCGAATGGGCGTGCGGCTGGCGCACCGCGGAAGCGCCGTCGCCGAATGGAGTCCCGCCTCGAGCGTGCTCTTCGGATGCCGGATCCGGGACGACAGTGGGTCGGGGCTCTCGGTGCCCTCGGTCCCGGTCGCGTTCGATGGGTTCATCGATAACCGCGCCGCCTTGGCGGACGCACTCGGGCTGCGACCCGAGGAAGCCTGCGACGATCCGACCCTGGTGTGCGCGGTGTACCGCAAGCTGGGGCCGGACGGCCTCTCGCGGATCCGGGGGCAATTCGGGGTCGCGATCTACGACGCGAAGAGCCGCACGCTGTTGCTGGGTCGCGACCGCTGGGGGGCCCGCTCGGTCTACTGGGCCCGTTACCGCGACTGCCTGGTGTTCGCCAGCGAGTACAAGGCCCTTCTCACCTTCCGCGACCTGCCGGCCCGGCCGAACCTCGCGGCGATCCAGTACGTGCAGTGCACCATGCACGGCCATCCCTACGCCTGCTATCTCGCCGACGCGCACGTAGTGCCGTCCGGATCCTGGGTGGCGGTCCGCGACGAGGAAGTCTCCACTCGCCGATTCTGGGACGTCGCCATCCACATCGCCGACCGCTCCGACGAAGCCCACGCGGCGGCGGTCCGGCACACCTTCCTGGAGGCCTTGCGGGAGCAGACGGCGACGAAGCGGGCCATCGGGGTGGCGCTGAGCGGTGGACTGGACTCCGCGCTGGTGGTGGCAGGCATGCACCAGGTCGCCGGGGACAAGCCGCTGCACACCTTCACCGCGGGGTTCGGGCCCGAGGACCCCGAGATGATCGGCGCCGGGGAGGTGGCGCACCACTTCGGCACGCTCCACCATGAAATTGTGATGCCGCCCGAGCGGCTGGTGGACGTGCTCCCGCGGATGGTCTGGCACATGGAGGACACGGTCGGCCACGAGGAGACCGCCTACCTGTACGTGACCACCCGGGAAGCCTCGAAGTTCGTCGACACGCTGTTTTCGGGGCGAAAGGCGGACATGCTGTTCGCCGGGATGCCGCGGCACAAGCTGATCAAGCTCGCCATCATGCTCCCGCCGCTGCGGCCGTACCTGCGCGAGTTCTACGATTTCACTCAGACCGGCCGTGCCCCCCGGACCCTGCCGGGCCGGATGCTGGTGTCGGCGTACTATCGCGACGGGGCCGTCCCTCCGGCGAGCGTGCTCGGGGTCGCCGAGTTCCCGCCGGGCGAGCCGCTTCCGCTGTCGGGTGCGCAGCCCCTCAACCAGAAGCTGCGGCGGGACCTGTTCGAGGAGCCGGTCACCATGACGGCCACCGAGCGACTGCATTCGGCCTTCGCCCTGCACTCGAACTCGCCATTCATGGATCCGCGCATGATCGACCGCGCGTTCGAGGTCCCCGACCGGCTCAAGGTGCGCGGGCTCAAGCAGAAATACATTCTCCGCGCCGCCTGCCGCGGCATGCTCCCCGCAGGCGCGCTCGCGAGAAAGAAGAGCCTCCAGCGGCTGCGACACGACGAGATGCTGAGCGACGTGCTGGAACAGCTCGCGGCCGACCTGCTGTCACCTGCCGCCTTGGCCGCCCGCGGTTTCTTCACCCCCGAGCACGTCGGCCGAGTGCTCCAGCGCCCGAAGGGGCGGGCCTATTCCAGCCTGCAGATCTACCGCATCTGGGCCCTGGTGCTGGCGGAGCTTTGGGGCCGACTCTACCTCGATCGTCGCGGGGCCCCGCTCGAGTAGCTCGATACGGACTCGCTGCCGGCCCTTCAGGGCGTCGGGACCGGCACCGGGGCGGGTCGTCGCAGGTGACGCATCGTGAGGTAGTAGGCGGCGCCGGCCCGGATCGTCCAGCCGAGGCCCACCCCGTAGATCACGCCGGCGAGCCCGAGCCAGCGACCGCCGACGAGTGCCGCCAGGATCGCCACCCCCACCGACACCCAGCTGAGCAGCGTGAGGATGTGGACCTCACGTGGATCGGCCACGGCGGTGACGGCGCTCTTGGTAAAGGCGCTCATCAGCTTCGCGATGCCGCTGACGATCGTGGCGAGAATGAGCGAGGCGGTCAGATGGTACTTGCCCGCGAGCAGGTAGCGCTCGACCCACGGCGTCACCAGCCACAGGAATGCCGAACCCAACAGCACGATTCCCGAGGCGAGCTTGGCTTCGTGGGCGATCAGGTGGCGTCGGGCCTGAACCGTCGCCGCGGCCCGGAGCCGTGGGGTGAGGGAGTAGCCCACTCCCATCTGGAATACGCGAAAGAGCGAGCCGACGATCGCGGCCAGAACCCCGTAGGTCGCGAGGTCCTGGAGCGGGAGCACGTGGGGGATCAGCAGCCGTTCGAGCTGGATCAGGAGCAGCCCGGCAGCGTTCATCCCCGCGAACGAGAGCGCCTCCGGCCAGGAGACGCGTAGGGGCTCGTGCGCCTTGTCCTCTCGTTCGACGAGCAGCTTCCCCCAGCCATAGGCTGCGGCCACGACGTAGCCGACGGTGGCGAGGAGCAACGGCAGCCAGGCGTCGTACTCCCGGACCAGGAGCACCACCACGGCGGCGACCAGGAGGACGGCGTTGGGACTCTGAAGCAGAGACAGTGAGATGCCGAAGCGGAGCTCACTCTGGAACTGGGCGCCGGCCACGATCAGGGCGCCATAGGCCAGGGTCGAGAGCAGCACCAGCGGCACCAGGGGCCAGCTCAGCTCGTAGCCGATGGCCGCAATGCCGCCGAAGACCACACCGGTGACGGCTGCCGCCCCGATCACCTGCCACAGGAGACGGGGCCCGGTTTCCAGCCGGTGACGTTTGACGATCTCGTCCACCCCCGCCGGCGCGATCGCCCCCCCGAGATTCACCAGGGCGACGACCAGCGTGAAGACCGCGTATTCCGCCGTGGAGAGCACCCGCGCCAGGATCACGTTGGCGGCGGCGAAGCCGACGCCGGAGACCCCGTGCACGAACGCGCTCCGGAGCGTGGGGGAGTGCCAGAGACGCTTCACGCTCTTACGCGCGCGTCTCGATCATGGTGTAGAAGGATTCCAGCTTGCGCCGTGCGGCCTCGGGGGTGAACTCGCGCCGTACGTGATCCTTCGCTTCCGCCGCCAGCCGCTTCCGCAGGGAATCGTCCTTGAGCAGCGCGGCGAGGCCGCTGCCAAGGGCCAAGGGCTCCGGATCGACCAGGTAGGCGGTGCGGTCGGTCAGGACCTGGGTGTGGGTGCGCAGCCGGGTCGCGAGCACCGCGGTGCCGGAGTCGAGGTAGGAATAGATCTTCATCGGCGTGTTGGTGCCCTTGAGCCGCGGGGAGACGAGCACGTCCGCCTCGCGCAGCAGGTCCCCGAGCTGGGAGATGGGCTTCGGTCCGAGGAAGTGAACCGCGCGCCCGATGCCGAGCGCCGAGGCCCTGCGGCCGTAGCGCTCGATGTCGTCCCGCTGCCCGCCGACGATCACCAGGCGAGCCTGCTCCATCTGGTCCAGGGTATGGCGGAATCCCTCGAGGAGCAGGTCGATGCCTTGGTAGCGCTCCAGGTTTCCGACGTACATGGCGACCGGGGCGCCCTCGGTCTCGGGTGGCAGGTACTTCGCGCCATTGATGCGCTCGTTCGACGACAGGAGCGTAGTGTCCTCCACCCTTCCCACGGGCGTTCCCGGCGCGTGGCCGCGTGCGATCTCCTGGAGCGCCGCACACACGGTCAGGACGCCGGCGCTGCGGCGCACGGCCATCGCCTCGCAGCGCCGGAGGATCGGACCCACTACCCTCAATCCCGGATGAGAGTCGATCATCTGCTCGGCCAGCGAGGAGTCCATGTCGTAGACGTAGGGCACCCCGGTGAGCGGCTGCAGCGCGGCCGCGATGAAGGCCGACTCCTCGACCGCATGCACCAGATCGTACCGGGTGCGGTGCATCAGGCGGGCGCAGCCGAACAGCATCACCAGGTCGCAGAGCACCTTCTTGAGCGAAAAGCCGGGGCGGATGTTGCGGATTCCCGGGAGGCGGGGGATCCGCACGATCCGGCAGTTGGGGATCTCGACGTCGCTGCCCTCATGGTAGGTGAGTACGTCCACCTGGTGCCCCCGACCCGTGAGAAATTCCAGGACCCGCCGGACGGCGATCGGGGTGCCGCGGGCCTGGAAGAAGGGCTGAGGGGCGAGCAGGAGGATCTTCACCGCACGCCGCCGGCAGGGTCGAATGCGGTGGCCATGGCCGGGACCGTATCCACCTCCAACAGAAGGAGTTACCGCGTCAGCGGCGCCGGTCGGTCGGCGCGACGCCTGATCCGGGGTGAAGGGCTGGGCTGCAAAGGTCTTGACCGCCGGCGCACTGCGCAAGGGCACGAAGGGCTAACCCCGTGACCAGTGCTGCCGCGGTCTCCGCCGGCGGGCTATCTTACCCCCTGCCGACCAAATGTCCATGCCCGAGGAGCTTATGGCCACCGCCGCCCCCACGTCCCAGTTCGCCGGGGTCGATTTTCTGAACTTCGACACCCTCCTGTCCGAGGAGGAGCGCGCGGTCCGCGACACCGTCCGCACCTGGGTGGACGAGAACCTGATCCCGGTCATCGGCGAGGCCTACATCGAGGGGCGGTTCCCCAAGCAGCTGATCGGGGGGATGGCCGAGCTGGGGCTCTTCGGGGCCAACCTGCCGGAGGAGTTCGGCTGCGCCGGCCTCAACAACGTCGCCTACGGCCTCATCATGCAGGAGCTGGAGCGGGGCGACTCCGGCATCCGGTCCTTCGCCTCGGTGCAGGGCGCGCTGGTGATGTACCCGATCTATGCCTTCGGGTCCGACGAGCAGAAGCGGAAGTGGCTCCCCCTCCTGGCCTCCGGGCAGGAGATCGGCTGCTTCGGTCTCACCGAGCCGGACTATGGGTCCAATCCGGGCGGCATGATCACCACCGCCCGCGAGACGAAGGATGGCTGGGTGCTCAACGGCACCAAGATGTGGATCACCAACGGATCCCAGGCGACGGTGTCGATCATCTGGGCCAAGATCGGGGAGGTCAAGGATCCCCGCTCCATCCGCGGGTTCATCGTCCCAACCGACACCGAGGGCTACTCGGGGAAGGACCAGAAGGGCAAGCTCTCGCTGCGCGCCAGCGACACGAGCGAGATCCATCTCCAGGACGTCCACCTCCCGAACGATGCGATTCTGCCCAAGTCGGGCGGGCTCAAGAGCCCGCTGATGTGTCTCACCCAGGCGCGCTACGGCATCGCCTGGGGGGCGATCGGCGCGGGCATGGCCTGCTACGACGAGGCGCTGCGGTATGCGCAACAGCGGGTGATGTTCGACAAGCCCATCGCCCAGACGCAGATCCAGCAGGTACGGCTGGTGGACATGCTGACGGAGATCACCAAGGCGCAGTTCATGACCCTCCAGCTCGGCCGACTCAAGGATGCCGGCACCATGACCCCGGACCAGGTCTCACTGTGCAAGCGCAACAACGTGAGTATGGCGTGCGACATCGCACGCGAGGCGCGGCGGCTGCTCGGCGCCAACGGGATCCTGGCGGAGTATCACTCGATGCGGCATATGGCGAACCTGGAGTCGGTCTACACCTACGAGGGCACCCACGACATGCATTCGCTCATCGTGGGCCAGGCCATCACCGGGCTGGGCGCCTTCCAGTGAGGTGACCTTTCGGCGGCCCACCGGCCGCCTCCCGGGCCCGTGTGACACACGGGCTACTCGTGCGTATTCGTTCTCGTGAGTCTCCCAGTCGTGTCTGCTCCCGACATGCCAGTCCCCTCCGGATCCGCGCCCACCGAGGCCGCGGAGTCGCTGTGCCGCGGGTGGTACGAGGCCTATGGGGCGCCGGTCTACAACTACTTCCGGTTCCACGTCCCGCTGCCGGACGTCGCCGAGGACCTCACTGCGGAGACCTTTCTCAAGGTGGTGCGGGCGGCGGACCGCTTCGATCCGTCCCGTGGTACCCCGAAGTCCTGGATCCTGACCGTGGCCCGGAATGTCCTGGGCGACTGGCGCCGGCGTGCGAAGCTCCGGCAGTACGTCGCCCTCGGCACCATGCATGACCTGATTCATGACGAACCCTCCCCCGAGGAGCGGCTCCTGCGCGAGGAGGAAGTGGGGCGACTGCTGGACGCGGTCGCGACCCTTGCCGAGGCCGACCGGGAGCTGATCGGGCTCCGCTACGGTAGCGGTCTCGACACGGCCGAGGTGGCGCAGATTCTCGGTATCAGGGAAGGCAGCGTGCGCACCCGGCTGTGGCGGGTGCTCGGCAAGCTACGGGGAGCACTGACCCGGTGACTGAGCGCAACGACGCCGAGGCAGAGCTTCAGGAGCTGGATCGCCGGCTCCGGGGAATCGCCTTTGCCCCGCGGGCGTCGCTGGGGCCCGAAATCCTCGGGCGCCTGCGCCGAGGGGAGCGTCCCGAAGGCGGCGCGCACTCTCCTCGGCGACGCCCGCTGGTCGCTGCCATCGCCGCGGCCCTCGTTGCGGCGACGGGGGCCGCGCTCACGCTACGCGCCCCGATGCCGGTAAGGGTGGACCGCTGCTGCTACGACCTCGACGGGGGCGGCCACGCGGATGACGGGGTGGTGATCCTCGCTGAGCGTGACGCCATGGTGCATCAGCTTCGCATCTACGAGGATCTCGACCGCTCCGGCACCTTCACCGAGCGCGATGTAGTCCGCCTGGACCGCGGAGCCAGCCCGGCCATGTACCGGGCTGCCACCAAGGGTCTGGTGACCATCGAGCATTGCTGCCTCGACTTCGACGGCGGCGGGCCGGCCGACGACGGGCTGGTCGTGATCGGTGTCCCGCCGGACCGCGTGGTGATGGCCGCGATCTACGAGCGCCGTGCCGGCGAGGGAGCCGGAACGGCGGGATTCCCCCTCCGCTAGCTTCCCCACCCGCAGCCCCCTCGAGGAGTTCGGATGAAACTCGCGAGCCTGCTCGTGACCGCCGGACTGTTCGTCGCCGGCACCGCGCGCGCCCAGGTGCCTGAT
The DNA here is from genome assembly GCA_036556505.1 of Gemmatimonadales bacterium. Lineage (GTDB taxonomy): Bacteria > Gemmatimonadota > Gemmatimonadetes > Gemmatimonadales > GWC2-71-9 > CAVVWJ01. The sequence goes on from DATBJH010000019.1 coordinate 101,747, forward strand.
ACGACGGCGGCGGACACGGGCGCCTTCGCGCTGCCGCCGATCGAGGTAGTGGGGACCATCCGGCCGGACGCGGGCCCGACGGTGGGCTCCGGCGTTCCCGCGCGGGTCACCACGCTCGGGGCGGAGGACGTGGACGCCTACGAGCCCCGGGTGCTTTCAGACGCCGTCCGGCAGGTCCCGGGGTTTTCCACCTACGACGATCTGGGCAGCCCCTACAAGCTCAACATCTCCTCCCGCGGATTCTACTCCTCGCCGGTCGTGGGTCTGCCCCAGGGAGTCGCGGTGTTCCTCGACGGTGTGCGGATGAACGAGCCGGAGGCCTCGCAGGTCAACTTCGATCTCCTCCCGATGGACCATATCCAGCGCATCGAGGTGCTCTCGGGCAACGGCTCGCTGCTGGGCCGGAACGCGCTGGGAGGCGCAATCAACCTGGTCACGGCCCGCGGCACCGGCCCCGCCCGCGGCACGGTCGAGCTCTCCGGCGGGAGCTTCGGTACCTTCCGCGGCGAGACGAACGTCTCCGGTCTGACCAGAGGAGGTGTGGACTGGTACGTAGGTGGGAACTACAACACGGAGGACGGTTGGCGCGATGTGACCGGCGCCGAGGAATACAGCGGCTTCGTGAACCTGGGGAAGCTGGGAGAGACCCGCGGCATCCGATTCCAGGGGATGTACGCCAATTCACTGGTGCACACCGCGGGCTCGCTGCCGGAGTCCATCTTCGAGACCAGTCCCGACTCCAATCTCAGCGCCAACGACTACGAGGACCTCTGGGCCTACCAGGGCTCCCTCCAGGGCTACACCCAGCTCGGCCGGGGCCGTGCCTCGGCCACACTGTACTTCCGCCGCCATCGCGCCGAGCGGTTCAACGCCAATCAACCCGTCGACCCCGACGTGTTCGGCATTTCCTACAACACGACCTTCGGCTATACGGGCGACTACCGCTGGGCCACCCTGCTGAGCGACGACGTGACCCTCAATCTGCGGGGCGGCGTGGACGGCAGCGTCAACCAGGTGGACATCGACATCTTCGCCGATTCGGTGAAGTTCGGGGGCGACCGGTCGTTGACGACGCAGGTGCGGAGCCCGATCTGGGACGTTGCGCCCTTCCTGCTGGCCGACCTGACGACCGGCCCGTTCACCTTTTCCGCGGGCGCGCGCTACGACTACGTGCGCATTCCGTTCGAGAACCTCCTCGACCCTTCGGCCGATACCGTCGGCACCTACGACCAGATAAACCCGCGACTCGGCGTCAGCGTCGCGATTGCGCCCGGCGCCTCGGTGTTCGCGTCCTGGGGCAAGAGCTTCCGATCGCCGGCGGTCATCGAGAATGCGTGCGCGGACCCCGAGGCGCCTTGCCCGCTGCCGTTCGCGCTCGGTGACGACCCGCCACTCGATCCGGTGAAGGCGACGACGATCGAGGCGGGCTTCAACTACGCGACCGAGAGTCTGGTGCTGCAGGGCTCGGTGTACCACATGGACGTGAGCAACGACATCTTCCTCACTCCATTCGGCGAGGAGGAGCCGGAGGGCGGCACGATCGATGGATTCTTCATCAACCTCGACAAGACCCGCCGCGTCGGCGTCGAGCTCGGCGCCGCGTATCGCTTTCCTGGAGGGCACTCGGCCTACCTGAACTACGGCTATACCCGGGCCACGTTCGAGAGCCCGGCTGAGATCTTCAGCATCCGCTCGCTGGAGGAGGAGGGCGAGGACGAGGTCATCAATCCCTTCCCTACCGATAACGAAGTGGTCGCGGGCGACCACTTCCCGCTGGTGCCGGATCACATGCTCAAGGGTGGGGCGACGGTGAGGGTAGGCCGGTACTTCTACGTCGGCGCGGACGCGCGGTACACCGGGACGCAGTGGCTCCGCGGCGACGAGGCGAACGTCACGGACAAGCTGGACGACTATGTCGTGACCGACGCTCGCCTGGGAGTCGAGCTCGACCGCTGGGAGGTCAGCGGCGTGGTCACCAACGTGTTCCAGAATCGGTATGCCAGCTTCGGCACCTTCAACGTCAACCAGGGAAACCCCGCCGGGCCGACCGTGGAGCGCTTCCTCTCGCCCGGTTCGGAGCGGATGTTCCGGCTCGTCGTGCGGGCGTCGTTGGGCGGTGCGCGGGCACCAGGGGGTGTGGGGGACGTCGATTGAGCGGTCCCTTGTGTTCGCCCTGAGCATCGCGAAGGGGGCATGGGCACGGGCATGCCCCCTTCGCTACGCTCAGGGTGACAAGCAGGCGAGCCCCGACTAGCTTTGCGGCCAGTTTGCAGGGCAGCCGAGGACCGAGGCCGGGAGCGTGCGTTGAAGATCGCAGTGTGTCTCAAGCGGGTGCCGGAGATGGAGCTCAGGTTCTCCATCGCGGGTGACCGGAAGTCGCTGGACCCGGGTGGGCTCAAGTACGAGATCAGTGACTTCGACGGGTATGCCCTCGAAGTCGCGCTTCAGCTGGTAGAGAAGGCCGGGAGCGGTGAGGTCGTGGCGATCAGCCTCGGCCCCGACGGGGTGCAGGAGACCCTGCGAAAGGCGCTCGCCATGGGCGCCACCCGCGCCGTCCAGCTCAAGGCCGACGACGTTCCCTTCGACGGCGCGGCCATCGCGGTGGCGCTCGCGGCGGAGCTGAAGGGCGGCGTCTACGACCTGATCCTTTTCGGGCGCATGGCCACCGACACGGCCAGCGGCAGCGTCGGCGCCATGACGGCCCACCTGCTCGACCTTCCCACTGTCACCGCCATCTCCCACCTCGAGCTCGGCGACGGACGGGGCATCGCGGGGCGCGACCTCGAAGGCGCGTCCGAGACGATATCGTTCCCGCTCCCCGCCGTGCTCACGATCGACGAGGGCATCTCGCGTCCGCGTCTCGCCACGCTCAAGGGCATCATGGCGGCGAAGAAGAAGCCGCTCGACGTCCGGCCGGCCCAGCTCGGCGAGGTGCGCCTGACGGTGGAATCGATGGCCCTGCCGCCGGAGCGTAGCGGGGGCCGGATCGTGGGCGAGGGAGCCGACGCGGTGCCCGAGCTGGTGCGGTTGCTCCACACGGAAGCGAAGGTGCTCTGATGGCCACCACCTTCGCATTCGCCGAGTCGCGGGACGGCAACCTTCGAAAGGTGGCCTTCGAGACGGTGACCGCCGCGCGGCGCGCGGCCGATGCGTCCGGAGGGGGTGAGGTGCACGCCCTTCTGATGGGCGCGCCCGGGATCGCGGCCAAGGCCCAGGAGCTCGGCCGCTATGGCGCGGACCTGGTCTTGGTGGTGGAAGATTCCGGACTCGCCCGGTACAACCCGGAGGCGTATGCGGCGACTGCGGCTGAGCGTTTGCGCGGAGGTGCGTACCGCGCCGCGTTCTTTCCGGCTTCTGCCCAGGGCCGCGACCTGGCGCCGCGCACGGCGGCCGCCCTCGGCATGAGCCTGGCCTCGGACGTCACCGATTTCGAGCTCCAGGGGGACGCGATGGTTGCCCGGCATCCCGGGTATACCGGCAAGGTGATCCTCACGCTGCGACTGGTGGGCTCGCCGGCGCTGGTGTCGCTCCGGCCCGGCGCGATCACGCCGGCCGAGCAGCCGCGCACGCCGCGGGTGGAGCAGGGGAAGCCGGCGATCGATCCCGCCTCCACTCGGGTGATGGTCACCGAGATGACGCAGCGCACCGGTGCACGGCTCGATCTGGGTGAAGCGCCGGTGATCGTGAGCGGTGGCCGCGGGCTCCGCGCGGCTGAGAATTTCAAGCTGGTGGAGGAGCTGGCCGACGCGTTCGGCAACGCCGCAGTGGGCGCGACTCGCGCCGTCACCGACGACGGCTGGCGGCCGGCCACCGATCAGATCGGGCAGACGGGACGGAACGTCAGCCCCGACCTCTACGTGGCGCTCGGTATCTCCGGCGCGATTCAGCACCTGGCCGGGATGCGCACTTCGAAGACGATCGTCGCTATCAACAAGGACAAGGACGCGCCGATCTTCAAGATCGCGGACTACGGCATCGTGGGCGACCTGTTCGAGATCGTGCCGCGGCTCACGGAAGAGGTGCGGAAGGCGCGGAGCGGGCAGTAGCGGGCGGGCGGTCAGGCGGTCGGGCGGTCGGAGTGGCTCATTCTGAGCATCGCAAGCGATCAGGTCATTCAAGCCTTCGATGACGGGAAAGATCTCTTGCTTCGCCGGCATAACAGGATATGCTCGGACCGCCCGACCGCCCGACCGCCCGACCGCCCGACCGCCCGTCCGCCCGAGCGCCCGACCGCCCGACCCCCTT